>NZ_JBICTV010000018.1:26345-162296 GCF_043197855.1 Dactylosporangium sp. NPDC048998
TCGCTGCGCCGTGCTCGCTGCGCCGTGCTCGCTGCGCCGTGCTCGCTGCGCCGTGCTCGCTGCGCCGTGCTCGCTGCGCCGTGCTCGCTGCGCCGTGCTCGCTGCGCCGCCCGCGCTGCGCCGTGCTCGCTGCGCCGCCCGCGCTGCGCCGTGCTCGCTGCGCCGCCCGCGCTGCGCCGCCCGCGCCGTGCCGTGCCGCGCCGCCCGCGCCGTGCCGCGCCGCTCGTGCCGCGCTGCGCTGCCCGTGGCGTGCGTCGCCCCTACCGCGCCGCTCGCGCTGTGCCGGCGGAGATCGCGGGCCTGTGTACGCGCCGGCCCGCCCCAGCCTGGCTCCGTCCACGCCCGGCTCCGTCCGTGCGTCGGCGTCGGCCCGGGACTGGCCGCCTAACGCTGACCTCGCCGCTCCGGCGCTCGGCGGCCGCGGTGCGTGGATTTCGATGATCACGGAGTGAACGTGCTGCTCCTTGTACGTTTTCACTCCGTGATCATGCGGGTCATGCTTGCGCCAGTGGGCTGGCCGCCGGAGGTCGGCGTGGTGGCCCGTCCAGCCCAGGGCGCAGAGCGCGGTGATGCTGCCGAGGGAGCCGGTGAACCGGCCAGCGAAGCGCGGGCCGGTGGCCGCGAAGCGGCCATGGGGGGTGTGGGGTGGGAACCCCCCACCGCGTCCGCGCCGGAGGCGCGCGTCAGCTGGTGACTGTGTAGCGTTCCTCGGATGGGCGCGTCGCTGCTGATCACCAATGATTTTCCGCCGCGGCCGGGGGGCATCCAGCAGTTCGTGCACAACCTGGCCGTCCGCCAGCCGCGCGACGAGGTGGTCGTGTACGCCTCGACGTGGGAGGGCTCGGACAAGTTCGACGCCGAGCAGCCGTTCGAGGTGGTGCGGGAGTCCACCGGCATGCTGCTGCCCACGCCGGCGGTTGCGCGCCGGGCGGTCGAGATCGCGCGGGGGCGCGGGTGTGATCGGGTCTGGTTCGGGGCGGCGGCGCCGCTCGGGCTGCTCGCCGACGGGCTGCGCCGCCGGGCTGGGGTGGAGCGGGTCGTCGCGCTCACGCACGGGCACGAGGTCGGCTGGGCCGCGCTGCCCGGCGCGCGGGCGCTGCTGCGGCGCATCGCGCGGGGGGCCGACGTCGTGACGTACCTGGGGGAGTACACCCGGGCCCGGCTGGCCCGGGCGATCGGCGGGCTGACCGCGCTGGAGCGGCTCGCGCCCGGCGTCGACGTGGACGCGTACACGCCGCGGGTGGACGGCTCCGGGGTGCGCGCCCGCCACGGGCTGGCGGGGCGGCCGGTGGTGGTCTGCGTGTCCCGGCTGGTGCCGCGCAAGGGGCAGGACGTGCTCATCCGCGCGCTGCCGAAGGTACGGCGGGCGGTGCCGGACGCGGCCCTGCTGATCGTGAGCGGCGGGCCCTACCGGCCGGCGCTGGAGCGGCTGGCCCGCGAGCAGGGGGTCGCCGGCGACGTCGTATTCACCGGGTCGGTGTCCTGGGCCGAGTTGCCCGCGCACTACGCGGCCGGGGACGTGTTCGCCATGCCGTGCCGCACCCGTCGGCGCGGGCTGGACGTCGAGGGGCTGGGCATCGTGTACCTCGAAGCCTCCGCCACCGGCCTGCCCGTTCTCGCCGGGGACTCCGGGGGCGCCCCGGACGCGGTCCGGGAGGGCGAGACCGGTTTCGTGGTGCCGGGGCGGGACGTCGACGCCGTCGCCGACCGGCTGATCGCCCTGCTGCGCGACCGCGACCTGGCCGTCCGAATGGGAGCGGCCGGGCGCGCGTGGGTCGAATCCGAGTGGCGCTGGGAAACGCAGGCCGCCCGGCTGCACGCGCTACTTGCACAGGAATAGCCGATCCGCGGACGACAATGCGATAAACGGGCGACGCCATTCCGGGAATGGCGCGGCCGGTCTGGTTCGGCGGGCGTCGCAAAGGCCGAACCAGACCAGGCGCCGTCCGGGGATTCCGGGGGATCAGAAACGCGAGGTCAGAAGCTCGGGGCGTCGGGCGCCTCGAGCAGGCCCAGGCGCAGCGCCGTCATGAGGGCCTGGGCGCGGTTGGCGGCGCCGAGCTTCTCGTAGAGCTTCGAGATGTGGGTCTTCGCCGTGGACTCCGAGACGAACAGCTGCTTGGCGATGCCGGCCACGCTCATGCCGTCGGCGAGCAGGCGCAGGACCTGGCCCTCGCGGGGAGACAGCTGCGGGCCGCTCGGGGCCAGGCGGCGCTTCATCGCCTCGGCCAGGTCGGCCGCGGTGAAGGCGCTGGGGGCCGAGGCGGCGTGCCGGGCCGCGGCCACGACCTCGTCGGCGGGCGCGGTCTTCGGCACGAAGGCCGAGGCGCCGGCCTCGAGGGCGCCGAAGAGCTGGTCGTCGCCGGCGTACATGGTCAGGACGACGATGCCCATGCTGTTGCTGGTCTTGCGCAGGGCGCGGGTGGCCTCCAGGCCGCTGCCGTCGGGCAGGCGGAGGTCCATGATCACGACGTCGGGCTGCAGTGCGCCGGCCTGGCGGATCGCCTCGGCGGCCGTGGCGGCCTCGCCCACCACCTCGAACTGGCGGTCGCGCTCGAACGCGTGCCGCAGTCCTCGGCGAATGAGGTCGTGGTCGTCGACGAGCAGCACTTTCGTGCGAGTCGTCGGGGTCGCGGTAGTCGACATTCCCGGTGCTCTCTCCCTCTGGGTGCCTTCACGCTACCGCGCACGCGGTGCGGTTCCGAGCACAACCGCCACTGTGGTCCCATTGGGCACGCGTGGCATGATCTCCAACCGGCCCCGGATACGTTCCGCCCTCTCGGCCATGATCGCAAGACCATAGCGCCCGTCCGGGCGGTTCTCACCGATGCCGCTGCCATCGTCGGAGATTTCTACTTGTGCGAACGGTGGATCGACCGCGCACGTTACCCAAAGATTCTCCGCGCCGGCATGCTTCCGCGCGTTGGTGATGGCTTCCTGGGCGATGCGCAGCAATTCCGCCTCGACGGCGGCGGGCAGCCGGGCGGTGGTCTCGTCGAGCGACAGGTGGACGCGAAGGCCCGCGGAGGCGCCGACGGTGCGGGCGTAGTCGGCGATCGCGGCGATCAGCCCGCCGTACCGGTCGACCTCGCTGCGCAGCTCGAACAGCGACAGCCGCAGCTCGGTGATGACCCGGGTGACCTCGGCCCGCAGAACGCGCAGCTCCTCCTCGGCGGCCTCGGCGTTGGGCAGCGCCGCGACGGCGTTGTCGATGCCGTAGCCGACCATGACGAGCTCCTGGGCGACGCCGTCGTGGATCTCGCGGGCCAGCCGCTGCCGCTCCTCGGTGGTGGCCAGGGACCGCACCTCGTCGAAGAGCAGCGCGGCCTCCAGGCGCAGCGCGGCCGCGCCGGTGACCGACTGGACCTTGGCGACCAGCGACGGCGGGTATGCCCCGGCGCCGTCGCTCTCCAGCACGATCAGCCCGACGGTGCGCACGCCGGCGATCAGCGGCACCACCATGGAGGAGATGCTCTGCCCGCCGGTCACCGAGCGGGCCTGGGAGCGGCCGGAGACGACCGGCTGCTGCGTCGCCCAGGCGTCGGCGACGGCGCTCTCGGTGTCCAGCGCGGTCTCCCAGTCCAGCCGCTCGACGCCGGCCTGGGCCAGCACCACGAGCCGGCCGCCGCCGCTGCCGGACAGCACGGCGCCTCGGACGGCGGGGACCATCGCGCGGACCTCGTCGAGCAGGTGCTCGGCGAGCCCGCCCGGGTCGAGGGTCGCGCCCGGCAGCTGCCGGGCCACGCTGCGCAGCTGGGTGAGCAGCCGGGTCGCTTCGGCGTAGGGCTGCGGTGCGTCGTCGGGGCGGCGGGCCAGCAGGAACCGCTGCAGCATCGTGGCCTGGAACGCGGCGACGCCGGCGATCACCAGCCACTCGACGCCCGCGGTCAGGTACTCCCGCTCGTCGAGCCGGCCCTCGACCGCCCCGCCGGCGATGAGCAGCGCCGCCGAGGCGACCAGGTACGCGCCCGCGATCCGGCGCCCCTCGGAGAGCGCGGCGGCGACGATCGGCACCGGGAGGTACACCAGAAGGGCCCTGGCGTCCCCGTTGAGCGTCGAGGCGGCGAAGGCCGTGATCAGCACCTCCGCGGTGCGGCCCAGCCGGGCCACATCGTGCCCCCGGGGGGCGGCCGTCGCAATGACCGCGGCGGCGACCAGCAGCGCGAGCCAGGCCAGCTCGGCGCCGCGCACGCCGTCGCTGAGCAGCAGCAGCGCGGCGAGGGCGAGCATGAGCCCGCGCACGGCGACCACGGCCTGCTGCGGAAACGTGCCCGGGGTCGGGGCGGTCGGAGAACGGTCGTCGGGGCCCGCGGGGCGAGCGGGCGTGTCCGGCAGGTCCGTCAACAGCGATCCCTTCACTTCGTCAGCGCTCGTAGATCGCGGCGATATCGCCCGCGTACTCCTTCATCACGACGTTGCGCTTCACCTTCAACGACGGGGTCAGCTCCCCGGTCGCTTCGGTGAAGTCGCGCGGCAGGATGCGGAAGACCTTGATCGCCTCGGCCTTCGACACCGCGTCGTTGGCCTCGTCGATCGCCTTCTGGATCTCCGCGCGCAGCTGCTCGTCGTCGACGAGGTCCTCGACGCCGGCGTCCTCGGGCTTGCCGTTGTCGCGCTTCCAGGCCGGCAGGGCGTCGGGGTCGATGGTGATCAGCGCGGCGATGAACGGCTCCCGGTCGCCGATGACCATGCACTGGCTGACCAGCGCGTGCGCCCGGACCCGGTCCTCCAGCACGGCCGGGGCCACGTTCTTGCCGCCGGCGGTGACGATGATCTCCTTCTTGCGGCCGGTGATGCGCAGGAAGCCGTCGTCGTCGAGCTCGCCGAGGTCGCCGGTGTGGAACCAGCCGTCGGGATCGATCGCCTCGGCGGTGGCCTCGGGGTTGTTCCAGTACCCCTGGAACACGATGTCGCCCTGCACCAGGATCTCGCCGTCGTCGTCGATGCGGATCGTGACGCCGGGCAGCGGCCGGCCGACGGTGCCGATCTTCACGCCGGTGTCGCGGTTGGCGTTGGTGGCCGGGGACGTCTCGGTCAGCCCGTACCCCTCGTAGACGGTCACGCCGATGCCGCGGTAGAAGTGCGCCAGGCGCTCGCCGAGCGGGGCGCCGCCGGAGATCGCGCGGGTGCACTGCCCGCCGAGCGCGGCGCGGAGCTTGCCGTACACCAGCCGGTCGAACAGCGCGTGCTGCGCCTTGAGTACCAGGCCGGGCGACGGCGACGCGCTGTAGTCGATCGCCACGCGCTCGGCCCGCTCGAAGATCGCGCCCTTGCCGTCGGCCTGCGCGCGCTGCTTGGCGGTGTTGTAGACCTTCTCGAACACGCGTGGCACGGAGAGTACGAACGTCGGCCGGAAGCTCTTCAGCACGTCGGCCAGGTTCTTCGTGTCGGCCGTGTGCCCCAGCGTGGCCCGCGCCTGGACCACGCCGATCTGGATGAGCCGGGCGAAGGAGTGCGCCAGCGGCAGGAAGAGCAGGGTGCGGGCGCCCTCGTTGAACAGCGAGCGCAGCTCCGGGACGGCGTTGACGATGTCCGAGAGCATGTTGCGGTGCGTGATCATGCAGCCTTTGGGGCGTCCCGTGGTACCGCTGGTGTAGATGATCGTGGCGAGGTCGTCCGCCTTCGTCGCGGTGCGCCGCCGGTCCACGTCCTCCCGGGGCACCCCGGCGCCGTCGGCGACGAGCTCCTCGACCGCGCCGCGGGCGCCGTCGATCTGCCACACGTGCGCGAGCGCCGGGGTGCGGTCGCGCACCTGCGCCACGGCGTCGCGGTGCGCGTCGCTCTCCACGAAGCAGGCCACCGCGCCGGAGTCCTGCAGGATCCACGCCACCTGCTCGGGGCTGGACGTCTCGTAGATCGGCACGGTGACCGCGCCGCAGGTCCAGATCGCGTAGTCGATGAGGGTCCACTCGTAGCGGGTCTTGCTCATCAGCGCCACCCGCTCGCCCGGCTCGATGCCGGCCGCCAGCAGGCCGCGGGCCAGCGCCACGACCTGGTCGAGGAACTGCGCGCAGGTGACGTCCTGCCACACGCCGTCCGCCAGGCGCTGGAACTGCACCGTGTCGGGGGCAACGGTCGCATTGTCCCAGACGGGGTCGGTCAGCGTGGCCGTCTCGGCGATGATGACCGCGGCGGGGACGGAGAACTCGCGCACGTCCGACTCCTTATTTCGGCTCTGTTTCCGTATCGGGAACCTACCCGTAGGCATAGCTGGTCCGGCGAGCGCCCGCCAGGAGGCGAGCCGACGCCCCACGGCCTCGGTGACAGAGGTAGCCTGCCACGCATGGCCGACACTTCGACGCAGTCGATCGTCATTGACGCGCCCCCGGAGCGGGTCGCCGCGGTCATCTCCGACTTCCCCCGTTACCCGGAGTGGGTGGCGGCGGTGAAGTCGGTCGAGGTGGTCGAGGAATACGAGGACGGATACGCCAGCCAGGTCCGCTTCGTCCTCGATTCGGGCCCGGTGTCCGACGAATACACGTTGCAGTACGAATACGCCGAAGACCTGGGTCGCATCGAGTGGAGCCTCGTGGCACCGTCGAAGATGCAGAAGCAGCAGGACGGCAGCTACGACATTACCGCCAACTCCGACGGGACTTCCACGGTGACCTATTCGCTCGCCGTGGAGCTGGCGATCGGCATGCTTGGCATGTTCAAACGCAAGGCCGAGAAGATGATTATGGACACCGCGCTCAAGGAGCTCAAGCGCCGGGTCGAGGCCGGGTCATGAAAGACCCCCGCGAGGAGGCGGAGCGCCTGGTCGCTACGGCGCTCGCCGCCGTGTCGATGGCCGCGCGCAGCACCGCCGGCTTCGCCACCGGGTCGGCCGAGTGCTGCGTGTGCCCGCTGTGCAAGGCGATCGCCGCCGCCCGCGAGCCCGATCCGGACTTCGCCGAGCGGCTGGCCACCGGCGCCGGGGACCTTGCCGCCGGTCTCGCCTCGGTGTTGCGGGCGTTCGGGGAGCGTGCGGCCCCGCATTTCAAAGCCCCGGGTGGAGGCCCCGAAGGCCCCGGCCCCGACGAGGAGCCGGACGTGTGGCACTCGGCCACCCAGGAACCGTCAACCACCGACAGCGACGTCGCACAGGATTGACCCCTCGAACCTTCAACCCCGGCGCTGGCCTGAGCCGGTACGAGAGGAGCTTGCCGCAGTGGGGCTGACCATCGGCGTCGACATCGGCGGTACCAAGGTGCTCGGCGGTGTCGTCGACTCCGCGGGCGACGTGCTCGTCCAGACGCGACGGGACACACCGGCGCAGGACCC
The DNA here is from genome assembly GCF_043197855.1 of Dactylosporangium sp. NPDC048998. NCBI lineage: Bacteria > Bacillati > Actinomycetota > Actinomycetes > Micromonosporales > Micromonosporaceae > Dactylosporangium > Dactylosporangium sp. NPDC048998. The sequence continues at coordinate 33,609 of NZ_JBICTV010000018.1, forward strand.
GGGCGAGACCGCCGACCGCATCATCGAGGTGATCAAGGAGCTGGCGACCGCGTACGAGGTGGAGGCCGTCGGCATCGGCGCGGCCGGATGGGTCGACGAGACCCGCTCGATCGTGCAGTTCGCGCCCAACCTGGCCTGGCGTAACGAGCCGCTGCGCGACAAGATCCAGCAGGCCGTCGGGCTGCCGACCGTCGTGGAGAACGACGGCAACGTGGCGGCCTGGGCCGAGTTCCGCTTCGGCGCGGCGCACGACGCCAACGACTCGATGGTGCTGTACACCGTGGGCACCGGCATCGGCGGCGGGATCATCATCGGCGGCCGGCTCATCCGCGGCGCCCACGGCGTCGCCGGGGAGCTCGGCCACGCGATGATGGTGCCGGACGGCCACCCGTGCGGCTGCGGCCGACACGGCTGCCTGGAGCAGTACACCAGCGGCAACGCGCTGGTCCGCTTCGCCCGCGCCGACGCCCGCGCCCGGCCCGAGGCCGCCGAGCGCCTCCTGCAGATGGCCGGCGGCGACCCGGACGCGATCAAGGGCCCGGCGGTCACCGAGGCGGCCCGGCTCGGCGACCCGGTCGCGACCGGCGCCTTCGAGCAGGTCGGGCACTGGCTCGGCGTCGCGTTCGCGGACCTCGTGCAGACGCTCGACCCGCAGGTCATCGTGGTCGGCGGTGGCGTGATCGACGCCGGCGACCTGCTGCTCAAGCCGGCCCGGGCCAGCTACGAGGAGCAGCTCGCCCAGCGCGGCCGGCTGCCCGTGGCCGAGGTACGCCCGGCGCTGATGGGCAACCTGGCGGGCGTCGTGGGAGCGGCGGACCTGGCAAGGACGTGAGGGCACGCACATGAGGGTTGGCGCATGACGAAGATCAGGGTGCTCTCGTACAACCTGCACGGGCTCAAGGACGACCGGCGCGCGCTCGCGTCGGCCGTCCGGGAGGCCGCGCCCGACCTGGCGATCCTGCAGGAGGCGCCCCGGCGCTTCCGGTGGCGGCAGAAGTCCGCGGACCTCGCCCGCGGCTTCGAGCTCGTCATCGGCGGCGGCGGGCTGCCGGCGCTGGGCAACCTGATCCTCACCAACCTGCGGGTGCGCGCGCTCACCGAGTGGAACGTGCGCTACCCGCTCACCCCCGGCCGGCACATGCGCGGCGCCGTCTTCGTGCGGTGCCGCGTCGGCCGGGCCACGTTCGTGGCGGCGGGCTCGCACCTGTCCACCGACGCGGCCGAGCGCCCGACCCAGGCGGCCCTGCTCAAGCAGCACATGGACGAGGTACCGGAGCCCCTGCTCTTCGCCGGCGACCTGAACGAGAACTCCGGCGGCGCCGCCTGGCGCATGATCGCCGACGGCCTCACCGACGCGGCGGGCCCCGACGAGCGCCCGACCTACCCCGCGACGGCGGCCCGCGAGCGCCTGGACGCGATCTTCGTCGACCGGCGCTTCACCGTCCTGCAGTACGACGTGATCGACACCCCGCAGACCCGCGCCGCGAGCGACCACTTCCCGATCGTCGCCGACCTGGAGCTCGAAACCTAACCCGCCCGGTCCCGGTACCGCGCCTCGATCTCGTCCGCCCAGGCGAGCATCCGCCCGGCGATCGCGGCACCCTGCTCGTTGGTCAGGTTGTAGACCCGGTAGGCGAGCTCGCCGAAGCGGTCGACGGACCGCAGGGCCGAGACGAACATCGCCGGGTCGAAGCCCTGCTCGTGCTCGGCGCCGAGCCGGAGCAGGTCGTCGCCGCTGTAGCGGCCGTCGGTCAGCGCGCCGTGGACGTCGATGAAGTCCCGGAATTCGGCCCGTCCGTACAGCGCGGAGACCTTGTTCGCCACCGCGTCGTCCGGGTGCAGCACCGGGCCGATGACCAGCGCCACGGGATCCCGCGCCCGCCAGTCGGTGCCGAGATCCAGGTGCGTGGTCTCGCCGGTGGCCGGGTCGGTCACCTGAAATCTGGCGTACATCTCGAATCGCCGCGTGATTTCGCTGGTCAGCCCCTCGTCGGCCAGCGCCTTGGTGACCGCGCGGACCGCCTTCGGGAAGTGCCTCGCCTGGGCCATGGTCGTGAACAGGTCGACGTCGTCGGATTGCCGGTCGGTGAAGCCGTGCGCCTGGACGGCGTAGCCGCCGGCCAGGCAGAAGCCGTAGCTGTCGATCGCGCGCAGTGCCACCCGGGTCATCCGGGAGTGCAGCGGCAGCACCGGCTACACCGCGGCGCGGAGGTCGGGGAACCTGGCCTCCCACAGGGCGCGGACGGTCCGTGGCAGCCACATCCGGCGCCAGATGCGCCGCAGCGTTGCCGCGTCGAGGTATGTGCGGAGGTCGCCCGGGGTGGCCGACTCGCGGATCACTCGCTCGTACATGACGCCCAGGTCCTTCGGGTCGTCGAGGTCGTAGACCCGCTGCTCCGACCAGTCCAGGTGTTTGGGCAGGTGGACGACGCCGTGAGTGGGGCCGGTCAGCTCCTCCAGGGTGTCGGGGACCGTCCAGGGGACGCGCTGTTCGAACGAGAGGCTCACGCTCCAATAATGGCCACATGGCCACTCTGCGGCAAGGGGCCGACTGGACAAAAGCGGCCTTCGCGGAGAGGATCTGCGCCGGGTACACCGGGGAGTGGGGAGACGACGCGGTGAGTGCTGAGGGCCGATTCGGCGACCTTGCCGGGAATGCGACGCACTGGCGGGACGGCGAGCCGGTATACGACCGCGGCGACACGGTCTGCGTGATCGGCGCCGGCGGGACCGGGCTCACGGCGATCAAGAACTTGCGCGAGGCCGGGTTCGGCGTGGACTGCTACGAGCGGGAGACCGGCGTCGGCGGGGGGTGGAACTGGCGGCATGATCGCAGCCCCGTGTACGCGAGCACGCACCTGATCTCGTCGAAGCCCTTCACCCAGTTCCCCGACTTCCCGATGCCCGACGACTGGCCGGACTACCCGCACCACACGCAGCTGCTGGCGTACTTCGAACGCTACGCGGACCACTTCGGGCTGCGGGAGCACATCTGGTTCGGCACCGAGGTGGCCCGGGTCGAGCCGGCCGAGGACGCCGCCGGCGGCCCGCCGCGGTGGGACGTGACGGTCAAGGGGTCGCGGGGCGGGGCGCCGCGCACCATGCGCTACTCGGCCGTGGTCGCCGCCAACGGGCACAACTGGTCGCCGAAGATGCCCGAGTACGAAGGCCTGGCGGAGTACCGCGGCAAGGTCATCCACGCCAGCCAGTACAAGGACGCCGCCCAGCTGCGCGGGCACCGGGTGCTCGTCATCGGCGCCGGCAACTCCGGCTGCGACATCGCGGTCGAGGCGGCCCAGCAGGCGGCCAAGTGCTGGCACTCGACCCGCCGCGGGTACTGGTACGCGCCGAAGTTCGCCCTCGGCCGCCCGGCCGACCAGGTCAACGACAAGATTCTGGCGATGCGGCTGCCGGTGCGGGTGCGCCAGTGGCTGTTGCACCGCACGATCAACATGACGGTGGGGGACCTGACCCGGTTCGGGCTGCCGAAGCCGGAGCACGGCATTCTGGAGATGCACCCGCTGGTGAACAGCCAACTGCCGTACTACCTCGGGCACGGCGCCATCACCGCGGTACCGGACGTGAAGCACTTCGAGGGGCACGAGGTGGTGCTGGCCGACGGCCGGGTGATCGACCCCGACCTCGTGGTGCTGGCCACCGGATACCAGCCGAAGTTCGAGTTCCTCGCCCCGGAGTTGCTGTCCACCGACTCGGCGGGGCGGCCGCGGCTGGCCCTGCAGATGCTGTCCCGCACGCACCCGACGCTCGCGGTGGCGGGGCTGCTGCAGCCCGACTCGGCGCTGTTCACGCTGTCGCACTGGCAGACCGTGCTCATCGCGCAGTGGCTGCGGGTGCTCGACGCGGCGCCGGACAAGGCGCAGGCGATCTGGGCGCGGCTGCGGGCCGACGGCGACCGCCGCTATACCCAGCGGAAGGTCACCGACTCGACCCGCCACTGGTTCGAGGTGAGCCACTTCGTGTACCTGCAGGAGCTGGAGAAGACCCTGCACGAGCTGGAGGCGGTCCGTTGACCACGCGGGTGATGCGTTCCGACGAGTGGGCCGATCCGCCGAAGCCGGTGCACCGCGAGGTGCTCGACGCACAGCCATCGGGCGGGGGCACCGCGGCCCCGGTGCTGTTCGTGCCCGGATACGGCCACGGCGCGTGGGCCTTCGCCCAGCACTGGCTGGAGCACACGGCGGAGCGGGGCTTCCCGGCGTATGCGATGAGCCTGCGCGGCCACGGCGGCAGCGGCCCGGCGCCGCAGGCCCGGCTGCGCGACTACGTCCACGACGTCACCCAGGTGGCGGCGTCCCTGCCCCGGCAGGCGGTGCTCGTCGGGCACGGCGCGGGCGCGCTGGTGGTGGCCATGGCGATGGCCCGCTACCCGGTGCGCGCCGGCGTGCTGCTCGCCCCCGTCTTCGGCGGCGTCGGCACCGCGTTCGGCCTGCTGGGGCGCAACCCGGTGGGCACCCTGCCGGGGCTGTTCGGCGGCCGGGTGTCGCTGCGCCGGGAGCAGCTGTTCAGCCGGGCGCTGGCGGGCAACCAGGCCCAGGCGTACGCCCAGCGCCTCCAGCGGATCCCGGGCGGCGCCCAGCGGCAGCTGATCCGCCGCCGCCAGCCGGAGGCGCCGGTCGGCTCGCCGCCGGTGCTCGTGGTGGGCAGCCCGCACGACCGGGTGGTGTCCGGCTCGGCGCTGGAGTGGGTGGCGCGGCGCTACGGCGGCTCGCCGCTGCTGTTCCCCGGCATGGGGCACGACCTGATGCTCGACGCCCGCTGGCAGGAGCCGATCGACGCCATCGCCGACTGGCTCGAGAAGGTTCGCTAGGCCGGTTCGCTAGGCCAGGACCGGGTCAGGGCCGGGTCAGACGCGGGCGCCGTTGTCGGGGTCGTCGTCGTCCTCGTCGCCGGGGCGCAGCCGCAGCACGAGGGTCACGAAGCCGCCGAGCACGCCCGCGAAGCCCAGGAACAGCGTGGTCTGCGAGCCCAGTGGCAGGATGTCCGGCCAGAACAGCAGGATCATCCCGGCGGCCAGGGCCAGGACCCCGGCGATCGTGACCGGCGCGATCCGCGGCAGCGGCGGCGGGGGAGGCGGGGTGTACCCCTCCTCGTCCTCCTCGTCGTCGGGCAGGTCGGCGCCGAAGGTGTCGAGGCTGTCCAGCAGCGACCGGTCGACCGCGTCGGAGGGCCGGCGCAGCGGCGCGCGCGGCGCCGGCTCGGTGTCCATGTCCGGCGCGGCGGTGCTGGAGGACTCCAGGTTCTCGGCGGCGGGCCACGGCACCGCGGCGGCCGGGTCGACGGTGTTGTGGAAGCCGGCCACGATCGCGGCGAAGGCGTCCTCGTCGGACTCGGCGGCCGGGGCCTTGCTCTCCACCGGGGCCGGCTGCGGCGTCTCGGCGGCCGGGGTGTGCTGCTCGGCCACGGACGTGAGCTGGGCGAGGTAGTCCCGCGCGGTGGCCAGGTGCTCCCGGTCGGCGTAGAGCCGATCGGTCGGCCGAGCGGGCAGCGTCGTGGTGCGGGTCAGCGGATGCAGGTCGGAGGCGGGCTGCAGATATGCCGCTATGCCGCCCTCAGCCAGCATGTCGAGCAGATGCTCGCCGACCCGCGGATCGACGTCGCCCACCACCGCGTACTCCTGCGCCACCAGGCCGTTGTCCCGCCGGCCGCGCCGCGCCCCACCCCCTGGCACAGCTTGCCCCTCCCCGCGGCCGCCATCGCGGCGTCCGGGTGCGCCGCGAAAAAACCGCTGACCGAAATCCTGACATGCCCGGCCGTCGTTCCGGGAGTGCGTTGTGGTGTGCCGTACTGCTTCGTAGGCTCATTGCGACGGTCATCACCGATTGTCGCGCGACTGGCGAAAGGACGGCCGGTGCTCTACTGGCTCCTCAAGTACATCGTCCTCGGACCTTGGCTGAAGCTGGTGTTCCGCCCGAAGGTGGAGGGGGTTGAGTACGTCCCGGCCCAGGGCCCGGTGATCATCGCCAGCAACCACCTCTCGTTCGCCGACTCGATCTTCATGCCGCTGAGCGTCAAGCGTCGCGTCACCTTCCCGGCCAAAGCCGAGTATTTCACCGGAAAGGGGATCAAGGGCTGGCTCACCAAGCTGTTCTTCGCCGGCACCGGCCAGGTCCCCATCGACCGCTCCGGGGGCAAGGCGGCCCGGGCGGCGCTCGAGGTGGGCCTCAAGATCCTGCGGGAGGGCGGCATCTTCGGCATCTACCCGGAGGGCACCCGGTCGCCCGACGGGCGGCTGTACCGCGGCAAGACCGGCGTCGCCCGCCTCGCGCTGGAGTCCGGGGCGCCCGTCGTCCCCGTCGCCATGATGAACATGGACAAGATCCAGCCGATCGGGCAGAGGCTGCCGAACCTCAAGCGGGTGCACATCAGGTTTGGCCCCGCGCTCAACTTCTCCCGGTATGCCGGGATGGCGGGGGACCGGTTCATCGAGCGCGCGGTCACCGACGAGATCATGTACGAGCTCATGACGCTCTCCGGGCGCGAGTACATCGACATGTACGCCCAGAAGGTCAAGAACGCCCAGCAGCCTGCGACCCCGTCGCAGCCTGTGGCGGCCTGACCTCTGCCGGCTCGAATGCCGGCTCGAATGCCAGCTCGAGCAGGCGGGGCGTGCCCGCCTGCTCGGCGAAGGCGACCAGCTCGGCCCGCCACGGCTCGATCCGGTCGTCGCCGCCGCGGCCCAGCGCCTGCACGGCCCAGGCGACCGACAGGATGCGCGCCGAGTTGTTCGGGATCTCGCCGTAGATCTCGGCCGCGGCCAGATGCATGTCCGCCGCCCGCGCGACGTCGCCGTCGACGAACGCGATCGCCCCGGTGATCGTGCGCAGCGCCGCCTCCACCCACGGGGTGCGGTGCGGCACGTCGGCGAGCATGTCCCGGACCGCCATCATCGCCACCCGGCCGGAGAGCACGGCCGCGTGCGCGGTCGCGTCGATCCACTCGCCGCTGGCGATCGCGCGGACCTCCCGCCACGTCTTGGCCAGCTCCACGATGAGCGCCTCGGCGTCGCGGTCGCGCCCCTGCAGGGCCCGGCACAGGGCGCCGTGGCCGAGCGCGACCCACTGCAGGCGGTAGAAGCCGCTGCGCCGGCCGGCGGCGACGAGGTCCTCCACGTCGTTCCCGCCGTCGTCGAGGGCTTGGCCGCGCAGCGTGCGGATCCAGGCGCGCACCCCGCGGACCTGCAGGTCCCACTCGGCGCCGGGCTCGGCCATGGCCGCCTCGGCCGCGACGACGTACGCCGGCCAGTCCCCGGTGAAGTAGGCCGACTGGGCGACGTCGGAGTAACCGGTCGCGAGCGTGTGGCTGCCGGGCACCGCGTTGCGGCTGTCGCCCAGCAGGGCCGCCGACGCGGTCCAGTCGCCGTCCTCCAGCAGCGCCCACGAGACGTTGCGCAGCGCCCGGTGCTCCGACAGCAGCCGCCGCTCGCGGCTGACCTCCAGTGCGGACTGCAGCTCTACCAGGCCCGAGCGGTCGCCGGCCTGGAACAGCGCGGTGCCGATCGTGATCCGCGCGCCGGTGGCCACCTCGATCAGGCCCAGCCGGTCGGCGATCTCCGCGGCCGCGCTGGCCGCCGCGACGGCCGGCTCGACCTCGAAGTTCAGCATGTGCAGGCGGCCGAGCTCGGCGTACGCGTCGGCCTTCTGCGGCCCGTCCGGCAGCTCGTCGAAGAGCTCCACCGCGCGGTCGAGGCAGGACAGCGCGTCGAGCCGGTCGGCGCGCAGCCAGGCGGCCTGGCCCCGGACCGTCCACGCGCGCGCCGCGCCGGCCTGGTCGCCGGCCGCGTAGAGGCGCTCGGCCAGCCCGACCAGCCGGTCGGCGCCGCCGGTGCCCAGGAACGACTCCGGGTTGGCGTAGAACGCGATCTCCGTGCTGAGCTGCTCGATCCGCAGCCGCTCCAGCGCGTCGGTGTCCTCGTCGCACAGGGCCAGCGCCTTGCCCGCGTGCGCGGCGGCCGCCTCCAGGGCGTGCAGCGCGTAGGCGCGGCGGGCCGCGCGGTGCATCGCGTCGCGCGCCGGGACGCTGTAGCGCGCGGCGTCCAGGCCGAGGGAGCGGGCGATCTCGTACGCCGTGAACCGGTGGTTGGCGACAACCTCGGCCAGGTCGGTGTCCCGGTCGGCGGCGACGTTGTCCAGCCACTCGGCGGTCAGTTCGTGGCGCGCGACCCGCTCGGTGCGCGGCAGGCGCTGGTAGCACACGTCGCGGACCAGGACGTGGCCGAAGCGGTACTCCGTCTGGCCCTCCATCGTGGAGGCGGCCTGCTCGTGGATGAGGTCGCGCTGCTCGAGCCGGCGCAGGGAGCGCTCGATGCCGTCGGCGGGCCGGCTCATGGCGGCCCCGACCGCACCCGGCCAGAAGTTCATGCCGACGACCGCGGCGGCCTGCAGCACCGCCCGGTCGGCGGCGTCGAGCAGGTCGACCCGGTTGGCGATGACCGCGTGCACGCTGTCCGGCATCGGCAGCTTGCGCCCGAAGGCGTCGGTGGTGGGTAGGTTGCCCTGCTCGGCGAGCATCCGGGTGTACTCGAGCGCGTAGAGCGGGTTGCCGTCGGCCAGCTCGACCAGGGAGCTCAGCGACTGCGACGGGAAGGTCGCCGCGCCCAGCAGGTGGGCGTACATCGTCGCGATCTCCGTGTCGCGCAGCGGGGGCAGCGTGATCGACACCGCGCCCGCGACCGCGCCGGCCCAGCTCGGGTTGCGCTCCAGCAGCTCCGGGCGCGCGGTGCACAGCAGCAGCAGCGGCACGTCGCGCACCGAGGCGCCGAGCCGCTCCACGAACCGGACCATCGACTCGTCGGCCCAGTGCAGGTCCTCGAAGACCAGGACGGTAGGGCGGTGGGCGGCGAGCGCCACCACGAAGCGCCGCCACGCCGACTCGGTCTCGTCCGGGGCGAGCTTCGGCCCGGGCAGGCCGACGAGCGGGCTGAGCGCCTCGGCGAGCCGCTCGGCCTCCGAGGGCCCGACGATCGCCGCGAGCGCCGTGTCGAGCCGCTCACGCGTGGTCTCGGCGGTGTCGGTGTCCAGGATGCCGGACTGCGCCTTGACGATGTCGGCGAGCGCGGCATACGTGACGTTCTCCCCGAACGGCGGGCAGCGCCCGGTCCGCCACGCCACCGGCGCGTCGAAGAGCCGCTCGGCGTGCAGGAACAGCTCGTGCACCAGCCGGCTCTTGCCGATGCCGGCGTGGCCGAGCACGGTGACCAGTTGCGGGGTGCGCTCGCGCAGGCCCCGGTGCAGCGCGTTGACGAGCAGGCTCAGCTCGTGGGTGCGGTTGACCAGCGGGGTCGAGCCAGCCTCGCGGTCGGGGTGGTTGCGCCGCAGCGGGGCCAGCGCCAGCCACACCTCGGTCGGCGTGGAGCGCCCGCGCAGCGTCGCCGGCGGCTGCGCCTCGTAGCGGATCGAGGACTTGGTCAGCGCGTAGGTGCTGCCGCACACCAGGACCCCGCCGGGCGGGGCCAGCGACTGCAGCCGGGACGCGGTGTTGACCACGTCGCCGGCGACGATGGCCTGGCCGCCGTCGCGGGCCGCGGCCACGTCCACGAGGGCCTCGCCGGTCGCGACGCCGACGCGGAAGCGCAGCTCGCGTTCGCCCTCGCCGGTGCTGGCGTACCGCGCGAGCACCCGCTGCAGCTCGAGCCCAGCCCGCACGCAGCGCACCGCGTCGGTCTCGGTGGCCACGGGCGCGCCGAACAGCGCCATGACCGCGTCGCCGATGTACTTCTCGACGACCCCGCCGTATTGCCCGATGACCTCGCGGGCGGTGGAGAAGAAGCTCTTCTGCAGCTCGCGGACGAGCTCGGGGTCGGCGCGCTCGACGTACGGCGTGAAGTCGATCAGGTCCACGAACAGCACGCTGATGCGCCGCCGGTCCTCGCTGCGTGCCGCCGGGATCGCCGGCACCGAGGCCCGGCCGGCGGTGCGCTCGGCGCGGATCAGGTTGCGCGCCACGCTCGTGTCGGCCCGCGGCGTGCCGCAGCCGGTGCAGAACACGGCATCGGGCGCCAGCGTGCGCCCACAGGTCGGGCACGGCGGGCTCAGCTCGGCGCCGCAACCACCGCAGAAACGGTCGCCCTCGCTCGCCGGGCGGCCGCAGCGTGCGCACTGACTGGAAATCGCCGACACTCCCTTGCCCTGTGAGAACCCATCCTCACACGTCGGCGGCCGGGGCGGCCAGGTGTCCGAAATGGCACCCGGCACCCCGGCCGTCCAGTCCTATTTTTCCGCCTGTTTTCCGGTTTACCTGCCTGAAAGGGCGGCGGGGCTCAGCGTTCGGTCATCCCGGCCCGGCGGCGCAGCGCGCTCAGGTCGGTCACCACGATCCGGCGGCCCTCGGTGCGCAGCCAGCCGCGGCTGGCGAACGACCCGATCGCCTGGTTGACGCTCTGCCGCGAGCCGCCGGCCATCTCGGCGAGCTGGCTCTGGTTGAGCTCGATGGTGACCATCGGCGCGGTGGTCTCGCCGGCCAGGCGGACCAGCGTCTTGGCGACGCGTCCCGGCAGGTCGAGGAAGACGTGGTCGGCGTTCTGCTCGGTGAGCCGCCGGATGAGCCCGCCCAGCGACCGCATGACGGCGTCGAGGATCCGCGGGTTGGCGTGGACCAGCTCGATGAACGCGGGCCGAGAGAGCGCGAGCGCCTGGCAGTCCTCGATCGCCTCGGCCGACGCCGAGCGGCCGGAGCCGTCGAGCAGCGACACCTCGCCGAGCGCGTCGGGCGGCCGGACCACCGAAAGCACCGCGCGCTCGCCAGTCGGTGCGGTCCGGAACACCATCACAGCACCGCGCTTGAGCACGATGAGCGACTCGCCCGGATCGTTTTCGACGAACAGCAGCTGGCCTTTGCGGTATGTCCGTGGCACCGCCGCCTGGATGACCCGTTGACGGACATCGGGCTCCAGACCACTGAACATTTCCACACCGGTCAGTGCGTCGCCGGGATCTGGCAGTCGACCCTCCACGGTCAAGCTCCTCCCGGTTCAGCGTTGATCGGACTGATGATCACGTTAGGTGATCACGAAGACAGTACGGAACTTCTACCAGATCATGACGTGCGTGTCGGACTCTGTACATCCCCCGCATCGGCTCACCGACAGCGCCGTTCATGAGTCCGCAGGCAGGCTAGTGCCACCACGCAAACCGCTGGGGGGCGGGGGGCATGGCAAGGGCGCGACCGGGCCCCGGGTGGTGCGAGCACCCAGGGCCCGGTCGCGATTTCGTCGATTCGTCCGGCGCCGCGGAGCGTGACGGGGCAGGCCGCGGCGCGTGGCGGATCGAGATCAACGGCGGCCAATTCGCGCCTCGCTGTGATCAGCGTTCGCGCCATGGTGCAGGATGGGTGCGGTGGCGGCGTATCGGTACTTCTACGACTGCGAGTTCATCGAGGACGGCAGGCTGATCGACCTGGTCTCGATCGGCGTGGTCGACGAGCATGGGCGCGAGTACTACGCGGTATCGACCGAGTTCGACGACTCCCGGGCCGTCTCCTGGGTGCGCCGCAACGTCCTCGACAAGCTCCCGTCCCCGGCGGACAAGGCGTGGCGCTCGCGCGAGCGGATCCGCGAGGAGCTGCTGGACTTCCTCACCGAGCCGCTGCGCAGCGGAGAGGCGGACGAGCTGGAGCTGTGGGCGTGGTACGCCGCGTACGACCACGTCGCCCTGGCCCAGCTGTGGGGCTCGATGCCGGCGCTGCCGCGCGAGATCCCGCGGTTCACGAAGGACCTGCGCCAGCTGTGGGACGACGCCGGCCGCCCGTCGCTGCCGGTGGCCGAGGGGCGCCACGACGCCCTGGTGGACGCGCGTCACAACCTGGCCCGCTGGCGCGTGATGCACGGCTGACCGCCGCGCGCAGGGGCGGTTCAGGGCTTGCGCGGGGCGGGCTTCAGCAGGCGCAGCGCCAGGTACAGCGGCATGCCGATCGGGGACAGCAGGATCGTCAGGACCAGCACCGGGGCCATGAGCAGCGGGTGCAGGCCCCGCTCGCGGCTGTCCAGGTAGATCCAGCGGCCGATGAACAGGTCCCATGCGATCACCTGGGCCCACACCGCGGCGACCACGTCGTCGTTCGCCAGCAGTGCCTTGACGCCGGCCAGGTCGGGGTCGAGCATCTCGCGCGCGAAGTCGCCGAACCCGGGGGCGATCGCGAACGCCCACACCACCAGCGCCGGGAGCACGATGAGTGGCGAGGAGGCGATCCGGTGGGTCCAGCGCCAGGTGGGCGCCAGGATCATGAGGGCCCAGAACGGTACCGCCGCCAAAAATGCCAGCCGGAACAGCGTCGCGGCCATCAGAACGCCCCGGCCGGCCGGGGCGTGGCGGGGGAGCGGTCGGCGCCGGCGGCCACCCAGGCCCAGAGCGCGCCCACGGCGCTCGCCAGGATCAGGGCGCCCGCGACGGTGAGGGTCAGCGCGTCCGGGTGGATCAGCGACTGGCCGCGCAGCGCCTGCCAGGTGACGAGGACGGTCAGGCCGGCGTAGAAGAAGCCGGCGACCGCGATCAGGCGGGCGCGCACCCGGTCGGCGCGCAGGCGGGCGACGCGGCGCGCGGCCAGCGTCAGGGCGAGCGCGAACAGCGGCAGCGCCTGCAGCGCGTGCATGCCGATGAAGTGCCCGGCGCGCAGGTCGCCGCCGGTGGTGCTCCAGTTGACCAGCGGCAGGCTGGGGCCGCCGTCGGGCACGCCGACGCTGTGCGCGCCGAGGATCGTCGGGTTGTCCTGGGCGAGCTCGGCGGCGGTGGGGATGGTCATGAGGAAGCCGACCGCCATGCCGCCCAGCGCGACGATGATGCCCAGGCGCACGGCCAGGGCGTTGGCGCGGTCCGGCATGCGCTGCATGAGCAGCAGGATGGCGAGGATCAGCGTGGCGACCCAGGCCACCGCGATGGTGGCGCCCATGATGTTGAACAGCGCGCCGTCGAGCGGGGTCTGGTGGTTGAAGTGGCTCTGGTGGCCGCGGGCCGCCTGGCCCACGATGATCGCGATCTCGATGAGCATGGCGGCGGCGATGACCGTGCCGAGCCACCAGCCGAAGCGCCGGCGCCGCTCCGCGAGCAGGCTCAGCATCCACGCGATCGTCGTGCCGTAGATCGCGATCGACACCGAGAACTTGAACGGCTTGAGCCAGATCGGCACGCCGACGAGCGTGCGGTCGTCCACGAAGATGCCGATCGCGGCGAACGTGGCCAGGGCCGCCATCAGGCCGGCGACCACGATGAGGGGGCGGTGAAGTCGAGCGACGTGCATCGGGTGCTCCCGGGTCTGAATGGATAGCGGTGCTGTCTGCTATTGGCAAGGTACACTATCCATATCAGGGTTGGAAGGAGCCTCATGCGCATTGCGGAACTGAGCCGGCGGACCGGCGTTCCCGTGCCGACGATCAAGTACTACCTGCGTGAGGGACTGCTCCCGGCCGGCGAGCTGACCAGCCCGAACCAGGCCAGGTATGACGATCGCCACGTCCAGCGGCTGCGGTTGGTGCGGGTCCTGCTGGACGTCGGCCGGCTGCCGATCGCTACGATCCGTCAGCTGCTGGCCGCCCTCGACCAGCCCGACCCGGACGTACATGAGGTGCTCGGCCAGGCGCTGCCCTCGGCGGCCGGCGGCAAGGACTCCATCGATCCCGAGGCCGTGCAGGCTGCCCGGGTGCGCATCGACAAGCTCGTCGGCGAGCGTGGCTGGCTGGTCGGCCGCAGTGCCCCCGCCCGGCAGGCCGCGGCCGAGGTGCTCGCCGCGTTCGAGCAGGTCGGGGGCGACGTCGGGGCGCTTCTGGAGCAGTACGCGGACGTCGCGGAGACCATCGCCGGCCACGATCTCGACTTCGTCGGGCGAGCCCGGGGCGCCGAGGGGATGTTGTATGCGGCGGTGGTCGGCTCGATCCTGGGCGACTCGCTGCTGGCCGCGCTGCGGCGCCTCGCGCAGGAACATGAGTCGGCGAAGAAGTTCGGGATTCGCGGGGACGACTGCTGAGCGTTCAGCCGGAGCGACTACAGTGCGCTGTGAATCGGCAGCGTCGCCAGCGGGTACCTCGGGCTCGACCGTGCCCGTACGGCCGGTCGAGCACGCAACCAGGAAGGCAAGATCAAGCATGCGTATCGGCGTACTGACCGGGGGCGGCGACTGCCCCGGCCTCAACGCGGTCATCCGTGCCGTGGTCCGCAAGGGGATCTCCACCTACGGCCACGAGTTCGTGGGCTTCCGTGACGGTTGGCGCGGCCCCCTCGAGGGCATCACGCGCGAGCTGGGCATCGCCCAGGTCCGCGGCATCCTGCCGCGCGGAGGCACGATCCTCGGGTCGTCCCGCACCAACCCGTTCAAGATCGACGGTGGCGTCGAGAAGATCAAGTCGAACCTGGCCGACCTGGGCGTCGACGCGCTCGTCGCGATCGGCGGCGAGGACACCCTCGGCGTCGCCAGCAAGCTGACCGACCTGGGCGTCAACGTCGTCGGCGTGCCGAAGACGATCGACAACGACCTCGGGGCGACCGACTACACGTTCGGCTTCGACACCGCCGTCAACATCGCCATGGAGGCGATCGACCGGCTGCACACGACCGCCGAGTCGCACCACCGCACCCTCGTGGTCGAGGTCATGGGCCGCCACGCGGGCTGGATCGCCCTGCACGCCGGCCTCGCCGGTGGCGCCAACGTGATCCTCCTGCCCGAGCGGCAGTTCGACGTCGACCAGGTCGCCGGCTACGTCGAGAAGCGGTTCCAGACGCAGTACAGCCCGATCGTCGTCGTCGCCGAGGGCGCCCAGCCGCTCGACGGCCAGATGGTGCTGCACAACCAGGAGCTCGACGCGTTCGGCCACGTCCGCCTCGGCGGCATCGGCCAGTGGCTTGCCGAGCAGCTGGAGGCCAAGACCGGCAAGGAGGCCCGCACCGTCGTGCTCGGCCACATCCAGCGCGGCGGCACGCCGACCGCCTTCGACCGGGTCCTCGCCACCCGCTTCGGCCTGCACGCGATCGACGCCGTGCACGAGGGCGACTTCGGCAAGATGGTCGCGCTCAAGTCGACCGACATCGTGCGCGTCCCGCTCGCCGACGCCACCCGCGAGCTCAAGACCGTCCCGGTCGAGCGTTACACCGAGGCCGAGGTCTTCTTCGGCTCCTGATCCATTCCATATCTCGTACGCCTGGGGCCGCCTCCGGTGGCCCCAGGCCGCTCCTGGGGAGTCCCGTTGCGCA
Source organism: Dactylosporangium sp. NPDC048998 (assembly GCF_043197855.1). Classification (NCBI taxonomy): domain Bacteria; kingdom Bacillati; phylum Actinomycetota; class Actinomycetes; order Micromonosporales; family Micromonosporaceae; genus Dactylosporangium; species Dactylosporangium sp. NPDC048998. Next base: position 48,800 of record NZ_JBICTV010000018.1, read on the forward strand.
CCATCGCGGTCTTCGGCGCCGGCAAGCTCGGCGAGGTCCTGCTGTCCGGCCTGCTGCGGGCCGGCTGGTCCGCCGACCGGCTCATCGCCACCGCCCGGCGGCCGGAGCGGGCCGAGGAGCTGACCCAGCGCTACGGCATCCGGGTCGTCGACAACGAGACCGCGCTGCTGGAGGCCGACGTGGTCACGATCGCGGTGAAGCCGCAGGACGCCGGCACCCTGCTCGCCGACATCGGCCCCAAGATGCCCAAGGGCAAGCTCGTCCTGTCGATGTGCGCCGGCCTGCCGACCTCGTTCTTCGCCAAGCACCTGCCCGAGGGCACCCCGGTCGTGCGGGTCATGACCAATACGCCGGCGCTCGTCGACGAGGCGATGACGGCGATCTCGGCCGGCTCGCACGCCACGGCCGAGCACCTGGGGCTGGCCGAGGAGATGTTCCGGCCATTGGGCCGCACGATCCGCGTGCCCGAGTCGCAGCAGGACGCGGTGACCGCGCTGTCGGGCTCCGGCCCGGCATACTTCTACTTCCTGGTCGAGGCGATGACCGACGCCGGCATCCTGCTCGGCCTGCCCCGCCAGGTCGCGCACGACCTCATCGTGCAGACCGCGATCGGCTCGGCGGTGATGCTGCGCGAGTCCGGCGAACACCCGGTCAAGCTGCGCGAGGCGGTGACGTCGCCGGCCGGCACCACCATCAACGCCATCCGCGAGCTGGAGAACCACGGCGTGCGCGCCGCGCTGCTGGCCGCCCTGGAGGCCGCCCGCGACCGAGCACGGGAGCTGGCCGCGCAGAGCTGAGGGGGCTGTTTCTGGCCTGGCGCCCGCTTCGCTCGGGCGCTGCCGGGGGGTTCCCACCCCGGAGCCCCCCATGCCCGCTTCGCGGGCACTTTTGGTTGCGCTGTGCGCCCTGCGTCCCCCTCGCGGGCGCCTGCTGGCGCTTCGCGTACCGCTCGCGGACGCCTGGGGGGCGACTGTGGCGTTCGGCGGGTCTACCATGCCGCGGTGACTGTTCTCTGTGCGTGCTGCGGCGCGGAGCTCGGCGACGTGCCGACGGTGTGGGCGTTCTCCGCACCCGACTACTGGGGTGCGCCGGAGTCGGGCGGCGAATCGTTCCTCGAAGAGGAGCTGTGCTGCATCGACGCTCCGGAGCTGGAGGAGCTGCACTTCTTCATCAGGGGACTCGTCGACATCCCGGTGCGCGGTAGCGACGAGTATCTGACGTACAACATCTGGGTCAGCCTGAGCCCGGCGAACTTCGAGCGCGCGGTCCAGTTGTGGGACGACCCGGCGCGCGTGGAGGAGAAGCCCTACTTCGGCTGGCTGTCCAACAACATCCCCGGGTACCCCGACACGCTCCAGCTCAAGACCCGGGTGCATACTCGGGAACCGGGCCGTCGGCCACTTGTCGAGCTGGAGCCGACCGACCACCCCCTCGCCGTCGAACAGCGCGACGGCATTGACGCGCATCGCCTCGCGGAGGTCGCCAAGCTGTGCGGCGGGTGAAGCCGTGTTCATTCAGGCATTCATCGCTGTTGAGCTCTCCGGGCAGTGATCTACATTCATTACCAACAGTCAGCTGATGGATACGCACGACGCATTCGGCAACCCCCCGTGCCCCCCGTCGTGTGTACCGCACCCGGTGGCTTCCCCAGCCTCCCCCCGAGGTTCGCCGGGGCCGCGGCGTAAGGCCCGCCGCCGACCGTAGAGGTGGTCGGCGGCGGCTTTGCGGCACACGGCCGGAACTGATGCAGAATGTTCCGGTGCGATTCGAAACGAGCCGAGCACTGGACGCGATCGAACGGCGACTGACCGTCGACCCGCTCGCCGTGGGCGGCGTCATCGACCTGGTGGAGGCGGCGCGCAGCGTCGACCTCGACGGCGGCCGCCCGGCCGCGCTGCTGCGCCTCGGGCAGTTCATCGACGCGCTGAGCCGCCGGCTCGGCGACGGCAACGTGGGCCTCTACGCGATCGCCGAGCGTGGCGCGATGTCCGACACCGACTTCACGTCCAACGAGCGCATGGTCCTGCGCCGCTGGTCCGACGACGGGCTGATCGAGATGCTGCCCCCGGGCGCCCGCGTCAACGCCCGGGTCCGCGAGGTCGCGCATCTCACCGGCGTCCCGGTGGTCACCCGCTCGCCGCTGCCTGGGCACCCCGGCCCGGTGTACCTCACGACCGGCGCCCCGGGCGGCATGGAGCTCGTGCTGGCCCCCGCGACCGGCGCGACGCCGCGGCCGCATCCGGTGCTCTCGCGGTACTGGCGCTGCCCCGCGGCCGACTGCCCGGTGCTCGGCCGCCCACCGGCCGCCGGCGCCGGCCAGGCCCCGCCCGCGCTGCCCAGCGGCGCCCCGATCTGCCCGCGGCACGGCGACCGCCTGCTCGACACCGGCCCGCGCCCGCCGGCCACGATGCTCGTGGTGCGCATCAACGGCACGGTGCGTACCCGGTTCCCGGTGACCGGCGTGCGCCCGGTCGTGCTGGGCCGCGCCCCCGAGGACCCCAACGGCGTGACGATCGGCAACTGGCTGGACGACGAGTCGAGCCGCCGGGTGAGCCGCAACCATCTCCGCTTCGAACTGCGCGACGGCATGCTGCTGGTCACCGACGTGAGCACGAACGGCGCCGCGGTGCTGGCCCGCACCGGCCCGACGGTCGCGCCACGGGAGATCGAGCTCAACCGCGGCGAGCCCAAGGCGATGGGCGAGTGGGACGAGGTCGAGATCTACCCGGAGATCACGGTGGGCCGCGCCGACCGGCCGCCCTCGGACGCCCCCACGGGCGGCGCCCCGAACTCGGTGATGGCCGACGCCCCCACGATCGCGCTGCGCCTTCCGCCGCCTCGCTGATCGCCGTCTTTTTCCGTGATCGCGGAGTGGAAGTGCTGCTCCGTGGACATGTTCACTCCGTGATCATGTCGAACGACCAGTGCAGCGCAGGACCCGGACAAATACGAAATGTCGGATAAATGCAGCGCGCCAGCGCCGTAATTATCCGGGTAAAACGCCCGCACTGTATACCCCGGGGGGGTATGTTAGCAACGTCACTCATAAATGCGTTGCGGGTGACTCCGGGGGCGCGCTACCTTTCCGATCGTGATCGCGACGACCGCCCTTCTGGAGCACGGCCACCTGGCCGGCTCGGCGGTCGCCTGGGCGCCTTCAGCGCTAGACGCGGCGCTAGAGGCCGGCCTGCGACGCTGACCCTCCTCCCGCAGCATCCTGCGGAACCGACGGAGGAGGGTGAGCCGGCCGAGCCGGACGCCCGCCCGTGCACACCACGACCGGGGCCCGGCTCGCCAGAGGGTTCTGCGCATCCAGCCACAAATCCACTGTGGAGTGTCAGATGTCCAAGCAGGCGTTCACGAGGAACAAGCCTCATCTCAACATCGGCACGATGGGTCACGTCGACCACGGCAAGACGACCCTGACCGCCGCCATCACCAAGGTGCTCGCGGAGCGGTACCCGACGGTCAACCGGTACACCTCGTTCGAGGGGATCGACCGGGCGCCGGAGGAGATCACCCGGGGCATCACCATCAACATCGCGCATGTCGAGTACGAGACGGCGGCGCGGCACTACGCGCACGTCGACATGCCCGGGCACGCGGACTACGTCAAGAACATGATCACCGGGGCGGCGCAGGTGGACGGGGCGATCCTCGTCGTCAGCGCCGTGGACGGGGTCATGCCGCAGACGCGCGAGCACGTGCTGCTGGCGCGGCGGATCGGGGTCCCGTACCTCGTCGTGGCCATGAACAAGGCCGACGCGGTCGACGACGCCGAGCTGCTGGACCTGGTCGAGCTCGAGGTGCGGGAGCTGCTGAGCGAGTACGGGTTCCCCGGTGACGAGATTCCCGTCGTGCGGGTCTCCGCGCTCAAGGCCCTCGCCGGCGAGCCGGCCTGGGTGCAGTCGATCGCCGACCTGCTCGACGCCGTCGACGAGTATGTGCCGCTGCCCGAGCGGGTGACCGGCGAGCCGTTCCTGATGCCGATCGAGAGCGTGCTCACGATCACCGGGCGCGGGACCGTCGTCACCGGGTCGGTCGAGCGCGGCACGCTCGTGCTCAACACACCCGTCGAGGTGATCGGGCTGGGTCCCACCCAGTCCAGCGTGGTCACCGGGATGGAGATGTTCGGCAAGCAGCTCGACACCGCCCAGGCGGGCGACAACGCGGCCCTGCTGCTGCGCGGCATCCGCCGGGGCGAGGTGCAGCGGGGTCAGGTGGTCGCGCTGCCCGGCTCGGTCGCACCGCACCGGCGGTTCAAGGCCCACGTGTACGCGCTGACGACGAAGGAGGGCGGCCGGCACACGCCGTTCTTCGCCAACTACCGGCCGCAGTTCTACTTCCGTACCACGGACGTGATGGGGTCGGTGGACCTCGGCGACGTCACGATGGTGATGCCCGGCGACACGGTCGACCTGACCGTCGAGCTCGGCAAGCCGATCGCGATGGACGTCGGGCTCGGCTTCGCGATCCGTGAGGGCGGCCGTACCGTCGGCGCCGGCACGGTGACGGAGCTGCTGGACTGACCTGTCGGAAAGCCGTGCGGCCCTTAGGGGAAACCCTGAGGGCCGCATGCGCCATCCGGGCCCGAGGGGTCACATGGGCCGCATGCGTCATCCGGTGCGGAATGGGCACCATGCCCGCATGAGCGGTACGGAGCGGAGCGGAGTGGCCGCTCACCAGGGGCGCAGGTGTAGCTCATGCCGCTGCCGGAGCGGAGCGGAGGTGACGGCGTGGGCGGTACGGAGCGGAGCGGAGTGGCCGCTCACCGGGGACGCAGGTGTAGCTCATGCCGCTGCCGGAGCGAAGCGGAGGTGACGGCATGAGCGCGCATCTCAGCCGACAGCTCACCGGCGACGACCATGTCCAAGGGCCGTCCGGCGCGCCGCTCACCCTCGTGGAGTACGGCGACTACGCCTGCCCGGACACCGGCCGGGCGTTCGGCGTGGTGGAGCGCATCCAGCTGCACTTCGGCGACACCTTGCGCTTCGCGTTCCGGCACTTCCCGCTGGTGGACGTCTACCCCCGGGCGATGTCGGCCGCGCTGCTGGCCGAGGCCGCCGCCGACGCCGGAGCGTTCTGGGGCATGCACGCGCTGCTGCTTACCCACCAGGACAGCCTCGAGGACGTCGATCTGGCGCGGTACGCCGAACAGTTCGGCCTGCCCGGCGCGGGCGGGACCCGCGCGCACCACGAGCGGGTGGAGCGCGATATGGACAGCGGGCGGGCCAGCGGGGTCGCGGGCACCCCGGCGTTCTTCATCAACGGGGTCCCGCACGAGGGAGGGTTCGGCTTCGAGGCCCTGGCTGTTGCGCTACGAGGCGCTGACAGAGGGTGAGAAATAGGTGAACCATTTCGATTTCCCACTCGGTGACGGGCCTGCCACCCTATGATCTTTGAGAATAAACACAGCGAATTTTGAGGTGAACGAAGGTTCCCCCTAAGGGTTACAGGGCAATCTGTAGGGGATGCGGAACCGGTACGTAGACCTCCTGCGAGCCGTCGCGATCATCCGCGTGGTCACTTACCACACCCTCGGATTCGCGTGGCTGACCATTGCCTTCCCTGCCATGGGGCTGATGTTCGCGCTCGGCGGCTCTCTGATGGCCGCCTCGCTCGACCGCTCGGGCGTCAAGGCGATAGGCCGGCGGATGCGCCGCATCGTCATACCGTTCTGGGTCCTCGGGGCCTTTGCCGTGGTGCTCATGTCGCTGTGGGGCGGTATGCAACATGGCTGGCGGACACTGCTGTGGTTCCTCCCGCTCGACGACCCGCCGACCTCCGAGCGCGGCGGGTTCTGGTTCAGCCAGATCTGGTACATCCGGTCGTACCTGTGGTTCATCATCGCCTCGCCGGCCCTGCTGTGGCTGTTCCGCCGCTGGCCGATCCCCAGCCTGCTGGTGCCGTTCACCGTGCTCGTCGTGCTCTGGGAGACCGGTCACGGCACCGGCGGTACCGTCCGGGACTTCTTCATGTACGTCCCCGCCTGGATGCTCGGCTTCGCCCACCACGACGGCACCCTGCAGCGCATCTCCAAGAAGGTCCTCTGGCCACTGTGCCTGGTGATGGGCGGCATCGGGCTCGCCATGCTGCTCCACGAGCCCGGGCCGCGCGGGTACGACATGAACGACGCCCCGGTCGCCGACACGCTGTGGTCGACCGCCTTCCTGCTGATCATGCTGAACTTGGCGCCCGCGGCGATGTCGCTCGGCGCGGCCCAGCCCTTGGTCGAGGCGGTCAACCGGCGGGCGCTGACGATCTACCTCTGGCACGAGGCGGCCATCACGTTCGTGCGCATGGTCGGCGTCTGGTTCGGCATCACCCTCGTCGGCGGGTATCACGACTTCGTCCAGCTCGCCCTGGTCGCCGCCCTGGTCGCGCTGGTGGTGCTCGGCCTCGGCTGGGTCGAGGACCTCGCGGCGCGGCGCAGGCCACAGCTGGTACCCGTGCCCGCGCGGGCCCCGGCGCCGTCGCGGCTGGAGGAGCAGCCCGAGCCCGTGCCCGCATGACCGTCGAAAGGTCGGAAAAAGCAAGCGCGACACGCCGACACTGGTCTTTGCTGGAACTTGCTGGAACCGGCTACCGTGCCGTTCGTGTCCGAATCGATCTCGGCCCCTAACGAGCAGATCGAGCTGCTCGAGCGGCGGATCGACCGGCTGCGCGGCGACCTGCGCCGCGCGGCCACCACGGGGGATCGGGCACAGGCCAGGACGCTGCGCGCGGAGCTGCGCCGGGCCGAGCACGCGTGGGACGCCGCGCTCGCCGAGCTGGAGGAGCGGGCGCCGGTGGTGCCGCGGCAGAATCCCGCGCCGCCGATGCTCTCCATCCGCGAGCAGGTGCACCACGCGCTGACGCTGCTGACCGTGCCGGCGGCGCCGAAGCTCATCATCGCCGTACACGACGCCTTCTTCCCGGGCGAGCTCGTCGCCGCCCGGCTGACCAGCCTGCGCCGCGACGAGGAGCGCTCCTTCAAGGTCGCCCCGTACGGCCGGCCGTACTACCTGTGCCCGGCGCTCACCGCCGACCTGCTCGCCCCGGCGCGCGGGCTCCTGGCGATCTCCACCTGGCCACTGGAGACCCGCGTGGTGGGGCCGCTCAGCGCCCGGGTCGACTTCCTCGTCGGCGCGATCAAGGTGGCCGAGCGGGTGGCGCAGCTGCCCGGCGACGCGCACGATGCCCGCCGGCTGCTGTGGCGGTTCGCCGCCGGCATCCCGGGCGCGTCGGCCGGCGGCGCCGGGGCCGACCCCGAGACCGTGGCCGGCCGGGCCCGGGCCGAGCTCGACGTGCACCTCGAGGCCGATGCCGCGGACCGCGCCGCGGCGGCCTCCCGCGCGCACGAACGGCTCGACGGCGCCGAGGCGCTGTTCGGCGCCCGGCTGCAGCGACTGCGCAGAACCGCGAGCTAGAACCACCACTTCCCCGAAATGATTTCCCAGAGATGGCGAACCCTATGGACGCACTGGTAGACCGGCTGGACCGCATCCGCGGCACCGTGGCGCCGCGCAACCACAACGCCCGTACCATCGCCGCGCTCACCAACAACCCCGGCTGCGGCCGGCGGGGGCTGATGGACGCGGCCGGGGTGAACAAGGGCGCCGTCGCGGGGCAGCTGGGCTTCCCCGCCGCCTTCGGCCAGTCCCGGTTCGCGATCGCGCGCGGCAACGCGTTCGAGGCGCAGGTCAAGGCCGACGGCGCGGCGGAGCTGCTGCAGCTGCTGCGCGAGCGGCTCGGCCTGGCGATCCCCGAGGTGGCGTACGACGACCTGTCCAACGTCGGCGGCAACGCCAGCCGCGAGGTGCGCTACGCCCGCACCCGCAGCCTGCTCGCGCGCGCCGCCGCGGAGCGCGACGACGCCGGCACGCTGTTCGACCACCCGATGCTGCGGCTGGACATCGCCGGCTACTACGCGTACCTGGAGCCCGACCTCATCGCGTTCCGGGTCGGCGGCCGCTTCCACGTGGTCGAGATCAAGTCGTTCGCCGTGATCGACGAGCAGGCCGACCCGGGCAAGGCGGCCGCGGCGGCCAAGCAGTCGGCCGTCTACGTGCTGGCGATGCGCGAGCTGCTCGGCGAGCTCGGGTACCCGCCGGAAAGCGTGTCGCACAACGTGGTGCTCGTCTGCCCGGAGAACTTCGCCAACCGGCCCACCGCCACCCTGGTCGACGTGCGCAAGCAGCTGACCGTGCTGCAGCGCCAGCTGTCCCGGCTCACCCGGCTCGACAAGATCCTCGACGCGCTGCCCACCGGGCTCTCCTTCGACCTTGCCTACGACGCCGAACATGTGGCCACCCGCCCGCCGGACGAGCTGCACAAGGCCGTCAGCGCCATCGACGCGCGGTACACCCCGGATTGCCTCGGCTCCTGCGAGATGGCGTTCTTCTGCCGCGGCGAGGCGGCCGGCTCCACCTCGGCGCTGGGCCGCTCCATCCGCGACGACCTCGGCGGCGTCGAGGGTGTCTCCACCGTGCTCGGCCTGGCCCGCGGCACGCTCACCCCCGGCGCGGGCCAGGAGGAGATCGCCGGCCTGCTGCGCTTGGCGCACCGGCTGCGCACCGAGTGCCTTTCCGCGGAGCTCACACCGAGCCAGACCGGGCGTTCTGCGTGAGCATCCTCACCGCGCTGGCGCGGGCGGAGGCCGTCGAGTCGGGGCGCGCGCAGCCGCTGACCACGGTGCGGCACACGCACATCGCGCAGACGCCCCTGGTGCTGGTACCCCTGGCGCTGGCCGGCGAGGCCGCCGCGCCGCTGGCCGCCATGGTCGGCACCGGCCCCGATGCCGGCCGCGTGCTCGTGGTGGCCAACCCGCGCGACCGCACCCAGCGCTTCGAGTTCGTGGCGCAGCTGGCGCGGGTCGTCCTGACGTACCTCGACGGCTTCTCCCGCTCGCTGGACGCCGGCCACACCTCGAAGGTCCGCTACGCCGACGCCCCGCAGGTGCTGGTGCCCAACCGCGGCGGGATCGACTTCGTCCGGCTGCTCGGCCGCTCGACGCGCTTCCGCCGCCCGTACGGCCCGCACCCGGTGCACCGCACCGTCCCGCTGCTCGGCCAGTGGCTCACGTTCCTGCGCGAGCGCGCCGACCACCCCGGCTCGGCCATGCTGCTGGCGGTGACCGAGGTGCTCGGCGAGCACTGGGCGACCGGGCAGAGCGGCCTGGAGGACGCCAACCTCGCCGCGCTGCTCGGCTGGATCGACCCGCCCGCCGGCCTCGACGGCGCGGCCGCTGCGGCGCTGGCCGAGGACCCGCTGCGCTGGCCGCCGGCCGGGCCGAGCACCGACCCGACGTTCGACAACGAGGTGCTGGCCCCGGCCCTGGCCGCCTGCGCGCGCGCCGCCGACCCGCAGGCGCAGAGTCGCGCCCTGTCCGCGCTCACCGCCGCCCTGCAGGAGCAGGTGGAGCCGACGTGGCGACTCATGTGGCGGGCCGTGGACCTGCTGCGGGCCCGCCCGCCGGGCGCCTCCGTCGAGGGGCGGTGGGCGGTCGATCGCGATGTGTTCACGGTGTACCACATGTCGCTGGCCGAAGGCACCGCGCTGCCCCAGCCGCGGCGCGACAGCGCCGTCGCCGCGGCCGGGCGCCTCGACCGGCTCGAGCGCGAGCAGGCCCGCTACGAGGCGCAGCGAGCCCTCGACGACCCGCTGATCATGGCCGAGTTCCGGCTCTCCGGGGAGGCATTCACCGGTACCGTCGTGGCGGCCTCGCCGAACCGGGTCGACACGTCGGGCAAGAAGGCCGCGCTGCGCCCGCACATCACCGTGCAGACCGACGACCCGGTGCGCCTGGAGCCGGGCGCGCTGCTCGTCTCGCCGGCCCGGCTGGCCCAGCAGGCGATGGTGGTCTCGGTCTCGTCCGTCGACGTCGTCCTCGAGCTCAGCAAGGGTATGGGCCGCTCGACGAAGCAGCCGGCGCCGGGCTCGGTGCCGGAGGTGGGGGAGCTGGTGACGTACGGCCCGGTCAGCGACGCCTACCAGCCGCCGGGCCGGTTCCCGAGCCGCGAGGACACGCCCTGGACCCACGGCGGCCCGCCGCCGGACTACCAGCCGACCGACTCCGACGCCGCGGAGGACTGGTCATGACCGGTCCGGAGCGAAGCGTAGGGGCCGGTCATCATGGGCTCAGGTCCAAGTCGTGCCGCAGCCGGAGCGAAGCGGAGGTTCCGGCATGACCGTGATTGAGGAGATCCTCGACGACTTCGGGTCCTCCGCCGGCCGCGGGGTGGTGGTCGACTCGCCGCCCGGCGCCGGCAAGTCGACCCTCGTGGTGCGCGCCGCCCGCACCATGGCCGAGGCCGGCGAGCGGCTCATGGTGGTCGCGCAGACCAACGAGCAGGTGGACGACCTCATCGACCGCCTCGCCGGCGCCGCGCCCGGCCTGGAGATCGGGCGCCTGTCGGCCTCGACGTACGTGCCGGCGCAGCGCGTCATCAAGCACGGCTCGGTCACCGTCAGCGGCGCCGTCTCGGACGTGCAGAACAGCGCCGTCGTCATCGGCACCGCCGCGAAGTGGGCGACCGTCACCGACGGCACGTGGGAGCGGGCGATCGTCGACGAGGCGTACCAGATGCGCTCCGACATGCTCCTGCGCGTGGCCGGCCGCTTCTCCCGCGGCCTGTTCGTCGGCGACCCCGGGCAGCTCGACCCGTTCTCCGTCGTCGCCGTCGAGCGCTGGGCCGGCCTGTCCTGGGACCCGATGCAGAGCGCCGTGGCGGTACTGCTGCGGCACAACCCCGACCTGCCCGTGCACCGCCTGCCGGTGTCCTGGCGGCTGCCGCCCTCGGCCGCGTCCGTGGTCTCCGCCGCCTTCTACCCGTTCACCCCGTTCGAGGCCGGGACCCGGCCGGCCGACCGCAGCCTCGAGTACTCCGTGCGCGCCATCGGCGGCGACCCGCACGTCGCGGCCACGCTGGAGACCGCCCGGCGCACCGGCTGGGCCCTGCACGAGCTGCCGGCCCGGCACACCGTGCGCACCGACCGGGAGGCCGTGGCCGCGATCGCCGAGATCGTGGTGAGCCTGCTGCGGCGCGGCCCGATCGCGTACTCCGAGCACGCCCCCGACGGCCGCCCGGTGACCGCCGACCGGGTCGCGGTGGGCGCGGCGCACCGTGACCAGGTCGCCGCGATCCGCCAGGCCCTGGCCGACACCGTCGCCGCCGACGTCACCGTCGACACCGCGAACCGCCTGCAGGGCCGCGAGTACGACGTGACGGTGATCCTGCACCCGCTCTCCGGCCGCCGCGACGCGAGCGCGTTCCACCTGGAGGCCGGCCGCCTGTGCGTGCTCGCGTCGCGGCACCGCCACGCGTGCGTGGTCGTGGCCCGGGCCGGGATCGCGGAGCTGCTGGACACGCACCCGTCCGCCGAGCCGGTCCATCTCAACGTGCCGGTGCGCTTCCCCGACGGCTGGGAGGCCAACCAGGCGATGCTCGCGCACCTCGCCGCCCTGTGACGCAGCAGCGCCCCGCTTCCTTTTCGGGGGCGCGGTGTACAGCTGCGGCTGGCCGCCGTGCTCGAAGATGGTGATGATCGACGGGAGCCAGACCCCAGGAGATCGACCAGCAGCAGGATGCCGGCCCCGGTCGAGATCGTGCTCGCGAGGTCAGTCCTCGCGGACCACGACCTGGACGGCGGCGTCGTCGTCGAGACGGTAGCCGACGCCGCGCACGGTGGCGATGATGCGTGCGGCGTCGCCCAGCTTCACCCGCAGGCGGCGGACGTGGACGTCGACCGTGCGCTCGGTGCCGACCATGTCGTAGCCCCACACCTGGCGCAGCAGCTGCGCCCGGCTGAACACGCGGCGCGGGTGCTCGCACAGGAAGAGGAAGAGGTCGTACTCCCGGCGGGTCAGCTGCACCGGCGCGCCGTCCTGCAGGACCAGGCGGGACCCGGTGCACAGGTAGAGCGAGGGCGCGTCGGGCGCGGCGCGGCCGATGCGCCTGGCCTTCGCGTCGGCCGGGGCGGGCGCCTCGGGCGTCGTCTCCGCGGCTGCGGAGGTGCCCGGCGCGGCCTCCACGAGGCGCAGGGCGCGGACTTGGGTCGCCGGTGCGGAGCCGGTGCGCGGAAGCGGTGCGTTGCGCTGGATCTGCTGGGTGGCCTGGCTGGCGGCGAGGGCCTCAAGGTCGCTGAGCAGGCGGGATGCCTCCGGTGGGAGCTCCTCGCCGTTGAGCGTGATTTGGACGGTGATGGTGACCACGGAGCTTGCGACGTCTGGCGCGCCGGCGACCGAAACGGCCATTTCTAATCCTCTCGAAAACCTTCTGAATGAACGCCGATTTCAACCGGGGGTCACTCGACAAAGGCCGTCGAAATGGTGCTCTCGGCGGGATATCCACATTGGATCTAGCAGCACCTCAGGGCACATGGCATCGACCTTACCAGGAATGTCACATGAAGCGAAGTCGTGTTACGTGCCGCACAGAATAGATCGACACTAATTGGTCAGACGTTTTGGGGTGGTATTCACCGGCAATTCACGGGACCGGTCCCCAGATAACTTTCGGTGAGCTTGTCGTTGCGGTCAATCGCTTCCCACATTGTGGAAGATCGCCTCATGTTGTTACATCACTACCCGCGCATGCAGCGCAGACATCGCCCGTAAATCCTATCTGCTAGATAGAGTCGCGTCTCCCACCATATGGGATGGCGGCGCGAAGCTCTCCCGGGCTGACAATACTCGCCCCCAGCTGCGTCACCCGCTGCCGCAGGAGTCGGTCGGATGTCACCACGATGACGGGCCGGTGACCCACATTGTCGCGCACGAGCGCGACAATGTGATCGTCGCCGGATTGCGGCGCCGCCTCGACGGGCACGCCGTCGACCGGCGGCACCCCGCGGGCGGCGCCCTCCACCACCAGGGTGACGTCTCCGGGGAGGGCGGATCGGTCGCGGTCGGCCAGGGCGTCGCGCAGCCGGGCCGCCGCCCCCGCGCGGTCGCGCCACCAGCCGTCCGGCACCGAGCCGACCACGTTCGCGCCGTCGACGATGATGAGCGGTTCCATGTGGCCAGTCTTACCCCGGCGGCCCGCCATTTCCCTCAGGCGCGACGCGGTCGCTCGGGGTGCGAGGAGCCGCCGCCGACGGTCCACTGTGGATCCGGCTGCGCGAAACCGGCCGGCGGGGCCTGGTTCTGCTTTGATGGGCGGTATGGCGCGAACGCGGCTCTACCGGGACGGGCGGCTGGAAGCCGAGGACTTTCCGCTCGACGACATATCGGAGCACCTCAAGGACCCGGACACGGTGGTGTGGCTGGACCTGACGGACCCGGACCGGAAAGACTACGAGCGGGTCCAGGAGGAGTTCGGGCTGCACCGCCTGGCGATCGAGGACGCGTCCTCGCCGCACGAGCGGCCCAAGCTCAGCCACTACGCGGCGCACGTGTTCTTCAACGCCTACGCCATCGGCTTCGACCGGTCGGGCGGCGACCTGGACGTCCACGAGGTGTCGGCGTTCGTCACCGAGCGGGCCCTGATCACCGTGCACGCCGCCGACTTCGACATGGACGCCGTGGTCGAGCGCTGGGACGCCACCGAGGACCTGGCCGGGCACGGGGTCGGCTACCTGGCGCACGGGCTGCTCGACGTCGTCGTCGACGGGCAGTTCGACGCGGTGCGGCAGCTCGACGAGGCCCTGGAGGCGCTGGAGGAGCACCTGTTCGAGGAGACGCCGCGGGCGATCCGGCAGGTGCAGCGGCGCAGCTTCCGGCTGCGCAAGAGCCTCAACCGGCTGCGCAAGGTGGTCCTGCCGATGCGCGAGCTGGTCAACGGCCTCATGCGCTCCCGCGAGCACCTCGTGGACGACGAGATGCTGCCGTACTACCACGACCTCTACGACCACGTCCTGCGTGTGGCGGAGTTCACCGAGTCCCTGCGCGACTTCACCGCCACGATCCTGGAGTCCAACCTGGCGGTGCAGGGCAACCGGCAGAACAGCATCATGAAGAAGGTCACCAGCTGGGCCGCCATCATCGCGGTACCGACGGCTGTTACCGGTTACTACGGGCAGAATCTGCCGTTTCCGGGTTATGAGAAGCAGTGGGGGTTCCTGGTCTCGGCGGTGCTCATCGTGCTTCTGTCAGTGGGGCTGTACGTCACCTTCAAACGCAAGGATTGGCTATGACTGAACACTTCGACGTCGTCGTCCTGGGCGCCGGCCCGGGTGGCTACACCGCCGCCGTGCGATCGGCGCAGCTCGGCCTGCGTACCGCCATCGTCGAGGACAAGTACTGGGGTGGCGTCTGCCTCAACGTCGGCTGCATCCCCTCGAAGGCGCTGCTGCGCAACGCCGAACTGGCGCACATCTTCACCGCCGAGGCCAAGACGTTCGGCATCCAGGGCGAGGTCACGTTCGACTACTCCGCCGCCTTCCAGCGCAGCCGGAAGGTCGCCGACGGGCGGGTCAAGGGCGTGCACTACCTGATGAAGAAGAACGAGATCCGGCAGTACCACACCAAGGGCACGTTCCTCGACGACCACACGCTGCAGGTCGGCGACGAGACCATCACCTTCGCCAACTGCATCATCGCCACCGGGGCGACGACCCGGCTGCTGCCCGGCACCACGCTGTCGGAGCGCGTCGTGACGTACGAGGAGCAGATCCTCACCGAGGAGCTGCCGTCCTCGATCATCATCGCCGGGGCGGGCGCCATCGGCGTGGAGTTCGCCTACGTGCTGCACAACTACGGGGTCAAGGTCACCGTCGTCGAGTTCCTGGACCGGATGGTGCCGCTGGAGGACGCCGAGGTGTCGGCGGAGCTGCTCAAGCGGTACAAGAGGCTGGGCATTTCGGTCTTGACCTCGACCCGCGTCGAGTCGGTCGAGGAGACCGGGCAGGGCGTGCGCGTGACGGTGTCCTCGAATGGCCAGTCGCAGACGCTCGAGGCGGACAAGCTCCTGCAGGCCATCGGCTTCGCGCCGCGGGTGGACGGCTACGGCCTCGAGAAGACCGGCGTCAAGCTGACCGACCGCGGCGCGATCGACGTCGACGGGCGGCTGCGCACCAACGTCCCGCACATCTACGCGATCGGCGACGTCACCGCCAAGCTCATGCTCGCGCACGCGGCGGAGTCGATGGGGATCGTCGCCGCCGAGACGATCGCCGGGGCCGAGACGATGGAGCTCGACTACGTCATGATCCCCCGGGCGACGTACTGCCAGCCGCAGATCGCGAGCTTCGGCTGGACCGAGGAGCAGGCCCGCGCGAAGGGCTTCGACGTCAAGGTCGCGAAGTTCCCGTTCACCGCCAACGGCAAGGCGCACGGCCTCGGCGACCCGACCGGGTTCGTGAAGCTGATCAGCGACGCGAAGTACGGCGAGCTGCTGGGCGGCCACCTCATCGGGCCCGAGGTCACCGAGCTGCTGCCCGAACTCACGCTGGCGCAGCAATGGGATCTCACCGTCCACGAGGTGGCGCGAAACGTTCACGCCCACCCGACCCTGGGCGAGGCGGTCAAGGAGGCCGTCCACGGGCTGGCCGGACACATGATCAACATGTAGTCCAGCACGCGGGATCGGCGGGACGGCGATCGCCCGCCCGCCGATCCCGATCGGTACGCTTTGCCTCATGCGGCAGGAGTGGCACCACTTCACTTACCCCGGTCCGGAGATCTCCCGCGTCGCCGTCCCGGGCAACCAGGATGACGACGAGTTCGGCCTCGACCGGTGGCGCACGCTGCCCCGGGCCCAGACCCCGCCGTGGCCCGACCAGGCCGCCGTCGACGAGGTCGGGCAGCTGCTGACCTCCGTACCGCCGATCGTCGCCCCCTACGAGGTCGACCAGCTGCGCGAGCGCCTCGCCCTCGTCGCCGACGGCAAGGCGTTCATGCTGCAGGGTGGCGACTGCGCCGAGACCTTCGCCGACAACACCGAGGCCCACGTCCTGGGCAACGCCCGCACGCTGCTGCAGATGGCGATCGTGCTGACCTATGGCGCCTCGCTGCCGGTCGTGAAGATCGGGCGGGTCGCCGGCCAGTTCACCAAGCCGCGCTCGTCCGCGCTCGACTCGCTGGGCCTGCCCGCCTACCGCGG
Source organism: Dactylosporangium sp. NPDC048998 (assembly GCF_043197855.1). Taxonomy (NCBI): domain Bacteria; kingdom Bacillati; phylum Actinomycetota; class Actinomycetes; order Micromonosporales; family Micromonosporaceae; genus Dactylosporangium; species Dactylosporangium sp. NPDC048998. Next base: position 64,822 of record NZ_JBICTV010000018.1, read on the forward strand.
CGACATGATCAACTCGCTCGACCAGGACCCGGAGGCGCGCGTCGCCGATCCGCAGCGCATGGTCCGGGCCTACGCCAACTCCTCCAGCGCGATGAACATGCTGCGCGCCTACCTCGGCGGCGGCATGGCCGACCTGCACGCCGTGCACGACTGGAACAAGGGGTTCGTGGTGACCTCGCCGGCCGGGCAGCGCTACGAGGCGATCGCCCGCGAGATCGACCGGGCGCTGCGTTTCATGCAGGCCTGCGGCGTCACCGACGACGAGGCGCTGCGCACCGTCACGCTGTACTGCTCGCACGAGGCCCTCGCGCTGGAGTACGAGCGGCCGCTGGTGCGCATCGCGGGCGGCCGGCCGTACGGGCTCTCCGGGCACTTCCTGTGGATCGGCGAGCGCACCCGGCAGCTCGACGGCGCGCACGTCGACTTCATGTCGCGCATCGCCAACCCGATCGGCGTCAAGCTCGGCCCGACCACCTCGCCGGAGCAGGCGCTGGAATTGTTCGAGCGGCTCAACCCGCAAAACGTCCCCGGCCGCCTCACGTTCGTGTCCCGGATGGGCAGCACCAAGGTCCGCGACGCGCTGCCGCCCATCGTGGAGAAGGTCACCGCCGCCGGCTGCCGGGTCGTCTGGCAGTGCGACCCGATGCACGGCAACACGCACGAGTCGTCCAACGGGTACAAGACCCGCCACTTCGACCGCATCGTCGATGAGGTCCTCGGCTACTTCGAGGTCCACCGCGAGCTGGAGACCCACCCGGGCGGCCTGCACGTGGAGCTGACCGGCGAGGATGTCACCGAGTGCCTCGGCGGCGCGCAGGCCATCGTCGACGAGGACCTGCCGGACCGCTACGAGACCGCCTGCGACCCGCGCCTCAACACCCAGCAGTCGCTGGAGCTCGCGTTCCTCGTCGCGGAGATGCTGCGTGGCTGACGTCGTCATCGACTTCAGGTCCGACACCCTCACCCGGCCGTCGCCCGCCATGCGCGAGGCGATGGCCGCGGCCGAGGTCGGCGACGACGTGTTCGACGAGGACCCGACGCTGCACGAGCTGCAGGAGTACGTCGCCGGGCTCTTCGGCCACGAGGCCGCCCTGTTCGCGCCCAGCGGCACGATGGCCAACCAGATCGCGCTGCAGCTCGCCGTGCCGCGCGGCGAGGAGCTGCTCTGCGACGCGGCCGCGCACGTGGTCACCGACGAGATCGGCGCGGCCGCGGCGATTGGCGGCGTGTCGACGCGCACCTGGCCGTCCGCCGGCGCCGACCTCGACCCGGCCGTCGTTGCCGACATGATCCGCCCCGACGGCTTCGTCGCCGTCCCGACCCGCGCGATCGCCGTCGAGCAGACCCACAACCGCCAGGGCGGCGCCGTGCTGCCGCTGGCGACCCTCCAGGCTCTCCGCGCGATCGCCGACGACACGGGCGTACACCTGCACTGCGACGGCGCCCGCATCTGGCACGCCCACGTGGCCGACGGCGTGCCCCTGGCCACCTACGGCCGCCTCTTCGACTCGCTCTCCGTCTGTCTCTCCAAGGGCCTGGGCGCGCCGGTCGGCTCGCTGATCGTCGGCTCGGCCGAGCGCATCGCCGCCGCGCGCAAGCTGCGCAAGCGGATGGGCGGCGGCATGCGCCAGGCGGGCATCCTGGCCGCGGCGGGGCTCTACGCGCTGCGCAACAACATCGCGCGGCTGGCCGAGGACCACGACCGCGCCCGCCGCCTCGCCGAGGCCCTGGCCCCGGCCGGCGTCGTCGACCCGGCCCGCATCCGCACCAACATCGTCCCGCTCGACCTGACCGGCGCCTCGATGGACGGCCCGGCGTTCGCCACGGCGGCGCGCGAGCACGGCATCCTGGTGTCGGTGCTGGGCCGGCGCCTGGTCCGCCTGGTCACGCACCTGGACCAGACCGAGGACGCCATCGACCACGCGGTGAAGGTCCTGCCGACGCTGCTGTCCCGCTGAGCCCGGCCGTCCTCCGGAGCCCGGCCCCTGCGGCCGGGTTTCCGATTTCGGCGGCTGTTTCCGGGCATGTCACGACTTCTTCGATGTCACGACGTGCCCGGATTTTTCGTGATAGTGCCGGAAATGGTCAGCGCTATGGCGGAGGTGGCGCAGGTCAGCACGCCCGCGGCGATCATCGCGCCGTCGGCGTGCAGGAGGGCGACGAGGGGCGATGCCGCCGCGGTACCGACGCCGATCGCGGTCTGGATCACGGCCCCGGCCGCCGCGAAGGCCCGCCCGTGCTGGGCCGCCGGGGTACGCCCGCTGATCAGCGCGCTCTGCGAGACGTTCGCCAGGCCGTTGCCCAGCCCGCCGAGCGTGGACGCGACGAACGCGAGCGTCAGGTTCGGGGCCAGCCCGATGCCCGCGATCCCGGCCCCGGTCAGCAGGTTGCCCAGCGCGAGGCCAGCGTGGTCGCTCATCCGGATGCGGGGCAGGATCTGGGCCCCGAGGAGCGCGCCGACGCCCCACAGCGTGAGGTATAGGCCGTAGCCCGAGTCGCTCGTCCCCAACTGCCCCACGAACCGGAACGGCGCGGCCACGTTGTCGATCACCCCGCTGCCGATGGCGATCGCGCTGCCGACCAGCGCCGTGCGGAGGATCCGGTCGGCGAAGATGAGCCGAAGCCCACCCTCGGCCACCGGCGCTGCCCGCGGCGCGCTTGTGGTGTCCGAGTTGCCCGAGTTGCCCGGCGCGTCCGCGACGTCCGCGTCGACCGGTGCGGGCGTCTCGACCGTCGAGGCGCTCGCAGCGGTCGCGCCGGCCGGGCGGCGGCGGGCGGCGAGGGTGGAGCACGCCAGCGTGAGCACGGCGAAGGTGGCGGCGTCCACCAGTACGGCGGCCGTCGGGCCGAACGCCCCCGAGAGCAGGCCGCCGGCGGCCGGCCCGGCGATCCAGCCCAGCCCGGTGCCGGTGGCCAGGATGGAGTACCCGCGGGCGGCCCCCTCCTCGCCCGTGATGGCCGGCACCAGCGCAGACGTGGCCGGGCGCACGAAGGCGGACAGTGCGGTGACGCCGGCGAACAGCGCGATGATCGCCCACAGCTGCGTGGCGAACGCGAGCGGCACGCACAGCAGCGCCTGCCCGGCCAGCGCGACGAGCAGCACCGACCGGGTCTCGAACCGGTCCACGATCCGTCCGGTGATCGGGGCCAGCACGATGTACGGCACCAGCTCCGCCGCCAGCAGCCCGGCCACCCAGCCGCTGCCGTGCGGCTCCAGCCGCAGCAGCAGCGCGACGAGCGCGGCCGCGTCACCGGCGGTCGACACCGCGAGGCCGGCGCCGAGGATCGCGAGGTCGCGGCGCATCACACGGACACCTCGGGGGCAATGGGGACGAGAGCCGCACCCGGCGTGGGTGGGCGCCGGCGCAGATTCACGGCGCAAGACTTCTGGTCACGGACGCCGATGTCAAGCGGGATAGGGATGAATGACGAAATATCGGATACATCAGGACGCGGAGCGTCTTGATGTATCCGCTGCCGCCTGAGGCGCTCGCGCGGTCTGGGTTGTCAGTCCTGTTGCGCCGCGGCGCGGAGTAGCGCGATGTCCGCCGCATGGTCCGCGGCGTCCGTGCCGCTCGGGGTCTCCACGATCAGCGGCACGCCCCGGACCGCCGGGTGCCTGAGCAGCTCCGCGAACGCGGCCGCGCCGATCGTGCCCTTGTCCAGCGACTCGTGGCGGTCGCGGGTCGAGCCGCACGCGTCCTTCGAGTCGTTGGCGTGGATGAGTCGCAGCCGGTCCGGGCCGACGGCGGTGACCAGGGCGTCGAGCGTTTCGGTCATGCCGCCCGGCGTGGCCAGGTCGTGGCCCGCGGCCCAGGCGTGGCAGGTGTCGAAGCAGACGCCGAGGAGGGGGTGGTGGTCGACGGCCGCCAGGTACTCGGCGAGGTGCTCCACCCGCGAGGCCAGCGACCGTCCGCCGCCCGCGCTTGGCTCGACCAGCAGCGGCGGCCAGCCCTCCCGTTCGGCGCGGTCGAGGAGCGGGCGCAGCACCCGGCGTACCGTCGCGAAGGCTTTTTCGGCATGCTCGGCGTCCACCGCGGAGCCGGCGTGGAACACCACGCCCCGGGCCCCGATGTCACGGCCCCGGCGCAGCGCGTGTTCGAGCGTGGCCAGCGAGCGCTCCACGGTCGCCTCGGTCGGCGAGCCCAGGTTGACCAGCAGCGCCGCGTGGATGTACGCCGTCACGCCGTGGTCCGCGCAGCCCTTGAGGAACGCGTCGTCCTGCTTCGCGTCGCCCGGGGTCAGCGCCCAGCCGCGAGGATTGGAGACGTACACCTGGACCGCCGTCGCCTCCGTCTGCCCGACGTAGCGCAGCGCGGCCTTGGCCAGGCCCCCGGCGGCGGGCGCGTGCCCGCCGACCGGGGCGATGCTGGTGTCAGGCATCAGAAGAACGCGAACAGCGATACGTGCTGGCCGGGGACGACCGGCGTATTGGGCTGCGGGTTTTGCTGGCGGACGGTGCCGAAGCCCTGCGAGTCGACGACCAGGCCGAGGCCCTCGAGCTGGGCGCGCGCCTGGTCGAGCGGCATGTTGCGCACCTCGGGCATCGGGATCTGCGCGGGGCCCTTGGAGACCTGCAGGTCCATGACCATGCCGTCGGCGACGCTGTTGCCGTCGCCGATGCTCTGCGAGACGACCTCGCCCTTGGGCTTGTCGCTGTCGACCTCCTCGACCTTGCCGAGGGTGATCTTCACCTTGGCGAGGTCCGACTTGGCCTGCTCCAGCTGCTTGCCCACCACGAGGGGCACCTTGACCGGGTTGGGGCCCTTGCTGACGTACACCGTGATCGTCTGCCCGGGCTGGACCTGGGTCCCGATCTTCGGGTCGGTGTCGACGACGTAGCCGACCGGCACGGCGTCGTCGAACCGCTCCGCGCGGTTGCCGACCAGCTTCATCGCCTGCAGGTCGACCTGCGCGAGGTCCCACTCCTTGCCGGCGATGTCGGGCACCTTGTATACCTCGGGGCCCAGCGACAGCGTCAGCGTGATCATGCCGCCGTCGAGGATGCGCCCGCGGGGCGGCGGATCCTGGGAGAGGACCTGATCCCTGGGGATCTTCGTGTCGTACTGCGGGTCGGCGAACTTCACCTTGAAGCCGGCGACGGTGGCCAGATGGGCAGCCTGCTCCTTGGTCTTCGTGGTCAGGTCTGGGGCTTCGGTGTACCGCCCCACGCCGAACCAGTAGCCGCCGACCGCGACGAGCAGGCCGAACGTCAGCATCGCCGCGATCACGGCCAGCCGGGTGCGCGGGTTGGCGTTGACCTGCTCGAGCAGCCCCTGCAGGCCGCCGCCGGGGCCCGGTTCGGTGCGGTGCCGGCGGTTGACCGCCGGCGCGGGAGCGGAGGCGGGCAGCCGGGCCCACGAGGGGCGCCGGGTGGCCTGATACGTCTGCGGCACCGACCTCTGCGGCACCGACTCGACCCGTGGCACCACCACGGTCGGCGGCGCGACCGGGCGGGCCCGGGTGGCCAGCGCCGTGCCGATGTCCTCGCGGACCGACTGCACCTCGGCGAGCATCGCGCCCGCGTCGGTCGGGCGGCCGCCCGGGTCGCGGCGGGTCGCGCGGGCCACCAGGTCGTCGACCTGCGGCGGCAGGCCGGGCACGTATCGCGACGGGAACGGCACGTCGCGGTCCACGTGCTGCCAGGCCACCTCGACGGGGCGGTCGGCCTCGTAGGGCACCCGGCCGGTGAGCATCTCGAACAGCACGATGCCGGCCGAATAGACGTCGGTGCGCGGGTCCGCGTGCCCGTCGGTGACCAGCTCGGGGGCCACGTAGGCGACGGTGGCCATCAATTGCGAGCCGGTCTCGTCGGCGCTCGCCTCGACTGCGCGGGCCAAGCCGAAGTCGGCGACCTTGACGACGCCGTCGATGATGTTGTGCGTCTCGCCCGGCGACTCGGCGACCAGCACGTTTTCCGGCTTGACGTCGCGGTGCACGAGGCCCGCCCGGTGCGCGGCGGCGATCGCGGCGAGCATCTGCTCCATGATCGCGAGGGCCTCCTGCGGCTGCAGGCGGCGCCGCTCGGCGAGCACCTCGCGCAGGGTCCGGCCGCGCACGTACTCCATCACCAGATACGGCAGGCCGTGGTATGTGCCCTGGTCGTACACGGCGACGACGTTGGGGTGGGTCAGCCGGGCGATGGTCTTGGCCTCGTCGGTGAACCGGTCCACGAACTGTGGGTCACGCGACTGCGCCGGATGAATGATCTTCAGCGCGACGGTGCGCTCAAGCCGCTCGTCGAGCGCGGTGTAGACCGTCGCCATGCCGCCCTTGGCGACACGCGAGCGAACGCGGTAGCGCCCGTCGACAAGCGCACCGAGCAGTGGATCGGCGACCGTGGTATCCATTGGCTGCGAGTGTACGGCTGGTGCGACCAAAAGCTCAGCGCCCGTCGCCGGATTGCCCCGACGCGGCGTTGTCATCGGTGTTTTGTCCCCGTTTCGGGTGCTTTGCCCACGACGGCGATGGCGATGGGCTCGACACGGAGGGTGACGGGCTGGCGGTCTCGCTGGGGCTCGCGCTCGGCGACGGGGTCGGGGTGCTCTCCGGATCCGTCGCCTGCTGCGCCGGCAGCTCCAGCGGCGCCGGCACCTCCGGCAGCGCTACGAGCTGCGGGGGATGCGGGGGAGTGGACCGGCGCACCTGCGGCCCGCCGCCGGTTCGCGTGCCGGCAGATGTCGTAGCGCGCGGGGAGCGCCAGGCACCGGAGACCTCGCGGTTGACCCTGAGCCAGAGCCCCACTGCCCGTTCCTTCCTCATGACGTACCGCGCACTAATCTGCAGGTGTGAACGAACAACCTGTCGGCCCGGCCGAGTGGCTGACCATGCCCGATGTGGCGGAGCGCCTGGGCATCCCGGTCAACCGGGTGCACCAGCTGGTCCGCGACCGTTCCCTGATCGCCGTCCGGGAGAGCGGCGTGCTGCGCGTCCCCGCGGACTTCATCACCGAAGCGAGCGTGCTCAAGCACCTTCCGGGCGTGCTGAGGTTGTTGTACGACGCTGGGTACAACGACGACGAGGCCCTCCGGTGGCTCTACACCGCCGACGAGTCGCTGCCCGGCACCCCCGCCGAGGCGCTGCGCGGCAACCGGGCCACCGAGGTCAAGCGGCGCGCCCAGGCGCTGGGCTTCTGACGGTGCGCTGGACCTACCTGCTGGTGCTCGCCGGCTGCCTGGCCGGCGCGCTCTGGCTCGAGCCGCTGCTCAAGGTGGGTGTACTGCGGCAGGCGCGGCGGCTCGTGCTGACCGTCGCGCCGGTCGCGGCCGTGTTCGTGGCCTGGGACCTGCTGGCGATCCGCGCCGGGCACTGGACCTTCGACCCGCGGCAGATCGCCGGGATCGTCCTGCCCGGCGGCCTGCCTCTGGAGGAGCTGCTGTTCTTCCTGGTCGTGCCGGTGTGCGCGATCCTGGGCTTCGAGGCGACCCGGCAGACGCTGCAGCGCTGGTCCCGCCGATGACCTACACGGCGGCCGCCGCCATCGGGGTCGTTTCGGCGGTGGTACTCGATGTGGCGCTGCTGCGCACGCGCCTGGTGCTCGGCCGCGTGTTCTGGCTCGCGTACCCGATCGTGTTCGCCTTTCAGCTGCTGTCCAACGGGATCCTCACCGGCCGCGGCGTCGTGCTCTACAGCCCGTCGGCCATCCTCGGGGTGCGCCTGGCGCACGCCCCGGTCGAGGACCTCGCCTTCGGGTTCGCCCTGGTGCTCAGCACGCTGTCGCTGTGGACGTACCTCAGACCGCGCGCTGGGTCGCCGCCTGGGCCAGACCCGTCAGGACCTCCCGGGCCTCGTCCGTGATCTCCGCGGCGTTCAGCGCCCGCAGCGCCGCCTCGGTCAGCTGTGCGATCCGCTCCTCGGTGCGGTGCAGCGCCCCGCTGTCCACGATCGTCCTGCGCAGCAGCGCCACCCCCTGCTCGTCCAGGTCCGGGTCGCCCAGGCGGTCGTCGAACACGCCGTGCCCGGCGCTCTCGATGGCGGCCGCGATCAGGTAGGTGCGCTTGCCCTCGCGCAGGTCGTCCCCGGCCGGCTTGCCGGTCACCGCCGGGTCGCCGAACACGCCGAGCACGTCGTCGCGCAGCTGGAACGCCTCGCCGAGCGGCAGCCCGAACGCCGAATACGCCCGGGCCAGCTGCGGCGCGTCCCCGGCCAGCGCCGCGCCGAACACCAGCGGCTGCTCGATCGTGTACTTCGCCGACTTGAACCGCGCCACCAGGCTCGCCCGCGCCGTCGACGTGTCGCCCGTGGCCTGCGTCTGCACGTCGAGGTACTGCCCGATCGTCACCTCGCTGCGCATGTCGTCGAACACCGGCCGTGCCCGGGCGAGGGTCACCGGGTCGACCCCGCTGGCGTGCAGCATCTCGTCCGACCAGACCAGGCACAGGTCCCCGAGCAGGATCGCCGCCGCCGTGCCGAACCCGTCGCCGTCCCCGCGCCAGCCGCTCGCCCGGTGCAGGTTCGCGAACCGCCGGTGCACCGCCGGCTCCCCGCGCCGCGTCTCCGACCCGTCCATCACGTCGTCGTGGATGAGCGCGCTGGCCTGCACCAGCTCCAGCGCCGCCACGGCCGCGACGATCTCGTCGGCGTCGGCGCCCCCGGCCCCGCGATACCCCCAGTACGCGAACGCCGGCCGCAGCCGCTTGCCGCCCCCCAGCACCAGCGCGTCGATGGCGTCGGCCACGGGCTGTAGCGCCTCGGGCTCGATCTCGACGAGCCGGTCGCGCCGCAGGCGCAGGAACCCGTCGAGGGCCCGCCGGACCCGTACGCGAAGCTCGGACCGGTCGAGGAAGGGGTGCGTCACGGCAGAGACGCTAGCTCGAAGCCCGACCCGCCGGCTCGGCGGTGCTCGTCACACCGGGTAGCAGCCGCCATGCCGATTCGTACATTTCGGAAAAATCGCGATAAGACGCGCCGCGTCGCAACCCGGGCCGGACCCGTTCGAGCTCCCGGAGCACCCGGACCGAGCCACTGGAGACGCACACCACCAACGCCGCGGAGGCCGCGACACAGGCCTCGTCCAGCTCCCCGGCCGCGACGAGCGCCCGAGCCCGGGCGACCTGCACAAGCCCGGCCGCGCGAAACCGCACGCCCGCAAGCCGGGGCGGCGCTTCCGCCGTTCGCGGACCGTCCGACCCGCCCGGCATGCCCCGCCGCCCCGTCGATCCGCTCGGCGCGTGGCCGCTCGCGGCCCCGCCGGCCCGGCGCGGCCCGGTGGCGTCAGCGGCCGCGCCGGCTCGGGGTGGCCCGGCGCTGTTCGCGCTCGTCCTCGCCCGGGGCGGCCCGGAGGCGTTCGTGGACGTTGCGCGCCGGTGCGGCTCGGTGGTGCCGGCTCGGGGGGCTCGGGGTGGCCCGGCGCTGTTCGCGCTCGTCCCGGCCCCGGATGGCCCGGAGGCGTTCGTGGACGTGGCGCGCCGGTGCGGCTCGGTGGTGTTCATGGACGTGCGCCGTGCCGGTCCGGCGGTCGCGGCCGGCGCCGGGGCCAGGGCGGCGGCCAGCAGCGGCAGCGCGAGCCGGTGCCGCCCCAGGCCCGCCTGGCAACGCCCGGCCACGGCGGCGAGATGGGCGTCGTCGAGCCAGTACAGCCAGGGCGGATCGTGCTCCTCGGTCCGCAGCCGGTGCGCCCGCTCCGCCGCGGCCAGCGCCGCGTCGCAGTAGCTCCGCTCGCCGCACGCCGCCGCGGCGGCCGCCTCCCGCAGCCAGAGCAGCGCGAGCGTGCCGGCGTCGGCGGGCGCCGCCACCCGCCGGGCCGCACGCGCCAGTCGCAGCGCCGCCGCCCCGTCGCCGTCCTCCGCACGCAGTTGCGCGAGGCAGCCGAGCAGGTGCCCGGCGAGCGCCCGGTGCCCGCCGTCGATCGCGGCCCGCACCCCGCGCCGAGCGAGCCCGGCGACCGTGCGCCCGCCGACCGGCGCGCCGGCGTCCACGCCCGCCCAGACCGCGAGCTGCGCCAGCTGCGCGATCTGCCCCAGCGCCGCCGCGCCGGCCCGATCCCCGCCGCCCCGCACCGCTGCCGCGAACTCGTCGCGGACGCGGCGCACCAGCTCCGGCCCGGAGACGAGGTCGTCCATCCGCCGCAGCTCAGCGACCCGTCGTTCGGCGTCCATGGCGAGCCCTCCGTCCGTTTCCGCCGCGCGACCCGTCCCTACGCCCGTGTGCGCGGCGGCCGGTGCCGTCCGTGTCGCGGCCGGCGTCGCCGGTGCGATGGCCCGCGCCGCCCTGGCCGGAGCCCGCGGCGTTGCGGCCCCGGTGCGCCCCGGCCCGGCCTCGACCGGCGACCCGGCCGGCGCCACGGCTACGGCTGGCGAAACGGCCGGCGCAACAGGCCGTGCCCCGGCCTGCGCCGCGGCCCGCGAAGCGGGCGGCGAAGTGGCTTGCGCCGCGGCTGGGGAGGCGGGCGGTGAAATGGCCGGCGCAACGGGAGGTGCCCCGGCCGGCGCCGCGGCTGGCGAAGTGGCCGATGACAGAACCGTCGACTGGGCCGGCGACAGGGCCGGCGAAACCGGCGGCGCCGTGGCTGGCGGCGCGGGCGGCACGTCCGTCCCGTCGCGCGGTGCCCCGGCCGTCGCGCGGCGCGGCCCGTCCGGGGCGCGGAGGCGGCGCGAGCACGCGGCCGCGCGTTCGAGGTCGTCCAGCGGCGCCTGCAGTACGAACGCCAGCCACGCCAGCCACGGCGCGCCCGGAATCCGCTCGCCGCGCTCCCACCGCGACACCTCGTGCCGTGTGATCGAGGGCACGTCGGCGGCCGCGCACAGCATCTCGGCCAAGCGCAGCTGCGACCGGCCCCGTGCCAGGCGCAGGCGTGTGAGCAGGGCGCCGAACGTTTCGGCGGTGGCCGCGATCTCGCCCGGTCTGCCAGACATTCCTCACCTCCTGGAACCAGCGACCCCCGTTCGCTCGCGGCACCAGGGACACAGGCCCCGACCTGCGGCCGTCGCGGGCGGCCCCAGCCGAAGCAATGTCCACCCCCTTTCTACCCCAGAGGTACGACAGGATCCCGCGCCGTTCTGGAGTGCCTATCAGCGGTCGTTCGGCACTAAAGTGCAGGGCGTGGCTCTCGGACTTCCCTCTGTCATGGCCGGTGGACCGGCGTCGATCGGCGACCTGATCGCGCACCACGGGCCCACGTTCTCGTTCGAGTTCTCCCCGCCGAAGACGCCCGAGGCGGAGCGGCAGCTGTGGCAGGCGATCCGGGAGCTCGAGTCGTTACAGCCGTCGTTCGTGTCGATCACGTACGGTGCCGGCGGCAGCACCCGCGACACGACCGTGGCGGTGACCGAGCGGGTCGCGACGGAAACCACGCTGCTGCCGATGGCGCACCTGACCGCCGTCAACCACTCGACCGCGGAGCTGCGCAACGTGATCGGGCAGCTCGCCGGGGCCGGCATCCGCAACTTCCTGCTCGTGCGCGGCGACCCGCCGGGCGACCCGACCGGGGACTGGGTCCCCCACCCCGACGGCGTGCTCTACGCGGAGGATCTCGTCCGCCTTGTCCACGAGGCCGGTGACTTCAGCATCGGGGTCGCGGCGTTTCCGTACAAGCACCCGCGCTCGCCCGACGTGGAGTCCGACACCGCCAACTTCGTCCGCAAATGCCGGGCCGGCGCCGACTTCGCGATCACGCAGATGTTCTTCGACGTCGATGACTACCTGCGGCTGCGCGACCGGGTCGTCGAGGCCGGCTGCGACACGCCGATCGTCGCGGGCATCATGCCGGTCACCGCCATCGGCACCATCGCCCGCTCGCAGCAGCTGTCCGGTGCCCCGTTCCCGTCGGAGCTGGCCGCGCGCTTCGAGCGGATCGCGGACGACCCGCAGGCGGTGCGGCGCCTCGGCATCGACCACGCCACCGAGATGTGCCAGCGCCTGCTCGGCGAGGGCGTGCCCGGCATCCACTTCATCACCTTCAACCGGTCCACCGCGACCCGCGAGGTGTGGCAGCAGCTCGGCGTCGGTGCGCGGACCTGAGCCGCTGGGCTGGGACGGATACTGCGAGCGCTGGTCCGAAACCCACGGCGGCTACGACCCGCGGGAGGCCCCGGCCCCGGTCCGGGGCTGGCTGCGCCTCTGCCACCGGCTGGGCGCCGGCCTGGTCCGCCTCGGCGTGCGCAGCCCGAACGCGATCACGTCGATCGGGCTGCTCTCCTCCGCGGCGGTACCCTTGGCCGCCGTCACCGTCCCCGCCGGCCCGCTGGTGGCCGCGATCCTGGTCCTGCTCTCGGCGTTCGCGGACACCGTCGACGGCGTCCTCGCCGTGGTCGCGGCCGGCGCCACGTGCCTGGGCCAGGTGTACGACGCGGTCGCCGATCGCCTCGCCGAGGCCGCCTGGCTGATCGCGTTCGCGCTGCTGGGCGCCCCCGCGTGGCTGGCCGCCACGTGCGGCGCGGTGATGTGGCTGCACGAGTACGTCCGGGCCCGCGCCGCAGTGGCCGGCATGAGCGACATCGGTACTGTCACGATCGCGGAGCGCCCGACCCGGATCCTGATCACGATCTTCGGCCTGTTGGCGGCGCTGTTCGATCCGCGCGCCGCGACCGCGACCCTCGCGATCGCGCTGGCGGTGTCGGTCGTCGGCTTCGCGCAGCTGTCCACGGCGGTGCGTAAGGCCCTGCGGTAACGCGCGGGGTTCGACCGCTGCTCAACCAGCTCCGATGAGATCCGCGACGATCTTCGCGGAGAGCATTACGAGGGGCAGGCCGCCGCCGGGGTGCACGGAGCCGCCGACCAGGAACAGGCCGGGCACCGGGGCGCGGTTGGGCGGGCGGAGCATGCCGGCGAGGCCGTGGCCGGCGGTGCCGTAGATGGCGCCGCCGGGGGAGCGGGTCGCGGCTTCCAGGTCGGCCGGGGTCAGCACCTCGCGGAAGAGCAGGCGGTCGCGGACGTCGAAGCCCCGCTCGGCGAGCACCTCCAGCACCCGGTCGGCGTGGCCGGGGCCGGCAGAGCGCCAGTCGACGGGGCCCTGCGGGGCCGCGTTCACCAGGACGAACCAGGCCTCGTACCCGTCCGGGCGGACCAGCGGATCGTCGGCGACGGTGACGAACACGGCGGGGTCGGCGACGGGCGAGGGCCCGGTACCGGACGCCGTACCGAAGACGGCATCGAACTCGGCGTCGTAGTCGCGCGGGAAGAAGACCGTGTGGTGCGCGAGCCCCGCAGTGCGCCCGCGCACGCCGAGCAGCAGCACAAACCCGCCCAGGCTGCGCGCCGCGAGCCGGCGGGCCACTCGCGGGGACGGCAGCAGGTCGCGGTACACGTGCAGGGCGTCGGCGTTGGCCACCACGACGTCGGCGGCGACCTCGGCGCCGTCGTCGAGCACCACGCCGGCGGCGCGCGAGCCGGCCACGGCGATCGAGCGCACCGCGGTGCCGGTGTGCACGCGCACGCCCAGCGACTCGCAGCGCGCCAGCAGCGCGTCGGCGAGCGTGCCGAGGCCCCCGCGCAGGTACCAGCCGCCGAAGGCCAGCTCCGCGTACGGGATCGCCAGCAGTGCGGCCGGCGCGCGGCGCGGGTCGGCGCCGGTGTAGGTGGCGTAGCGCTCCAGCAGCATGCGCAGCCGCGGGTCGCGCAGGTGCGTGCGGCCCAGGCCGCGCAGCGTTCGCCCCGGCGCGATGGCGGCCAGGTCGCCCAGCCGCCACGCGAGCCCGGCCATTCGCAGCGGGCCGTCCACCGGCGACGTCAGCACGTGCCGCCAGGATGCCGCCCAGACCCGCCCGGCCCGCCGCCACAGCCGGCGCCAGTCCGCGGCCGCGTCCGCGCCGAAGGTCGCCGCGATCCGCTCGGCGAACGCGTCGCCGCCGGTCGAGTCCAGGGTGGAGCCGTCGGGGAAGCGGTGGCGCACGATCGGGTCGAGCGGCACGAGGTCCAGCCCGCCTCCGCCGGTGGACGCGAACAGCTCCGCGGCGACCTGCGGCAGCGTGAACAGGCTCGGGCCGGTGTCGAACCGGAACGTGCCGGCCGCGGTCTCCCGCTCGTGCCGGCCGAGCTTGCCGCCGACGGTGGCCGCCTGCTCGAACACGGTCACCCGGTGCCCGGCCGCGGCGAGCCGGGCGGCGGCCGCCAGCCCGCCCACGCCAGCGCCGACGACGGTCACGGTCGCCATGTCGGGCGCCCCTTCCAGGTGGTGCGGCCGCGCCGGGCGTACGAGCGGGCGACCAGCCAGGCGAACAGCAGCACGGAGACCGGGTGCGCCAGCGCGTCGGGGAAGGCCCGGCCGCCGGTCGCGCGGGCGGAGACGGCCCGGCCGGCGACCCCGAGGGCGTAGGCGAGCAGCCCCGCCCACTGTCCGAACAGGACGGCGGCGGGGAGTACGACGTAGAGCGCCAGCAGCATGGCGAGCACGGCCACGGCGCCCAGCGGCGAGCCGAAGGACGCCCACAGCGACTTGGCGTACCCGTCGGAGAGCTCGCGCCACGAGGCGTACATCCGGCAGCGTGCCAGCGCCGAGCCGTCCGCGAGCCCGATCCGCCCGCCCGAGCGCTTCACCGCCCGGGCCAGCTCGATGTCCTCGAGCACCCGGTCCCGCACCGCCGCGTGCCCGCCGGCTCGCTCGTACGCGTCCCGGCGCACGACCAGGAACTGCCCGCCCGCCGCCGCCAGCGACGGGCGCGCCGAGCGCTCCATCGCCCGCAGCGGCAGGAACGTCAGCCACGACCACTGCAGCAGGGGCTGGACGAGCCGCTCGCCGGGGCCCACCGCCTCGATCCGGGGGTATGGGCTGAGCAGGTCCACTCCGGACCGTCGCAGCAGGACGGTGGCGCGCTCGACCGCATCCGGGGCGAGCACCACGTCCGCGTCGAGGAACACGAGCACCTCGGCGTCGCCGGCCGCGTCGGCGAGCTGCTGGCAGGCGTGCGGCTTGCCCAGCCAGCCCGCGGGCAGCGGCCGGCCGGTCAGCAGCGTGACCCGGTCGCCGGCGACGCGCCGCACCAGCTCCGCGGTGCCGTCGGTGGATCCGTCGTCGAGCACCAGCACGCGTACCGCGGGCGGCAGTTCCAGCAGCGCGCGCAGGCACGGCTCGACGCGGGTGGCCTCGTCGCGCAGCGGCAGCAGGACCGCGACCTGTCGGGGCGGCGCGGACGCGACCCCGCCCGCCGACCCGATGATCGGCGGGCGGCGCAGCAGGCGCGCGTTGGCCAGCGTGTGCACCAGCAGCGCGAGCAGCGCCGCGCAGCCGATCAGGAGCGCCATAGCCGCACCGCCAGCGGGACCGCGACGAGGCCCATGCCCACCGCACCCCAGGCGGCTGAGGCGGGCAGGCCCAGGAAGAGCCCGTGGGCCACGATGCTCGAGGTGTACGTCCAGAGGTACATCGCATGCATCGGCGCATCGGCCCCCGGTCGCGCCGGGTCGTCCCCGAGCGCGAGGCGCAGCAGGGCCATCAGCGCGATGGCCACCCCGAGCCAGCCCAGATAGTTGGTCAGCGGGATGCCCGGCACGCCGGGGAGCGCGGGGGTGGTCGTGTGCCACAGCCAGTACTGCTGCGAAACCATCTGCGGATCGAG
Organism: Dactylosporangium sp. NPDC048998; assembly: GCF_043197855.1. Lineage (NCBI taxonomy): Bacteria > Bacillati > Actinomycetota > Actinomycetes > Micromonosporales > Micromonosporaceae > Dactylosporangium > Dactylosporangium sp. NPDC048998. The sequence continues at coordinate 80,313 of NZ_JBICTV010000018.1, forward strand.
GAACAGGTCCCACGCGGCGAGCCCGAGCCCGGCCACCCCGACGCGGGCGAGCGGCCGCGCGGTCAGGCGCCCCGCCGCCACCCACGCCGGCCAGGCCATCCAGGTCCAGGCGAGCGGGATCACCACCGGCACGCCGAGCAGCCGCGGGCCGAGCGCGCCGGTGTAGTCGTAGGCGCCGAACGGGTGGCCGGTCGAGCGCCCGACCGCCTCGACCAGGAGGCCGCCGGCGGTCGTGACCAGCACCAGCGCGCCGGCCGCCCGCGCGCCCCGGGTGGAGTACGCGTGCCAGACCGACAGCGCGTAGCCGAGGCAGACGGTCGCGACGACCAGGACCGCGCGGGCGCGGCCGTCGGTGAGCGGGTACCCGATCTCGGCGAGCACCAGCGCGCCGAGGCCGAACCAGGGCCTCACAGGGGGAGGGCCCGGCCCAGCACGGCGAACGGGCGGTCGTCGCCCGGGAAGTTGAAGTGGCGCAGGACATCGACGAAGCCGAACCGGCGGTACAGCCGCCAGGCCCTCGACGTCGCCTCGGGCGCCTCGGGCGTGGACAGCAGCACCGTCTGGTGCGCGGCGTTGGTGAGCAGCTCGTGCAGCTGGCGCGCGCCGATGCCGTGCCCCTGCGCGAGCGGGCGGACGTGCAGCTCGACCAGCTCGAAGCAGTCGGTCAGCCAGTACTTGCGAGCGTCGCGCTTGAGCGCGCTGCGGACCTGGTCGTGCCACCATTGGCCGGAGGTACCGCGGTAGCCGTACCCGAACCCGAGCAGGTTTTCGTCGTCGTCGAGGGTGGCGACCGCCTGGAACGACTCGCGGCGGGTGTGCCCGGCGACATAGCCGCGGCGGGTCTGCAGCAGCTGCACGGAGTAGCCCATGGCCTCGCCGTACACGGCGATGACGTCGTCGAGGCGTTCGAGCAGGTCCTCACCGCGCCACCGCACCAGCCTCACTGGCCGTCCCTCCACCCGATCACCTCTCGGTCGCCGTCGATGCCGAGCACGCGGAACCGGGCGAACAACTCCTCCGCATACCAGCCCTGGCGAGCCGTGCGCTCCACGACCGCGGCGTGCTCGGGCCGACGGTACGCGAACCGCACGACGTCCGCCGCGGAGCGCCAGAGGCTCACCGTGCCCTGGAATCCTACGGGGGCCTCGCCGATGCCGAAGGCGCAGTGCAGCCCCTCGGCCGTGCGCAGGCTGCGCGCGACAGGATCGATGGCCCGCCAGAACGCCGCCGCCCGCAACGGCCGCAGCCGCGCCCGCGTCAGGACCGCGATCGGCCCGTCACGCTGCGCCGCCGCCTCCGGCGTGAAGGGCGACCGGCCCGACCAGGTGCCGCGGCTGGCGATCGGCTCCAGCGTGACGGTGCAGCTGCTCAGCGCGCCCCGCATCGGCGGGCGGGCGTCCTCGTCCGAGACGACGAGCGCCGCCCACCGCGTCAGGTCGGCGGCGCCCACCCCGAACTCGCTGCCCCGGGCGGTGCCGAGGAGCTTGGCGAAGTACGACTTTTTCCGGATTTTTCGCCTGTCTACCGCCATGGACCAGAACATCGCGGGCACCGCGCGCGACGGCACCCGCCAGACGTGAAGGCGCGCGATCACGCCACTTCGGCGGCGGTACCGCTGGTGATGCGCACCAGCTCGGCGTACGTGATCGGGAAGACCGCCTGCGGGATCCCGCCGGCCGCCCACACCTCGTCGAACCGCGCGAGGTCCACGTCGACCAGGGTCCGCACCGGCTTGGGGTGCCCGAGCGGGGAGACGCCGCCGATGACCTGCCCGGTGTGCTCGCGCACGAAGTCGGCGTCGGCGCGCTTGACCTTCGCCAGGCCGAGCAGCGCGGCGACCTTGGCCGTGTCGACCCGGTGCGCGCCCGAGGTGAGCACGAGCAGTGGCTCCCCGTCGGCGTTGAAGATCAGTGAATTGGCGATCTGGCCGACCTCGATGCCGATCGCCGCGGCGGCCGCGGCGGCGGTGTGCACGGCCTCGGTGAGCACCTTGACCCGGCACGGCCCGCCGGACGCGTCGCGCGCGCCGGCGGCGTCCAGCGCGTCCTGGATGGCCTGGACATTGGGATGGGGCTGCATGTGTCCATCTTGCCTTTCGCTCGGAGGGTCAGTTCGGCGGGACGTGGCTCGGGTCCGACGGCTCGGCCTTGACCCGGGCGGTCTCGGCCAGCGCGACGCCGGCGAGGATCAGTGTGCCGCCGGCGATCTGCGCCGGGTCGAGGTGCTCGTGCAGCACCAGCCAGGCGACCGCGGTGGCGACCACCGGCTCCGCCATGCCGATGATGCCGACGCTGGTCGGGGGCAGGTGCCGCATGGCCCCGGCGACCAGCAGGTAGGGGGCGATGGAGCCGGCGATCACGATGTACGTCAGCAGCAGCCATACCGGCAGGTGCCCGGTCTGGCTGGTGGCGGTGAGCGCGGACGGGTCGAAGCGCCACCACGGGCGGACCGCGGCGCCGGCCAGCGCGGAGACCCCGAACGCGTACGCGGTCAGCGACAGCGTGTCCCGGCTCACCACGCCGCGGGCGCTGAGCAGGTAGTAGGCGGCGAGCAGCACGGCGGAGGACAGCGCGGCGAGCAGGCCGAGCGCGTCCAGGCGCAGCCGGCCCCAGATCTCGGCGACGCAGGCGAGGCCGGCCAGGCAGGCGGCCAGGCCCACCCAGAGGCGCGGCCGCACGGCGTGGCCCTGCACGAACCGGGCCCAGAGCGCGACCAGGACCGGCGCGGTGAACTCGAACAGCAGGCCGATGCCGACGGGCATGCGGTTGATCGCGACGAAGTAGAGCATCGGGACTGCGAAGAAGCCCGCCAGGCCGTACGCGACGAGCATCGGCAGCTCGCGCCGGGTGACCCGCAGCCGGCTCGGGCGTATCGCCAGCGCCAGCGCGAACAGCCCGAGCGCGGCCCCGCTGGCGCGCAGGGTGGTCAGCTGCGGCGCGTCGATGCCGGTGGCGGAGGCCAGCTTCGAGACGGTCCCGTTGACGGCGAACAGGACGCTGCCGGCGAGCACCATCGCGACGCCGACGGCGGGGCGGGGCTGGTGATTCACCCGATGAGCGTAGCGGTCAGGTGTACTGGGTTTTCCGCTCCTTACGGCCGCGGTTTTTTGTCATACCCACTGGCTAGGGTGCCGGTATGACGACAGCCTCGCTCGGGGCGCGGCGGATGCGGGCCCAGCTGCTGGCCGGCCCGCCCGCCCGCGGCGTGCTGGACGCCGTCGAGCGGGTCGTCGGGGTGCAGGCGCAGTCCTGGCCCGCGGCCCGGCTGGCGGTGCGGGCGCGCACCCGTGGGCTGCGCGCCGCCGACGTCGACCGGGCGCTGGCGAGCGGCGAGCTGGCCCGCACGTGGCTGATGCGCGGCACCCTGCACCTGGTCTCCGCCGCCGACCTCGGCTGGCTGACCGGGCTGTTCGGCCCGCTCAACCGTGCCGCCGGGCGCCGCCGGCGCGAGGAGCTCGGGGTCGACGACGACACCGCCGAGCGCGCCCTGGCCGAGATCCCCGGCATCCTCGCCGGCGCGGGCCCGATGGACCGCGCCGAGCTGGTCGCCCGGCTGGCCGGCCGCGGCGTGCGCATCGAGCCGACCGGCCAGGCCCCGGCGCACCTGGTGGCCTACGCGGCGGCCGCCGGGGTGCTCTGCCGCGGCCCCGACCTGGCCGGCGGCCGCCCGTCGGTGATCCTCGCCGAGGAGGTCCGCGTCGCCGCTGCGGCGGCCGGCGGCCCCCGCCGGGGCGACTTCGAGGGCGACTTCGAGGGCGACGCGGCCCTGCGCGAGCTCGCCCGGCGCTATTTACTGGGCTACGGCCCGGCGGACGCGGCCGACCTCGCGGCCTGGTCCGGCCTGCCCGCGGCCACCGCCCGGCGGGCGCTGGCGCTGCTCGGCTCCGACCCGGAACTTCCCGATGTCGCCTCGGAGTCGGGGGCGTCGATGTCGCTGCCGCCGCGGCTGCTCGGGCAGTTCGACACGGTGCTGCTCGGCCATCGCGACCGGGATTTCGTGCTGCGGGCCGAGCATGCCAAGCGCGTCAACGCGGGCGGCGGCATGGTCGCGGCGACGCTGCTGGTGGGCGGGGAGGTGGTCGGCCTCTGGCGGCGCACCGGGCGGAGGCTGACGCTGCAGCCCTTCGACGGCCCGGGCGCGCTGCCCGCCGCGACCCGCGACGCGCTGGAGGCCGAGGCGGCGGACGTGGCCCGCTTCCTCGGCGAGCCCCTGACGACGGCCTGGGAGTGAATCATGCGAACGGGTGTTCGAAAATTCTCCCCCAACCATTGCCACCCACCGCCCTCCCCGGTGTAGTCTTAAGCCATCGAACGAGTGTTCGAACTGCTTCGGGGAAGGCGATTCGCGGCGCCGATCCCGAGCGCGGTCCGCGACACCGCGGAGGCCGGATTTTCGCGGGTCTGGCCTCAGGCGGGGCCGCCGCTCGCCGCCCACGACCCCCGGGCGGCGGGCGGCGACCCAGCCGGCCGGGTGTGGTGTGGGGAAGCTCCACGCCCGGCCGGCGCGCCGTCGCCCATCGCGGGCAACGGCACCCGTTCGATCCGCGTGGCGCTGTGACTCCCCCCACGGCGGCACGGCACGCGCGTCCATGCGCACCACAGGCAAAGACCTGCCGACGCACCACTGAGGGAGAGCACCGATGCCGACGAACCGTTCGACCAGCTCGTCCAACGTTAGTCGATTCCCGGCCGCCGTGCCGGGTGGCGGTGCGTCCCGGCAACAGCTTCCGGTTCCCGCACACGCGCTTCCCCATCGCACCCCGCGGGAGCTGCTGACCCTGGCCCGCCACGGTCTTGACGAGGCGGCGGAGATCCGCACCGACGGCATGCGCTACGCCACCGCCCACCTGGCGGCCCTGCGCGCGGCCGCCGCGGTGCTCGCCGCCCGCGCGGTGCCCGCCGGACCCGGCCGGCGCAGCCGCGTGACCAGCGTCTGGTCGCTGCTCGTGCTCGTCGCCCCGGAGCTGTCCGAGTGGGCGTCGTTCTTCGCGGCGGGCGCCAGCAAGCGCTCGGCCGCCGAGGCCGGCATCCCCCGCGTGGTCAGCGCCCGCGAGGCCGACGACCTGATGCGCGCCGCCGAGCAGTTCATCGCCGTCGTCGAGGTCGCCCTCGGCTACTCGTACCAGCCGAGGCTCGAGGGCCTGGCCAGCTGACGCCGCGTCCCCCTGCGCACCGGTGCCAACCACCCGCCAGGCCCGAGCTGCCCGCCGTGGGTCCGAGCCGGTTCGGCGCGGGCCACGAGCCGTTCATTGTCCGAGCACGCGCCGCCGCTGGGGCCGAGCTGGCCGCCGTGGGCCCGAGCCGCCCACCGTCCGGGCATGCGCTGCCGCTGGGCCGCCGGCCCACCGGGCAGTCGGCTCGCCGGCCAGTCGGCTCGCCGGCCAGCCAGCCAGTCGGCCGGCCAGCCACCCAGTCGGCCGGCCAGCCAGCCAACCAGTCGGCTCGCCAGGCAGCTGGCCATATGCCGTCCACCGAGCTTCCGGTCGCAGCCTGCTTGGGGCGACCGCCAATTGGCCGTTGGCATCCCGAGAAGCCAAGTTCGGGCGGCATGCACTGGCCGCGCCTGCGATCTGCGCCGACCGGCGTGCGGGGTTCGCCGTGATCACGGAGTGGACATGTACAAGGAGCAGCACTTTCACTCCGCGATCATGGAAACCCCCGAACACCGCCGGGTCGCCGGGCGGTCCGGGTTGATCGCTGTGCTGGTCCCGGCTCGGCTCGTGGGTGACCTGGCCTCTGGGTGGCGGCGCCGCCGCTGAGGTTGGGGTGGGAAGCGGCCGCTGGCGGCGAAGAGTGACAGCAGGCGTTCTGCATTTGGGTGATTTGCCCATGTTTATCTGGATTTATCTCTCGGGGAGTTGGGCCGGGAGAACGAGGAGCACGACAGTGGGGGAGCAGGTGCGTGGCTGGCATGTCGGCTTCGGCGGCCGCCGAGTTCTACGACGAGACGTACGACGATGTGCGTCCCGAGGACGACGACTGGGCGTCGGTCGCCGTCGTCGGAGGGCGGGCCGCGCCTCGACGGCTTGAGCGGCTGACGGAAGCCGATCCGGGGGGCGCGGGCGCCCACCCCTCCGGCGACCTGCCCGGTCGCCCCGGAACCGAACCGCCGCGTCCCTCTCCGCTCGGCCCGTCGCTCGGTCCGGCGCTCGGCTCGCTGCGCGGGTCGGGGGTCCGTGCGGAGGCCGGGTCGCTGCGCGGTCTGGGGGCCGGTGCGGCGGTCGGGTCGGCGCGCTCCTCGGCGGGTGGGGGCGCGGGGCTGCAGGTGGTGCGGGCCGCAGGGCTGAGCGGTGTGGTGCGGACGGCCAGCGGGCACGGTGCCGGGGAGACGGGGAGCGCCCGGACGCTGCCGGTGCTCTCGGGGCTGCGGGCGCTGCTGCCGGGGGGTGGGCTGCGGCGCGGGGCGACGATCGCGGTACACACCTCGTCGGTCCTGCTCGCGCTGCTGGCGGCGGCGTCGCGGGCCGGGTCGTGGTGTGCGGTCGTGGGGCTGCCGGCGCTCAGCCCGATCGCCGCGGCCGAGATGGGGATCGCGCTGGAGCGGCTGGCGCTGGTACCGAATCCGGGCACCGAGTGGACCACCATCGTGGCCGCGCTGCTCGACGGGGTCGACATCGTCGTGGCTGCGCCGCCCGGGCCGGTCGCGCCGGTGGTGGCCGGGCGGCTGGCGGCCCGGGCGCGGCAACGGGGGAGCGTGCTCATGCCGGCGGGGGCCTGGACGGGGGCCGACCTGACCGTCGCGCCGGTGCGCGGGGCCTGGGGTGGCCTCGGCGCCGGGCGGGGGCGGCTGCGCTGCCGGGAGATGACCATCCAGGCCCGCGGCCGAGGGGCGGCCGCCGCGCCGCGCGAGGTGACGCTGTGGCTGCCCGCCCTGGAGGGCGTCCTCCCGCCGGTCACTCGCGCTCTGCCGGCCGCCGCCCCCGATTCGCGGCCCGCGATCCGAGCGGTGCCGGATGTCAATGAACAAACGGCCGGTCGGCTGCGCAGGGTGGGGTGAGGCGGCGGTGCGGATGATCGTGGTGTGGTGCCCGGACTGGCCGGTGATCGCGGCCGAGATCGTCGACGGGTACCCGGCGCACGAGGCGGTGGCGGTCATGCACGCCAACCGGGTGCTGGTCGCGTCGCCGGCGGCGCGGGCGGAGGGGGTGCGGCGGGGGTTGCGCAAGCGGGAGGCGCAGGGGCGGTGCCCGCAGCTCATCGTGCTGGAGCACGACCCGGGGCGGGACATGCGGGCGTTCGAGCCGGTGCTCGCGGCCGTCGAGGCGATCGCGGCCGGGGTGGAGACGCTGCGGCCGGGGGCCTGTGCGCTGGCAGCGCGCGGCCCGGCCCGGTACCACGGCGGCGAGGCGGCGGCGGCCGAGCGCATCGTCGAGCAGATCGCCCAGCAGTGCGACGTCGAGGCACAGGCCGGCATCGCCGAGGGGACGTTCGCGGCGGGGCTGGCGGCGCGGGCCGGGGTCATCGTGCCGGACGGGGAGACCGCGGAGTTCCTGTCCGGGCTGAGCATCGCGGCGCTCGGGCGGCCGGGGCTGGTCGACCTGCTGCGGCGGCTCGGGATCCACACGCTCGGGGAGTTCGCGGCGCTGCCGGGGGCCGACGTGCTCGACCGGTTCGGGTTCGACGCGGCGCTCGCGCACCGGCTCGCCGGGGGGCGCGACGAGCGGCCGCTGGCGCCGCGCCGGCCGCCGGCCGACCTCGACGTTGCCGAGACGTTCGACGAGCCGGTCGACCGCGTCGACGCGGCGGCGTTCGCGGCCCGGGCGCTGGCCGAGCGGCTGCACGACCGGCTCGGGTCGCACGGCCTGGCCTGCACCCGCCTGGCGATCGAGGCGGTCACCGAGAGCGGCCAGGAATTGGTGCGCACCTGGCGCCACGACGGCCTGCTGAGCGTGAACGCCATCGCCGACCGCCTGCGATGGCAGCTGGACGGCTGGCTCCGCGGTCAAGGCGACCGCGCGAAGGGGATCGTGCGGCTGCGGCTGATCCCCGAGGGTGTGGTCGAGCACCTCGGGCTGCAGCCGGGGCTGTGGGGCGAGGCCGGCGAGGAGCGCGACCGGGCGCACCGCGCGCTGACCCGCGTCCAGGGGCTGCTCGGGCCCGACGCCGTGCTGACCGCGGTGCTCGACGGCGGGCGGGCCGACCGCAGCCGCATCCGGCTTGTGGCCTGGGGGGACGAGCGGATCGCGCAGGGGGCCGAGGCGCCCTGGCCCGGGCGGCTGCCGGGGCCGAGCCCCGCCACCGTGTACGTCGAGCCGATCCCCGCCGAGGTGCTCGACGCGGACGGGCGGCCGGTGCGCGTCGGCGGGCGGCTGGAGCTCAGCGGGGTACCGGCGCAGGCCCGTATCGGCGCGGAGGAGCACGCCGTCGGGATCGTCGGGTGGGCCGGGCCCTGGCCCGTGGACGAGCGCTGGTGGGCGGAGGGCGAGTCGCGGCGCGCGGCGCGGTTCCAGCTGCGGCTGGCCGACGACCGGGCGTTTCTCGCGGTACTGCAGAACGGAGCCTGGTTCATGGAAGCGCTGTACGACTGATGGGATTCAACAACCCCGACGTGCCGTGGTCGGAGCTGGAACGGCGGCTGTCCGGAAGAAAAAAGGACGCCAAGAGCTGGGAGCCGCCCGGGCCCGGGTACCACCCCGACGTCCTCTCCGCCGACCACGGCGACGGCGGTGACTCGCCGGCCTGGACGCGCAAGCGCGCCGAGTACGAGGCGCCGCCGCTCGCCCGGCCCGCCGCCGCGGTCCCGTACGCGGAGCTGCACTGCCACAGCAACTTCAGCTTCCTCGACGGGGCGAGCCACCCCGAGGAGCTGGCCGAGGCGGCGGCCCGGACGGGGCTGTCCGCGATCGCGATCACCGACCACGACGGCTTCTACGGCGTGGTGCGCTTCGCCGAGGCGGCGCGGGCCCTGGAGATGCGCACCGTGTTCGGCGCGGAGCTGTCGCTCGGGCTGCCGGGGCCGCAAAACGGCGAGCCGGACCCGCTCGGGCGGCACCTGCTGCTGCTCGCCCGGGGGCCCGAGGGGTACGCCCGGCTGTCCCGCACGATCAGCGAGGCGCACCTGCGCGGCGGGGAGAAGGGCCGCCCGGTGTACGACCTGGAGGAGGCCGCGGCGGCGCTGCGCGACCACGTCATGCTGCTGACCGGGTGCCGCAAGGGGCACGTGCCGGCGGCGCTGCTGTCGGCCGGCCCGGACGCGGCGCGCACGGAGCTGGACCGGCTGGTCGCGCTGTTCGGGCCGGACTCGGTGGCCGTCGAGCTGACCTCGCACGGCGACCCGCTCGACGACGAGCGCAACGACGCGCTCGCCGACCTCGCGCTGCAGCGGCGGCTGCCGGTCGTCGCGACGAACAACGTGCACTACGCCGCGCCGGGGCGCCGCCGGCTGGCCACCGCGCTCGCCGCCGTGCGGGCCCGGCGCAGCCTCGACGAGATCGACGGCTGGCTGCCCGCGGCCGGCACCGCGCACCTGCGCAGCGGCGCGGAGATGGCCGCCCGGTTCGCGGCCTTCCCGGATGCGGTACCCCGGGCCGCCGCCCTCGGCGAGGAGCTGTCCTTCGACCTCAAGCTGGTGGCGCCGAACCTGCCGGCGTACCCGGTGCCCGTCGCGGGCGTGTCGGAGATGCAGTGGCTGCGGCACCTGACGATGCGAGGCGCCGCCGAGCGGTACCGCGGCAACCAGAAGGCCCATGAGCAGCTCGAACACGAGCTGGCGCTGATCGAGGAGCTGGATTTTCCGGGGTACTTCCTGGTGGTGCACGACATCGTCACGTTCTGTGAGCGCAACGGTATCTACTGCCAGGGGCGCGGCTCGGCGGCCAACTCCGCGGTGTGCTACGCGCTGAAGATCACCAATGTCGACGCGGTGCGCTGGGGGCTGCTGTTCGAGCGGTTCCTGTCCCCGGAGCGCGACGGGCCGCCGGACATCGACATCGACATCGAGTCGGACCGGCGCGAGGAGGTCATCCAGCACGTCTACGGCAAGTACGGGCGCACGTTCACCGCCCAGGTGGCCAACGTCATCTCGTACCGCCCGAAGTCCGCGGTCCGCGACATGGCCAAGGCGTTCGGGCACTCGCCGGGGCAGCAGGACGCGTGGAGCAAGCAGGTCGAGCGCTGGGGGGCCATGGCGACCGCGGAGCTCGACGAGATCCCGGCGCTGGTGATCGACTTCGCCAACGAGCTGCTCACGTTCCCGCGGCACCTGGGCATCCACTCCGGCGGCATGGTCATCTGCGACCGGCCGGTGATCGAGGTGTGCCCGGTCGAGCACGCCCGGATGGAGAACCGCACCGTGCTGCAGTGGGACAAGGACGACTGCGCCTCGGTCGGGCTGGTGAAGTTCGACCTGCTCGGACTCGGCATGCTCTCGGCGCTGCGGTACGCGTTCGAGATGATCGACTCCGAGCTGGACATCGCGCACATGCCGCTGGACGACCCCGAGGTGTACGACATGCTGTGCCGCGCCGACTCGGTCGGGGTGTTCCAGGTGGAGAGCCGGGCCCAGATGGCCACCCTGCCGCGGCTCAAGCCGCGCGAGTTCTACGACCTCGTGGTGGAGGTGGCGCTGATCCGGCCGGGCCCGATCCAGGGCGGCTCGGTCCACCCGTACATCCGGCGCAAGAACGGGCTGGAGGAGGTCACCTACCCGCATCCGCTGCTGAAGCCGTCGCTGGAGAAGACCCTGGGCGTGCCGCTGTTCCAGGAGCAGCTCATGCAGATGGCCATCGACGTCGCCGGGTTCACCCCGGCCGAGTCCGACGAGCTGCGCCGGGCCATGGGCTCGAAGCGCTCGATGGAGCGGATGGCCGCGATCCGCAACCGGCTCTTCGCCGGCATGGCGCGCAACGGCATCACCGGGGCGCTGGCCGAGGAGCTGTTCGACAAGCTGGCCGCGTTCGCCAACTACGGCTTCCCGGAGAGCCACGCGATGAGCTTCGCCTACCTCGTCTACGCCAGCGCCTGGCTCAAGCGCTACCACCCGGCCGCGTTCTGCGCCGCGCTGCTCAACGCGCAGCCGATGGGCTTCTACTCGCCGCAGACCCTGGTCGACGACGCCCGCCGGCACGGGGTGACGGTCCGCCGCCCGGACGTCAACGCGAGCGCCGCCGCGGCGACGCTGGAGGAACCCGAAGCATCAGCAATATCCGGTACGTCGGACAGGCCGAGCGACTGGGGGCGCGGCGGTCCGGCGGTCCGGCTCGGGCTGCGATCGGTGCGCTCGCTCGGCGAGGCCGTCGCCAAGCGCATCGAGGAGGTCCGGCGCGAGGGCGGACCGTACACCTCGATGAGCGACCTCGCCCGTCGCGCCGGGCTGACCGCGACGCACCTGGAGGCGCTCGCGACCGCCGACGCGTTCGCCTGCCTCGGGCTGGCCCGCCGCGAGGCGCTGTGGGCGGCCGGCGCGGCGGCGCAGGAGACGGCGGGGCGGCTGCCCGGCACGACCGGCGGCACCCAGGCGCCGATGCTGCCCGGGATGGACGCCGTCGAGCGCATGGTCGCCGACGTGTGGGCGACCGGCCTGGCGCCGGACGCGCACCCGGTGCAGTTCGCCCGGCCCTACCTGGACACGATCGGCGCCCTGTCGATCGAGGCCCTGCACGGGGCCGGGCACGGCCGGCGGGTGTCGGTCGGCGGGATCGTGACCCACCGGCAGCGCCCGGCGACGGCCGGCGGGGTGACGTTCATCAACCTGGAGGACGAGACCGGCATGCTCAACGTGACCTGCACGCCGGGGCTCTGGCAGCGGTACCGCCGGGTCGCCCGGACGGCGAACGCCATGATCGTGCGCGGGGTGCTGGAGAAGGCGGAGGGGGTGCTCAACCTGCGGGCCGACCACCTGGCGGCGCTGACCCTGCCGATCCGCTCCCCCTCCCGGGACTTCCGTTAGACGCCGCCGTTACGAGGTCGGCAGCCGGTCCCAGTCGGCGGCGAACTTCCGTGGGTCGTACGGGTCGGCCTTGATCGGGATCACGCCGCCGGGCTGCATGACCGAGACGCGTTCCAGCGGCACCGCGAACACGGCCGGGCCGGCGACCGGCTCGCGCCCCTCCACCTGGATGTGCAGCTGCGCGGAGTACACCGGGCGGCCCTGCTCGTCGAGGCTGCCGGCGAACTCGGCGGACAGCACCCGGACCGTGCCCGGCACGCCCGTGGCCAGGATGTGCGCCTTGATCCGCGCCGCCTCGGCGGGGTCCACCGGGACCGGCACGGCGACCGCCCGCTGGATCTCGGCCGCGCCAGCCGACGGCGTGAACTCCCAGTCGACCAGGATCCGCTGCCGGTCGTGCGGGTCGACCCGCACCGTCAGGGGCCGGCCGCTGCCCAGCATGCCCAGGGCGATGAACGGCACGAAGTCCTTGACACTCGCGTCGTACGTGCCGTGGCCGGGCGCGGTGACCCGCAGGTCCAGCGCCACCTGCGGCTGGTCGTTGAGGGTCACGCCGGTCTGCCGGGCGCCGAGCACCTGCGCGGTGCCGACCACGCCGCGGTCGCGCAGGGCACGGGCCTGCGCGGCCCGGAAGTTGAACTTCATGCCGAGCCAGAACAGCAGGAAGCTGCCGAGCATCAGCGCCGCACCCACGGAGACGAACGTCGTGCTCGCCTCGGGTACGAGGCCGGCGGTCCCCGCGATGAGGAAGCCGGCGCCGAGCATGAACTCGACGGCGGCCACGAGGAACATCACGATGGCCGGGCCGCGGGAAGTGGTCATGCCGCGAATGGTGGGGCAGGTCAATCCCTCGGCGCAGTCGCCTCGGCGACGGGTTCGCGTCGGGAGGTTCGCCAAAGCCAGAACAGCCCGACGAAGGGCAGGACCAGCGGCACGTACCCGTAGCCCTGGCCGAAGCCCGACCAGACGGTGGCGTCCGGGAACGCCTGCTTGTCCAGCAGGCTGGCCGTGCCCACGGCGAGCACGCCGACGAGCTCGAACCCGACCGCCGCCACGGCGATGCGCCGGGAGCGCGCGCTGGAGCTGGCCAGCGCGACGGTCGCCACGATGTACACGACCGCGGCCAGGGCGGACAGGGTGTACGCCAGTGGCGCCTCGTGGAACTTCGTGGCGATCTGCACGCTCGCGCGGGCGCCGGCGGAGAGGGCGAAGACCCCGTAGACGGCCACCAGGAGGCGCCCGGGGCCCTTGTTGAGGGGCCGTGCCTCCGAGGTTTCCCGGTCTTTCGGGTCTTCCCGGTCTTTCGGGGTCGATTCAGCCATTCCAGATCTGTCCGAGTCGCAGGATGAGCACCGGCACGATGACCGCGGCCGCGCCGATGAGCAGCGAGCCCCACCGCGTGGGCTCCATGCGGGCGAGCACCGCGCCGGCCGGCGGGAGCAGGGCCGCGGTGAGCAGGTACCCGACCAGCGTGACCTGGTCGCCACCGGCCGACGGGCCCTGGCCGCCGGCGAGGCGGACCACGAGGACGACGACCTGGACGAGCACGAGCAGTTCGACCACGCCGAGGCCGGCGAAGAGCGGCCGGGTCGGCTCCCGCCGCCGGAAGAACTCGGCGAACGCCCAGGCGGCGAGCGCGAGCGACAGCACGTGGATGGCGACTGCCAGCGGCCCGATCACGGCCGACAGCGTATCCGGCCGGCCCGGGCCGTTCGTCGTGGCTACCCAGGTGACGCGGCCGCCGCCGTGAGCGTGGTTCACTTTCTGTCGGCTACCTGCCACTGGCACGATTCCGGGATTCTTCCGCGCGACGGTGGCCTTACCGTTCATCGCAACGCAACGACGACCAAGGGGAAGACATGAGCGACTTCGACGCCGGCGACAGCGGCCACGACGTCGACTACGGCCACTACGAGGCGGGTCAGGAGCACGACGCCCTCGACCAGCTGCACCAGGCCCACGGTCACGAGGCCGACTACGGCAGCCAGTTCGGGCAGTACGAGCAGGACCACCACGCCGCCGAGTCCACGGCCTTCTCGCAGGGTCACCACGTCGAGTACGACGCGCCGGCCGCCGTGCACTACGAGTCGGACGACTTCACCAACTACAGCCACAACGCCGAGGTCGACGACCACGTCTTCGCCGCCGAGGGCAGCGAGCACGCCCACCAGGCCGACTTCGGCGAGCTCGACGCCCTGCAGCACCGCTTCGACGCCGCCTTCGCCGAGGGCACCCAGTTCCACGGCGGCGAGGGCCACCTCGGCGTCGCCTCCAACTGACACCCCGCGCGAAGCACAGAGGGCCCGGCCAATTGGCCGGGCCCTTTCGCATGCCCGCGGGGTGTCAGTGGCCCAGGACGCGGTGGGGGACGTACGGGGCCTCGAGGCGCTCGATCTCCTTCTCGTCCAGGGTGAGCTCCGTGGCGGCGATCGCGTCCTCCAGGTGGGGGAGCTTCGTCGCGCCGATGATCGGGGCGGTCACCGCCGGGCGGGACAGCAGCCAGGCCAGCGCGACCTGGGCCGGGGAGACGCCGCGCTCGGCGGCCACCTCGGCGTTGACGTCCACGACCGCGAAGTCGTCGTCGGTGTACATGTCGCTGAACGGGTCGTTGCTGGCGCGGGTGGTGCGCCGCTCGCCGCCGCGGCCGCGGTTACCGGCCAGCAGGCCGCGGGCCAGGGGGCTCCACGGGATGACGCCGACGCCCTGGTCCTCGCACAGCGGGAGCATCTCGCGCTCCTCCTCGCGGTAGACCAGGTTGTAGTGGTTCTGCATCGACGAGAACGTGGTCCAGCCGTGCTCGCGGGCCACGTATTGCGCCTTCGAGAACTGCCAGGCGTACATGCTCGACGCCCCGATGTACCGGGCCTTGCCCGCCCGGACGACGTCGTGCAGGGCCTCCATCGTCTCCTCGATCGGGGTGTGCGGGTCCCAGCGGTGGATCTGGTAGAGGTCCACGTGGTCGGTGCCCAGCCGGCGCAGCGACTCGTCGATGCCGGCGAGGATGTGCTTGCGGGACAGGCCGCCGTCGTTGGGCGCGGCGCTCATCCGGCCGTGCACCTTCGTGGCCAGCACGTAGTCGTCGCGGCGGGCGAAGTACCGCGCCAGCAGCCGCCCGGTGACCCGCTCGCTCTCGCCGAGCGAGTACACGTCGGCGGTGTCGAAGAACGTGATCCCGGCCTCGACCGCGCGCCGCACGAACGGGTCGGCCGCGTCCTCGTCGAGCACCCAGTCGCGCCAGGCGGACGAGCCGTAGCTCATCATGCCGAGACAGATTTCGGAGACCTGGAGGCCGGACCGGCCGAGTCGTACCTGCTGCATTCTGAAAAACTATCGCGGTGCACAGCCTTGGACGACTGCATCTCGTCACCGACACCCGGCCCGGCCGCGACACCCTGGACGTGGTCGCCGCGGCGCTGCGGGCGGGCTTCGACGTCGTGCAGGTGCGCCCCGAGGACGCCGTCACCGACCGGGAGGCCTACGAGCTGACCGTGCGCGTGCTGGCCATGTGCCGCGAGCTGGGCCGCACCTGCCTGGTCAACGACCGGCTGCACATCGCGCTCGCCGCGGGCGCCGACGGCGGGCACGTCGGCGCCGACGACCTGCCCGTGGCCGCGGCCCGGCGGATCCTCGGCCCGGCCGCGATCCTCGGCGCGACCGCCCGCGACCCGCAGACGGCCCGGCGCGCGGTCGCCGACGGGGCCTCTTACCTCGGCGTCGGGCCGGCGTTCGCGACCACGACGAAGTCCGGGCTGCCGGCGGCGATCGGCCCGGCCGGGGTGCGCGCGGTCGCCGAGGCGGTCGACGTGCCGGTCGTCGCGATCGGCGGGGTCACCGCGGCGCGGGCCGCCGAGCTGTTCGCGGCGGGCGCGCACGCGGTCGCCGTGGTGGGCGCGGTCAGCGGCGCGGCGGACCCGTACGCCGCCGCCGCGGAGTTCGCGGCATGAGCCGGGCTGGGCGGAGGTGACGGCATGACCGTCGGCATCGTCGGGGGCGGGGTGATCGGGCTCGCCGTCGCGTTCGAGCTGCTCGAGCGGGGCGAGCGCGACGTCACCGTCTACGACCCCGACCCCACGCGCGGCGCCGGGCTGGTCGCGGCCGGCATGCTCGCCCCCACCGCCGAGGCGGTCTTCGGTGAGGAGGCCCTGCAGGCGCTGATGCTCGAGTCGATGCGCCGCTGGCCCGGCTTCGCCGCCCGCCTGCGGGAGCGCACCGGACGGCCGATCGGCTACCGCACCGAGGGCACGCTGCTGGTCGCGCTCACCGCCGACGACCAGGCCGAGATCGACCGGCTCGTCGGCTACTACCGGCGCGCCGGGACGCCGATCGAGCCGCTCACCGGCCGCCAGCTGCGCGAGCGGGAGCCGCTGCTGTCCCCACGGGTGCGCGGCGGCGCGTTCGCCCCCGGCGACCACCAGGCCGACCCGCGGCTGCTGCTGAGCGCCCTGCGGGGCCTGCCGCTGCGGTTCACATCGCAGAAGGTCGATGAGCTTTCCACACTGCGGGATGATGTGATCATCGTCGCGAACGGCGTCGGGTCGGCGCCGCTGACCGGCCTGCCCGTGCGCCCGGTGAAGGGCCAGCTGCTGCGGCTGCGCGGCGCGGAGCCCCTGGTCCGGCACGTGATCCGCGGCGTGGCGGCGGGCCGGCACGTGTACCTCGTGCCGCGCGCCGACGGCGAACTGGTCGTCGGTGCGACCGAGGAGGAGCGCGGCGCGGACACCACGGTCACCGCCGGCGGCGTGCTCGACCTGCTCCGCCCGGCCGCCGACCTGCTGCCCGGCGTGGCCGAGCTGGCCCTGGCCGAGACCCTGGCCGGCCTGCGCCCCGGCACGCCGGACAACGCCCCGGTGCTCGGCCCGCTCCCCGGCGGCCCGCCCGGCGCGCGGACCCTGGTGGCCACCGGGCACTACCGCCACGGCGTGCTCCTGGCCCCGGTCACCGCCGCGGTGATCGCCGACCTGGTCGTCGACGGCGCTACCAGCGTTGATATCGACGCGTTCGGGGCGCGGCGCTTTACCTGAGCCCGGCGGCGGCGTTATGGTCGAGGCGTACCCCACGGGAGTCCGGTGTGACCGGGCTGAGAGGGGGGCTGTGAGCCCCCGACCGTCGAACCTGATCCGGATCATGCCGGCGCAGGGAGGCAGGAGTGAGCCTTATGCACCTCGTTGTCAATGCCGTCGCATCGACCGTCGACGACGACACCACCGTCGCCGACGTCGTGCGCACGCTCGCCGGAGACGATCCGCGCGGGATCGCCGTCGCCCTCAACGGTGACGTGGTGCCGAGGTCGCGCTGGGCGGACACCCGCCCCGCCGACGGCGACCACGTCGAGGTGCTGACGGCGGTGCAGGGTGGCTGACGACCTCGACCTCCTGGTCTTCGACGGCGTCGAGCTGCCCTCGCGGCTGATCCTCGGCACCGGGGGAGCGACCAGCCACGCCGCGCTCGAGGCCGCGATCCGCGCCAGCGGCACCGCGCTGGTCACCGTCGCCCTGCGCCGGCTCGACCCGGCCGCGCCGTCGCTGCTCGGCGTCATCGAGCGCTGCGGCGTGCGGGTGCTGCCCAACACCGCCGGGTGCTACACGGCGACCGAGGCGGTGAAGCTCGCCCACCTGGCGCGGGAGGCGTTCGGCACCGCGTGGGTGAAGCTCGAGGTGATCGGCGACGAGGACACCCTGCTGCCGGACGGGGTCGAGCTGCTCGCCGCGGCCGCGCAGCTGGTCGGCGACGGGTTCGTCGTCCTGCCGTACACCTCGGACGACCCGATCCTGGCCCAGCGCCTGGCCGACGCCGGGTGCGCCGCGGTCATGCCCCTCGGCGCGCCGATCGGCTCCGGGATGGGCATCCGCAACCCGCACAACATCGCGCTGATCCGGCAGAAGGTCACCGTCCCGGTCATCCTCGACGCCGGCATCGGTACCGCCTCCGACGCCGCGCTGGCGATGGAGCTCGGCTGCGACGGCGTGCTGCTCGCCTCCGCGGTCACCCGGGCCGAGCACCCGGCGCGCATGGCCGAGGCGATGCGCCTGGCGGTGCGGGCCGGGCGGCTGGCGCACCTCGCCGGCCGGATCCCCCGCCGCCTGCACGCGACCGCATCCAGCCCGACCGGAGGTATGCCGTGGTAGCGCCCATAGAGCACGGCCTCATCGTCTTCACCGACCGCCGGCAGGCCGGGCGCCCGCTGCCGGAGGTGGTCGCGCTGGCCATCGACGGCGGGGCGCGGGTGGTGGTCCTGCGCGAGCACGACCTCCCGCCGCGGCGGCGCCTCAAGCTTGCCGCCGAGCTGCGCGTCGCGCTCGACGCGGTCGGCGGCCGGCTGCTGCTGGAGGAGGACCCGGCCCTGCGCAAGTGCCACGACCTCGACTCGCTCTGCGCCGCCGCCGCGGACGACGCCGTCGCCTACGCGACGCTCTCGCCGATCTTCCCGACCCGCTCCAAGCCCGGGTACGGCCCGCCGCTGGGCCTGGCCGCCCTCGCGCGCATGGCCCTCGTCGTGAACGTCCCGGTGTACGCGCTGGGCGGCGTGGACACCCCGGCGCGAGTGCGCGACTGCCTCGACGAGGGCGCGGCGGGCGTCGCGGTGATGGGCGCGGTCATGCGCGCCGAGGACCCGGCCCGGCTCGTGAAGGAGCTCTTGAACGCATGAACCCGCCCGTGGCCTTGACCATCGCCGGCTCGGACTCGGGCGGCGGGGCCGGCATCCAGGCCGACCTCAAGACGTTCGCCGCGCACGGGGTGTTCGGCACCAGCGTGATCACCGCGCTGACCGCGCAGAACACCGCCGGCGTGCGGGGCATCTCCGCGGTGGAGCCCGGCTTCGTCGCCGCGCAGCTGGAGGCCGTGCTCGACGACCTGCCCGTGGCGGCGGTCAAGACCGGCATGCTCGCCACGCCGGAGACGGTCGCCCTCGTCGCGCGGTACGCCCCGCGCCTGCCCGCCCTGGTCGTCGACCCGGTCCTGGTCGCGTCCTCGGGCGACCGGCTGTTCACCGCCGACGCCGAGCGCGCGTACCTCGAGCTGCTCTTCCCGCACGCCGCCGTCGTCACGCCCAATCTGCGCGAGGCGTCGGTACTGCTCGGCCGGGACGTGCTCGACGCCGACGACGCCGTCAAGGCGGCCGCCGACCTTGCCGCCTACGGGCCGCGCTGTGTCGTGGTCAAGGGCGGCCACCTGCGCGGCAGTGCGGAGGCCGTCGACGCGGTGTGGCTCGACGGCCAGGCGTCGCTGCTGACCGCGCCCTGGATCTCCACCGCGAACAACCACGGCACCGGCTGCACCTTCGCCGCCGCCACCGCCGCCCGGCTCGCCCGCGGCGACTCGCTCGCCGACGCGCTCGCCGGCGCCAAGTCCTACGTCCACGACGCGCTGGTCCGCTCCGCGGGCTGGTCCCTCGGGGCGGGTCACGGCCCGCTCGCGTGGGGCCAATTTTCCTAAATTCCGAACATTTCGAGCCCCTGTGTCCCAGGGGTCCGCCCCGCCGTGCCCTTTTTCAGGAGGAGCGCCCATGAAACGCAAGGTCTACGTCGCCGGCTCCCGCCCCGACCTGCGCGTGCCGTTCGCCGAGGTCGAGCTGACCGGCGACAACCCGCCGGTCCGCCTCTACGACACGTCGGGCCCGCTCAACGACCCGCCGGTCGGGCTGCCGGCGCTGCGCGCGCCGTGGATCGCCGAGCGCGGGCCCACCGAGCGGACCCAGCTGTACTACGCCCGCCGGGGCGTCGTCACCCCGGAGATGGAGTTCGTGGCGATCCGCGAGGGCGTCGAGCCGGAGCTGGTGCGCGACGAGATCGCGGCCGGCCGGGCCATCCTGCCCAACAACGTCAACCACCCGGAGACCGAGCCGATGATCATCGGGTCGCGGTTCCTGGTGAAGGTCAACGCCAACATCGGTACCAGCGCCGTGTCCTCCAGCGTGGCGGAGGAGGTCGCCAAGCTCACCTGGGCGACCCGCTGGGGCGCCGACACCGTCATGGACCTCTCGACCGGCAAGCACATCCACGCCACCCGCGAGGCGATCATCCGCAACTCCCCGGTCCCGATCGGCACCGTGCCGATCTACCAGGCGCTGGAGAAGGTCGGCGGCGACCCGGTGCGGCTGACCTGGGAGGCCTACCGCGACACGATCGTCGAGCAGGCCGAGCAGGGCGTCGACTACATGACGGTGCACGCCGGCGTGCTGCTGCGGTATGTGCCGATGACCGTCAGGCGGGTCACCGGCATCGTGTCGCGCGGCGGATCGATCATGGCCGCCTGGTGCCTAGCGCACCACGAGGAGAACTTCCTGTACACCAACTTCGCCGAGCTCTGCGAGATCCTCGCCCGCTACGACGTGGCCTTCTCCCTCGGCGACGGCCTGCGCCCCGGCTCCATCGCCGATGCCAACGACGAAGCCCAGCTGGCCGAGCTGCGCACCCTCGGCGAGCTGACGAAGATCGCCTGGGAGCATGACGTCCAGGTCATGATCGAGGGCCCCGGCCACGTGCCCATGCACAAGATCAAGGAGAACGTGGACCTGCAGAAGGAGTGGTGCCACGAGGCACCCTTCTACACGCTCGGCCCGCTGACCACCGACGTCGCGCCCGCCTACGACCACATCACGTCCGCGATCGGCGCGGCGATGATCGCCATGCACGGCACCGCGATGCTGTGCTACGTCACCCCGAAGGAGCACCTCGGCCTGCCCGACCGCGACGACGTGAAGGCCGGCGTCATCGCGTACAAGATCGCGGCGCACGCGGCCGACCTCGCCAAGGGCCACCCGGGCGCGCAGGCGTGGGACGACGCGCTGTCCAAGGCCCGCTTCGAGTTCCGCTGGGAGGACCAGTTCAACCTCGCCATGGACCCCGACACGGCGCGGGCCTACCACGACGAGACGCTGCCGGCCGCCCCGGCCAAGACCGCGCACTTCTGCTCGATGTGCGGCCCCAAGTTCTGCTCCATGCGGATCAGCCAGGACCTGCGCGACTACGCGGAGCTGGGCATGCGCCACAAGTCGGAGGAGTTCACGGCGGCGGGTGGCCAGGTGTACCTGCCGCTGGCCGCGACGGCCGAGTCGGCGGAGTCCCGGGCGGAGTCTAAGGTCTAGTTCGTGGAGTCTTCTGCGCCCCGCACCGCGGTGATCTGGCAGGTGCTGCGCCGCGAGCTTGCCCGGGCCGACCGGCCGTTGAACATCCTCGACGTCGGCGGCGGCACGGGCGGGTTCGCCGTGCCGCTGGCGCAGGCCGGCCACACCGTGACGGTCGTGGACGCGAGCCCCGACGCGCTCGCCGCGCTGATCCGGCGGGCCGCCGAGGCCGGCGTGGGCGAGCGGGTGCGGGCCGTGCAGGGCGACGCCGACGGGCTGGCCGACCTGGTTGCGCCGGAGAGCGTCGACCTGGTGCTCTGCCACAGCCTGCTCGAGGTCGTGGACGACCCGCACAAGGTCGTCGCCGCGCTCGCCGGGACCCTGCGCCCCGGCGGCGCGGCGAGCGTGGTCGTGGCCAGCCGGGCCGCGGCCGTGCTCGCCCGGGCGATCAACGGCCACATCGCGGCCGCCGCGCTGCTGGTGGACAGCCCCGACGGCCGGGGCGACGCCCGTGACCGGCTGCGCCGGCGGTACAGCGCCGAGACCGCCACCGCGCTGCTCGACGAGTGCGGGCTGGCGGTCGAGCAGATCCACGGCGTGCGCGTCGTCGCCGACCTGGTCCCCGGCACCGTGGCCGAGAGCGAGCCGGAGGCACTGGCCGCGTTCGAGCTGGTCCTGGCGAGCACGCCGCCCTATCGCGACATCGCCACCCAGCTGCACCTGCTCGCCCGCCGCTCGTGACGGGCCGCCGCTGATGGACCCGCTGTCGACCGTCGAGCCGCGGTACGGCCGCGGGAGCCTCGCCGACGTCATGCCCAGCGCGCTGCACGCGCTCGGCGCGCCCGGCGAGCCCGACCCGCTCGGCCTTGCCCCGCTCCTCGACGGCGTGCGCCGGGTCGCCGTCGTCCTGCTCGACGGCCTGGGCTGGCACCAGCTGGCCACGGCCGCGCCGCACGCCCCGACGATCGCCGACATCGCCGGCGGCCACCTCGGCACCGCCCGGGCGATCACCGCCGGCTTCCCGTCGACCACCCCGGTCAGCCTGGTCACCCTCGGTACCGGCGCCGCTCCGGGTCGTCACGGGATCGTCGGCTTCACGCTCAACCGGCCCGGCACCGACCAGGTCGTCAACCACCTCTACTGGACCGACGAGCCCGACCCGGCCGACTGGCAGCCGCTGCCGACCGCGTTCACCCGTGCCCAGGAGGCGGGCCTCGCCCCGATCGTGGTCACCAACCCGGCCTTCAACGGCAGCGGCCTGACCCGCTCCGCCTACCGCGGCGCGCGGTTCGGCCCCGGCGTGGCCGCCGACGCCGTCGCCGGGGAGATGCTGGCCGCCCTGCCGGACTCGCGCCTGGTCTACGGCTATCTGCCGGACGTGGACCGCGCCGGCCACGATTTCGGCATCGGTACCGCGGAATGGCACGCGGCCGCCGCCGACGCGGACCGCCTGCTGGCCCGCCTGATCGACGGCCTGCCGCCGGACGCGGCCCTCATCGTCACCGCCGACCACGGCCAGCTGGACATCCCCGCCGACCGCCGCATCGACCTGGACCGCGACCCGCGCCTCACCGACGGCGTGGCGATCGTCGCCGGCGAGCCGCGCGTGCGCTACCTGCACACCGTCCCCGGCGCGCAGCAGGACGTCCTGTCGACGTGGCGCGCGATCCTGGGCGACGGCGCGTGGGTGGCGACCCGCGACGAGGCGGTGGCCACGGGCTGGTTCGGCCCGGTCCCGGAGTCCCACCTCTCCCGCATCGGCGACGTGGTCGTGGCGTGCCGGGAGCGGTGGGTGGTGCTGGCGAGCGCGCATGAGCCGCCCCGCCTGAACGACATGATCGCGTTCCACGGTTCGGCCACCGCCGCGGAGATGGAGATCCCCCTGCTCGTCGTCCGCCGCTGAGGCCGGGCCCGCGATCTGCGGCGACCGGCCGGCTCGTGGTGACGCGCGCGGGTCAGCGTGGCGCGACCGCGAGCGGCCGGAGGCGGCGCGGCGTCGCGGGGAGGGGAGCGGCGGCCAGGAGGGTGGTGAGGCGGCGCACGTGGCGGGCGAGCTCCCACGCCGGCATCTCCGCCCCGGCGTGCTCCGCCACCAGGTCGAGCAGCTCGGCGCGATCGTTCGCGACCAGGACGCCCGCGGCGCCGGCCGCCGGGTCGTCGGCCAGCACCGCCACCCGGGCGAGCCGCACGCCCAGCCGCCCCGCGCGATCCATGAACGTCTCGCCCGGGATCAGCAGCGGGACGCGGCGCGCCCGGGTCCAGCCGGCGACCAGGAGTACCGCCGCGGCCTCGGGGTTCATGGCTTTTGACCATCCATCCGTCGAGGTGATCACCACGCCGGGGACGACGCGGCAGGTCAGGGCCGGGTGACGGCGGCGCAGGCCCTCGACGGCCGCGACGACCGGCGCCAGGGGCGAGGTCATCGCGACATTGGCCATGTCCGAAAGGTAAGGCAAACCTAAGTTTTCGTCAATATTGTCAGAGGGGGCCGCTAAGGTTCGCGGTGTGGGGCGAAGTCAGGTTGTACCGCGCGGAGGCGCCGGGGAGTTCGGGCCCGACGCCGACGACACCGGCTGCACCGTGCTGCACGTCGACATGGACGCGTTCTACGCGTCGGTCGAGATCCGGCGCCGGCCCGAGCTGCGCGGCAAGCCGGTCATCGTCGGCGGGGCCGGCCCGCGCGGCGTGGTGTCGGCGGCCAGCTACGAGGCGCGTAAGTATGGCGTGCGCAGTGCGATGCCGGGCACGCGGGCGCAGCGGCTGTGCCCGCACGCGGTGTTCCTGCCGCCGGACTTCGCCGCCTATACGGAGGCGTCCCGCGCCGTGATGTCGATCTTCCGGGACGTGACGCCGCTGGTCGAGCCGCTCTCGCTCGACGAGGCGTTCCTCGACGTGGCCGGCGCGCGCCGGCTGCTCGGGCGGCCGTCCGGGATCGCCGCGCTGATCCGCCGGCGGGTCGCCCAGGAGCAGCGGCTCACCTGCTCGGTCGGGGTGGCCGCGACGAAGTTCCTGGCGAAGCTCGGCTCGACCCGGGCCAAGCCCGACGGGATGGTGGTGATCCCGCGCGAGCGCGAGCTGGAATATCTGCACCCGCTGCCCGTCGAGGCGCTGTGGGGCGTCGGCGAGCGCACCGCCGAGACCCTCCAGCGGCTCGGGCTCAGGACTATCGGCGACCTGTCGGCCGCGCCGGTGGGCATGCTGCGCGCCGCGGTGGGCGACGCAGCCGCCCATCATCTGCACGAGTTGTCCTGGGCGCGCGACCCCAGACGGGTGATTCCCGACCAGGTCGAGAAGTCGATCGGCGCCGAGACGACGTTCGACGTCGACGTCAGCGACCTGTCCACCATCCGACGGACGATGCTTGCCCTGTCGGGCAAGGTCGCCCGGCGCCTCCGCGGGGCCGGCCAGGCCGGGCGCACCGTCTCGGTGAAGATCAGACTGGCCGACTTCCAGACGCTCAGCCGGTCACGCACCGTGAGCGTGCCCACCGACGTCAGTCGCGAGATCTTCGAGATCAGCTGGGCGCTGTTCCAGGCGGCGCGCCCCGGCGAGCGCATCCGGCTGATCGGCGTGCGCGTCGAGGGCCTCATCCATGCCGACGGCACGCCCCGGCAGATGACGCTGGGTGAGCGTGATCATGGCTGGCGCGACGCCGAGCGGGCCGCCGACGCCGTCGCCGCGAGGTTCGGCACCGGCCTCGTCAAGCCCGCCAGCCTGCTCCGCGGTGACGGAATGCGCACCGACGGAAACGGAGCCGCGCCGGTGGGGGAGGGGGCAGGAGAGTCTCCGAAGCGACACAATGGAAGGGCATGGGAGTGATACTCGTCGGAAAATCGGCACGGCCGGACCAACGTCCCGCTTTCCGACTGGTTGACCCCCTCGTAAACTTGCCAGTACGCAGCCGTCCGGCTGTGCCGGACCGCCGGTCCCTCCAGGGCCGGCCTTCGCGACCGGGGAGGAGTGCCGTGCCGCTCTCGGAGCACGAGCAGCGGCTGTTCGAGCAAATCGAGCGGTCGCTAGCCGAGGATCCCAAGTTCGCTTCGGCGGTGCGCGCCACCGACCCGCGGTTCCATGCCAAGCGCCGGATGATCGCCGCAGGGATCCTGCTGCTGGCCGGCATGGCGCTGCTCGTCTACGGCGTGGCAATTCGCATCCCACTCCTGGGCGTGGGCGGCTTCCTGGTCATGCTGTGCGCCTTGGCGTTCGGCGTCCAGGCATACCGCCGCGGCCAGACCACCGACCTGCACGCTGTCGGCGGCACGGCCTCGCGCCGCACCCGCCAGCGCCGTGGCGGTCTGGTGGACCGCCTCGAGGAACGCTGGCGCCGCCGCCCGGAGGGCGACCTCTAGCGCCCCGACCCGGTCGGCCACCCGGCGCAGGGTGGCCGGCCAGTCGCTGCACCCTGCCCGCGAACCCCCGGACCCCGCCCCGCACCGCACCGCACCGTTCAACCCTGACCGCGACGCCCACCCCGCAGCGCACAGCGCGCCGCGCCGCCCCTGGCCCCGCAGCGGCCTCGCCTCGGCCGCGTCGCTGGCCCCGCTGCGGCCTCGCCCCGGCCGCGTCGCTGGTCCGGCCGCGTCGCTGGTCCGGCCGCGTCGCTGGCCCCGCTGCGGCCTCGCCCCGGCCGCGTCGCTGGTCCTGCCACGCCCTCGTCTTGTGGCGTCCGTGCTCGGCCATGTGCCTCGCTCTGCCGCATGTCTCGTATTGCCGCGTCGCTGGGTCTGCCGTGCCTGTCCACCTGCGGCGTCCCTGATCCGACCACGGGCCTGGTCCTGCCGCATGGCCGACCGACGGAGCCGGATTCAGAACGCGGCCGATGTGGAGCGCGCCTGGCATGCGGCGCATCGCCCAGAGCACGCTCGACCCGAGGCACGTTGATCCGGAGCGATCGAGGTCCGGGCGGCCGCAGTGGGTCTCGGGCGCCATATGGCGCGGCCGGCCGTGAATCTTTCGCGGCTGGCCGTGATCATCGGTGGTCGGCAATCCCGTCCGGCTTCGGCTGCGATCTGCGCCGACAGGCCGTCGTGTTCGTCATGATCACGGAGTGGAAACGTACAAGGAGCAGCACGTTCGCTCCGTGATCGTGGAGAACCGCGTGCACCGCGGGCGCTGGGTGGTGGTAAAAAAAGAGGGGACGCTCCGTCAGGAGCGTCCCCTCTGCGTTGGCGGAGCGGATCAGCGGCCGGCGCGGCGGGCCACGAGGCGGCGCACGCTCACGGTGCGCATCAGCGAGTCCCAGCCGTGGCCCAGGGCCAGTGTCAGGGCGTTCGAGCGCGCGCTGAAAGTCGTGCGCCAGCGGCGCAGTACCGACGGCGGCAGGAGCCTGGCCATCAGCTGGATCTTGCGGGTCGCGCCCGCGGCGAACGACGACTCGACCGCGGAGAGCGCCGAGCGCAGCTCGCGGCCCGTGAGCGGCGCGCGGGCGTACCGGGCGTGCTCCTCGACGGTGCTGAGCAGTCGCGCGCCGGCCTCGGCCTGGTCGCGCAGGCGCTGCTTCTTGACGAGGCGGTCGACCGTGGCGCGCGGGGTCTCGGCGTCGTCGATCGGGACGCGGTAGTCGATCATCGTGTCGATGAGCTCGTCCCAGGCGCGGTGGGCGTCCGCGCGGGCGGCGACGATCGAGCGGTCGTCGTTCGGCACGACGACCATCGTTGGGCCGTCGCCCGGCACGGGCGTGCCGACGACCGTGCCGTCCGTGGCGGATGTCAACCGGCGCCGGCGAGTGCGCGCGCGGGCGAGGGCCGGCGTGGCCAGGACCAGGGCCAGCAGGGCGATGCTGAGCAGAGTGACGCCCACGGTGCTGGTCACGGCGTTGAGCGCGCGCGCCACGAGGGTGAGGTCCCCGCCCAGGGGCTGTCCGCTGGTGTCGCCCGGGTTGTTGTGCGTGTCGGGGGCCGTCGGGGCCGCCGACTCCGACGAGGGCGCGTGCGGGTTGTTGCCGGGCCGGTTGGGGTCATCGTTGCCGGTCACGGTGTCCGCCGTCGGCAGGTACGACGTCTGTACCGAGCCGCCGATCGCCGTCGACGGGGTCGCGTCGAACGGCAGCCAGCCGAAGCCGGGGAAGTACACCTCGGTCCACGCGTGCAGGTTGAAGTTGGTCAACGTCATCGTCTTGCCCGACGTGGTGCCGCCCCGGGCGAAACCGAACGCGACCCGCGCCGGGATCTTCGCCTCCCGCAGCAGCCAGCCGAAGGCGGCGGCGTACTGCGCGCAGTACCCCTTCTTGTTCTGCAGGAAGTCGGCGATCTTCGTGCCGCTGGTGTCGGCGCCGGTGGTCGTGTCGTAGGTGAACCCGTTGTCCGGCGAGAAGAAGTCGTAGATCGCCTTGACCCGGTCGTACTCGTTCGTCTTGCCCTTGATGAGCTCCTCGACCTTCGACTTGACCACGGCGTTGGGCGGCGCGGTGGCGAGGTCCTTGAGCTGTGGGTCGTTGGCGTTGATCGGGTCGGCGGCGCGCAGCTGGTCGGGGGTGATGTCGGGCCGGAGGTAGGTGACGTTGTAGGACTTCTTGGCCGTCGTCTCCTTGTTGGAGTACACGACGGCGGTCCTGGGGTCGAACGCCCAGCTGTTGCTGACCTTGTCGACCTTCGCGGGCCAGGTGTAGATCGGCAGGAAGTTGATCGCGAGCTCGTTGCTGACCTCGATGCGGGCCTGGTGCGTGGAGGCCTTCAGCGACGGGCCCCACTCGGGCCGGCCGAAGCCGTTGCCCACGGGCGCCCCGCCGGCGATCGGCTTGGCGCTGAAGCCCTTGGCGGAGAGCTCCTCGAGCACGTTGAAGCGCAGGTAGAACGGGTGGTCGTCGTCGATGTTGGTGACCTTGACCATCTCGAAGGCCTTGGTGCGGTTGAGCTGCCCGGACAGCAGCGCGAACATGCTCACCGACTTGCCGTTGCGGCCGTTGCCGATCCCGGCGCCCCCGCCGGCGCCCGCGCCCGCGCCGAGGCTGTCGAGGATCCCGCTCGGCATCGCGAACGGCACCAGCGGCACGAGCACCGCGGCGAGGACGCTCAGCGCGCCGAGCCGCTGGCCGGCCGCGGCGAGCGGGGACGGCTCCCACAGGTCGACGTCGCGCCCGTCGCCGGTGAAGCGGCGGCCGAAGCGACGCACCCGGTCGACGTTGTCGGTGACGAGCAGCCACAGGAAGCCGATGGCGCCGAGCGCGAACGGCAGCCAGCTCGTGCTTTCGGTGTCGACGGTCACCGGCACCGAGTAGATGGCCAGCATCGGCAGGCCGGCCAGCGCGGGCCGGCGCACGACGACGGCGAACAGGTCGACCACCAGGGCGACCGCGCCGACGCCGAGCGTGGCCAGGAAGAGGAAGCCTTCCCGGTCGCCGACCGGGGTGGCGTACTCGCTCATCTCCTCCGACGCCGTGCGCAGCAGCTGCCCGAAGTGCGCCAGCGTGCCCGGCGAGGGCAGGATGCCGAGATACTCCTCGTGGCTGCGGTACAACCAGGTCAGGGCGAGCAGCCCGGACGCGGCCATCGCCGCGGTCGGCGCCCACGCCGGCGCCCGGAGGCTGCGCACCAGCAGCCCGACGCCGGACATGACGGCGACGATGAGGAACGCCCGGATCGCCCACGTGTAGTGCTCGAAGACGTTGATCAGCGGCAGCGACGCCAGGAATGCCGAACCGGCCGCGATCAGCGTCAGGTGCTTGCGTTGGTTCACCGGACTCCTCCAGCGACGCTCTCCGCGGACGCGGCCCGCCAGGCGAAGCCCTGCGAACCCCGCCCGGTCTGCGGCCACAGCGCGGACAGCTTGGCCCCGTGCGGCACCTCCACGACCCGCCACCCGCTGCGCAGCAGCGCGAGCGAGGCGACGCCGTGTGCCCGGTCGGCCTCCTCGCGCGCGGTCGTCGGCAGGTTGAGCCAGGTCGAGGAGTCGATGAACAGCGCGACGCAGGTCGCGTTGTTGGAGCGGAACGAGGCGAGCAGCTCCGCCTCGGCCGAGGACAGCAGGCCGAAGATGCCGATGATCAGGCCGCCGTCGCTGCGCCGGCGGACCCGCTCGATGAGCGTGCCGATGTCGCCGCGCTGGGCCAGCCGCACGTCGGCGAGCTGGTCGAGCAGCGGGCCGTCGCCGTCGATCTCGGTCGCGTCGACGTCCACGCCGCCGTCGGTCACCAGGCGCATCTTGTACCCGGCGTGGCGCAGGTGCACCGCGATGCTCGCGGCCGCGGAGACGGCCCACTCGAAGCTCGCCGTGGGGCCCTCGCCGCGGTGGGCGGCGGCGCGGGTGTCGAGCACGACCGTGGCCTTGCTCTCCCAGGGCTGCTCCTCGCGGCGGACCATCAGCTCGCCGGTGCGGGCGGTGGAGCGCCAGTGCACCCGGCGCAGGTCGTCGCCGTAGCGGTACTCCCGGGTGGCGGCGTCGTCCTCGCCGTGCACGGCCACCGACCGGGCGCGGCTCTCGCCCGACCCGGCGAACTCGCCGGCCAGGCGCACCGACGGCAGCGGCACGACCTGCGGGATCACGGTGAGCCGGTCGACCGACGGGAAAGCCCGGGTCAGCTCGCACAGGCCGAACGGGTCGGTCAGCCGCACGACCAGCGGGCCGACCTCGTAGCGGCCGCGCACGTCGGCGCGCACCGTGTAGGCGACCGAGCTGGCCTGGTGGGCGCCCAGCTTCTCCAGCACCAGGCGGGGCCGGCTGCCCAGCGCGTAGGGCAGCCGGTCCTCCAGCAGCATCGTGCCGGTGGGCAGCCGGGACAGGTTCTGCAGGCGCAGGATGACCCGCGCGCTCGCGCCGACCTGGACGCGGTGCGGGTCGAGGGTGCGGCTGCACGACAGGCGGTAGCGGGTCCGCCCGACGTACGCCGCGGACAGCAACGGCAGCGCGGCGAGCAGGATCGCCACGCGGAGCAGGTCACGCTCGCCGAGGATCAGGGCGGCGATGAGGGCCGCTGCGGCGGCGGCCAGGAAGCTACGACCCCGGGTGGTGAGCCCCCGCAGCGCCTCTCGCATGTTCAGCGGCCCCCGTACTGCTGCGGCCGCTGCGGCCGAGTGTCGTAGGGCGAGCGCTGCTGGCGGTCGGACGGCAGCGGCAGGCGGTGCACGAGCTCGGCGATGATCGCGTCGGTGGTCCGGCGGGACAGCTGCGCCTCGGCCGTGGGGATGACCCGGTGCGCGAGTACCGGCACGGCGAGCGCCTGCAGGTCGTCGGGGAGCACGAACTCGCGGCCCTCGATGGCGGCGACGGCGCGGGCGGTGCGAAGCAGCTGCAGTGTGGCGCGGGGCGAGGCGCCGAGGCGCAGCTCGCCGGACTCGCGCGTGGCGGTGACGATGTTGACCGCATACTGCTTCACCGCGTCGGCGACGTGCACGTCGCGGACCGTGGCGATCATCCGGCGGATCGTGATCGCGTCGGAGACCGGGGCGAGGTCGTCCAGGGCGTCGTGACGGCCGTGCACGTCGAGCATCGCGAGCTCCGCACCCATGTCCGGGTAGCCCATCGCGATCCGGGCGGTGAACCGGTCGCGCTGCGCCTCGGGCAGCGGGTAGGTGCCCTCCATCTCGATCGGGTTCTGCGTCGCGATGACCATGAACGGCACCTGGAGCGGGTAGGTCGCACCGTCGACGGTGACCTGCCGCTCCTCCATGCTCTCCAGCAGCGCCGACTGGGTCTTCGGCGAGGCCCGGTTGATCTCGTCGCCGACGACGATGTTGGCGAACACCGCGCCCGGCTTGAACTCGAAGTCGCGCGTCTCCTGGTTGTAGACGCTGACGCCGGTGACGTCGCTGGGCAGCAGGTCGGGCGTGAACTGGATGCGCCGCACCGAACAGTCGATCGACCGCGCCAGGGCCTTGGCGAGTTTGGTCTTGCCCACGCCGGGAACGTCTTCGATGAGGAGGTGCCCCTCGGCGAGCAGGACGGCCAGGGCCAGCCGCACCGTGGCGGTCTTGCCCTCGATGACCTGTTCGATGTTGGCGACGATCGCATCGGTCGCGACGCGGAACTCGGGAGCGGGGAGCGGGGCCCCGAGTTCCTCGAACGTGCGGTGCCTGGTCAACTGGCCTCCTCATGGTCGTGCCGTGGCCACCGTTAGGTGTAAGACCCACAGGTGAACCGCTCGGTTGCGCGAAAACGTTGTCATCGGATGGCAACCGGGCCGTCGTTTCCCCTCAGGCTAGCGGGGGAATTGACACGGCGCCGGACGGGATTCCGTCATTGCGGACATCCCGCCCGGCTTGTCGTGGCGACTTTTACGAACGCCAGGTCGTACCCGACCAAATCACTGCTAAACGGTCCATGGGGGATGTCGGCCGGCGTCGATTGGGGCAGACTGGGCGCGTGGAAGCCGGGCAATTGCTCAACGGCCGATACCTGCTCGCCGAACGGCTGGGCGAGGGCGGCATGTCGGTGGTGTGGCGCGCGCACGACCGGGTGCTGGGCCGCGAGGTCGCGGTCAAGGTGCTCGCCTCCCGGCTCGCCGCCGACGCGGACTGGCGGCGGCGCATCCGGCTGGAGGCTCGCGCGGCCGCGCGTCTTTCGCATCCGAACATCACCAACGTCTACGACTACGGCGAGACGGCGGACGACATCCCGTTCGTCGTCATGGAGCTGCTGCGTGGCCCGACGCTCGCCGAGCGCCTCCGCGGCGGCCCGCTGCCGCCCTCCGCCGCGGTGCGCATCTGCGCCGAGGTCGCCGCCGGCCTGGCCGCCGCGCACGCCGAGGATCTCGTACACCGCGACGTGAAGCCCGCCAATGTCGTACTCACTCCGGACGCGGCGAAGGTCCTCGATTTCGGGATCGTCGGGTTCGTCGGGATTCCCGACCCGCCGAGCGACTCGGTGCGGGTCTTCGGCACCGCCGCCTACCTGGCGCCCGAGCGCCTGGTCTCGGACGAGGTCATGCCCGCCAGCGACGTCTATGCGTTCGGGCTCCTGCTCTACCGCTGCCTCACCGGCCGGCTGCCCTGGGACGCGGAGTCCAACACGCAGATGGTGTCGGCCCACCTGTCGGTCCCGCCCGAGCCGCTGCCCGACCTGCCCGGGGTGGCGCCCGAGGTGCGCGAGCTGTGCATGAGCTGCCTCGCCAAGGACCCGGCGGACCGCCCGGCCGCCGTCGTGGTCGCCGCCCGCCTGGCCCAGGCCGCGGGCATCGTTCCGCGTTTCTCGGTGGTACTGCAGGAGCCGGCGCCCGGCACCCCCGTCCCGCTCGACCACTCGACCGAGCTGCTGGCGCCGTCATCCGGGGCGTCGCTCCCGCCGGTGTCCGCGCCGATGGGGACGTCCGCCGGCGACGCCGAGCCGGTCGGCCCCGACCCGGGCGCCGAGCCGGACGGGCCCCGGAGGGAGCGCCGGCGGGTGCTGGTCGGCGTCGGCGCGCTGGTCGCGGTCGCGGCATTGCTGGTGGCGTTCACGCTGAGCCGCTCGGGCGACGAACCGCGGCTGGAGGCCGGTGGCGCGCCCACCGAACCGCAGGCGGCGGGCCCCGCACCGGCCTCCGGCGACGAGACCGGGCCGTCACCGGCCGTGTCGCCCACCGGCGTCGCGACGACCGCGACGCCGGGCGCGGGAGGGCAGGGCGGCGGCCGGCCGGACGACCAGGCCGGCCGGAACGACCAGGGCGACCAGAACCACCAGGGCAACCCGGCGCCGGGCGCGAACCTGCCGACCGAGGGCGGGTTGATCGTCGCGGCGTGCGGCGGGAGCGGGGGCAAGGTCAGCGTGCAGCAGGTCGTGCCGGCCGAAGGCACCGCGCTCGTCTCGGCCGACCTCGGGCGGCACACCAAGGCGCGCGTCGAGTTCAACCGGAGCGGGCAGCGGCTGCGCTACGTGGTGGCCTGCTCGGGAGGGGCGCCGATCGTCATGGTGGCGTAGCGCTGTGTGACCGGCGGGATAGACGGGCGGGAAAACGCCTCGCTGCCTGCGGTACACTGCGCATATGACCCGGGTAGTCCGGCTTCTTAGCGAGCCGTGCTGACGCACCAGCTGCGACGGCACGGCGACCCCTCCTGCGCGAGGGGTTTTTTCATGCCCGGACAATTCTAGGAAACCCGAGACCTGAGGTGGGGACAGTCATGAGCGAGGCAGTGACCGACGGGGCGGTCGACATCCCGCCGTACCGGTACACCGCGGCGATGGCGGCGGAGATCGAGGCGTGCTGGCAGGACTACTGGTCCGAGAACGGCACCTTCCACGCGCCCAACCCGACCGGCCCGCTCAGCGACCCCGGCCACCCCCGCGCGGGCGCGCCCAAGCTGTACGTGATGGACATGTTCCCCTACCCGTCGGGCGCCGGCCTGCACGTCGGGCACCCGCTGGGGTACATCGGCACGGACTGCTACACCCGGTACTTCCGCATGGCCGGGTACAACGTGCTGCACCCGATGGGCTTCGACGCGTTCGGCCTGCCAGCGGAGCAGTACGCGGTGCAGACCGGCACCCACCCGCGCACCACGACCGAGGCCAACGTCGAGCGGTACCGCACGCAGCTGCGCCGCCTGGGCCTGGCCTACGACGACCGGCGCAGCGTCGCCACGACGGACACCGACTTCTACCACTGGACCCAGTGGATCTTCCTGCAGATCTTCAACTCCTGGTTCGACGCCGGGCAGCAGCAGGCGCGCCCGATCGAGGAGCTGATCGAGGAGTTCAACAGCGGCGAGCGCCCGACGCCGGACGGCCGCGCGTGGGAGGAGCTGTCCGCGGTCGAGCGCCGCCGGCTGGTCGACGACCACCGGCTGGCGTATATCTCCGAGGCGCCGGTGAACTGGTGCCCGGGCCTGGGCACGGTGCTGGCCAACGAGGAGGTCACCCCGGACGGGCGAAGCGAGCGGGGCAACTTCCCGGTCTTCAAGCGCAACCTGCGCCAGTGGATGATGCGGATCACCGCGTACGGCGACCGGCTGCTGGACGACCTGGACCGGCTGGACTGGCCGGAGAAGGTCAAGTCGATGCAGCGCAACTGGATCGGGCGGTCCCGCGGCGCGCACATCGACTTCCCGACCGAGTCCGGCACGCCGATCCGGGTCTTCACCACCCGCCCCGACACCGTGTTCGGCGCGACCTACATGGTGCTGGCCCCGGAGCACGAGCTGGTCGACGAGATCGTGCCGGCGGCCTGGCCCGCCGGTACCGACGCGGAGAAGTGGACGGGCGGGCACGCCACCCCCGCCGAGGCGGTCGCGGCCTACCGCGCCTTCGCCGCGAGCAAGACCGACGTCGAGCGGCAGGCCGACGCCAAGGAGAAGACCGGCGTCTTCACCGGTGCGTATGCGACCAACCCGGTCGACGGCCGCAAGATCCCGGTCTTCATCGCCGACTACGTGCTGGCCGGCTACGGCACCGGCGCGATCATGGCGGTGCCCGGCCAGGACGAGCGCGACTGGGAGTTCGCCGAGGTCTACCACCTGCCGATCATCCGCACGGTGCAGCCGAGCGCGGGCTTCGACGGCAAGGCCTACCTGGGCGACGGGCCGGCGATCAACTCGGGCTTCTTGGACGGGCTGGGCGTCGCCGAGGCCAAGGCGAAGATCATCGAGTGGCTGGAGGCGAACGGTCACGGCGTCGGGGCCATCACCTACCGGCTGCGGGACTGGCTGTTCAGCCGGCAGCGGTACTGGGGCGAGCCGTTCCCGATCGTCTACGACCAGACCGGCCTGCCGATCGCGCTGCCCGAGTCGATGCTGCCGGTCGTGCTGCCCGAGGTGGACGACTTCTCGCCGCGCACGTTCGACGTCGACGACGCCGACAGCATGCCGGAGACGCCGCTGTCGCGCGCCAAGGAGTGGGTCGAGGTCACGCTGGACCTGGGCGACGGGCCGAAGACGTACACCCGCGAGACGAACGTGATGCCGCAGTGGGCCGGCTCGTCGTGGTACGAGCTGCGCTACCTGGACCCGTCCAACGGCTCGAAGCTGGTCGACCCGGCCAACGAGCGCTACTGGATGGGCCCGCAGCGCCCCGGCGACGTCGGCGGCGTGGACCTGTACGTGGGCGGCGTCGAGCACGCGGTGCTGCACCTGCTGTACGCGCGCTTCTGGCACAAGGTGCTGTTCGACCGCGGCTTCGTCTCGTCGGAGGAGCCGTTCCGCAAGCTGTTCAACCAGGGCTACATCCAGGCGTACGCGTACAAGGACGCCCGCGGCGTGTACGTCGAGGCCGAGAAGGTGGAGGAGCGCGAGGCCGGCAAGTACTACTTCGGCAACGCCCCCGTCCAGCGCGAGTACGGCAAGATGGGCAAGTCGCTGAAGAACGTTGTGACGCCCGACGAGATGTGCGAGCGGTACGGTGCGGACACCTTCCGCGTCTACGAGATGTCGATGGGCCCGCTGGACGTCTCCCGCCCGTGGGAGACCCGCGCGGTCGTCGGCGCGCAGCGGTTCCTACAGCGGGTCTGGCGGCTGATCGTCGACGAGCAGACCGACGCGCTGCGGGTGACCGACGACGCGCTGGACGACGAGACCCGCCGCCTGCTGCACCGCGTCGTCGACGGCGTGCGGGTCGACATCGAGGAGATGCGCTTCAACACCGCCATCGCCAAGATGATCGAGCTGACCAACCGGGTCACGCAGGTCTCCGCGGCCGGCACGCCGCGCGAGGTGGCCGACCCGCTGGTCCGCATGATCGCGCCGTTCGCGCCGCACCTGGGTGAGGAGCTGTGGCAGCGGCTGGGCAACGAGTCCTCGATCGCCTACGCCGGCTTCCCGGTCGCCGACCCCGCCTACCTGGTCGCCGAGTCCGTGACGTACCCGGTCCAGGTCAACGGCAAGGTCCGCGGCAAGATCGAGATCGCCGCCGACGCGGACGAGGACGCGGTCCGCGCGGCGGCGCTGGACGCGGTCGCGGAGCAGTTGGCCGGCAAGACCCCGAAGAAGGTCATCGTGGTCGCGGGCCGCATGGTCTCGGTCGTGGTCTGACACGCCTGGCGAGAAGGCCGGTCCGTATCGCTTCGGACCGGCCTTTTCTTCGGGCTCGGGGGCTACTTCGAGACCGCGGACAGGCGCTCGTTGCGCAGCGCCGTGGGCCAGCGGTCGTCGATCGGCTCCATCGTCTGGCCGGTCGACCAGCGCAGCAGCAGGTCGGCGATCGCGGGGTTGCGGGCCAGCGCCGGGCCGTGCGAATACGTGCCCAGGATCCGGCCGTTCCAGGCGCCCTCCGACTGGCCGTCGTTGCCGATGCCCGTCGTCACCCGCGCCAGGGGCTTCACGCCCTGGCCGAGGTGGGTGCGGCCGCCGTGGTTCTCGAAGCCCGTCAGCATCGGCAGGCCCAGCGCCGGGTGCATCTCGCCGGCCAGCTCGCCGACCGCCCGGGTCTCGCCGCGGTCCGAGTCGATGTCGAGCAGGCCCAGGCCCGGGTACTTCGCGCCCTTCGCGAAGAACGAGTGGCCGAGCAGCTGGTAGCCCGCGCACACGGCGAAGACCGTCGCGCCGCGCTCGACCGCCCGGTGCAGGCCGCCGTCGTTGGCCAGGCGCTGCGCCGCCAGGGCCTGCGGGCCGTCCTCACCGCCGCCGAGCAGGTACACGTCGCCGTCGGTCGGGACCGGCTGGTCGGCGCGCACCTCGGCGCACTCGACCGGCAGGCCGCGCAGGTCGGCGCGGCGGGCCAGGATGAGCAGGTTGCCGCGGTCGCCATATGTGGAGAGCAGGTCCGGGTACAGCCAGATCAGGCGCAGATGGGACTCAGTTGACACGGTCCAGCTCCGCTCGGATGTCCTGGAATGCGGTGTAGTTGGCGATGACCTCGAGCCGGCCCGGCGGTACCAGGGAAAGGGCCTGGCCGAACGAGCGCACGTGCTCGAAGCGCACCTCGTTGACCTCGAGGCGCACGGCCAGGTCCATGGCCCGGTCGCCGGTGATCAGCACGCGGCGGCCGCGCAGCGGGGAGAAGTCGACGTCGTAGAGCCACGACGTGTCGAGGCCGTCGGGGTCCCGGGCGTTGATGGACAGCAGCGTCGGCACGTCCTCGGCCATGTCGAAGGACTCCAGCCAGCCGGCCGGGTTCTTGGCCAGCAGCAGCCGGATGCTGCGCCCGTCGCGGGCCACGACCGCATAGCGGCCGGCGACCGAGGCGACCTTCGCCAGCTCCGGCACCGCCTTCGCCGGCGGTACGCCGAACTGCGCCGCCACGGCGAGCGCGGTCGCCGCGTTCGCGCGGTTCACCCGGCCGGGCAGCTGCAGGACGATGTGGTGGTACGTGCCGGTGTCGTCGACCACGCCGTCGCCGCTGATCGTCCAGTGCGGCACCGGGCGGCTCAGGTCGCCCTCCGCGCACGCCCACCGCTCGCCGTTGCGCTCGATCGAGCCGCCGCACTCCGGGCACACCCAGGAGTCGTCGTGGAAGCGCTGGCCGGCGGCGACCCAGGTGACCCCGGTGCCGTCGGCGATCGCCTTGCCCGCCGCCCAGACCACCATCGGGTCGTCGGCGTTGGCGACGAGGTGCAGGCCGCGGCCGGGCAGCGCGTCGCGCCACATGGCCGCCATCATGGCGACCTCCTTGGCCCGGTCGAGCTGGTCGCGGCTCAGGTTGAGCAGCGCGACGACCTTCGGCCGGGTCTGGTCGAGCACCTGCTTGAGGTAGTGCTCGTCGACCTCGAGCACCGCATACGGCGTGGTGCCGGCCTTCGCCAGGGCCGAGGTGTGCCCGGTCGGCATGTTGGCGCCGAGGCTGTTGGTGGCGACCGGGCCGAGCACGCCCATCGCCGCCGCGGTCAGCCGGGTGGTGGTCGTCTTGCCGTTGGTGCCGGATACCAGGGCGATCTGCCGGCCCGCGGCGAGCTCCGCGAGCAGGTTCGGGTCGATCATCAGGCCGATCCGGCCGCCGATGACCGAGCCGTCGCCACGGCCGGTGGCGCGTGACAGCGCGGCGGCACCGCGCGACAGTGAGGTGGCGAGCTTCGCCCGCATCGGCAGCTTGTTGTCCGTCATCTCGCTTCCACGGTGTTCGGCGATGCGCTGACCCTACCCGGACGGCGCGACGCTCCCAACGGGACTACGGGCTCTCCGTGACCCCCCACTTCCCTCCACCGCGGCCCCGGAAACGCCGCCCCGCGCGGAGAAGACTGCCTCGCTGAGCCTTTCGCCCGAATTTCGGGCCCTCGGGAACACCCTCCACCGATCGGGCACGCCCGGGGTCCTCCACCCGTCCTCACCCCTTCTGACGTGGGAATTCTTCACCAGCGCCCGCGCCGGATCGGGCGGTTTTCCGTTGACGGTGGAGGGAAGTGGAGTACAGTGGAGCGCGATGGCGGAGCCGGGGGGCTCGGCCGGCCCCGGGGGGAACCGTTCGCGGTGGGAAGGGGTGGATGCCGCATGTTTTTGGGCACCCACACTCCTCGCCTGGACGAAAAGGGCCGGTTGATCCTGCCGGCCAAGTTTCGGGACGAACTGGCGGGAGGTGTCGTGATCACCAAGGGACAGGAGCGCTGTCTCTACGTGTTTCCCGGCGCCGAATTCGCCCGGATCGCCGAACAGCTTCGCGCCACGCCGATGACGAACAAGGCGGCCCGCGCCTACAGCCGGGTGTTCTTCGCCAGCGCACACGACGAGGTTCCTGACCGGCAGGGCCGGGTCACCATCCCGCAGCATCTTCGCGAGTATGCCGGGCTGGACCGCGAACTCGTCGTGATCGGGGCGAGCACCCGGGTGGAGATCTGGGATCGCCAGGCCTGGGACAGCTACCTCGCCGAGAGCGAGGAGGACTTCGCGGGCATCGAGGAGGGAGTGCTGCCGGGAGGGCTGTGAGGTCCAACTGCAGTAACCGACTTTGAGGCCGCCGTACCGGCAGCTCTCCAGCCGCTCAGAGTTTCT
The DNA here is from genome assembly GCF_043197855.1 of Dactylosporangium sp. NPDC048998. NCBI lineage: Bacteria > Bacillati > Actinomycetota > Actinomycetes > Micromonosporales > Micromonosporaceae > Dactylosporangium > Dactylosporangium sp. NPDC048998. The sequence goes on from NZ_JBICTV010000018.1 coordinate 119,022, forward strand.
CGAAGTCCTGACGTCACTTCCCCGGCGCCAGGGCGGAGGAGCGGATGGGGAGCTGGCGGTACGGCGCTTGCGCACTGGGCAGGTTCAGCACCACGGCGGGCCGCGAACCCGCCGCCGGCAGGGGGTCGACGATGGGGGAGCGGGACGTTCACGTGCCCGTGCTGCTCGAGCGCTGCCTCGAGCTGCTCGCCCCCGCCTTGGCCCGCCCCGGAGCGCTGTACGTGGACGCCACGCTCGGCCTCGGCGGGCACGCCGAGGCGGTGCTGCGCGCCCACCCGCAGGCCCGGCTGCTGGGCCTGGACCGCGACCCGCAGGCCCTGGACCTGGCGGGCCGGCGGCTGGCGCCGTTCGCCGACCGGATCCGCCTCGTGCACGCCGTCTACGACGAGCTGCCCGAGGTGCTCGCCGGCGAGCGGATCGACGCCGGACTGTTCGACCTGGGCGTGTCGTCGATGCAGCTCGACGACGTGGAGCGCGGGTTCGCCTACGCCCAGGACGCACCGCTGGACATGCGCATGGACCAGACGCGCGGCATGACCGCGGCCGAGGTGCTCAACACCTACAGCCACGGCGAGCTCGCCCGGATCCTGCGCGTGTACGGGGAGGAGAAGTTCGCCTCCCGCATCGCCGCGTCGATCGTCCGGGAGCGGGAGAAGTCGCCGCTGAACAGTTCGGCCCGCCTTGCCGAACTGGTCCGCGAGGCGATCCCGGCACCGGCCCGGCGCACCGGCGGGCACCCGGCCAAGCGGACCTTCCAGGCGCTGCGCATCGAGGTCAACCGCGAGCTCGCGGTCCTCGAGCGGGCGATCCCCGCGGCGCTCGACGCGCTGCGGCCCGGGGGCCGGCTGGTCGTGCTGTCGTACCAATCGCTCGAGGATCGCCTGGTCAAGCAGGCGATCGCGGAGCGGACCCGCTCGACCGCGCCGGTCGAGCTGCCGTTCGAGCCGCCCGGCAGCGAACCGGAGCTGCGGGCGCTCACCCGGGGGGCCGAGCTCTCCGGCGCGGCCGAAACAGCGGCCAACCCGCGCGCGGCGTCCGTGCGACTCCGCGCGGTGGAACGCAAGAAACGTCCGAATCCAACAGGAGACCGGACAAACACATTGGGGGAGGTGTGATGAACGTGACGACACTGCCGGTCAACCGGCAGGGCAGGGCTCAGCAGGGTGCACCGCGGTCGGGGGGCCGGACCACGGCGCGCGCCGCTGAGGAGATCGAGCAGCAGCGACGGGACAACCCGATCGACGGTGCGACGGCACTGCAGCCGGAGCACGAGACCACGAGGCCGGGCGCCGTACCGCAACGGCACGCGCCCGAGACGAAGCAGACGTCCCCGCGGCTGCGGGTGGCACCGCCGGCACCGGTCAGTGCGCCGCGGGCGCCCTTCGTGGCACTCGTACTCGTGCTGGTGCTCGCCGGCGTCGTCGGCATCCTCGTGCTCAACACGCGGATCGCCGAGAACGCCTTCAAGCTCGACGCGTTGAAGACCAAGCAGAACAACCTCGACCACGACGAGGAGCGGCTGCGCAGCGACCTGGCCAACAAGGAGTCGCCGGTGACGCTCGCGTCGCGGGCGAAGCAGCTGGGCCTCGTGCCGTCGAGCACGCCGGCCTTCCTGGTGCTGCCCGACGGCACCAGGCTGGAGATGCCCGGCCCGAGGAAGTAACGCAGGGAACCACCCAAGTCCATAGTGGACGGACGAACGGAAGTCGGGACGATGGCTGGCGACACTTCTGATCGGCGGGGCGGAGCCGAGCGGCGCGGGGGCGCCGAGCGCAGGGATGCCGCCGGTCGCGGGGGTGACGCCGGCCGGCAGCGGACGGGCGGTCGCGCCGGCGCGGGGGGTGCCGGTGCCTCCGCCCGTTCCCGCACGGGGGGCGGAAAAGCCGAAGAGCGCGGCAACGGTACCGCGGAGCCGGTGCTGCGCGGCACCATGTCCGAGGCCAGGCGGTACACCCCGCGCGGGCGCTCGGTCCGCGACGCCTCGGTCGAGGCGGGCGGGCGCAAGGACCCGTTCCGCCCGGCCCTGGAGGTGATCCAGGGCGGCCGTAGCGAGCAGCCGCGCCGCACCGATCCCAAGCGCTCCGGCGGCGCTCGCGGCAACGGTACGCAACGGACCGCTCCACTCCGCGCGGACGACGCCCCAGCCGGTGTCGATCGTGGTAGCGATACGCAACGGAGCGCTACGGTCCGTGGCACCGGCGGCCGCGCGGGTGGTGCCGAACGAACGGTTCCGATCCGGACAGGCGGCAGGAGCCGGGCCGGGCTTCCGCCGAAGGGTGGCGCGCGCGGCGCGGGGGTGCGAGGCGCGGGCGCGAGAGCCGCGACGCCCGTCCGCAAGCCGCGGCGGCAGAGCCGGGTCAGGGTGCCGCGGCTCGCGCACCGCCCGCGCACGCCCAAGCTCGCCGAGCCCCGCCGCCGGCTGCGGCTGGCCACGGTCCTGGCGCTGGTCATGTTCGCCGCCATCGGGGTCCGGCTGGTGCAGCTGCAGCTCACCGACGCCAGCGCGTATGCCGCCGAGGGGCTCAAGGACCGCCTGGTGCGGGCCGTGCTGCCCGCCTCCCGCGGCGCTATCCTCGACCGCAACGGCAAGATCCTCGTGCACTCGGTCGAGACCCGGTACGTCGCCGCGGACCCGATGGCCGTGAAGGACCCCGAGGCCCTGGCCGACAAGCTGTTCGCGATCCTGGACAAGTACGGCGTGCCGCGCTCCGACCTGGTCCGCAAGCTGACGCCGCACAAGACCGCCAACGGCAAGACCGACGTGCGCTTCGAGTATCTCGCGCACCAGATCGACGTGGCCGACGGCCAGCGCATCGCGGCGCTGCGCGTCGGCGCGCTCAAGGTGGCCCGCGACGAGCGCCGCGAGATCCCCGGCTACGACCTGGCGTCCAACATCATCGGGTTCACCTCCCGCACGGATCTGTCCGGGCAGCTCGGCATCGAGAAGCAGTACGACTCGGTGCTGCGCGGCGTCGACGGGCTGCACGTCTACGAGCACGGCGAGGGCGACCTCGACAAGCCGCTGCCGGACGGCTACGAGGAGCTCAAGCCGGCCCGCCCGGGCAGCTCCGTCGAGCTGACCATCAACGCCGACCTGCAGTACTCCGTGCAGAGCACCCTCGGCGAGCGGATGGGGGCGCTCAACGCCTACTTCGCCAGCGCCATCGTGCTCGACGCGCACACGATGGAGGTCATGGCGATGGCGAGCTACCCCTCGTTCGCCCCCGCCGACCTCGGCCGCACGCCCCAGGAGCAGTGGAAGGACCAGTGCACGGCGACCGTGTTCGACCCCGGCTCGATCCACAAGGCGATCGTCATGGGTGCCGCGCTGCAGGAGGGCATCATCACCCCGAGCAGCACGATCACGGTGAACTCGAAGGTGAAGAAGGGCGACACCACCTACACCGACCACCCGCCGCAGAAGGACGGCACCCAGATGACCATCCCGGGCATCCTGGCGCTGTCGTCCAACGTCGGCACCATCGCGGTCGCCGACCGGCTGGGCAAGGACAAGCTGTACGAGTACCAGAAGAAGTTCGGCCTGGGCGAGCGCACCGGCGTCGGGCTGCCCAACGAGTCGCCCGGGCAGCTGCTGCCGCCGGACAAGTGGACCGGCTCCAGCCCGGGCTCGATCCCGATCGGCAACGGCGTGGCGACCACGGCGATGCAGATGGCGGCGGTGTACGGCGCCATCGCCAACGACGGCCTGTGGGTGCAGCCGACGCTGGTCCGCAAGATCATCGCGCCGGACGGCACCGTGTCGAAGCCGCCGGCCCAGCAGACCCGGCGGGTGCTCGACCCGCAGGTGGCCCAGGAGCTGCGGACCATGCTCGAGGGCGTGACCACGCTGGACGACGCCACCGGGCACCAGGCGGCGATCCCGGGGTACCGGATCGCGGGAAAGACCGGAACGTCGAAGCTGCCGCAGAACGGCGGGTACGCTGACGGCGACGTGGTGTCGTTCATCGGCATGGCGCCGGCCGAGGCGCCCCGCTACGTGGTCGCCGTGATCGCGCACGTGCCCGGCGGGGCGGGCGGCTCGGTGGCGGCGCCGGCGTTCAAGGAGATGATGGCGCTGACGCTGTCCAGTTTCGGTGTCCTGCCGACCGGCACCGAACCGCCGAAGCTCACGATCTACCCGTGACACCGGCTCCGGGGCCCCGTGGCCGTGCGGGTAGGGTCTGACCCCGTGCCCGGCTATCCCCGTCCGCGGAATGTCCGACCCGTGCTCATCGCTGAGCTGGGCGGCGCTGGAGACGTTGCCGTCACCGGGGTGACGCACAGTAGTTCATCGGTGCTTCCGGGTGATCTCTATGCGGCGCTGCCCGGATCCCGGGTGCACGGGGCCGATTTCATCCCCGAGGCGCTGCGGCGCGGCGCGGTCGCCGTGCTCACCGACAGTGCCGGGTTCGACGCCGGGGTGCGCGTGGACGCCGGCGTGCCGTTCATCGTGGTGGAGCGGCCGCGGGACGTGCTCGGCGACGTCGCCTCCAAGGTGTACGGCGAGCCCACCCGCAGGCTGACCACGATCGGGATCACCGGCACCGCCGGCAAGACCTCCACGACGTACCTCATCGAGGCCGGCCTGCGCGCCGCCGGCCAGGTCACCGGGCTGATCGGCACCGTCGAGACCCGGCTGGGCGACCTGACCGTGCAGAGCATCCGCACCACGCCCGAGGCGACCGACCTGCACGCCCTGTTCGCCGCGGCGCTCGAGCGCGGGGTGCAGTCGGTGGCGATGGAGGTGTCCAGCCACGCGCTGGAGGTCGGCCGGGTGGGCGGGGTGCGCTTCGCCGCGGCCGGCTACACCAACTTCGGCATGGACCACCTGGACTTTCACCCGTCGGTAGAGGCGTACTTCGCGGCCAAGGCCCGCCTGTTCGACGGCCGCGCCGCGATCGAGATCCTCAATCTCGACGACGTGTCGGTAATGCGACTGCGCAAGCCGGGCTCGTGGACCTATTCCGTAACCGGTGAATCCTCGGACGCCCCCGCCGACTTCGGCGTGTCGAACGTGACCGTCGCCGGCTACGGGCAGGCGTTCGACGTGCACTGGCGCGGCCGGACCGTCCGCTCCGGCGTACAGCTGCCCGGGCGGCACAACGTCGCCAACGCCCTGCTGGCCATCGCTTCCCTGGTCGCGGTCGGCGTCGACCTCGACGTCGCGGCCGAGGCTGTGGCCGCCGCGCCCGGCTCGCCCGGGCGCATGGAGCGCGTCGACGCTCCCGGCGACGTGGTCGGGGTCGTGGACTACGCGCACAAGCCCGACGCCATGGTCGAGGTGCTCAAGGCGCTGCGGGTGCTCGCGGCCTCCCGCGGCGGCCGGGTGATCTGCCTGGTCGGGGCCGGCGGCGACCGCGACCGCGGCAAGCGCCCGCTCATGGGCCGGGCCGCCGCGCAGGGCGCCGACCTGGTGATCGTCACCGACGACAATCCGCGCACCGAGGACCCGGCCGCGATCCGCGCCGAGGTCCTCGCCGGCACCGCGGGCGGGCCGGCGAGCGTGGTCGAGGTCGACGGGCGCCGGGCGGCGATCGGCTACGCGGTGGAGCACGCCAAGCCCGGCGACGTGATCGCGCTGCTGGGCAAGGGCCACGAGCGCGGCCAGGAGATCAACGGCGAGGTGCTGCCGTTCGACGACCGGGTCGAACTGGCTGCGGCACTGCGGGAGGCGGCGGCATGATCTCGATGTCTCTGGGGGAGATCGCCCGGATCGTCGGCGGCGAGCTGCACGACGGCGACGCGGACGCGCTCGTCGACGGCCCGGTGGAGTACGACTCGCGCAAGGTCGGGCCCGGCGGCCTCTTCGTCGCCTTCGCGGGTGCCAAGGTCGACGCGCACGAGTTCGCGGCCAAGGCGATGGCCGACGGCGCCACCGGGGTGCTCGGCAGCCGCCCCGTCCCGGGCGTGCCCACGATCGTGGTCGAGGACCCGCGGCACGCGATGGGGCTGCTGGCCCGCGAGGTCATCGACCGGCTGCCCGGGCTGACCGTCATCGCGCTCACCGGCTCGTCGGGCAAGACCAGCACGAAGGACCTCGTCGCCCGGCTGCTCGCGGTGCACGGGCCGACGGTGGCCACGTTCGGGTCGGAGAACAACGAGCTCGGCACGCCGTACACGGTGCTCAAGGCCGACGCCCGGACCCGCTTCCTGGTGCTCGAGATGGGCGCGCGGGGGGCCGGGCATCTGCGGTACCTCTGCGAGATCGCCCCTCCGGACGTCGCCGTCGTGCTCAACGTCGGCGTCGCCCACATCGCCGAGTTCGGCTCCGTCGAGGGCATCGCGCAGGCCAAGGGCGAGCTGGTCGAGGCCCTCGGGCCGGACGGCGTGGCCGTGCTCAACGCCGACGACGAGCGGGTGCGGGCAATGGCCGCCCGCACGAGCGCCCGCGTCGTGCTGACCGGCGAAGGGAGCGACGCGGAGGTGCGGGCCACCGAGGTCGTCGCGCTGGACCGCGGCCGGTTCGGTTTCACCCTGCACATACCCGGCGCCGAGGCGGTGCCGGTGCGCCTCGACGTGGCGGGGCGCCACTCCGTCGGCAACGCGCTGCTCGCCGCCGCGGTCGCCTCGCACGCCGGCCTCGAGCCGGCCGCGATCGCCGCGGGACTCGGCGATCTCGAGGGTTTGTCGACCCGAAGGATGGATGTCTTCGACCGTGCCGACGGTGTCACGGTCATCGACGACTCGTTCAACGCCAATCCGGCGTCCATGGCGGCCGCGCTGCGCGTGCTCGTCGCGGTGGCCGACGGGCGGCGCAAGATCGCGGTGCTCGGCTTCATGGCGGAGCTCGGCGAGTACGAGCGAGCCGGCCACGAGGAGGTCGGGCGCCTCGCCGCGGAGCTCGGCGTGGACCGTCTCGTGGCCGTCAGCGAGCAGGCCGCGCCGATCCTGGACGGGGCGGCCGCCGTGGCGAGTTGGGGAGGAGACTCGGTGCTCGTGACCGATCAGGAGGCCGCCGTGGCGCTGCTGCGCGCCGAGCTGCTTCCTCGCGACGTGGTCCTGGTCAAGGGATCGCGGTACCGGACCTGGGACGTCGCCGACGCCCTCCGTTCGGAAGGCGTCCGGAAGTGAGGGCCGTCTTCGTCGCGGCCTTCGTGGCATTTCTCATCTCGCTGTTCGGCACGCCGATCGCGATCAAGTACTTCACCCGGCTGAAGGCCGACCAGCCCATCCGCACCGAGGGCCCGAAGACGCACCTCGGCAAGAAGGGCACGCCCACGATGGGCGGCGTGGTGTTCATCTTCGCCACGCTGGTCGCCTACACGGGCGGTCACGTCGCGCTCACCACGCTGCCCGACAAGCAGCTGCGCCCGACCGGCCCGACCGCCACCGCCGTGGTGCTGCTCGGCCTGTTCGTCTTCACCGGCCTGCTGGGCTTCCTCGACGACTACCTCAAGGTCGCCAAGCGCAACAGCGACGGGCTCAACAAGCGCGGCAAGCTCATCGGCCAGGCGCTCATCGGCGCCATCTTCGGCGCGATCGCGCTCTACGTGCCGGCCACCGAGACCGGCCGCCAGGTCATCACGACGGTGGCCAGCCCAAAACTGTCGTGGGTGCACGACGTCGACTGGCTGAACATCGGCAAGATCGCCGCGGTCATCTTCTTCGTCTTCGTCGTCATGTCGATGTCCAACGCGGTCAACCTGACCGACGGCCTCGACGGCCTGGCGACGGGCACCTCGATCCTGGTGATCATCAGCTACATGGCGATCGCGTTCTGGCAGTACCGCCACTGGTGCGCCGACCCGTCGTACAAGGCCGACTACTGCTACGACGTGCGCGACCCGCTGGAGATGGCGCTGATCGCCGGCGCCGCCGTCGGCGCGCTGGTCGGCTTCCTGTGGTGGAACACCTCCCCGGCCCGGATCTTCATGGGCGACACGGGCTCCATGGCGCTCGGCTCGCTCATCGCCGGCCTGGCCGTCGCGACCAAGACGATCCTGCTGCTGCCCCTGCTCGGCCTGCTCTTCGTCATCATCGTGGTGACCTGGGTGATGCAGATCGGCTCGTACCGCACGACGGGCAAGCGCATCTTCCGGATGGTCCCGCTGCAACACCACTTCGAGCTGGCCGGCTGGAGCGAGGTCAACATCGTCGTCCGGTTCTGGATCATCGCCGGCCTCGGCGTGGCGGCCGCCCTGGGCCTCTTCGCCGCGGACTTCCTGAGGGTCATGAGCGGAGCATCGTAAGGCCCGGAAAGCGACAGCCGGGCCGGAAACAGCGCGTCGTACCACGCCCGGGCGTGCCGCGGGCGGAATGATGGGCGTCATGAGGAGCGACGGGGAGGAAGTTCCGAACAGCGGGTGGGCCGGCAACTTCGTCGGCACGCTGCGCGGCCTGCTCGACCGCCCGCTGGCGTCGTACTACCTGCTGCTGTCCAGCGTCGGGCTGCTCGTGTTCATCGGCCTGGTCATGGTCTTCTCGGTGACCAGCGTCGGCAACTACGCGAAGACGGGCAGCCCGTTCACGTCGATCGCCACGCAGGCACTCTCCGCGGTGGTCGGGCTGCTCGCGTTCTGGGTCTGCCAGCGGCTGCCGGTGCGCACCTTCCGCGCCCTGGCGATCCCGCTGATGCTCGCGTCGTTCGTGCTCATGTCCTTCGTGGACCTGATGGGGTGGCTCGCCGCGCGGCGTGCGCCGGACGCCGCCAGCGTGTCGGCGATCCATCTCGGGCCGATCTGGGTCGACGACCTCTGGCTGGGCGTCGGCAGCCTGCAGTTGCAGCCGGTCGAGCTGGCCAAGATCGCGCTGGTGGTCTGGGGCGCCGACCTGCTGGTGCGCAAGGGCCGCACCATCCTGTCCTGGCGCGAACTGCTGATGCCGCTGTTCCCGGTCACGGTCGCCCTGCTGCTGCTCGTCGGCTACAACGACCTCGGCTCGATGATCTGCATGGTCGTGCTCTTCACCGGCCTGCTCTGGGCGGCCGGCGCCAGGCTGCCGGTCTTCGGCTGGCTCGGCGGCTTCTTCACCGCCGGCGTGGTGGCCCTCATCCTGCTGCCGGCGAACAAGGACTACCGGCTCGACCGGATCAAGGTCTTCTTCGACCCGAGCATCGACCCGAAGGCGCAGAACGGACGGTACCAGTACCTGCGCGGCCTGTGGGCGGTCGCCGACGGCGGCTGGTTCGGCGTCGGGCTCGGCCAGGGGCACCTCAAGTGGGGCCGGCTGCCCAACGCGCACAACGACTACATCTTCGCCATCGTCGCCGAGGAGCTCGGCGTGGTCGGCTGCATGGTCGTGCTGCTGCTGTTCGGCATGCTGACGTACACCGGGCTGCGCATCGCCCGGCGGGTCGACGACCCGTTCCGCCGGCTCGTCGCCGCGTCGATCACGATCTGGTTCGTCGGCCAGGCGATCATCAACATCGGCGGCATCGTCGGGCTGATGCCGATCACCGGCCTGCCGCTACCGTTCATCTCCTACGGCGGCAGCGCCCTCGTGGTCGCGCTCGGCGCGGCCGGCATCCTCACCTCCGCCGCCCGGGCCGAGCCGGACTGCGCGCGAGCCATGCACGCCCGTCCACCCCGGAAATGGGTACGACTACTCTGGGCGCCGTTGCCGCCGCTTCCGCGCGCCCGCGAGGACGGCGACGGCGTGGACCCCTCGACACGCACGACGGGCCGGCCTTCGGCGAGCCACTCGCTCACCGGGTCGCCCCGCGGAAGGAGCACCTGATGGCAGCGCTGCGCTCGGTGGTGCTGGCCGGCGGAGGCACAGGCGGGCACATCTACCCGCTGCTCGCCTTCGCCGACTGCCTGCGCAGGCACGACCCCGGCGTCCGCATCACCTGCATCGGGTCGCCCAGCGGGATGGAGAACGACCTCATCCCGCAGCGCGGCTACGACCTGCGTCACGTTCCGGCGTACCAACTGCCCCGCTCGGTCAACATGAACCTGGTCCGCACCCCGGACCGGATGTGGAAGGCGGCGCGGGCCACCCGCGCGATCCTCGACGAGGTCAACGCCGACGTCGTGGTCGGCTTCGGCGGTTACGTGTCGGTTCCGGCCTACCTGGCGGCCTGGCGGCGCAAGACGCCGAGCGTGATCCACGAGGTCAACGTGCCCATCGGCGTGGCCAACAAGATGGGCATGCGCTTCACCAAGCACATCGTGCTCGGCTTCCCGCACCAGCGGCAGCAGATGCCGGCGGTGGCGCACGCGGAGGTCGTCGGCGTGCCGCTGCGGCAGAGCATCACCATGCTGGACCGGGCCGCCCGGCGCGCCGAGGCCCGGGCCCGCTTCGGGCTCGACCCCAACCTGCCGACGCTGTTCGTGTTCGGCGCCTCCTCCGGCGCCCGCTCGATCAACCAGGCGGTGGCCGGCGCGGCGAAGGCGATCACGTCGGCCGGGGTACAGGTGCTGCACATCATCGGCGCGCGCAACGAGGACTTCGAGGTGCCGGCCGGCCTCGCCGCGCCGTACGTCCGGATCAAGTTCCTCTCCGAGATGGAGCTCGGCTACGCCGCCGGCGACCTGGCGCTGTGCCGGGGTGGCGCGATGACCTGCGCGGAGACCGCGGCGATCGGCATGCCGGCGGTTTACGTACCGCTGCCGTGGGGCAACGGCGAGCAGCGGCGTAATGCGTTGCCGGTGGTCGAGGCCGGGGGCGGCCTGATCGTCGAGGACGGCGACCTGTCGCCCGAGTTCATCTCGGAGACCGTGGTGCCGCTGGTGCGCGACGGCGCCCGGCTCGCCGCGATGAGCCACGCGGCCGCCGGTTACGGCCGCCGCGACGGCGACGAGGCCCTTCGTCGGTACGTGCTGAAGGTGGTCGGAGGGGCATGAGCAAGCTCACTGCTGAGGAACTGGGCAAGGTTCACCTTGTGGGGGTGGGCGGGGTCGGCATGAGCGGTCTGGCCCGGCTGCTGCTGACCCGCGGCATCCCGCTGTCGGGCAGCGAGCTCAAGGAGTGGCCCCAGTTGGCCGCCCTCAAAGCGCTCGGCGGCACGATCTACCGCACCCACGAGCCGTCCAACCTCGACGGCGTGGACACCGTGGTGTATTCGACGGCCATCCCCAAGGACCACATCGAGCTGGTCACCGCCCGGGAGCGGGGCCTGCGGCTGATGCACCGCTCGGAGGCGCTCGCCGCGACGATGAACGGCCGGCGCAGCGTCGCCGTGGCCGGCACGCACGGCAAGACCACCACCACGTCCATGATCACGCTGATCCTCCAGCACGCGGGGATGGACCCGTCGTTCGTCATCGGCGGGGAGATCTCCGAGGTCGGCTCCAACGCCCACCACGGCAGCGGCGAGCTCTTCGTGGCCGAGGCCGACGAGAGCGACCGGTCGTTCCTGCTGTACGACCCGCACGTCGCGGTCGTCACGAACATCGACGCCGACCACCTCAACACCTACGGCGACCTGCAGGGCCTCGAGGATGCGTTCGTCGAGTTCTGCGGCCGGGTCGAGCCGGGCGGATTCGTGGTGACCTGCGCCGACGATGCCGGGGCGATGCGGATGGCGGTGCGTGCGCGGGCGGCCGGCGCGGACGTGATCACCTACGGCACCGCGCCCGACGCCGACCTGCGCATCAGCGAGGTCCGCTCCTCGGCCAACGGCGTGCGCTACGTGGCACATTACGACGGCGTGCCGCTCGGCGAGGTGTTCCTGCCGGTGCCGGGCGCCCACCTCGGGCTCAACTCGGCCGGCGCGATCCTCACCGCGCTGCGGCTGGGCGTGCCCGCGGAGACCGCGATCGAGACGCTCGCGACCTTCCCGGGCGTGCGCCGCCGGTTCGAGTTCAAGGGCGCCGAGGCGGGGGTGCGGGTCTACGACGAGTACGCGTACCACCCGGTGCCGATCGCGGCGGCGCTGCGCACGCTGCGTGAGGTGGCCGGCGAGGGGCGGCTCGTCGTGGTCTTCCAGCCCTACCGGGTGTACCGCACCCGCGACTTCCAGGCCGAGATCGCCGCGGGCCTGTCGCTCGCCGACGAGGCCGTGATCATGGAGGTCTTCGGCCCCGGCGAGGTCCGCGAGCCGGGGGAGGGCGGGGTTGCGCTCACCGCCGCCGTCGACCTGCCCGAGCACCGCAAGGTCTTCGTGCCCTCCTGGGAGGACGTGCCCGGCGAGGTCGTCGCCCGGGTCCGCGAGGGCGACGTGGTCGTCACGATGGGCGCGCCGCCGATCTCGCTCATGGGCGAGGAGCTGCTCGCCGCGCTCAAGGGTGAGGCCGAACCCGAGGGGTACGTGGGCCGGCACTCCCGGGCCGACGACTGAGGACTGATACCGTGACCCAGACTCGCGGATGGCGGCTCGTCCTGGCCCCTCGCGACGCCCCGCAGTCCGTGCGGCGCTTCGCCAAGCGGGCCAGGCAGCACCGCATCCGCGCGGCGCTGCCCTGGCTGGTGGCGCTGGGCGTGGCCGCGCTGCTCGGCGGGGCGGCGGCGATCGTCTACCTCACCCCGGCGCTCGGCGTCGAGCGGATCGAGGTCTCCGGCGTGTCCGTCCTCGACCCCGATGCCGTACGCCGGGCGGCGGCCGTCCCCGGCGGGACCCCGCTCGTCCGGCTCGACCTGGGCGCCGTGGTGCGGCGGGTCCGGCAGCTCAAGCCGGTGCGCACGGCGACCGTCGCGGCCCGCTACCCGAACACGCTCGCCATCGTGGTGCAGGAGCGCACCGCGGTGGCGGTGGTGCCCCAGGTCGGCGGGTATACGCTGCTCGACGCCGAGGGGGTGGCGTTCCTGCCGCTCGACGCGGCGCCGCCCGGGCTGCCGGTGATCCGCGTCGCCCAGCCGGAGCCCGGCGACGCCACCACGGCGGGCGCGCTGACCGTGCTCGCCGCGCTGCCGCCGGCGGTGCGCGCGCAGATGGTCGCGCTCGTCGCCGAGTCGCCGACCCGGATCCGGCTGGAGCTGACCGACAACCGGCTGGTCCTGTGGGGCGACGCGACGCAGAACGCGGCGAAGGTACGCGTGCTGGGGCTCACGAAGATCGAGCCGGGCCGCACCCTCGACGTGAGCGCGCCCGGCGTGGTGCTGGAGAAGTGAGCCCCGACGCCCCGTGCTCGGGGCATCGGGCACGGCCACGTCGTGTCGGTCCGGTGGGTACTTCTGCACATGATCGAGGAGACCGCCCGTTACAACGGGCACCTCGACACCGTTAGGGAAATCGTCGAAGGCGTCGTGGGCGATTAGCCGACACGCCGGGGCACGGTCCTTGGATCACGACAGTCAGGCCCTTACCTTGCGATAAGGCATTAGTTGACATAACTATAAGCCTCTAGTAAAGGGTGAGGGTTTGCGGGACCCCCATCCGGTGCGTTCGCATTTGGCGGACGCCGCCCGTCGCGGGGTCGGGCTCGGGACAGGTCCCACCGTGGGGCCGGACCGGGTTTCCAGTTCGACGACTCCGGACAGGATCGGCGCTCGCCAACCTCGAAAGGAAAGGTGGTCCGATGACACATCCGCACAACTATCTCGCGGTCATCAAGGTCGTCGGCATCGGCGGCGGCGGGGTCAACGCCGTCAATCGCATGATCGAGGTTGGCCTGAAGGGCGTCGAGTTCATCGCGATCAATACCGACGCCCAGGCCCTGCTGATGAGCGACGCTGACGTCAAGCTCGACGTCGGCCGGGAACTGACCCGCGGGCTGGGTGCGGGCGCCAATCCCGATGTCGGCAAGAATGCGGCCGAAGACCACCGGGACGAGATCGAAGAGGTGCTCAAGGGCGCCGACATGGTCTTCGTCACCTGCGGCGAGGGTGGCGGCACGGGCACCGGCGGCGCGCCCGTCGTGGCCAACATCGCGCGGAAGCTCGGCGCGCTGACGATCGGCGTGGTCACCCGGCCGTTCTCGTTCGAGGGCAAGCGCCGGCAGGTGCAGGCCGAGGCGGGCATCGAGGAGCTGCGCAACCAGTGCGACACGCTCATCGTGATCCCCAACGACCGGCTCCTGGCGCTCGGGGACCGCGGCATCAGCATGATGGACGCCTTCCGCCAGGCCGACCAGGTCCTGCTCTCCGGTGTTCAGGGCATCACCGACCTGATCACCACGCCGGGCCTGATCAACCTCGACTTCGCCGACGTGAAGAGCGTCATGAGCGGCGCCGGGAGCGCGCTCATGGGCATCGGCAGCGCCCGCGGGGACAACCGCGCGGTCGAGGCCGCCGAGTCGGCGATCTCCAGCCCGCTGCTGGAGCAGAGCATGGACGGCGCGCGCGGCGTGCTGCTGTCCATCGCCGGCGGGTCCGACCTGGGCCTGTTCGAGATCAACGACGCGGCGCAGCTGGTCACCGACGCCGCGCACCCGGACGCGAACATCATCTTCGGCGCGGTGATCGACGACGCGCTCGGCGACGAGGTGCGCGTCACGGTCATCGCGGCAGGGTTCGACGGGGGCGCCCCGGCGTACCGGCCGATCGAGGTGCGCGCGCCGCGCACGGCGCACGGCGGCCAGCACAGCCAGCCCAAGGAGCCTCCGGCGCCGGAGCGCCAGGCCCCGCCGCCGCCCCGGCGGGTGCTCTTCGACGACGTCGACGTGCCGGACTTCCTCAAGAACGGCGCCTGAGTGATCTCTGCTTGAATTGGGTAGGCCGCCCCCCCCGGCGGCCTACCCAATCGGCATATTCGGAGGGTTTCCCGTGGACGCGCGCACGTCGGAGATCGCGGCCAATCTCGCGGCGGTGCGGGAGCGGATCGCGGCCGCCTGCCGGGCCGCCGGCCGTGAGCCGGACTCGGTCACGCTTGTGGCGATCACGAAGACCTATCCCGCCGAGGACGTGGCGCGCCTGGCCGGCCTGGGCGTGCTCGACGTGGGCGAGAACCGCGACCAGGAGGCCGCCCCGAAGGCGGCGGCCGTGCCCGGGGTGCGCTGGCACTTCGTCGGGCAGCTGCAGCGCAACAAGGCGCGGTCGGTGGTGGGATACGCCGACGTCGTGCACTCCGTCGACAGCCTGCGCCTGGCCGACGCGCTGGCCGACGCCGCCGTGCGGGCCGGGCGGGAGACCCCGCTCGGCGCGCTGGTGCAGGTCAGCCTGGACGACGACGAGCGGCGTGGCGGCGCGGTCACCGGCGCGGTGGAGAAGGTGGCCGAGGCGATCGCGGCCAGCCCGGCGCTGCGACTGCTCGGGGTCATGGCGGTGGCGCCGCTGGACTGGGAGCCCGACGAGGCATTCGCGCGCCTCGCCGCGATCTCCGCCCGGATTCGCCAGCGCCTTTCCGGGCCCGACGGCGTGCCGGACTGGATTTCCGCGGGCATGAGCAACGACCTTGAATCGGCGATTCTGCACGGCTCGACACATGTTCGTGTCGGCAGCGCATTGCTCGGAAAACGCACTCCGCTGGGGTAGCCTGGCCGCGGTAACGGAAAAACTACACGGGTGTGGTTCTGCGCCGGCGGGGCGGTGTCGCACAACGTGGTCGGTGGCACCGACAACGGGGGGAAGTGCCGCATGGCGGTGGACGGAGGAGCGCGTATGGGTGCTCTGCGCAGGGCGGGCGTCTGGCTCGGCCTGGTCGAGGACGAGGACGATCGTGGCTACGACGATCGTCACTACCGATACGGCGACGACCTCCTCGACGACGACGATGACGTCGACGAGGTGCCGGCGCCGCGCGCCCGGACGGCGTCGGAGCGGCTCGCCGCCTCGGAGCGGCTGTCGGCCTCCGAGCGCCTGAGCGCGTCCGAGCGCCTGTCGGCCTCCGAGCGGCTGAGCGCGTCCGAGCGCCTCTCGGCGGCCGAGCGGCTCGAGGCCGCGAGCCGGACGAGCACCGTGCGGTCGATCACGCGCCCGAGCGCGTCGGTCAGCTACCCGACCCGCGACAATCTCGTGCTCGCCCCGTCCAGCTCGCTCCGGGAGCGTCCCGTGATGGAGGAAGACAACGACGATCGCCGTTACGCGATCACCACGCTGCACCCCACGACGTACAACGAGGCACGCACGATCGGCGAGCACTTCCGGGACGGCGTTCCGGTGATCATGAACCTCACCGAGATGGACGAGGCGGACGCCAAACGTTTGGTCGACTTTGCGGCAGGGCTGGTATTCGGGCTGCGTGGTAACTTCGAGCGGGTGACCAACCGAGTCTTCCTGCTCTCTCCGGCAAATGTCCAGGTCACTGCGGAGGACAAAGCTAAGATCGCCGAGGGCGGGTTCTTCAACCAGAGCTGATGCGAGGACTTCAAACGCCGTGGTGTCCATCACCTTGCAGATCGTGCATCTGCTGCTCTACCTCTTCCTGGTGGTGCTCCTCGCACGCTTCGTGATGGGCTACGTCATGCAGTTCGGACGCCGCTGGCAGCCCGGCCGGGGTGCCGCGGCGGCGCTGGAAGTGGTGTGGAGCGTCACCGATCCGCCGCTCAAAGCGTTGAGACGGGTGATTCGTCCGCTGCGTATTGGTACCGTGGCCGTGGACCTGTCTTCGCTTGTGCTGCTGGTTATCCTGTTCGTGCTGATGTACGTCGTGTTAGGGCGGCTGATCGCGGCGTTCTCGTGACACGCACCGCTCGGCGGCCACGCGGCCGCAACTGACCCGAGGAGTTTCGATGCCGCTGACCCCGGCCGACGTTCACAACGTCGCCTTCAAGAAGCCCCCGATCGGCAAACGGGGCTACGACGAGGAGGAGGTCGACGCCTTCCTCGACGAGGTCGAGCGTGAGCTCGCCCGGCTGATCGAAGAGAACAACGAGCTGCGCGCGCAGCTCGAGCGCGGTGGCGGCCCGGCGCGTGGCGCGTCCGGCGGCGGTGGCGACCCCCGCCTCGCTGGGGAGCTCGCCGATCTCAAGACGCAGTTCGAGCGCGTCCAGCGGGAGAAGTCGTCCGCCGAGGCGGCCGCCCGCGGCATGCAGCAGGAGCTCGACCAGATCCGTGCGCAGGGTGGCGCCGTCGGCGCCAGCGGCGCCGACGGCGAGCAGCAGGCGCTGCGCGTCCTCATGATGGCCCAGCGCACCGCGGACGACCACGTGTCCGACGCCCGCCGCGAGGCCGACAAGCTCCTCTCCGACGCCCGCACCAAGGCCGAGGAGGTCACCCGCGACGCGCGGGCGAAGGCTGACGCGCTCGAGCGCGACGCCCGCCAGCGCCACCAGGAGGCCATGGGCGGCCTCGACGCGAAGCGCACCGCGCTGCAGAAGCACATCGAGGAGCTCAAGCAGTTCGAGCGCGAGTACCGCACCCGCCTCAAGGCCTACCTGGAGAGCCAGCTGCGCGACCTCACCGGCCGCGAGCAGAGCCTCGAGGCCGAGATGGCCGCGCGCAACGAGGGCGCGGCGCGTCCGGCCGTCGGCGGCGGCCTGGCCACGGCCGGCCTTGCCGGCGGCTACGAGGGCGCCGGTCGCTGACCGCCTCGAGCCAGGTCCCGAGGCGACACGACACGACACGGCACCCGCACGAGTGAACTCAACGGCACAGAGCAGACGGCCGGCAGGCATGTCACGCGCGGCCGGTCAATGCGACACGCGGCGCCCCAGTCGAATTTCGACTGGGGCGCCGCCTTCGTGAAGCTCTAGCGGGCCAGACCGGGCGCAGGGAGCTTTGGGAGACTTCCGGCAGGCTCGGTCGTTGTACCGGCTGAGAGACACTCGCCCGGGGAGGCTCTGCACTCGCGCCGGGATCGCCTTTGCGGAGGGACAGGGCCGTGATCGTCGGAAGCCTGCTGCTGATCGTGGTGGCCGTCGGCCTGCTCGTGCTCGGCCTGGTGCAGGGCTCGGACGCCCTGCTGGTGGCATCGATCGGCGCGAGCCTGCTGGCCGCGGTGGCGCTGATCGTCGGCGGCCGCCAGGCCGCGGCGGCGCGCTCGGCCCGCACCACCCGCACCGGGCGGCAGGTGCCCGTGGAGCGCTACGACCCGCTCGCCTCCCACCTGGGCGTCGAGGATCTCGACCTGTCGGGCTCCAGCGAGTACGCCCGGCGCGCCGAGCGGCAGGCGGTCGGCGCGGGCGCGCGCACGGGGACCACCTACGGCGCCCCCGTCGGCGGCCGGCCGGCCGCCGCGGACGAGACGGCGATGATGGCGCCGGTGCGCGACGAGCCGGAGCCCGCCGTCGCGCCGCCGGGCGACGGCGAGCAGGGCCGCTACGAGGAGTACCCGTCCGGCTACGAGCGCGCCCACGGGGCCCTCGCGTACGACGACGATGACGACGATGACGAGTTCGACGACGAGGACCCGGCGGACGAGCCGTCGATCCAGCACTCCTCGGCCGCGGACCTGGCCCGGGTCGCCACGCTGGACGCCGAGGTCCTGGTGATCGACGGCCGCCCGCGCTACCACGTGTCGACCTGCCCGCACCTGCTGGGCCGCGAGCACGAGCCGCTGCCGGCGCACGAGGCGGTCGAGCTGGGCTTCACCCCGTGCAGCACCTGCGCCCCCAACGACGTCCTGCTCGCCGCCCGCCGCTGACCGGTCCGGCCGGAGTATTCCCGCCGGGCGGAGGGTCGACCTCGTTCGAGTGAACCTTCACAATGAGGCATGGTCACCATCGCGATCCGCGTCAGGCCGGGTGCGTCGCGCACCGCGGTCGGCGGTAGCCACCCGGGGCCCTACGGCCCGGCGGTGATCGTCGCGGTGGGCGCCCGCCCCGTGGAGGGGCAGGCGACCGAGGCGGCGCTGCGGGCCCTGGCCGGCGCGATCGGGGTGCGCCCGTCCGCGCTGCGGCTCAAGGCCGGCGCCGCGAGCCGTGACAAGCTGGTCGAGCTCGCAGATCCGCCCGACGACCTGCCGGAGCGGGTCGCCGAGCTGCTGGCCGGACGCCGTTGAGTCACGAGCTCAACATCGCGCTGCTCGTCAGCGCGGCCGTCCTGCTGGTGTGCGTCGGTGCGGTGCGGCTGTCGGTCCGGCTGGGGCTGCCCAGCCTCCTGATGTACCTGCTGCTCGGTCTCGTGATCGGCGATGCCGGCTTCGGCATCCGGTTCACCGACGCCGAGCTGACCCGCACGCTCGGCATCTGCGCGCTCGTCGTGATCATCGCCGAGGGCGGGCTGACGGCCCGCTGGTCGACGCTGCGGCCGGTGCTCGGGCCGGCGGTGGTGCTCTCCACCCTCGGCGTGGTCGTCAGCGTCGCGGTGGTCGGCGCGGTCGTGCACGCGGCGCTGGGCGTGGGCTGGCAGCAGGCGCTGCTCTACGGCGCGGTGCTTTCCTCGACCGACGCCGCGGCGGTGTTCTCCACGCTGCGCCGGGTGCCGGTGCGCCCGCGCCTGGCCGCGCTGCTGGAGGCGGAGTCCGGGATCAACGACGCGCCGGTGGTCATCCTCGTCGTGCTGCTGTCTGCGCCGCTGGGCAGCCAGGGGCCCTGGTACGAGGAGCTCGCCCTGGTCGGCTACGAGCTGGTGGCCGGCGCCGCGATCGGGCTGCTGGCCGGGTTCGGCGGCGCCTGGGCGCTGCGCCGCGCGGCGCTGCCCTCGGCGGGCCTGTACCCGCTGGCCGCGATCGGCCTGACCGTGCTCGCGTACGCCGCCGGGGCGGTCGCGCACGCCTCGGGGTTCCTCGCCGTGTACGTCACCGGCGTCGTGCTCGGCAACGCCCGCCTGCCGCACCGGCGGGCCATGCTCGGCTTCGCCGACGGGCTGGCCTGGCTGGCCCAGATCGGGCTGTTCGTGCTGCTGGGCCTGCTCGCCTCACCGCGCCAGCTGGGCGGCGCGGTGATCACCGCGCTCGTCGTCGGCCTGGTGCTGGTGCTGCTGGCCCGCCCCCTGTCGGTACTGCTGAGCGCCGCCCCGTTCGCCTTCAGCCGCTCCGGCCTCGGCTGGCGCGACCAGGCCTTCCTGTCCTGGGCCGGCCTGCGCGGGGCCGTGCCGGTCGTGCTCGCCACGATTCCGCTCTCGGCCGGCCTGCCCGGCGCGCAGAACCTGTTCAACGTGGTGTTCGTGCTGGTGGTGATCTACACGGCGGCACAAGGCGTGACGCTGCCCCCGGTGGCGCGCCGGCTGGGCGTCACCGCGCCCGCCGAACCGACGGACCTGCAGGTCGAGGCGGCCCCGCTGGAGCGCATGCGAGCCGATCTGCTGCAGGTCGAGGTGCCTGCGGGCTCGAAGCTCAACGGGGTGCACGTGGACGAGTTACGATTGCCTGTCGGTGCGGTCGTGACGCTGGTGCTGCGCGACGGCGGTGCGTTCGTGCCGGCGCCCGAGACTCGCCTGAAGACCCGCGACAGCCTCCTGATCGTCACGACCGAGCAGGTGCGCGACGCCGCGGAGCAACGGCTGCGCGCCGTGAGCAGGCGTGGAAGACTTGCTCGTTGGTTTGCCGAACATGGCGAGGATCGGCGCCAATAACTGATCCAATTGGCCGGAATGCGTGTGGCGCGTTTGTCGGACGCGTGTACATTCCGTATTCTTGCCAGCCACTGGAGTGCGCGACACGCGTCGCGCGCCCATTTTGCATCTGGGGGAGCCATGGCCGAGCGGGCTGATGCCGTGCCGAAAGGCCGGTCAGCGAGCGGTGCCGGGCGGGGCAGTGCCACCGATGTGACGGGAGTGACCACTGTGACAAGAGCACAGAAACCCGCCGCTCGGCAAGCCGGGACCACCACCGGGACGTCGTCCCGGACCAAGAGCGGCAACGTCACGAACGCCACATCGGCCAGAAAGGCCACCAAGCGGGCGGCGGCGACCGGGCGGACTTCCGGCCGTACCACCGCGAACAACAGCACCATCAGCACCAGGAAAGCGCCGACCACGTCAACCGCCGCCCGTGCGGCCGAGGGAGCCACAATGGCCAAGACCGCAGAACCGAAGACCACCGCGGCCAAGACCGCTGGGGCGAAGCCCGCCCGTGGCACGCGCACGGCAGCCGAGACCGAGAAGATCCGCGTCGCGCTGATCGAGCGCCGCGACGAGCTCAAGGCGGAGCACGACCAGACGCTGCTCGAGATCCACGAGCTGCAGCAGCACCGCCTGACCGACTCCGCCGGAGACGACCAGGCCGACACCGGCACCAAGACCGGCGAGCGCGAGCAGGAGATCACCATCGCCAACAACCTGGCCGAGCGGATCTCGCAGGTCGAGCGGGCGCTGGAGCGGCTTGACGAGGGCGGCTACGGCTGGTGTGAGAAGTGCGGCAACCCCATCCCGGTCGAGCGCCTGGCCGCGTTCCCGTCCGCTACGCTCTGCGTCACCTGCAAGCAGTTGGAGGAGCGGCGCTGACCACCCAGGATCCCACCCAGGATCGGACCGAGCCCGAACCCGAGAACAGGACGCGGCCGCGAACCCGCGCCTGGGCCGTCTTCGGGCTCGTCGCCGTCGCGATCGTCGCGATCGACGTGGCCGTCAAGCAGTGGACCACCTCGACCATCGCCCACGGCGAGCCGGTGAAGCTGCTCGGCGGCCTGATCTACGTCATCTACACGCGCAACAGCGGGGCGGCGTTCAGCATGCTGCCCGACCAGACGTGGATCTTCCCGCTCATCGCGCTCGGCGTGATCGCCTGGCTGGTCTGGATGATCAAGGGCACCGCCTCGGCGGCCTGGGCGGTGGCGCTGGGCCTCATTCTCGGCGGCGCCGCCGGCAACCTCGGCGACCGGCTGTTCCGGGCGCCCGGGCCGTTCCGCGGGCACGTGGTCGACATGTTCAGCTTCCTGGACGACCACGCGGGGCACTTCCCGGTGTTCAACATCGCGGACTCGGCGCTGACGGTCGGGGTGATCCTGGCGATCCTGCTGGAGTTCTCCGGCCGCCGGCGCGACGGGACGCGGGTCACGGCGGTCAAGGCCGAGCGCGATGCGTGAGGTCCGCTCGCTGCCGGTGCCCGACGGGCTGGACGGCACGCGGCTCGACCAGGCCCTCACCCGGCTCTTCGGGCTCAGCCGCACGACCGCGGCGGACCTGGTCGAGGCGGGCGACGTCTCCGTCGACGGCGAGGTCCGCCCGAAGTCGGACAAGGTGCGCGCCGGCGCCTGGCTGGAGGTCACCCTGCCGGCGCCGCCGGGCGCGGTCGTGATCGAGGCGGTGCCGGTCGCCGGGCTGGCCATCGTCTACAGCGACGAGGACATCGTGGTGGTCGACAAGCCGGTCGGCGTGGCGGCGCACCCCAGCCCCGGCTGGACCGGCCCGACCGTGATCGGCGGGCTGGCGGCGATGGGGCAGACGGTCGCCACCAGCGGCGCGGCCGAGCGCCAGGGGGTCGTGCACCGGCTCGACGTCGGCACGACCGGGCTCATGGTGGTGGCCAAGAGCGAGCCCGCGTACAGCGCCCTCAAGCGTGCCTTCAAGGCCCGCGAGGTGGAGAAGCGGTACCACGCCGTCGTCCAGGGCCATCCGGACCCGCTGCGCGGCACGATCGACGCGCCGATCGACCGGCACCCGAGCCACGACTACAAGTTCGCCGTGGTCTCCGGCGGGCGGCCGAGCATCACCCACTACGACACGCTCGAGGCGTTCCCCGCGGCCAGCCTGCTCGACATCAGGCTGGAGACCGGGCGCACGCACCAGATCCGGGTGCACTTCTCGGCGCTGCGCCACCCCTGCGTGGGCGACCTGACTTACGGCGCGGACCCCACGCTCGCCGACCGGCTGGGGCTGTCCCGGCAGTGGCTGCACGCCCGCGAGCTGGGGTTCGAGCATCCGCGCACCGGTGAGTACGTGTCGTTCGTCAGCGAGTACCCCGCCGACCTGGCGGCGGCGCTCGACGTCCTGAGCGCCGCCGCATAACAGGTTCAGACCAGCGTCACGTCGTCGACGTAGATCGTCCCGGTGCCGTACCAGCCGTGCACCCACACCTTGATCGAGGTGGAGCTGCCGGTGCTGACGGTGACCGTCAGCTTGGTCCAGGACGAGCCGCCCGGCGTCCAGGTGCTCACGTCGCCGGACGCCGTGGTGGCGCCCAGGAACGCGTAGCTGCCCTGGACCCAGGCGCTCAGCGTGTACGTGCGGTTGGCCTGGACGGCGACCGTCTGGCCGCACTGCGCGTTGTCCGAGCTCGACGCGGCAGCCTTGAGGGCCTTCGTGCCGCCGTGCACGGGCGTGGTGACGATGCTGCACAGGCCGCCGGACCAGGGGGCGAGGCTGCCGGTCTCGAAGTCGCCGTTGACCAGGCCGCCCGCGGGCGGGGTGCTCTGGCTCGGGCTGGGCGAGGCGCTGCGGGAGGGGCTCGGTGAGACGCTCCTGGACGGGCTCGGCGAGCTCGTTCCCCCGCCGCCGCTGGTGAACGGGGCGAAGATGTGCGAGAAGTCCCAGGTCTTCTGCGAGATGCCGGAGCAGTTGTCCGCGGCCGCGCCGCCCGGGCAGCCGCCGTTGTCGCGCTGCAGGGCCCAGAAGGACAGCTCGGCGATACCCTGCTGGGTCGCCCAGCTGTACACGGCGTTGGCGTCGGCGAGGGTGAAGGTCTCCGCCGGGCCGAAGTCGTCGACGCCGATCATCTCGGTGACGCCGATCATGCTCCACAGCTGCGCGCTGGTCTTGCCGGGGTACAGCTGCTGCAGCTGACCGTACAGCCCGTTCGACGCCGTCTTGGTGTCGTTGGCCATCTGGTGCGGCTGGTTGTCGTAGTAGTCGAACGTCATCTGGTTGACGATGTCGACCCGGGCGTTGTTGGCCACCGCGTTGCGCAGCACCGCGAGGCCGCTGGCGGCGAGCCCGCTCGTGGTGGTCGGCAGGGTGTACACGAACTGGATGGTCCGGCCGTTGGCCGCCGCCCAGTCCTCGACGATCTTGATCGCCTTGTTCCGCCGGTCGATGCCGGCGGTGTTCGTCAGCGAGTTGTCCTCGACGTCCAGGTCGATCCGCGTGACGTCGTAGGTCGTGATGACCTTCTCGAACTGCGCCGCGATCTGGTTGACGTCGGTGCAGCTGTCGGCGATCTCGGTGCCGCCGTTGTCGGCCGCGTAGCCGCCGAACGAGGGGATCACGTCGCCGCCACGGGCGCGGATGGCGGCGATGTCGCTGCCGAACGTGGAGTTCGCGATCGGCATGCCGGTGTCGCCGTTCCAGTACACGGTGCACGAGCCCCGGCTGGCGGTCTGGATGAACGCCATCGTGAGGTACTTGTCGCCGGACTGCTGGGACAGGCCGTTGAGGCTGTCGCCGTTGTACGCCTCGAAGTACGGGGCGAACACGTGGGCGGGGATCGCGGTCGCCGCCTGGGCGGACGGCGTGACGGCGAGGACGACCCCGGCGGCGGTGAGCGCTACCGCGGCGGCTCCGATCGCACGGATCGTGGTCGATCTGCGCATGGGACCTCTTCTCCGGTGGGGATGGGTTTCTATTAGGAAACCTTCCTGATAGAAATCCTTCCATGGGCCGATGTCAAGACCCCGTGAGTCACCCTTAAGGAAGCGCTGTGCGACCCTGACGTGGCGATGAAGCGGCTCCAGCAACTCGACCAGCGCCTTCTCCCGCCGGTCGGCGACGTCCTCGCCCGGATCTTCCGCGGCGCCCAGCGCCTGCGGGCGTTCACCGCCGTCGTCGGCGTGCTCGCGGTGACCGTCACGCTGCTCGCGGTACACCGGTCGGACCGGCCCCGCAGCGACCCGTCGCTGGGCGACGTGCTGCGCGTCGGGGTCGCGCAGGGCGGGTCGATCCCGGCGTACGTGCAGGCCGGCCGCGACGAGCTGGCCGCGCTGCCGGGCGACGCACCGGTCTACGCGCTCGTGTCGTTCACCGCCTACCTGGCGCCCGAGCGGCTCGCCCCGGTGCTCGCGGACGTCTCGGTGTCGAGCGTCTTCGCCCGGGTACCGCTGCCGAAAACGCAGACCGAGCTCGTCCGGCTCGGCGCGTACCGGCTGCCCGACGACGTGGTCGCGGCCATGGACGAGACCGCCCGGCGCAAGACCGGGGAGGCGCGGCACTACCGCGACCTGCTGGCCCGCGCCGACGACGCGCCGAGCGAGGCGCGCGACATGTACCTTTCCGGCGCGATCGTCGCCGACAAGGAGGCGACCGCCTACAGCGAGCACTGCTCATGCGTCTATGCCGCCGTCGTGTACGCCCCGCCGGCCGCACTGCGCGCCGTCGCCGCCCGGCCCGAGACCCGCGTCGTCGACCCCATCACCGATCTGCAACGCCTCGATCGCACGGTGTTCCGGCCCCCGTTGCCCGAGCAGACTACGGTCGCGGAGCCGGTGAGCGAGGGGGCCGAGCCGGCGACCGCGTCCCCCCGTCCGTCTTGAGGCGATATCCCTTCGTCCTGTCGTGCAGTTGATGCAGGGGATGGGCGCGCAGGTGTGGTCCGAATAGTGTTCGGTCCGTAGCCTGAGGTACGGGTTTCTGCGCGCGGGTGTGAGGGAGGGCCAAGCGTGGCTGAGCGGGGCGATGCCGGTTGGGACAGGTCGGCTGAGCCGGCTCCCCGATGGCGCTCGCTGCTCGACCGGGCCCTGCTGGGCCGGGCGAGCCCGGGTGATCTGGATTACGACGGCAGGTTTGAGCGCCCCACGGACCCGTATCCGCCCTCGCGGCCCTACGATGACGAGCCAATGCGACCTAGCAACGGCACCCGCCCCCCCGACGCGCCGCCCCGCTCCGACGGGCCCGTGCGGCGCGGCCCCATGGTCGAGTACCAAGCCCGCCCGGCCGACCCGACCGAGCAGATGGTGCAGGTGCTCCGCCAGGAGATTCCCACCCCGAAGGTGCTGGCCTTCGCCAACCCCAAGGGCGGCGTGCACAAGACGACCGCGACCGTGCTGACCGCCGCCACCATCGGCAGCGTCCGCGGCAAGGGCGTCATCGCGTGGGACGACAACGAGCTGCGCGGCACGCTCGGCCTGCGGGCCGGCAGCGCGCGGCACGCCCGCACCATCCGGCACCTGATCGCCGACCTGGTCCGAGTCGAGCACGCGACCGGCTACGACCTCTACGACATGCTCGATGACTACCTGCGGCACGCCTCCGACGGCTCCTACGACGTGCTCGCCGGCGAGGAAAACCCGCGCTTCGCGCAGCGTCTCGACCCGCACACGGTGCGTCGCGTGCTCGAGCTGCTGCGCCGCACCCACGACGTGATCTGCATCGACACCGGCAACAACGTGGAGAGCCCCAACTGGCAGACCGTGCTGCAGGCCGCGGACCAGCTGGTGGTCACCAGTGTGCCGCGCGAGGACGCCGCGTTCACCGCCGACTGGATGCTCGACCTGCTCGACGAGGCCGGCATGGAGGAGCTGGTCGCCAACGCGGTGACCCTGCTGTCCTGCCCAACGCCCAACCCGACCCCGCTGATCGAGGACCTGGCCGGGCACTTCCGCACCCGGACCAGGGCCGTCGTGGTGGTGCCCTACGACCCGGCGCTGGAGAGCGGCTCCAACATCGAATATCCGATGCTGGCGCCGGCGACCAAGCGCGCCTGGCTGCGGGCGGCCGCGGTCATGATGGATCCGCACGCCCGGTGAGCTCGCCGATCGCCCGCGCGAAGACCTCTTCGTGCTGGTCGACCTGGGCCTCGGTGGTGGCGGGGCACATCAGGGCCATGTTGTGGAACGGGGTGAGGAGAATGCCCCGGTTCGCCAGGTAGACGTGGAGATAATCCTCCAGGTCCGCGTCGGCCGCCGCATTTGATTCGGTACCCGTACGCGGCGCCGGGTTCGCGAAGCGGTACTCGACCCTTGCGCCCAGCCGCGTCACCGACCACGGCAGTTCGTGCTCGTCGATGACGCGCTGCACGCCCAGTGCGAACTTCTCCGATAGTTCGGACATCTGCCTGAAGTTATCGGTTGTCAGGACGTGCTCGAGGGTGGCCCGGGTCGCCGCGATCGACAGCGCGTTGCCGGCCAGAGTGCCGCCCACGCCGCCCATGTCGACGAGATCGAGGCCCTCGATATCGTCGATGGCCGCCGCGACCTGCTCCGACAGCCCGTAGGCCGCGGCCGGGATGCCGCCGCCGATCGCCTTGCCGATCGTGACCACATCGGGCTCCAGGCCCCACGCGCCGGTCGCCCCGCCCGGGCCGGCCGAGAACGTGTGCGTCTCGTCGTTGAGCAGATACGTACCGTACCGGCGGGTCAGCTCCCGCACCCCGGCCAGGTAGCCGGGCTCGGGCAGCACGATGCCGATGTTGGTCAGCGCCGGCTCCATCACCACCGCGGCCACGTCCCCGTGCGCCAGCTCCCGCTCCAGCCCCTCCAGGTCGTTGAACTCGGCGACCCGGCTGGTCATGGTCACGTCGACCGGCGCGCCGACGTTGCCCTCGCGGCTGCGTGCCTCCTGACCTTGCAGGACGATCAGCGACTCGTCGACGGAGCCGTGGTAGCAGTAGCTGTTGAACAGGATCTTCGGGCGGCCGGTCAGCGCGCGCAGCAGGCGGATCGCCCAGCGGTTGGCGTCGGTCGCGGTCAGCGCGAAGCTCCACCGGGTCACGCCGAAGCGCCGGGTCAGCTCCGCACCGACCCAGGCCGCGTCCGGCGTCGGCAGCATCGCGCAGGCGCCGCCGAGGGCGTCGAAGCGCTCCCGGACCGCCGCGACCACCGGCTCGGGGGAGTGCCCGGCCATGGCGGCGGTGTCGCCGAGGCAGAAGTCGGTGTACTCGTGCCCGTCGACGTCGGTCACCCGAGCGCCGCGGGCGGCGGCGAGATACAGCGGGAAGCCCGCCGCCTTCTTGTTCATCCAGGTCATCGGCACCCGGCCGAAGAGGTGTCCGGCCTGCGCGTACTCGGCCGCCGAACGAGGGTTGCGCTCGGCGAAGGCGGCTCGTTCGCGGCGCAGTAGCGCGTCGAGCCGGTCACGGTTGATCATGCCCTGGAGTCTCGCAAAATGTCGTACCCCGGCGATAGGTTCGGGGCCGTGGGGGAGTCTTTCGTACATCTGCACGTGCACACCGAGTATTCGATGCTCGACGGTGCGGCGCGCCTCGGCCCGCTGTTCGCCGAGGCGGCCCGGCTCGGCCAGCCGGCGCTGGCCATGACCGACCACGGCAACATGTTCGGCGCCCACGACTTCTACCATCAGGCCGTCCGGGCCGGGATCAGGCCGATCCTCGGCGTGGAGGCCTACCTGACGCCCGGCACCCACCGGCGCGACCGCACCCGGGTGCGGTGGGCCGACGGCGGGGAGAACGACGTCTCCGGCGGCGGCGCCTACACCCACCTGACACTCCTGGCCGCCGACGCCACCGGGCTGCGCAACCTGTTCCGGCTGTCGTCGCTGGCCAGCACCGAGGGCTATTTCTACAAGCCGCGCGCCGACCGGGAGCTGCTGCAGCGGCACGCACCGGGGGTGATCGCCACGACCGGCTGCCCGTCGGGGGAGATCCAGACCTGGCTGCGCATCGGCGACTTCGAGCGCGCGTGCGCGGCCGCCGGCGAGCTGCGCGACATCTTCGGCGCCGGCAACCTCTACCTGGAGCTCATGGACCACGGCCTCGACATCGAGACCCGGGTCCGCGCCGACCTGCTGCGCCTCGGCAAGCGGCTCGGGCTCACCCCGGTGGCCACCAACGACCTGCACTACACCTTCGCTGGCGACGCCGACGCCCACGAGGCGCTGCTCGCCGTGCAGTCGGCCACCACGCTCGCCGACCCGAAGCGCTTCAAGTTCGACGCCCGCGACTTCTACCTCAAGTCCGCGCAGGAGATGCGCCGGATCTGGGACGCCGAGGTCCCCGGCGCCTGCGACGCGACGCTGGCCATCGCCGAGCGGATCGGCGACTACGCCGAGGTCTTCGCGGCGCGCAGCCTCATGCCGAGCTTCCCGGTGCCGCCCGGCGAGACCGAGGACTCCCACCTGCGCGCCGAGGTCGGCCGCGGTCTCGCCCGGCGGTTCCCGAACGGGGTGCCCGAGCCGCACGCCCGGCAGGCCGACTACGAGCTCTCCGTGATCACCGGCGCCAGCCTCGCGGGCTATTTCCTCGTCGTCGCCGACCTCGTGGCGCACGCCCACCACGAGGGCATCCGGGTCGGCCCAGGCCGCGGCTCGGCGGCCGGCTCGCTGGTCGCCTTCGCGCTGGGCATCACCGAGCTCGACCCGCTCGCGCACGGGCTGCTCTTCGAGCGCTTCCTCAACCCGGAGCGCCCGAGCATGCCCGACATCGACATGGACTTCGACGAGCGCCGGCGCGGCGAGGTGATCCGTTACGCGACCGAGCAGTACGGCGCCGATCACGTCTCGCAGATCATCACCTACGGCACGATCAAGGCGAAGGCCGCCATCAAGGACGCCGCGCGCGTGCTGGGCTTCCCGTTCTCCCTCGGCGAGCGGATCAGCAAGGCCGTGCCGCCGCCGGTGCTCGGGCGCGACATGCCGCTGTCCGGGGTGTTCGACCCGGCCCACCCGCGGCACAAGGAGGGCGGCGAGCTGCGCCGGCTCTACGAGGCCGAGCCCGAGGTGCGCACCGTCGTCGACACCGCCCGCGGGCTGGAGGGGCTCAAGCGCCAGTGGGGCGTGCACGCCGCCGGGGTCATCCTGTCCCGCGAGCCGCTCCTCGAGGTGCTGCCGATCCAGCGGCGCGAGCAGGACGGCGCGATCATCACCCAGTGGGACATGGGCGCCTGCGAGGCGATGGGCCTGCTGAAGATGGACTTCCTCGGCCTGCGCAACCTCACGATCCTCGAAGACGCGCTCGAGGCGATCCGCCACAACCGGGGCGTCGACGTCGTCATCGAGGACGCGTCGCTGGAGGACGGGCCGACGTACGAGCTGCTGTCCCGCGGCGACACGCTCGGCGTCTTCCAGTTCGACGCCACGCCGGTCCGCCAGCTGCTGCGCGCGATGGCGCCCGACAGCTTCGCGGACATCTCCGCGGTCGGCGCGCTCTACCGGCCCGGGCCGATCGCCGCCAACGCGCACAACGAGTATGCCGACCGCAAGAACGGCCGCCGCCCGGTCACGCCCATCCACCCCGAGCTGGCCGAGCCCCTCGCGGACATCCTCGGCGACACCTACGGCCTGATCGTCTACCAGGAGCAGGTCATGGCGATCGCCCAGCGGGTCGCCGGCTACACCCTCGGCGCCGCCGACCGGCTGCGGCGGGCGATGGGCAAGAAGAAGAAGGAGATCCTCGACGAGGAGCTCACGCTGTTCGCGCCGGCCATGCGCGAGCGGGGCTACTCCGAGGGCGCGATCCGCACCCTGTGGGACATCCTCGTGCCGTTCTCCGACTACGCGTTCAACAAGGCGCACAGCGTGGCCTATGGGCTGGTGGCCTACTGGACGGCGTATCTCAAGGCCAACTTCCCGGCCGAGTACATGAGCGCCCTGCTCACCTCGGTCGGCGGCGACAAGGACCGCTCCGCCGTCTACCTCGCCGAGTGCCGGCACATGGGCATCCGGGTCCTGCCGCCCGACGTCAACTCCTCGCAGGGCCGCTTCGCCGCCGACGGCGCCGACATCCGCTTCGGCCTCGGCGCGATCCGCAACGTCGGCCCCGCCGCGGTCGAGGCGATCATCCGGGCCCGCCGGGAGAAGGGGGCGTATGCCGACTTCTACGACTTCCTGGGCAAGGTCGACCAGGTGGTCTGCAACCGCAAGACCATCGAGTCGCTCATCAAGGCGGGCGCCTTCGACTCCCTCGGCCACTCCCGCCGCGGCCTGCTCAGCGTCCACGCCGACGCCCTCGACGCGGTCATGGGCGTCAAGCGCAACGAGGCCATGGGGCAGTTCGACCTGTTCGGCGCCCCGCTCATGAGCGCCCCGCCGGTCCCGGCCATGGAGTGGGACAAGCCGGAGCGGCTCGCCTTCGAGCGCGAGATGCTCGGCCTCTACGTCTCCGACCACCCGCTGCGCGGCCTGGAGCACGTGCTGCGGGGCTCCGCCGACCGGCCGATCGCCGCGCTCGCCGAGGAGGGCACCGTCCCCGACGGGGCGGTCGTCCGCCTGGCCGGCATCCTCTCCGGCGTGCAGCGCAAGGTCACCCGGCAGGGGCGGCCGTGGGCGTCGGCGGTGCTGGAAGACCTGGACGGCAGCGTCGAGGTGATGTTCTTCCCCGACACCTATGAGCTCGTCGACCAATGGGTGGCGGAGGACGCGGTCGTGGCGGTGAAGGGGCGGGTGGACCGCCGGGAGGAGGCGCCGCGGCTGATGGCCATGGACCTGACGCTGCCCGACCTGACCCTGCCCCCGCCGAGCAGCGACGCCCCGCCTTCCGGTCATTCCGGACATCAGACTGACTCGCCGGGTTTGTCTGATCCGACCGGTTCGCCGGGCCCGGGGAGCGCGGCGGACTCGCTTGCCGGGTCGGGTCTCGCGCCTGGCAGGATGGGATCGTGAGCATCGCCCCGATTTCGCCCGTCGAAGAGCCGGAGGCCCCCGCGCCGGCGCGCGTGCCGATCGGGCGGGAGGTGCTGTTCGCCCTGCTCGCCGCCGTGATGGTCGCCGGCCTGGGCGCGCCGTTCGGCCTGCTGTGGTCGAGGCTCGCGCCGCACGTGGAGCTCGTGCAGACGCAATACGGCCCGTATCCCATCGAGGGCGAGCCCGAAGGCTACTGGGCCGACGACGGCTGGTTCATCCTGATGTCGATCGCGATGGGCGCCCTGATCGCCGTTGTCGCCTGGCTGCTGCTGCGCCGCTACCGGGGCCCGATCGTCCTGGCCGCCCTGGTGGTTGGCTCGGCCGGCGCCTCGGTCCTGGGCGCCTGGCTCGGCAACAAGGTCGGCTGGGCGCACTACGTCGACCTGGCCGAGCACGCCCCGGCCGACACCCACATCTTCCGCCCCGTGAAGCTGCGCACGGGGACGTCGAGCCTGCTGTTCGGCTTCATCCCGTGGGTGCGCGGCACGATGCTCGTCCAGGCCCTGGCGGCCGCCGCGGTGTACACGGGCCTGGCCGGCTTCCACGCCTCCCCGACGCTGCGCTACGACAACATGCCCGTCGAATACCTGGACCAGCCCGCCGGACCATACCCGGCCGCAGACCATCCCGATCAGCCTCAGCTGGGCGCGGACCAGCCGGGGTTCGCTCATCCGGATTCGCCCTCGCCGGCCTCGTTCGGTCCGCCAGCTTTTTCATCGCCCCCTTTCGGTCCGCCGGCGTCCCCGCCCTCGCCGGACCTGTCGGTGCCCGCGCTGCCGCCACCGGGAGCGAGCTGGGCCGACCCCGGGGCGCCTCCGCCGCCGGAGGCCCCGCGTGCCGACGTGCCGTCCTGGCCGGGGCCGGGTTCGTCATCCCCTTCGGCCGCGCCCGCACCTTCGCATCAACCCGAACCGCCGCGCTCCTGACCCAGGTTCGTATCCGCGGCCCGGCGGCCTCGGCCTCGCCTGGGTCTTCGGCCCCGTGCGGCCCGGACGGTGGGTGGACCAGAACGGGGCGTGATACGGCGATCTGCGCCGACCGGCGTGCGCGGTTCGCCGTGATCACGGAAGCGGTGTTCCGGCCTCGACCGGCTCTCAGTTCGGGCTGGAGGGAATCGCGAGGTCGGAGAGGGCGACGGGCACGGCGCGCACCTGGCCGAGGAGGGCGGCCTCCCGGCGCAGGAGGGCCCGCTCGGCCTTGAGCCGGCTGACCGTGTCCGGCTCGGCGAGCAGCGACTGGCGGTCCTCGAGTGTCAGCGAGGCCGTGGCCGCGACGAGGTGCGACAGCACGGTCGGGTCGTCGGGCAGCTGCTCCCCGTCGTCGTCGGCCCGCACCGCGCGCAGGTAGTCCTGGTAGGCGGCGAGCACGCCGGAGGCGAGCTCGCCCTCGCGGTCCGGCTCGCCCTTGGGCTCGGGGAGCCACTCGACCTCGCCGGTCAGATACGGCGTGTCGTTGCGAGCCAGCCTCAGCAGCCGGAACCGGCGCCGGCCGACCGTCATCAGGTCGAACCGGCCGTCGGGCAGCTCGGTGATCTGCCGGATCTCCGCGGCGCAGCCGATCTCGTACAGCGACAGCGACTCGCCGGCCGTGATCGTCGCGTCCGCAGACTCGGTCTGCCGGCCGACCTCCCAGCCGCGCCGGATCGCGACGACACCGAACTCGCGGGGCAGGTTCGCCGGGAGCTCGGTGAGATGCTGCACGAGGGTGCGGTACCGCGGCTCGAAGACGTGCAGCGGCAGCACCAGCCCGGGAAACAAGACCGTGCCGAGCGGAAAGAGCGGCAGGAGCGTCCGCTCCGGTTCGTTCGCTGCTTCCACGAGCCGAAGCGTAGCCGAGCGCGGACCAGGCGGCCCTCGGGAGAGGGTCTTGAGAATTCACGGCCGTCGGCGGCCAGGACGTCGGTCGCCTCGTGCACCGAGTGGTGCCCGGCCGCGTCGTTGCCACCGGCCGTCGCGCCACCGTCTCCCGTCCTCGGCCGCCGCAGCAGCCGGGGGAGCTCACCTGGCAAAGATCCCGACAGCCCGCAGGGCGGGACGGCGACGCATAACAGCTGGCGGCGCCGAATAGACTCGCAAGGGTGTTGAACCGGATCGACCTGCGCGGCTCCGCCGAGGACCCGCGCCGTCTGCTGCCCCGAGCCGCCATCGACGTATCCGTCGCCACCGAGCAGGTGCGTCCGACCGTCGAAGCGGTCCGCGAGCATGGCGCGAGCGCGATCCGCGAGGCGACACATCGCTTCGACGGTGTCGAGGTCAAGCAGCTGCGGGTGCCGAAGGAGGAGATCGAGCGGGCCGAGGCCGAGCTCGATCCGGGGGTGCGCGCCGCGCTGCTGGAGTCGATCGCGCGCGCCCGCAAGGTACACGACGATCAGCGCCGCACCGAGGTCACGACCGTCCTCGGCGAGGGCGGCACGGTGACCCAGCGGTGGCTGCCGGTGGGCCGCGTCGGGCTGTACGTGCCGGGCGGCCTGGCCGTCTACCCGTCGAGCGTGGTCATGAACGTGGTGCCGGCCCAGGCGGCCGGGGTGGCCTCGATCGCGGTGACGAGCCCGCCGCAGAAGGACACGGGCCTGCCCAACCGCAACATCCTGGCGGCGTGCGCGCTGCTGGGGGTGGACGAGGTGTACACGGTGGGCGGCGCGCAGGCGATCGCCATGTTCGGATACGGGTTCACCGACGAGGAGCCGGCGTGCGCGCCGGTCGACATGATCACCGGGCCGGGCAACATCTGGGTGACGGCGGCGAAGCGGATGCTGCGCGGGACGGTCGGCATCGACGCCGAGGCCGGGCCGACCGAGATCGCGATCCTCGCTGACGACAGCGCCGACCCGCGGCACGTGGCCGCGGACCTGATCAGCCAGGCCGAGCACGACCCGCTGGCGGCGAGCGTGCTGGTCACCACGTCGGTGGAGCTGGCCGACGCGGTCGACGCCGAGGTCGCGCGGCAGGTCGCCGCGACCAAGCACGTGCAGCGCGTGACCGAGGCGCTGAGCGGCCCGCAGTCGGCGACGGTGCTCGTGGGCGACCTGGACCAGGGGCTGCGGGTGGTCGACGCGTATGCCGCGGAGCACCTGGAGATCCAGACCCGCGACCCGCGGACCGTGGCGGAGCGGGTGCGCAGCGCCGGCGCGATCTTCGTGGGCGCCTGGTCGCCCGTCTCGCTCGGCGACTACTGCGCGGGCTCCAACCACGTCCTGCCGACCGGCGGCTGCGCGCGGCACTCGTCCGGGCTGTCGACGCAGACGTTCCTGCGCGGGGTGCAGCTGATCGAGTACTCGCACGACGCCCTCCAGCAGGTCGCGCCCCACGTGGTGGCGCTGTCCGACGCCGAGGACCTGCCGGCGCACGGCGCGGCGGTGAAGGTGCGGTTCCACGGATGACGACGCTCGACGATCTGCCGTTGCGCGACGAGCTGCGGGGCATGACGCCGTACGGCGCGCCCCAGCTGGACGTGGCCGTCCGCCTGAACACGAACGAGAACTCCTATCCGGTACCGGATGCGGCCGTCGCGGAGATGGAGAAGTCGCTGGCCGGCGTGCTGCGCGACCTCAACCGGTATCCGGACCGGGACGCGGTGGCGCTGCGCACCGACCTCGCTGAGTATCTGAGCCGTAATACGCACGGTCCCAGGCTCACCTGGCGCAACCTGTGGGCGGCCAACGGCTCCAACGAGATCCAGCAGCAGCTGCTGCAGACCTTCGCCGGGCCGGGGCGCACCGCGCTGGGCTTCACCCCGTCGTACTCGATGCATCCGCTGCTGGCCGCGGGCACCGGCACGACCTGGGTCGACGGGCGGCGCGCCGCCGACTTCGCCCTGACCGCCGAGCACGCCGTCGCGAAGGTCCGCGAGGTGCGGCCCGACCTGGTCTTCCTCTGCTCGCCGAACAATCCGACCGGCACGGCGCTGCCGCTGGAGGTCGTCGAGGCGGTCGCGGAGGCGGCCGAGGGCATGGTCGTCGTGGACGAGGCCTACGCGGAGTTCGCCCGCAAGGGCACCGTCTTCGCGCTGAGCCTCGTCGAGCGGTACCCCCGCCTGGTCGTGACGCGCACGATGAGCAAGGCGTTCGCGCTGGCCGGCGGGCGGGTCGGCTACCTGGCCGCCGACCCGGCCGTGGTCGACGCGGTGCAGCTGGTGCGCCTGCCGTACCACCTCAGCGCCATGACCCAGGCGGTCGCCCGGGCCGCGCTGGCGCACACCGACGCGCTGCTGTCCACCGTGGACGCGGTCAAGGAGCAGCGCGACCGGATCGTCGCCACGCTGCTCGACTGGGGGCTCCCCGTCGCCGACAGCGACGCCAACTTCGTGCTGTTCGGCGCGCCGCGCGGGGACAGCAAGGGGGTTTGGCAGGCCCTGCTGGACCGGGGCGTGCTCATCCGCGACGTCGGCCTGCCGGGCTGGCTGCGCGTCACCGCCGGCACGCCGGAGGAGACCTCCGCCTTCCTGAACGCACTCGAGGAGTTGTTGTGAGCGGTTCGAAGCGGAGCGGAGAGGCCGCTCACCAGGGGCGCAGGTTTGACTCGCGCCGTGGCCGGAGCGAAGCGGAGGTGTCGGCGTGAGCCGGACCGGACGCGTCGAGCGCGTTACCAAGGAGACGAAGGTCCTGGTCGAGCTCGACCTCGACGGCACCGGCGTCGGGGAGATCTCCACCGGCGTGGGCTTCTACGACCACATGCTCAACCAGATCGCCAAGCACGGCGGGTTCGATCTGCGGGTACACACCGTGGGGGATCTGGAGATCGACGCGCACCACACCGTCGAGGACACCGCGCTCGCGCTCGGCGCCGCGTTCGCCGAGGCGCTCGGGGACAAGGCCGGCGTGACCCGGTACGGCCACGCGCAGGTGCCGCTGGACGAGGTGCTCGCCTCGGCGGTGGTGGACCTGTCCGGCCGGCCGTACGTGGTGCACGACGAGCCGGCGAACATCGCCCCGCACATCGGCGGCAACTACCCGACCAGCCTGACCCGGCACATCTGGGAGTCCTTCGGGCACTCGGCGCGGGTGACGCTGCACGTGAGCATCCTGCGGGCGGGCCGGCACGGCGCCCAGCCCGACGCGCACCACATCGTCGAGGCGCAGTTCAAGGCGGTCGCCCGGGCGCTGCGGCAGGCGTGCGCGATCGACCCGCGCAACGCGGGCGCGGTGCCGAGCACCAAGGGCGCGCTGTGAGCATCGCCCTGCTCGCGCTGGCCGGCCTGCTGCTCGGCGGGGCGCTGTCGCTGCGGCAGCAGAGCAAGTCGAAGGTGCCGTTCGTGATCACGCTGCTGCTGGCCGCGCTGTCGGCGGCCGGCGGCCTGCTGTGGTTGTGAGAAGGGAGGTCAATCCGTGGCAAAACGGGTAGTGATTCTCGACTACGGCTCGGGCAACCTCCGTTCGGCGGAGCGGGCTGTCGCGCGGGTCGGCGCCGACGTCGAGGTCACCGACGACCTCGGCAAGGCGGCGCGGGCCGACGGCCTGGTGGTGCCCGGCGTCGGGGCCTACGCGGCGTGCATGGCCGGCATCGAGCAGCTCGGCGCCGGCCCGACGATCGCCGAGCGGGTCCGCGCCGGCGCGCCGGTGCTCGGCATTTGCGTTGGCATGCAGATCCTGTTCGCCTCCGGCGAGGAGCACGGCGTGGTCACCAAGGGCCTGGGCCTGGCGCCCGGAGAGGTGACGGTCCTGCACGCGCCGGTCGTGCCGCACATGGGCTGGAACACCGTGACCTGGCCGCAGGACACGGTGCTCGGCGCGGGCCTGCCCGCCGACACCCGGTTCTACTTCGTGCACTCCTACGCCCCGACGGTGATCGACGCGCAGGCACACGATGCCAGGAGACAGGCCGGCGTGCGGGTGGCCACGGCGGTGCACGGCGAGCCGTTCGTCGCGGCGTTCGAGACCGACGTGCTGCGCGCGACCCAGTTCCACCCGGAGAAGTCCGGCGACGCGGGCGCCACGCTGCTGGCCAACTGGCTCGGAACGCTCTGAGAATGTGAGCAGATCGTGAGCAAGGCGTGAGTAAAGAACGAGCGAAGCGGCGCGCGCTGCTGGAGGCGGAGCGCGCCGAGCGCATGCGCCGCAACGAGCGCAAACGCGCGCGCCGGGCCGCGATGCGGCGGCTGGTGCCGAAGGTGCGCATCGGGCGAACCGGTAAGCTCTTCGCACGCCGGTCCCGCGCGCAGCGGTCGGTCATCGTCACCCTCGTGCTGGTGGTCCTGACCCTCGTGTGGCTGTTCATCGACTCGATAGCGGCCCGGATCGGCATCAGCGCGCTCGTCATCGTCGCCACACCGGCGCTCACCGTGCTCGTCCTTGACCGCCGAATCTGACCGCCGAATCTGACCGCCGAATCTGACCGCCGGATCTGACCGAAGGATCTGAACCATGGCTCTGCAGCTCCTGCCCGCCGTCGACGTCGCCGACGGCCAGGCGGTCCGCCTCGTCCAGGGCGCCGCCGGCAGCGAAACGACGTACGGCGACCCGCTCGAGGCCGCGCTGGCCTGGCAGCGGCAGGGCGCCGAGTGGATCCACCTCGTCGACCTCGACGCCGCGTTCGGGCGTGGGTCCAACGCGGCCCTGCTGGCCGACGTGGTGCGGCGCCTCGACGTCCAGGTGGAGCTGTCCGGCGGCATCCGCGACGAGGCGTCGCTGAGGGCGGCCCTGTCCACCGGCGCGACCCGGGTGAACCTCGGCACCGCGGCGCTGGAGAACCCGGACTGGTGCGACCACGTCTGCGCCACCTACGGCGACCAGGTCGCGGTCGGCCTGGACGTGCGCGGCCACCAGCTCGCCGCGCGGGGCTGGACGAAGGAGGGCGGCGACCTGTTCGAGGTGCTCGACCGCCTGGAGAAGGCCGGCTGCGCGCGATACGTGGTGACCGACGTGATGCGCGACGGCACACTGACCGGCCCCAACCTGACCCTGCTGCTGGAGGTGACCGGCCGGACCAAGAAGCCGGTGATCGCCAGCGGCGGCGTGTCGAAGCTCGACGACCTACGCCAGCTCGCCGCGCTCGAGCCGGCCGGGGTCGAGGGCGTGATCGTCGGCAAGGCGCTGTACGCCGGGGCCTTCACGGTCTCCGAGGCACTGCAGGTGCTGGAGGAGTCGGCATGACCGGTCCGGAGCGAAGCGGAGGGGCCGGTCATCGTAGGCTCAGGTCCAAGTCATGCCGCACCCGGAGCGAAGCGGAGGTTTCGGCATGACCGGTCCGGAGCGGAGCGGAGGGGCCGGTCATCGGGAATGCAGGTCCAAGTCATGCCGCTGCCGGAGCGAAGCGGAGGTTTCGGCATGACCGTTGCGGTGCGGGTGATTCCCTGCCTGGACGTCGATGCTGGGCGGGTGGTCAAGGGGGTCAACTTCCTCAACCTCCGTGACGCCGGCGACCCGGTCGAGCTGGGGGCCGCCTACGACGCCGCGGGCGCCGACGAGCTGGTGTTCCTGGACGTGACCGCCTCGTCGGACGGGCGCGCGACGATGCTCGACGTGGTCCGCCGTACCGCCGAAACGGTCTTCATCCCGCTGACCGTCGGCGGCGGCGTCCGTAGTGTCGGCGACGTCGACACGCTGCTGCGCGCCGGCGCCGACAAGGTTGGTGTCAACACCGCCGCGATCGCCCGCCCGGAGCTGATCGCGGAGATCGCGCAGCGTTTCGGCAACCAGGTGCTCACGCTGTCGCTGGACGTGCGCCGCTCGGCGAGCCAGCCGAGCGGCTTCGAGGTCACCACCCACGGCGGGCGCCGCGGCGCGGGGCTCGACGCGGTCGAGTGGGCGGCGCGGGTGGCCGAGCTCGGCGCCGGCGAGATCCTGCTCAACTCGATGGACGCCGACGGTACCAAGGATGGCTTCGACCTGGAGCTGATCCGCGCGGTGCGCGCGGTCGTCAGCATCCCGGTCATCGCCAGCGGCGGCGCCGGGAAGGTCGACGATTTCGCCCCGGCCGTCGCGGCCGGCGCCGACGCCGTGCTCGCCGCGAGCGTGTTCCACTTCGGCGAGCTGGCGATCGGCGACGTGAAGACCGCCCTGCGGGAGGCCGGCCACCCGATCCGTTAGCCGGCCTTCCCCAGTCCGTCTCCTTTAGCTGGCCTTCTTTCCGGCGGCCACGGCGATGCCGACGATCCATCCGACGAAGAGTCCGTACCCGGACGCCGCGGCGGCCGCGTTGAGCGCCCCCAGCATCGTCGGGTTGGCGACGATGAACGTGGTCGTGAACGCGGCCAGCGCGGCGCCGAAGATCAGCGCCGCCCAGCCGATGACGAACGCGCCGCCGCCACCGGCCACCGCCCGGGCCGAGACGGACAGCACCAGCGCGACGAAGAGGATCAACAGCAGCGCCCGCAGATCGTTCGCGAGCAGCTCCCGGGCCGCGGCGCCGGAGTCGTCGTGCGGGGTGACCCACCACCGCGGCCAGGCCAACATGCGCAGGAAGAATCCCCATACGGTCGACCCGTCGCTGTGCCGGTCGACCCATTCCGTGAAGATCTGGTTGCCGAAGATGAGCACCAGGAGCAGCGCCGCCAGGATGCCTGCGCCGGTCGCCGTCCGGGAACGGAAGAGGGCCATACCAATGAATGTAAGGGGCGGCTCGAAAATCCGCTGAGATGAATACGGTGAATGAGCCCAGTGGGCGGCCCGAGCTCTAGACCACGTGCACCACGTCCTGGCCGGGCACCCACTCGGGGAGGTCGCCGAAGGGGGCTGCGGAGCCGGCGCGGTGGTGCCAGGCGTCCTGGAGGGCCGCGACGGTGGCGCCGATCGCGGGCCGGACGCCGGCCGCGGCGCGCCACGCGACGGACACCCGCCGGGCCGCCTCCGGGGTGACCGGGCGGGCCACGGCGCCGGCCGGCAGCGAGGTGCGGGCCAGGCGCGGTACGAACGCCACGCCGAGCCCCTCGGCCACGAAGGTCAGCTGCGTCTCGAACTCGTTGACCAGGATCGAAGGGCGCAGCCCGGGGAGCATCCGCAGCAGCCACTCGTGGCAGACGGTGCCCGGCTTCGAGCCGATCCAGCGCTCCTCGCGGACCTCGTCGAGGGTCACCGGCCCGGTGCCGAACGCCAGTGGGTGCCCGGCCGGCAGGATCAGGTCGCCGACGTCCAGGCCGAGTTCGACGCTGGCGATCCCCGGCGGGTAGGTCACCGGGATCTCCAGCCACTCGTCGATGAGGGCCACGTCGATGATGCCGCGCAGGATGCCGTCGAAGCTCGCCTCCCGGTCGGTCTCCAGCAGCGTCGGCTCCAGGCCCGGGTGCTCGGCGGCGAGCCGGCGCAGCGCGTGGGGGAGCAGGCCGCGGCACGCGGTCGGGAACGACGAGACGCTCAGCCGGCCCGACACGGTCTCCTGGTGCGCGGCCAGGGCCGCCTCGGCCTCCTCGACCGTGGCGAGCACCCTCCCGGCGTGCTCGGCGAGGATCCGGCCGGCCTCGGTGAGCCGCAGCCGCCGCCCGTCCTTCTCCACGAGCGTGGCCTTCGTCTCACGCTCGAGCTTCGCGATGTGCTGGGAGATCGCCGACGGCGTGCAGTGCAGCGCGCCCGCGGCGGCCGTGACCGTGCCGAAGGTC
The DNA here is from genome assembly GCF_043197855.1 of Dactylosporangium sp. NPDC048998. Classification (NCBI taxonomy): domain Bacteria; kingdom Bacillati; phylum Actinomycetota; class Actinomycetes; order Micromonosporales; family Micromonosporaceae; genus Dactylosporangium; species Dactylosporangium sp. NPDC048998. The sequence goes on from NZ_JBICTV010000018.1 coordinate 159,630, forward strand.
TGCACCGCGCGCAAGGCCTGGAGCCGGGAAAGGTCAAGCATGAAGCAATGCTAAAACAACGATGCAGAAGTTTTCGATGGTACTTCACGTTTGTCGGGCCAATCATCGAGGCATGAAACCTCGCGACCTCGCCCTGGCGATCCTGGTGACCGTCATCTGGGGCGTCAACTTCGTGGTCATCCACGTGGGCCTGGACAGCATGTCGCCGCTGCTGTTCTGCGCGCTGCGCTTCGGCGTGGCCGCCCTGCCGGCGGTGTTCCTCGTCGGCCGGCCGCGGGCGCCGTGGCGCTGGGTGATCGCCACCGGCGTGGCGCTGGGCGTGGTCAAGTTCTCGCTGCTCTTCGCGGGCATGGCGGCCGGACTGCCGTCCGGGCTCTCCGCATTGGTACTGCAGAGCCAGGTCGTCTTCACGCTCGTCTTCGCCACCGTCCTGCTGCGCGACCGCCCGGGCCCGCGGCGCGTCGCCGGCGTGGTGCTGGCCGGCGCCGGGATCGTGCTCATCGCCACACAGCTGGGCCTGGATCGCCCGCTCGGCGCGTTCCTGCTGGTCGTGGCGGCCGGCGCGGCCTGGGGCCTGGCGAACATCGCGATGCGTAAGGCCTCGGCGACGAACATGCTGAACTTCATGGTGTGGGTGAGCGCGGTCGCGACCCCGCCGCTGATCCTGCTCACGCTGACCGTCGACGGCCCGGCGTACGTCTGGGGCGCCCTGAAGGGCCTGGACCTGACCGCGGCCGGCGCGATCGCCTACATCGCCTACCTCAGCACGCTGCTCGGCTTCGGCGTCTGGGGCCGGCTCATCGCCCGCTACGGCGCCGGTACCGTCGCGCCCTTCGCCGCCCTCGCGCCGGTCTTCGCGATCCTGTCCTCGGCGCTGTTCCTGCACGAGCGGATCCACTGGTACGACCTCGTCGGCGGCGCGGCGATCCTCGGCGGGGTGCTGCTGGGCGCGACCGGACGGCCGCGAGTGGACCCCAAATCCGACGCGGAATTGGACTTGCCCGCCGAGCCAGTGCGTGCCAGTCTGAGGCCAATCGGTCGGGTCTGAATAGCCAATCAAGGAGGACTGGCCTTGTCTGCGATCGTCCGCGGCGCGCAACTGGCCCGCATGCTCAACGCCTGGCAGGTCGCCGTCGGGGTGCGCGGCCCCGGCGGGCGCCGCCCGGAGTACGTCGTGCTCGCCAACGCCGTGCGCGGCCTGCTCATCGACGGCCGGCTGGCCCTGGGCGTGCGGCTGCCCGCCGAACGGGAGCTCGCGGCGGCGCTGGGCATCAGCCGTACCACCGTGACCGCCGCATATCGGGAACTGCGCGAGAGCGGGCACGTGTCCAGCCGCCGCGGCGCCGGGAGCTGGACCGAGCTGCCGGCCGGGCACCGGGTCGGCACCTCCGGGCTGTGGACCCCCAGCGACGACGCGGGCCTGATCGACCTGGGCTGCGCGGCGATGCCGGCCCCGCCGGAGCTGTCCGCGGCCGCCGCCGAGGCCGTCGCCGACCTCGAGCCGTACCTGTGCGGCCCCGGATACCAGCCGGCCGGGCTGCTCGTGCTGCGGGAGGTGGTGGCCCGCCACTACACCGAGCGCGGGCTGCCGACCGAGCCCGACCAGGTGATGATCACCGGTGGCGTGCAGCAGGCCCTCGACCTGCTGCTGCGGCTGCTCGTCGCGCCCGGGCAGCGCGCCCTGGTGGAGACGCCCACATACCCCAACGCGCTGAGCGCGTTCCTGGCCGGCCGGGCGCGGCTCAGCGCGTACGCGATCGGCCCCGACGGCTGGGACGCCGACCTGCTGCTGTCGACGGTCCGCGCGGCGCAGGCCCGGGTCGCCTACCTCATCTCCGACTTCCACAACCCGACCGGCCACCTCATGCCGGCGTCGCTGCGCGAGCGGCTCCCCTCGGCCGCGCACGCCGCCGGCACCGACCTGATCGTCGACGAGTCGTTCGTCGACCTGGCCCTGGACCCCGAGCTCACCGACGGCGGGATGCCGCCCGCGGTGGCCGCGTTCGACCGCACCGCGCGGGTGCTCACGATCGGCGGGATGAGCAAGGCCTTCTGGGGTGGCCTGCGCATCGGCTGGGTGCGCGGCCCGGCGCCGCTCATCGCCCGGCTCGCCGCGGCCCGCGTCGGCGTCGACATGGCCTCGCCGGTGCTCGACCAGCTCGTCGCCACCCGCCTGCTGCAGCGCCGCGACACGATCGTCGCCGCGCGCCGCAAGCAGCTGCTGGTGCAGCGCGACACGCTCGCCGCGGCGCTGCGCGCGGAGCTGCCGGACTGGCGCTTCGTGCTGCCCCGCGGCGGCATGGTCATCTGGGCGGAGCTCGACGCGCCGGTGTCCAGCGCCCTGGCCCGCTCCGCGGAGGAGCTCGGGGTGCGGGTCGCGCCCGGGCCCCGCTTCGGCGCGGACGGGACGATGGAGCGGTTCATGCGCCTGCCGTACACGCTGCCGGAGGCCGACCTGGTCGAGGCGGTGCGCCGGCTCGCCGAGGCCCGCACCGACCTTGACCGCCCGCGCCGGCACTCCTGGTCGACGCCGGCGGTCGTGGCCTGACTACCCACGCTCGCCGGACGCGGGGGGGGGGGGGGGGGGGGGGGGGGGGGGGGGGGGGGGGCCCGGGGGGGGGGGGGGGGGGGGGGGGGGGGGGTTGGGGGTGGCGGGGCCGGGCCGGC
>NZ_JBICTV010000019.1:0-158652 GCF_043197855.1 Dactylosporangium sp. NPDC048998
ACAACGGTGACGGCAAGACCGACATCGCGATGTTCCGACCCAGCAACGGCACCTGGTACGAGGTCGACACCGGCAGCGGCAACCCCCGCACCCTGACCTCCGGATGGGGCACCACCGGCGACATCCCACTCGCCAAACCCGCAGCCATCTGAAACAGAGCTTCTTCCGTCGATCTCGCAGTCGGGCTACGGCCACCACGGCTGCGAGATCGACGTTGCAGAGCCAGCAGACCCACCGCGACGAACTCCGGGACATTCAGTTCGAACCGACGCCGGTAAGCAACTGCTCCTGCGTGCATCGGCCCAGCCCGTCGACCGCGACCAGCACCCGGTAGCCGGCGATCAGCGCCGTTTCGCGGCAGGCGGCCGAACCCTGGCAGCGGCTGTGACCTGGTCTTGATCCTGCGGTACCGCAAGGCGGTGACCTACGGCCACCACGTGCTGCTCGCCGCCCTGGAGGAGCACCCTACCGCGACGGAGTACGAGGTCGTGTTCGCGGAGAGCGCGACCGCGACCGTCGAGGCGATCCGCGAAGCGCGGGCCGCGAAGGTGCTCGTCCTGTGGTCGTTCTACTCGCCCGACGCGGCCGCGCTGGCCGACGAACTCGCCACCATCAAGGCGGCGGCCCCGGGCGCGGTCCACGTGGCCGGCAGCGTGCACGCCACCGCCGAGCCGGTGCGGACGCTCGACGCCGGGTGGGACATCGCCGCGGTGAGCGAGGGGGAGAGCACCCTGCTCACGCTGGTCGACCAGGCCGGCGACCCGACCGGCATCACCGGCCTCGTCTACCGCGACACCGACGGCCGCCTGGTGCGCACCGGCAAGGCCCACCGCGAGCCCTTGGACCGCTACCGCGCGTTCCCCCTGACCTACAAGCGCATGAACCCGATCGAGATCACGCGCGGGTGCGTGTATGCGTGCGCGTACTAGCGGGAGTTTTCCCCTTTCGTGATCGGCCGGTGCTACTACCGTTGCGCCGTAAGGGTTCTAGGCGCTCCGGGGGAAACTCCCGCTAGGAATCGGCCCGGCGTCCCCTGCGCCGCAGGCGTCGGCAGGAGACGGTGGGGCGACGCAGGGGCGCGCAGCGCAACAAGAGGTGTCCGCGGAGCGGGCATGGGGGGTCCGGGGTGGGAACCCCCCCGGCGCCCGCGCGAAGCGCGCGCCAGGCTAGAAATCAGCCTGGCGTGCCCCGCGCCGCAGGCGCCGCGAAGCGCACGCCAGGCTGAACAACGTCAGCGCGCCGCCGCGTGCTCCTTCTTCACCGCCTCGGCCAGGTGGGCCGGCATCGGGTCGTGGCGGACGAAGGCGCGGCTGAACGTGCCCGCGCCCGAGGTCATCGCGCGCAGCTCGACGGCGTAGCGGATGAGCTCGGTGGCCGGGACCTCGGCGCGTACCAGGGTGCGCTCGTGGCCCGCCGGGTCGGGCTCGTTGCCCAGCACCCGGCCGCGGCGGCCGGACAGGTCGCTCATCACGGCGCCGACGAACTCGTCCGGTATCCGGATCGTCACCTCGTCGATCGGCTCCAGCAGCGTCGTCTGGCCCTGCTCGGCCGCCTCGCGCAGGGCGAGGGCGCCGGCGGTCTGGAACGCCGCGTCGGAGGAGTCGACCGAGTGCGCCTTGCCGTCGAAGAGGGTGACCCGCACGTCGACCACCGGGTAGCCGGCGACCATGCCGCGCTCCATCTGGGTGCGCACGCCCTTCTCGACCGAGGGTATGTAGTTGTGCGGCACCACGCCGCCGACGATCTTGTCGACGAACTCGAAGCCGGAGCCGCGCGGCAGGGGCTCGACCTTGATGTCGCAGACCGCGTACTGGCCGTGGCCGCCGGACTGCTTCACGTGCCGGCCGTGGCCCTGGCTCGGCGCGGCGAACGTCTCGCGCAGCGCCACCTTCACCGGTTCGGTGTCGATCTCCACGCCGCCGCCGCGCAGCCGGTCGAGGACCACGTCGGCGTGCGCCTCGCCCATGCACCACAGCACGAGCTGGTGTGTCTCGGCGTTGCGCTCCAGCCGCAGCGTCGGGTCGCCGGCCACCAGCCGGCCCAGGTTCTTGGCGAGGGCGTCCTCGTCGGAGCGGGTACGCGCCACGATCGCGACCGGCAGCAGCGGCTCCGGCATCTCCCAGGGCGCCATCAGCAGCGGCTCGTCCTTGCCGGAGATCGTGTCGCCGGTCTCGGCCGTGCCCGACTTCGTGACCGCCACCAGGTCGCCGGCGACGGCGTGCGGCACCTCGCGCAGGTTGGCGCCCAGCGGCGAGAACAGGTGGGCGAACCGCTCGTCGGCGTCGTGGTCGGGGTGGCCGCGCTCGGCCATGCCGTGGCCGGAGATGTGCACCGGCTGCTCCGGGCGCAGCGTGCCGGAGAAGACGCGGACCAGGGAGACGCGCCCGACGTACGGGTCGATCGTGGTCTTGACGACCTCGGCGACCAGCGGGCCCCGCGGGTCGCAGCGCAGCGGGGCGTGCGGCTCGCCCTCGACGTCGGTCACCGGCGGCACCTCGTGCTCCAGCGGCGACGGGAAGCCACTGACCAGCACCTCGAGGAGCGCGTCGAGCCCGACGCGGGTCTCGGAGCAGACCGGGACGACCGGATAGAACGTACCGCGGGCGACGGCCTTCTCCAGGTCGTCGATGATCACCTGCGTCTCGATGGCCTCGCCGCCGAGGTAGCGCTCCATGAGCGTCTCGTCCTCACTCTCGGCGATGATCCCCTCCAGCAGGGTGTTGCGGGACTCCTCGATCGCGGGCAGGTGCTCCGGGTCGGGGTCGCGCACCTGCGGCGGGAAGCCGGCGGAGTAGTCGAAGACCCGCTGGGTGATCAGCCCGATGAGGCCCTCGACGCTCGCGCCGTCGTCGCCCAGCATCGGCAGGTACAGCGGCAGCACGTTGTCGCCGAAGACCTCCTGGCAGGTCTGCAGGGTCTCGTCGAAGTCGGCGCGCTGATGGTCCAGCCGGGTGACCGCCACCGCCCGGGGCATCCCGACGTGGGCACACTCCTCCCACAGCGCGCCGGTGGCCGCGTCCATGCCGTCGACCGCGGAGACGACGAACAGGGCCGCGTCGGCGGCGCGCAGCCCGGCCCGCAACTCCCCGACGAAGTCCGCGTAGCCCGGCGTGTCGAGCAGATTGACCTTCACGCCGTCGTGCAGCAGCGGGGCGCACGACAGCGTGACCGAACGCTGCTGTTTCACCGCCGCCGGATCGTGATCGGTGACCGTGGTGCCCTCGGTCACCATGCCGGCCCGCGAGATCGTGCCGGTCGCCGCCAGTAGCGCCTCGACCAGCGTCGTCTTGCCCGAGCCGGAGTGGCCGACGACGACCACGTTGCGTACCCTGCCGGGGTCATCAACCACCGGTGCGGTGCCGGTGACACCCTTCTCCTGGACCTTCTGCGCCATCACGCGCCTCCCGAAAGTCTTGCGATACCTGTGAGCAGCCTCACAGTCACGACCTGTTCACCGATCCCACACCCGAAACATCACCGACACAAGCCCGCCGGCGCTCCTCCCGACTCCAGGTTTACTCAAGCACCGTGAGCAGTCCCACGTGCCGGTATCCGGCAAGCTCCGCCCCCGTTATCGTGAGAGCGCCATGGCGAAGATCCTTAGCGTAGTCAGTCGTGCCGGACTGGCGCGCGTGCTGGACCCCGTCGCCGCCGCGCTACTGCGCGCCGGGGTCACTCCGAACGCGGTCACGGTGGTGGGCACCGTGGGCGTGCTCGTTGGCGCCCTCGGCTTCGCCACCCGCGGCCATCTGATCACGGCGCTCGTCATCATCACCCTGAGCTGCTTCACGGACCTCATCGACGGCTCGATGGCCCGCCAGCGCGGTATCACCAACAAGTTCGGCGCACTGCTGGACTCCTCGATGGACCGGGTCGCCGACGGCGCGATCTTCGGCGCCGTAGCCTGGTACTACGCGAGCATCCACGAGCTGCGCCCCGCCGCGGCCGCGCTGCTGTGCCTGCTCACCGGGCAGGTCGTCTCCTACGTCAAGGCCCGCGCCGAGGGGCTCGGCTTCACCGCGAACGTCGGGCTGATCGAGCGGCCCGAGCGGCTCATCGGCATCGGGATCGGCGGCCTGCTGTGGGGCTTCGGCGTGCCCTACGGACTGGAGATCGTCATGTGGCTGCTGGGCGCTCTCTCGATCGTCACGATCGGCCAGCGGATCACAACCGTCTACCGCCAGGCCCAGGCGGCCGACCAGGGTCCGAACGGCGCAGCGGCCGCAGAGAAGTCCGACGCCCGGTGAGCGGCCTCGTCGAGCTCGGCTACGGCGCGGCGTTCAACCTGCTGCCCAGGATACCCCGGGGCGCGATCTGGCCGGCGTTCGCTGCTGCGGCGACGCACAGCATCAGGGGGTACCGCCGCGGAAAACCGGGGAAGGGCACCGCCACCCTCGCCCGGAACCTGCGCCGGGTGGTCGGCGACCAGATGCCTGAGGAGCAGTTCACGGACCTGCTGCACCGGGCCCTGCGCTCCTACGCCCGCTACTACCTCGAGGCGTTCCGGCTCCCTGGCCGCTCCCGGGAGCAGATCCTGGCCGGGTTCCGGCTGGAGCGCGGCGAGCTGCTCGGGCAGAACGTGGCGGCCGGCGTCGGCTCCGTCGTCGCGCTGCCGCACGCCGGGAACTGGGACGCCGCCGGGGCCTGGGTCGCCGCCAACGGCTGGCCGATCACCACCGTCGCCGAGCGGCTCAAGCCCGAGAGTGTGTACCTGCGGTTCCTGGCCTTCCGCCGCTCGCTGGGCATGGAGATCCTGCCGCTCACCGGCGGTGACCGCCCGACGTTCGACGTGCTGGAGGAGCGGGTAAAGGCCGGGGCCGTGGTACCCCTGCTCGCCGACCGCGACCTCACCCCGCGCGGCGTGGACGTCGAGTTCTTCGGCGGCCGCACCCGGATGCCGGCCGGCCCGGCGCTGCTGGCCCTGCGCACCGGAGCGCCACTGTACGTAGTGGACATGTGGTTCGATGCGGATGTGGCGGCCGGCCACCTGGCCGGGCCGATCCCGATGCCGGGTCCGGACGAGGGGTCCCTCGACGCCCGAGTCAAGATCGTTACACAGCGTGTCGCCGATCGGTTCGCCGAGGGCATCGCGCGGCACCCGGAGGACTGGCACATGCTCCAGCGGTTCTGGCTCGACGAGCCGGCCGTCAGCACCGTGGGCTAGGGGAGGACCGATGCGCATCGGGATCGTCTGCCCGTACTCCTTCGACGTCCCCGGCGGCGTGCAGAACCACGTCCGCGACCTCGCCGAGACGCTCATCGCGCTCGGCCACCGTGTCAGCGTGCTGGCGCCCGGCGACGAGGAGGGCATCACGCTGCCCTACGTCGTGTCCGCCGGCCGGACCGTGCCCGTGCCGTACAACGGCTCGGTCGCTCGCGTGTCGTTCGGCCTGATCTCCGCCACCCGGGTGCGGCGCTGGCTGTCCGCCGGCCGCTTCGACGTGCTGCACGTGCACGAGCCGCTCATCCCGAGCCTGTCGATGCTCGCGGTGCTCTCGGCCCGCGGCCCGGTCGTGGCCACCTTCCACACCGCGATGACCCGCTCGCGCGCCCTCGCCGCCGCGCAGGGCGTGCTGCAGCTGGTGCTGGAGAAGATCACCGGGCGGATCGCGGTCAGCGAGCTGGCGCGCAAGGTCCAGGTCGAGCACCTGGGCGGCAGCGCGTGGGAGATCCCCAATGGGGTGCAGGTGTCGAAGTACCGCGGTGCCGTGCCGCTGGACGGCTGGCCGGGCGAGGGCGGGGCGCTCGGGTTCGTCGGGCGCTTCACCGAGCCGCGCAAGGGGTTTCGGTACCTCATGTCGGCCTTCGCCACCCTCGCGCCGCAGCGGCCCGGCCTGCGCCTGCTGGTGGCCGGCCCCGGCGACCCCGACGAGGCCCTGGAGGACGTCCCCGCGGACCTGCACGAGCGGATCGTGTTCCTCGGCAAGGTCTCCGAGGAGGACAAGTCGCGGATGCTGCGCAGCGTCGACCTGTACGTCGCGCCGAACACCGGCGGCGAGTCGTTCGGCATGATCCTCACCGAGGCGATGGCGGCCGGGACCCCCGTGCTGGCCAGCGAGCTGGACGCGTTCCGGCGGGTGCTCGACGGCGGCGAGGCCGGCGCGCTGTTCCCCGTCGGCGACGCGGAGGCCCTGGCCCGCACCGCCGCCGGCCTGCTGGACGACCCCGCCCGCCGGGCCGCGCTGGCCGCCCGGGGCACCCAGGTGGTGGCCGCCTACGACTGGCCGGTCGTCGCCGAGCGGGTGCTGGAGGTCTACTCGACCGCCATCGAGGTTGCCGGAGCGACCGTGCAGGAGACCGTCCCGTAGGCTGCGCCGCATGTGGTGGGTGATCGCCGTGGTGGCCGTGGTCGTCGCGGTGGCCACCTACCTGACGTGGCTCGCGGCCCGGGTCGACCGGCTGCACGCGCGGGCCGCCGCCGCGTACGCCACGCTCGATGCCCACCTGGTGCGCCGCGCCGCCGCCGCGGTGGCCCTCGCCGAGGCCGCCCAGCTGCCGACGCTCATGTACGCCGCCAAGATCGCCCTGGACGCCCAGCCGGACGACCGCGAGGTGGCCGAGAACGACCTCACCCGCCACCTGCGCGGCAGCGGGCTCGGGGCGCCGCCGTCAGACGTGGTGGAGTCCCTGGTCCAGACCAGCCGCCGGGTGGCGCTGGCCCGCCAGGTGCACAACGACGTGGTCCGCGACGCCCTGGCCGTGCGCCGCCGGGCCCTCGTGCGGCTGTTCCGGCTGGCCAGAAAACACCCTGTTCCTGCCTACTTCGACGTCGATGACCCATCGTTGTCGTGAGTTGTGGGCCGCCGGGTTGACATTGGCCGTCGGGCCTCAAGTGGTCCGCGCGTAAACTTACGGGTGAATCCCGGCTTTACCTGTTAGGAGTGCGTCGTCGTGTCCTCACCCACTTCGCCGGTCACCGGCACCGCCCGCGTGAAGCGCGGCATGGCCGAAATGCTCAAGGGCGGCGTCATCATGGACGTCGTCACCCCCGAGCAGGCCAAGATCGCGGAGGACGCCGGCGCCGTCGCGGTCATGGCGCTCGAGCGGGTCCCCGCCGACATCCGCGCCCAAGGCGGCGTTTCCCGCATGAGTGACCCGGACATGATCGACGGGATCATCAGCGCCGTCTCGATCCCGGTCATGGCGAAGGCCCGCATCGGGCACTTCGTCGAGGCCCAGGTGCTGCAGGCGCTCGGCGTCGACTACGTCGACGAGTCCGAGGTGCTCACCCCGGCCGACTACGCCAACCACATCGACAAGTGGGCGTTCACGGTGCCGTTCGTCTGTGGCGCCACCAACCTCGGCGAGGCGCTGCGCCGCATCAACGAGGGCGCCGCCATGATCCGCTCCAAGGGTGAGGCCGGCACCGGCGACGTCTCCAACGCCACCACCCACATGCGCAAGATCCGCGCGGAGATCCGCCGGCTGACGTCGCTGCCCGAGGACGAGCTGTTCGTCGCGGCCAAGGAGCTGCAGGCGCCGTACGAGCTGGTCAAGGAGGTCGCCGAGACCGGCAAGCTGCCCGTCGTGCTGTTCACCGCCGGCGGCATCGCCACCCCCGCCGACGCGGCGATGATGATGCAGCTCGGTGCCGAGGGCGTCTTCGTCGGCTCCGGCATCTTCAAGTCGGGCAACCCGCAGCAGCGCGCCGCCGCGATCGTCAAGGCCACCACGTTCCACGACGACCCGGACGTCCTCGCCAAGGTCTCCCGCGGCCTGGGCGAGGCCATGGTCGGCATCAACGTCGACGACATCCCGCAGCCGCACCGCCTCGCCGAGCGGGGCTGGTGACCGCCTCCGTGATCATCGGTGTGCTCGCCCTGCAGGGCGATACCCGCGAACACCTGCACGCGGTCGCCTCCCTGGACGCGATCGGCCGCCCGGTGCGGCGTGTCGACGAGCTCGACTCCGTCGACGCGCTGATCATCCCGGGCGGCGAGTCCACCACGATGAGCAAGCTGGCCGTCGAGTTCGGCATGCTGGAGCCGATCCGCAAGCGGATCGCCGCCGGCATGCCCGTCTACGGCTCGTGCGCCGGGATGATCATGCTGGCGTCCACGATCCTGGACGGCCGGCCGGATCAGGTCCCGTTCGGTGGGATCGACATGACGGTCCGCCGCAACGCGTTCGGCCGCCAGGTCGACTCGTTCGAGGGCTCGGTGGACATTTCGGGCATCGACGGCGGTTCGTTCCACGCGGTCTTCATCCGGGCGCCCTGGGTCGAGTCGGTGGGGGACTCGGTGGAGGTACTGGGGCGCGTGAAGGATGACCCGGCCGCCGGTAGGATTGTCGCGGTTCGGCAGGAGCACCTGCTCGCGACGGCCTTCCACCCCGAGCTTACCGGCGACCTACGCGTCCATCGGTACTTCGTGGAGATGGTGCGCGAGGCGGGTAAGACGACGGAGGGTTAGGCATGTCGGGGCACTCGAAATGGGCGACCACCAAGCACAAGAAGGCGGTCATCGACGCCAAGCGTGGGAAGCTCTTCGCCCGCCTGATCAAGAACGTCGAGGTGGCCGCCCGCACGGGCGGCGGTGACCCGGCCGGCAACCCGACCCTCTTCGACGCCATCCAGAAGGCGAAGAAGAACTCGGTCCCCAACGACAACATCAACAACGCGGTCAAGCGCGGCTCCGGCCTCATCGGGGGCGGCGCCGACTGGCAGACCGCGATGTACGAGGGGTACGGCCCGAACGGCGTCGCCATCCTCATCGAGTGCCTCACGGACAACCGCAACCGGGCCTCGACGGAGGTGCGGGTGGCGCTGACCCGCAACGGCGGCTCCCTGGCCGACGCGGGCAGCGTGTCGTACATGTTCACCCGCAAGGGCGTCATCATCGTCCCGAAGGCCGGCGAGCTCACCGAGGACGACCTGCTGCTGGCCGTGCTCGACGCGGGCGCCGAGGAGGTCAACGACCTGGGCGAGGCCTTCGAGATCATCTGCGAGGCGTCGGACCTGATCCCGGTGCGCACCGCCCTGCAGGACGCCGGCATCGACTACGAGTCCGCGGAGTCCTCGTTCGTCCCGAGCGTCACGGTACCGCTGGACGAGGAGGGCGCCCGCAAGGTCTTCAAGGTGATCGACGCCCTGGAGGACTGCGACGACGTCCAGAACGTGTACGCCAACTTCGACGTCTCGGACGAGGTCATGGCCCTGGTCGAGGCCTGACCCACGCATTTCTCGGTGGCGCCCCCGCTTCGGCGGCGGGCGCCACTTGCTTTATGCGTTCTCTGGACATGTCCCCATGTGGCCACTAGGTTGACGTGGTGGTCACGACCGAAACGGCCGCCCGCTCGGCGGCCGAATCTCAGATCGATCAGTGCCTATTGGACGAGGCCCGTCGCCACCTCGGTGGCGTCGGGCCGAATGAGGCCGTCAACGAGGGGCTCCGACTCCTCGTGATGCAGCAGCGCCTCGAGCGGCGAGAGGTGCTTCGGGAGTTACGCAAGATGTCCGCCGAGCGCGTCTTCGACTACACCGCGTTCGACGAGGTGGACGAGTGAAGTATCTGGCCGACACCAGCGCACTCGTGCGAATCCAGCGCAACCAGGCGCCACCGGACTGGGACGACGTGATCGAGCGCGGCCTCGTCGCGATTTGTGAGCCGGTGCTCGCCGAGATGATGAGGCTTGCCAATGCCAAAGTCTATCCGGCGGTCGAGGACGCGATCTTCCGGCTCTATCCCAGGGCGGTGATACCCGACGACATCTGGGCCACCGTCTCCGCCATCCGTCGCGAGCTCGTGGAGCCCAGCGCCTATCACGGTCTTTCCGTGGCCGACCTGGTGATCGCGGCGACGGCGACGCGGCTCGAACTCACCGTCCTGCATGAGGACGTCGACTTCGAAACCATTGCCCGGCATGTTCCGGAGTTCCGTCAGCATCGCGTCAGCACACCCCCCGAGTAAGAGCGGCCGCCAATCACAGGGTCACGGGCAGGTGGCGCGGGCCGCGCAGGACGACGCTGATGCGGGTACTCCGGCGGATCTGCACTCCGGGATCGGCCTGCACACCCCCGCCTCGGTCCACCACGGCACCGCCGACCTCGTCCGCGAGCAGCGGCAGCGCACCCTCGACACCGCCTGGACCACCCATCCCGAGCGGTTCGGTCGCCGGCGGTCCCGCGCACCCCGCCTCCCGGACCGGGCATGGATCAACAAACCCGACAACCCCGACCCAGACCAGCCGACCACCGAGATCCACCCAGCAGCGCACCTACCAGCAAGCTAACCGAAATCAACAAGCTGTCTCATTGGACTTGACAGGTTCCGAGCCTGCTTCTCCACCGCTGGGGTGAAAGCGGCGATCAACTCTCGATCTTGGCGCCTGGCCGCTATCACCGACACGGTCCGCGCGTCGCTGTGCCCTGCGTGGCCGACTCGGCGGCATCCCGTGACTACGTGCGGGCGCACACACACGAGCTGGCACCGAAGGTGGCCGGGCAGCACATCGCACTGTGGGTACACCGATTGCCTCGGCAAGACCGGCTACGCGGTGTGATGGGGGCGCGGTGGCCGGCGTGGCACCGGCGGTCTCACCCGAGGTGTTGCGGCTGCCGGGCGCGACCGCGCCCAGGAAGGACGAAACAGTCCGTTCGTCAACCCGGCCCTCCGGCGAGGTGATGCCGACCGCCTCACGGCCCGGAACGATGGGCTAGAGCATTGGCCTCAGACACTCTACGTAGCTGGTGTGCATGTCACGACTAGGAGGCGTTGTGTCCTTCGATCTGCAACAACCAACTATCGAGCGAGCCAGCCTGAAGATGCTCGCCATAGGTGCGCACCCCGACGACGTCGAGATTGGTGCGGCGGCGCTTCTCACCAAAATGCGTGAACATGGCCATGGGGTGCACGTACTTGTACTCACGGACGATCCCGTAAACAGCACGACTCGGCGCGCTGAGGCTAGGGCCGCCGCGGCGGAGATGGGTATTCCGTCAGATCGGGTCATTTTCGCTGGTATTCAAGACGGACGCCTCAGAGCGGACACCGATTCAGTAAGTCTGGTCAGGCAGCTGACACGGCAGCTCGACCTGCAGCCGGACGTTGTCGTGACGCACACTCAGGCGGATAGTCACAATGACCATGTCGAGGCTAACCGCATTGCCCATGCGGCTTTTCGTGACTGTGTCTTCCTGCACTATTCAATACATGTCTCCTCTGAGATCAGCCATTTTAAGCCAGCGATCTTCATCAACGTTAGCCCGGATAGGCTGTGGGTGAAGGACCGTGCGCTAGAAAGCTATCATTCCCAGGTGTCGAGGATAGGCCGACATGATCTGACCAAGTATGAAGAGAAGCTCGGCAAGCTGGCGAGACTGGATAGAGCTGAGGGATTTGAGATCTTTCTTCAGTACGGGGCGGACGACACTATACGAAAGACGATCGGACTGAGCGACTCTCCCTTCCATCGTTTTTGGTTGCCAACGGTGACCGAGGATACGGTGACGCTTCTATATGAGCTGCACAGCGGCTGGGACTCTCCAGAGACGTTCATGCATCGGAACATTGCTCGTGACAAGCTTCGGCAGGCATTTATCAACCAATGGTTACCGTACCCTCTGCGTGAGCAGCACTCGAACACGGACGAGGCGCTGGCCGTCACTAGATCTGGAAGTATTGTCACCGTAGGGGGTCCACAGGCAAACCCGGTTGCGAGGGAATGCCAGAACGTCAGCACCCTCGTGTGGACTGTGGAAGGCGGTGGCGTTAGTTCTTCGGCCCGGTACCTACAGAACCAGAAGGTAGGGACTCGACTGTACTCAAGCTCTCCGGGTAACGTGCGAGACCTCGGGTACATCGCTCGCTTCGAAAACCCCTTCGCGAACGGCGCGCACGTTGTCAGCGTGGCAGGCATTACCGACTTCGCGGAGCGAGCCGGGGTCGAGTTCCTGACCGATCCGAGCCGGTCGCCGGATCTTGCACGCATTTTCGATGAACATCCTTATGCGCAGGTTGTCTACTCGGCGGATGCCGATGGGTTACGCATAATTGACGTGCAGTTGCCAGTCACTCTTGCAAACGGTGGAGGCGGAGGATATGACGGAGAAGACGCGCTTGGTGCTTGTCACGAGCCACGTCTTTGGGATTCGTGCGTATGAGGGCATGTTTTCGTCTGGTGCATATTTGGACGGGCTTATCGATGTGCCGCTGATGATCGGTCTTCCGCCCGAACGGGCATCGGCCACAGTGGGATACGAGTCAGTCTCCGGCCTGGCTCGCGACCAGGGCATAGACTTCGTACTGGCCGACGACGGCACTCTGTCGTCGTTGGAAACTTCGATCAAGAACTGCCGTCCGCACTACATTCTTGTGGTTGGCTGGTCGAGGCTTATTTCTTCGGATGTACTTGCCATACCAAAAATAGTTCATTCGGCCGACGCGACGGAGGTCGGCCGACATGGTTGCATCGGAATGCACCCGACAAAGCTGCCGACAGGTCGGGGGCAGGCGCCGATACCGTGGACAATCATCAAGGGTTTGAGGTCCACTGCCCTGACGGTGTTCTTCCTGGAGCCTGAGGCGGATACCGGGCCAATCATCGCACAGTATGACCTACCGGTACATGAGCGGGAATCGTCCGCATCGCTATTCTATCGAATGGCATCAATGCACTTCGACGCCGGCATGGAGTTGGCCGGGCACCTTGCGTGTCGTCAGGTGGAGTCGCGAGTGCAGGTTTCGGACCAGGCGACGCGTTGGCCGAAGCGAAGGCCGTCCGACGGCAAGATTGATCACTCCATGCACTATGCAGAGATCAAAGGACTTGTACGGGGCCTGCTTGGACCATACCCACGTGCGTTCGTATCGATAGGTGGACGCGAGTATGCCGTCGAGGACGCGCGGCTCGTTGAGGACTCCTGCGACGTGGAAGGGACAACCCGTGAAGACGTCTCCACAGACGTCATCCGGTTCGGTTGCAGGGACGGCATCGTCAACCTGAAACGGTATCGTCATGACGACGACAGACTGGATACGCTTGAGCCGGTTCTTCACGATGGCGGCGAGCTGGTCCATGCCGGTCACGGCGAGGTTGCCCAGTTGGACGGCCGAAGCGTATGGCCCGCCTCGTCCTCAAAGCACGCGCACCTTCAGGTCGAATCCCTTGAGGACCTGCCGGCGCGCCTGAAGGAACGCACCGGCGGCTGAAAGCCGGGCGCTCAGGCTCCGAGGAACACGGGCGCAGATTGAGGGCGCCTGTCCGTACAGCGGCGGATCGCAGCGTCAAGTCTCTCAGTGATGGCGTCGCCGATATCGGTGTCCGTCTCACGTTGCCATCGTTCCTGTACCGCCTCGCTCGGCGAGCAGGTACAACAGCGCGTTGAGCGTGGTTCCGGCGACGATCTGCCGGTCGTCGATGAGCGTCCGGATGTCGTCGAGTGGCACCCAGTCGATCTTGTCGCTTTCGAAGGCGTCGGTGGGTGGGCCGGTGTAGGAGGCGTCATCGGCGCGGAAGATGTGGTGCTCGGAGGTCATGATGCCCGGTGAGGGCTGGCTGTAGAGCAGGGACCGGATGGGGCCTTCGGGGCGCCAGCCGGTTTCCTCTTCGGCCTCGCGGACGGCGGCGTCGGCGGGTGTTTCGCCGGCTTGTGTGCTGCCTTGTGGAATTTCCCAGCCGTAGGCGTCGGTGATGAAGCGGTGTCGCCAGATGAGCAGGACGTTGTTGTCGCGGACGACGACGATGCCGGCGCCGGGGGCGGCGGTGCGGATGATGCGGTGGTCGAGGTGCCGGCCGTCGGGGAGCTCCACGTCGGCGGCCTGGAGGTGGACCCAGCGGTCGCGGTAGAGCTCACGGACGGTGTGGACGATCCAGCGCATCGAACGGGTTCCTTTCAAATGCATCCGCGTGTATGCCTTGCCGGCAAGGGCGTGCAGGTCCAGGACGAGGGCGGGATCGAGGCCGGGACCGCCGGTGCGCAGGGCGCTTTCGGCGTATTGCACGACGAGGCGCCGGTCGTCGAGGTAGAGGGCCTGGTTGGCCAGCAGCGCGGCGACGTCGGCGGGGTCGACACGCACGACGTCGGCCCGGGCGATGTGGTCGTCGTCGGGCGGGTGGGCCCATTCCCAGACCGGGGCGGCCGCGTTCGCGCCGGTGAGCAGGGGTCCGGCGGTGCGGCCGCGGAGGTCGGCGCGCCACAGCCCGGCGGCGCGTTCGACCGAACAACCCCTGTCCGGTCCCATAGATTTCGTCCGATGCGATGGTGACCTGTCCGAGCGAACGGAGGGGTGACGGCGACGCGTACGAGACCGGACTGGTTCGCGCGGGCACCGGCTGAATCAATCACAGGGTCACGCGGAGATGGCGCGGGCCGCGCAGGACGGCGCTGATGCGGTACTCCGGCGGATCCTCCAGCAGCCGGGCGCCGGACAGGGCCGGGGCCAGCGCCTGCAGGGCCAGCTGCGCCTCAAGGCGGGCCAGCGGCGCGCCGTAGCAGTAGTGGATCCCGTCGCCGAAGCCGAGGTGCTGGACCTGGCGGCGGTCCGGGTCGAAGCGGTCCGGGTCGGTGAAGTGCTCCGGGTCGCGGTTGCCGGACGCCAGGACCAGCGTGATCGCGGCGCCCTTCGGGATGGTGGTCCCGCCGATCGGGATGTCGGCCAGCGCCCGGCGCCAGGTCAGCATCTGCACCGGCGGGTCGAAGCGCAGCACCTCCTCGACGAACGGCACGACCAGCCCGGGGTCGGCGAGCATCCGCTCCAGCCACAGCGGCTGGCGCAGCAGGATCAGCGAGCCGTTGGCGATGAGGTTCACCGTCGTCTCGTGGCCGGCGATGAGCAGCAGCATCGCGGTGCTCACCAGCTCGGCGCGGGTCATCCGGCCGTCCGGGCCGTCGTCGGTGGCAAGCGCCGAGAGCATGTCGTCGCCGGGCTCGGCCATGCGGCGGTCGACGAGGTCGCCGAGGTAGTGGGCGAGGTCGCCGAGGGCCCCGCGGTCGGGTATGACGGCCGTCAGCGCGGCGTCGATCCAGGCGCGGAAGCGCGGCTCGTCGGCGAGCGGCACGCCGAGCAGCGTGCAGATGACGCGGACCGGCAGCGGGTAGGCGAACTGGTCGACGAGGTCCACAGTGGGCGACGGGAACTCGCTGATCAGGCCGGCGGCGATGTCCTCGAGCGACGGCTGGAGGTCGGCGACGCGGTGCGGGCTGTGCGGCGGGCCGAACGGGCGCATCGCCAGGCGGCGCATCCGGTCGTGGCCCGGCGGGTCCTGGCGCAGGAAGCTGGGCGGCAGCCCCACCAGCCGGTGGATGTCGTCGGAAGCGGCGGAGTCGCCGGCGGCCTCGTCGCGGTCGACCGAGCTCACTCGCGGGTCGTGCAGCAGCGCCGAGATCTCGCGAAAGGTGCTCACCACGTACGTGCCGTCGGTCTCGACGCCGACCGGGGTGCGGCGCAGCGCGGTGTACAGCGGGTACGGGTCGTGCCGGTTGACCGGGTCGAGCACGGCGGAGAAGACGGAACTGACCGAGGTGGTCACCTGATGCTCCTCACGGTGGTCGGGCGGTGGCCGGTGACCACCACGGTGGCCTCGCGGGCCAGCAGCTGCTGCTCCGGCAGGTCGGCAGGCACCGGCAGCACGTCCTCGGGCCGGTCGACGGTGGGGAACTCGGGCGGGAACGGCGCCGCCTGCTCGATGAGCCGCTGGTAGAACGGCAGCCACTTGGCCTGGTTGAAGGTGACCGCCGCGGTGAGCCGGCCCTTGTACCCGTACGCGGCCGTGAACCGGCGCTCCCGCACCGAGCCCTGCGTGACGACGACCTCGTCGGCGAAGGTGGGCACCCCCACGGATTTGATGTTGTTGCCGAACTGCAGCGACCAGAACTGCGGCATGTGCAGGTGCGGCCAGCGGTCCGACTCGTCGCTGACCATGTTGTGCGCGGCCACCTCGGCCTGCGCGACGGCGTTCGCCCAGTGCTCCAGCGCGAGGAACTGGTAGCCGAACATCGCGTTGGGCGAGCGGGCCACGTCGCCGGCGACGAAGATGTCGTCGGTCACCAGGCCGTTGACGTCGAACGCGCGGCAGCCCGCGTCGCAGGCCACCCCCCACGGGCCGACGGCCAGGCCGGAGTCCTCCAGCCACTCCACGTTGCGGATGCCGCCCAGCGCGGCGACGACCACGTCGGCGTCGACGATGCTGCCGTCGGACAGGCGGACCCGCCGGACCCCGTCGTCGCCCTCGATCGCCTCGACCGTGACCCCGCAGCGCAGGTCGACGCCGTGCTCGCGCTGGATCTCGGCGGCGATCGAGCCGATCACGCCGCCGAGCGCGCCCGCGAGCGGTGTCCGCGCGGCCTCGGCCATGGTGACGTCCAGGCCCAGCGACCGGCAGGTGGAGGCGACCTCCGACCCGGTGAACCCGGCCCCGACGACCAGCACCCTCGACGGCCGCCGGTCGTGCGACAGCAGCCGCTCCTGCAGGTGGATCGCGTCGTCGCGGGTGCGCAGCACGAACATGCCGTCCAGCTCCGCCTCGGCCGGGTCGGGCCACGGCCGCGCCCGCACCCCGGTGGCGATCAGGAGCCGGTCGAACGGTACCGCGGTCCCGTCGCTGAGCCGCACCCGGCGCGTCGCCAGGTCCAGGCCGGTGGCGCGCACCCCGAGCCGCCACCGCGCGTTGAGGTCGGGGCGGCGCGGCAGCCCGGTCGCGTCGGGCCGGATCCGGCCGCCCAGGGCAGCCTTGGACAGCGGCGGCCGGTCGTACGGCGCGTGGGGCTCGTCGTCGATCAGGGTGAGCGAGCCGGTGTAGCCCTCCTCGCGCAGCGCCTCCGCGGCCCGCAGCCCGGCGAGCGAGGCGCCGACGACGACGATCCGCCCGGCGCCCGGCGCGGCGTGGATCGGCGGCATGTCCTGCGTGGAGAGCCGGTCGATCTGGATGGCCTGCACCGGGCAGGCGGAGGCCGCCCGGCGCACCCTCTCCCGCTGCTCCTCGGACGGCTCCGGGTCGTACATGAGGGCCTCGTCGCCCTGCATCTGGAAGGTGCTCGGGGCCAGAAAGGCGCATTGGGCGTACCCCTGGCACTTCGTGAGGTCGACGACCACGCGCATGTATCCAACGTGCCCCGCGCCGGTGCCCCCGCGGGTCACCCGGTGGGGAGGGCCGCGCGGACCATCGTGCCGGCGCCCGGCGCGCTGCGGATGTCCAGCGTGCCGCCGAGCAGCGCGGCCCGCTCGCGCATCGAGCGCACGCCGAGCCGGCCCGGGTGCGGCTCGTCGGGGAAGAACCCGACCCCGTCGTCAACCACCTCCAGCACCACCTGGCTGTCGTCGCCGGCCAGCCGCACGGTCACCTGCGAGGCCTCGGAGTGCCGGGCGGCGTTGCCCAGCGCCTCCAGCGCGATGCGGTACAGCGCCTCCTCCACCGGCGGGCTGACCGGCGGGTCGGCGTCGAGCTCGAGTCCCCAGCCGGCCCGGCCCGGCGCGGCGTGCAGCGTCTCGAACACGCCCTTGAGCGCGGTGGCCAGGCCCGCGCCGACCAGCGTCTCCGGGCGCAGCCGCAGGATGATCCCGCGCAGGTCGGTCAGGCCGGCCGCGGCCGTCTCCTTGATCCAGGCCAGGGACGCCTCGGCGTGGGCCGGGTTGCCGTACAGCAGCTCGGCGGCGGTGCCGGCGCCGAGGCTGATGCCGTAGAGGGTCTGCACCACCGAGTCGTGCAGGTCCCGGGCCAGCCGGGCGGGCTCGGCGGCCGCGGCCAGCAGCAGCTCGGCCAGGGGCACGAACGGCGCCAGGGCGGCGGGGCGCGGCGCCCGCCGGCCGGTGGCGGCCAGCAGACCGCCGGGCACCGGGTGGTAGAGCACCCGGCGGGCGCGCACCGCGCGGCCCGAGGACATCGCCCGCACCGCCACGGCGACGTCCAGCGCTTCGCTGGGCCCGGCGCAGGAAAGTACCGTCGCGGAGGCATCCAGCACGTGCACGGCGCGCGCGCCGCACGTGTGCCGGGCCAGGACGCACAGCGCGTCCAGTGCGGGGGTCAACTGGGGGCCGCCGCGTGCACGGGGACCAGGCCGACCCGCATCGCGTACAGCGCGGCCTGGGTGCGGCTCTCCGCGTTGAGCTTCTGCAGGATGTTGCTCACGTGCGTCTTCACCGTCTGCGGCGCGATGTGCAGCTCGCGGGCGATCTGCCCGTTGGCGCGGCCGCGGGCGAGCAGCGTGAGCACCTCCTCCTCGCGGCGGGTCAGCTGCGGCGGGGTGGCCGGCACGTGCACGTCGCGCACGAGCCGGGCCGCGACCGCCGGGGACAGCTGCACCTGGCCCGCGGCGGCGGCGCGGACCGCCCGGTGCAGCTCCTCGGCGTCGGTGTCCTTGAGCAGGTAGCCGACCGCGCCGGCGTGCAGGGCGTCGGCGATCAGCTGCGGCTCGAGGTACCCGCTCAGTGCCACCACCTCGACGCTGGGTAGCTCCCGGCGGATGATGGCGATCGCGCTGATCCCGTCGAGCACCGGCATGAGCAGGTCCATCAGCACGATGTCGGGGCGCAGCTCGTGGGTCAGCGCCACGGCCTCCCGCCCGTCGGCCGCCGCGCCGACCGTCTCCAGGTCGCCGCTGAGCGACAGGAAGCTGCGCAGGCCCTCGCGGACCATCGCATGGTCGTCGGCGATCAAGATCCTGATACTCATCGTGGCGCGCTATACCCCGCAAAAGGAACAAATACCGCGGGCCACGGTGCCAGGCGGACTACGCCAAATGGGGGAGACCGAAGGTGGGCGGCACGGCAGAACCGCGGCGTGATGTGCTGGGGGTGCGCCCGGCCGCACGGTTGTGAGCGTGACGCCCTACTTGTTCCGGCTGAGCCGGTTCTCCCTGGTGGGAGTCAGCGGTGTCGTGGTCAACAACGCCGCCCTGCTCGTGCTGCACGGGCTGCTCGGGCTCGCCCTGCTGCCCGCAACGGTAGCGGCTGTCGAGATCGCGCTGGTATCCAACTACGTGCTGCACGAACTGTGGACCTTCCGGCGGCATCGCCTGTCGCTGCAGCGGTTCGCGTACTTCAGCCTCGCCGGCTTGGCCGCGATGCCGGTCAACGTCATCGTAGTGCAGCTGCTGGTCGCTCTCGGACTGCACTACCTCCCCGCGAACCTGGTCGGCATCGCGGCCGGATTCGGGGTCAACTTCGCCGTCAGCTCGAAGTGGATTTGGAGTGAACGCACCGATGGAGCAGATGGTGTTGGCCCTTATCACCCTGATCGCGCTGCTGCTGACGGTGCAGGCGGCACACGCCCTGTATCTCATGATCTATACGTGGGACCAACCCGAGGCGGACGCCAAGGCACGGGTGCCCGATCAACGTGTTACGCCGCAACTCTCCTTCACCGCCATTCTCCCCGCACGCCACGAGGAGGCGGTCATCCAAGCCACCATCGCCCGCGCCGCGTCCGCTGACTACCCGCCGCACATGCTGCAGATCCTGGTGGTCTGCTCCGCGGATGACGTCGGCACCATCGAGCAGGCGCAGGCGCAGGTCGCGCTCCTGCGCGCGGCCGGCCGCAACAACGTGGACGTGGTCGTCTTCGACGACGGGCCGATCAACAAGCCGCACGGGCTCAACACGGCGCTGCGCTACGCCCAGCACGACGTCGTCGCCATCTTCGACGCCGAGGACGAGGTCCAGCGCGAACTGTTCGACATCGTCAACACGATCATGGTGACCGAGGACGTGCCGGTCGTGCAGGGCGGCATACAGCTGATGAACTTCAAGTCCAACTGGTACTCGACGTTCAACGTCCTGGAGTACTACTTCTGGTTCCGCAGCCGCCTGCACTACCACGCCAAGAACGGCGCCATCACCCTCGGCGGCAACACGATCTTCTTCAAGCGGGACCTGATCGAACGGCTCGGCGGCTGGGACGAGACCAACCTGACCGAGGACGCCGACATCGGGCTGCGCCTGTCGTGCATGGGCGAGAAGGTGCGGGTGGTCTACGACGACCGCTACGTCACCAAGGAGGAGACCCCGCCGACGCTGGCGAGCTTCATCAAGCAGCGCACGCGCTGGTGCCAGGGCTTCATGCAGACGCTGGGCAAGGGCACCTGGAAACAGATGCCGAACCGGCGGCAGCGCTTTCTGGCCTGGTACACGCTCGTCTTCCCGCACATCCAGGCGGTGCTGGGCGTCTACATGCCGGTCGCCCTGCTCAACGCCTTCGTGCTCAACACGCCGGTCCCGGTGGCGATGATGTCCTGGATGCCGGTGCTGCTGCTCGGCGCGCACTTCGTGATAACCGTGGTCGGGCTCTACGAGTTCACCGGCGCGCACGGGCTGAAGGCTACTCCGGGCACCGTCGTGAAGATGGCGATCACCTGGTTTCCGTACCAGGCGTTGCTGTCCTACGCCGCCGCCCGGGCGCTCTACCGGCAGCTCAAGGGCGCCACCAACTGGGAGAAGACCGCCCACGTCGGCGCACACCGCACCGCCGAGGTCTCGGAGTTGACCAATGTCGGCTGAAGTCCTTACCAGGCCCAGGTCCACCCCGGCCCCCACGCGCCAGCCGGACAAGGCGCCGAAGTGGCTCATCGCCCTGTGCATGCTCATCGGCCTGGTGAGCCACGGCTGGAACATGTTCCGCTATCCGCTGTACCTCACCGACGAGGGCATCTACATGGAGCAGGCGTGGTCCGTGCTCCGCGAGGCCAAACTCTCCCCGTACACGTACTTCTACGACCACGCGCCGATGGGCTGGCTGGTCATCTCCGGCTGGGTCGCCATCCTGCCGGGTGGCTTCCATGCCTTCGGCAACGCGATCAACACCGGTCGCGTCCTGATGCTCATCCTCCACGTGGCCTCGGTGTTCCTGATGTTCGAGACCGTGCGCAGGTTCACCAACAACAAGGCAGCGGCGTTCCTGGCCACGTTCGTGTACAACCTGTCCCCGCTCGGGGTGTACTACCAGCGCCAGGTCCTGCTGGACAACCTGATGATGTTCTGGATCCTGCTGGGCCTGTACCTGCTGGCCCGCCGGGACGGCCGGATCGTCACCGCGACGGGCGCCGGGCTCTGCTTCGGCCTGTCGCTGGTGACCAAGGAGAACGCGCTGTTCATCATGCCGGGCTGTGCGTACCTGCTGCACCGCACGCTCAGGGAGCAGTCGAACCGGCGCTTCGGCGTCAGCTCCTGGTGGTTCGCCGTCCTGACGCCGGTGATGACCTACGTGCTCTTCGCCCTGCTCAAGAACGAGCTCTTCCCGGAGAACTTCAACTTCGACGTCGCCACCAACACGCCGGGTGACCACGTGTCGCTGCTGTACACCGTCTGGTGGCAGCTGAACCGCAACTCCAACAGCGCCAACGGCCTGTCCTTCACCTCCCTGCTGCACGACAGCTGGCTGTTCAAGGACCGGTACATCCTCATCGGCGGCGCCGCGGCGACCCTGCTCGTGCTCATCTCCGGACGGCGCAACCGGCGGCTGCGCACGCCGATGCTGGCGTGCGGGCTGATGGCCGTCGGCTATGCCTTCTACCTGAGCCGTAGCGCCCTGCTCGACTTCTACATCGCGCCGATGGTGCCGCTGTTCGCGCTCAACCTCGGCATGTTCTTCGGCTGGCTCACCCGGCGGACCAAGCAGGGCGGCGCGGCGGTCCTGGTCGCCTGCATCCTGGTCCCGGTGCTCGTCATGCCGGGCGGTTTCATGGTCAAGTACAACACAGCGGGGAGGCTGGAGTTCAGCGACGCCTACCGGCTGCCGCTCACCACCCTGCAGGAGCAGCAGGTGGCGTGGATCAAGGCCAACATCCCGACGAACGCCCGTCTCATCATCGACGACGACATCTGGGTCGCGCTGCACGACAGCAACCCGCCGTACAAGTACGCCCACTCGCACTACAAGGCCACGTCCGACCCGGACATCCGGGACAAGGTCTTCCACAAGAGCTGGGAGAACATCGACTACGTCGTGATGTCGAACAAGATGCGCGACGCCCTCCAGCGCGGCGGTGAGACCTGGATCATCGAGGCGATCGACCAGCATGGACAGACCGTCTGGCAGGTCACCCGGGGCGACGTCTCGCTGTCAATCGTGAAGATCGGGAACACGTCGTAGTTTGGAGACCCTGATGCAACCGCTCAAGCATCGGCCCGCGGTCCCGCGCGGCAAGCCTCGCCGGAAACGGGCCAAGGTCAAGCTCAACCGTAAGCGCCTGCTCCTGGCCGCGGCGGCGGCGGTGCTGCTGGTCATGGCGGGCCGCTCGCTGCTGCCGGCGCTCGGTATCTCCGCGCCCGGCCTCGGCGGCAAGCCCGCCGAGTCGCCGACGGAGGTCCAGACGAAGGCCCCGCCCGCGCCGCAGGTCGACCTGAACGGGGTCATGGTGCCGGGCGGTGGCGCGCCCATGATCACCCTGAACCCGGGCCTGGTGCGGTTGGGCGGCACGGTCACCGTCCAGGGCTCCGGCTTCGACCAGGGGGCCGTCGTCGACGTGTACCTCGGGCCGTCGTCGGCACCCGGCCAGCCGAAGAACGCCGCCGCGGCGAAGCCGCGCCAGGTGGCCACCGCGAAGGTCCTGAAGTACGGGATCTTCACAGCCAACTTCACCTTCCCCAGCACGATGACCCAGCCGGTGCAGGAGGTCACCGCCCAGGCGCGCGGCAGCGACAAGGTGGCCCAGGCCGACGCGTCGGTCGCCCAGGGCGCCGGCCAGGCGACGCTGTCCGCGATCGTGGGCAAGCCCGGCGACACGATCAACCTCACGGTGAAGGGCTTCGCGCCGGGTGAGCAGCTCGACGTGTTCTGGGGCCGCATCACCGGTGAGCCGACCCTCACCCTCAAGGCCGACGAGGGTGGCTCCGTGGGTAAGACGCCGATCAGAGTTGGGGTCACGACCGTCGGGACGACCAGTCTTGTGGTCGTGGGCAAGAAGAGCGGGGCGGCGGCCAGTGCGCCGTTCCAGGTGCTGCGGCTGTACCCGTCGATCAAGCTGGCCCCGTACGCGGTGAAGGCCACCCAGAAGATCACCTTCTCCGGCTCCGGCTTCGCCCCTGACGAGCGGGTCCTGGTGCGGCTCAACGCGGCCGGCGGCCGGCCGGTGATGGCGATACCGACCGACGACGCCGGCGGGTTCAAGGGTGCCGGGCTCACCATGCCGTTCAAGCTCAAGGGCGCCCAAGCGCTGGTGTTCACCGGCGAGCAGAGCCGCGCGGCGGTCTCGACGGGGTTCTCGATCCTGCCGTACATGCCGCAGGCCCGCACCAACGCCTACGGTGGCCTGCCGGGCACGATGGTGAACTTCTACGCCACCCAGTTCGCCCCCAACGAGGCCGTGCACGTGACGGTGCAGACGGCCAAGGGCGCCACGCCGCAGACGGTCGCCGCGTTCCGGGTGGACCAGAAGGGCAGCGCCCGGGCGGTCGGGACGTACACCATCCCCGGCGACACCGAGGACACCGTCGTGTTCCACCTGCACGGCCAGAGCAGCGACTCGACCGCGACGGTCAACTTCAAGGTGGACAAATCCGGCGGACCGGTCGACATCCCACCGGCCAAGCCGTATACGATTCCTAAGGATCTGGAGAACTGAGGCTGTTGTACTGGCAGGCGTTCCGCGCCGCCCCGGAAGCGTTGATCGTGCTCGACGCCGCCGGGGTGGTGCGCCTGGCCAGCAGCGCGGCCGAGGCGCTGTTTCAGCGCTCCACCGCCGAGCTCGTAGGACGCCGGATCGCCGACCTCTTCGCCGGTGATCCGGCGTTCAGCACGCAGGAGCCCGTGGCGGCCGCGGTGCGGCTGCCCGGCGGGCGCGAGATCGCCGTGGACGTGCGGGCCCGCACGCTCGCCGGCGACCCCAGCGGTCTGCTGGTGCTCGCCGTCGACGACCAGAGCATGCCCGGGCGCAGCCGGGCCAGCCTCGAGCAGCGTATTGCCCGGCTCACCCTGGCCGAGCACGAGCAGGCCGAGCTCCTCAGCGACGTCATCCTCACCCAGGAGCGCGAGCGCGCCCGCATCGCCGCCGGCGTGCACGACGACAGCCTGCAGGTGATCACCGCCGCCACGCTGCGCCTGCAGCACCTGCGCCGCCGCCTGCGCGACCCGGCCGACCTGGAGATCCTCGACAAGCTGGAGGCCTCCCTCGTGCAGGCGGCCGACCGGCTGCGCCGGCTCATCTTCGACTTCCGCCCGCCGAAGCTGTCCGACGACGGGCTCGCGGCCGCCACCCGCGACCTGCTCGACGACCTGGCCGAGCGCCACGAGCTCGAGGTACGCGTCGAGGACCGGCTCACCGCCGAGCCGGCGCTGCCGACGCGCCTGCTGCTCTACCGCATGCTGCAGGAGGCCGTCGCCAACGTCGGCAAGCACGCCGACGCCGACCGTTGCACCGTGATCCTGGGCGAGCAGGAGAACGGCTACCTGGTCCGGGTCGTCGACGACGGCGTCGGCGCCGAGAACCTGCACACCGACCCCGGGCACCTCGGGCTGCTGCTCATGCGGGAGCGGGCGGCGCTGGCCGGCGGGTGGTTCCGGATCAGCAGCGTGCCGGGCAGCGGTACCACCGTCACGTTCTGGGTGCCGCGCGGCGCCGACCTGCAATCCAAAGGAGCCCCAGAGTGAGTGCTCGTCCGCCCTACCGTGTGCTGATCGTCGAGGACCACCAGGTCGTCGCGGAGGGGCTCGCCGCCCTCCTCAACGAGCACCCCGAGCTGCGCGTCGTGGCTCTGGCCAGCAGCGTCGGCGAGGTCGAGCACCTCTCCGACGTGGAGCGCATCGACGTGGCCCTGTGCGACTTCTGGCTGTCGGACGGCACCGGCGCCGAGGCGGTCGCGGTGCTGCGCGCGCACCAGCCCGACGTGGCCATCGTCTTCCTCAGCGCCGACCAGAGCGACCAGGTGATCCTCACCGCGCTCGAGTCCGGCGCGGCCGGCTATCTGGTCAAGAGCGCCGGCGGCGCCGACGTGGCCGAGGCCGTGCGGCGCGCGGTGGACGGCGAGATCCTGGTGCCGGCCCGCCAGCTGGCCAAGCTCCTGACGCGCCGGCGCGAGCACGCACGCCGCACGCAGGAGCACGCCCGGCGGCTTGATAGCCTCACGCCGCGCGAGCGGCAGATCCTCGCCCTGATGGCCGCGGGCATGGACAATCGTGACATCGCGCGCGAGCTGAGCATCAGCTACACCACGGTCCGCAGCCACGTGCGCCACCTGCTGAGCAAGATGGGCGCCCGCTCGAAGCTCGAGGCCGTCGTCCGCGCCGCCGACTGGGACGCTCCTTCAATTGGCGCATGAACAAATCCGACATTTGTACGCTGACTGCATATTCCCGATATCCGTAGCGTGTTGACCTGCCCCGCCGTCAAAAGTGAGGACAGGTCAGCTCAATGGGTCGAACCCGCCTTTACTGGATTTCCGCACTGGTCGCGCTCGCCGTCGCAGGAGTGGCATTGGTGCCACTGCTGGGCGGCAAGAAGGTCCAGTCATCGTCAACGTCATCGTCGATGACGTTGACGCGGTCCGCGCAGCGTCTGCAGATGCCACTGCACGCCGAGGGTGGCCGCATCGTCGACGCCCGCGGCGCGACAGCGTCGCTTACCGGCATCAACTGGTTCGGACTGGAGACCAGCACGTTCGCGCCGCACGGGCTGTGGTCGCGCAGCCTGAAGGACATGCTCGACCAGATGGTCGGTCAGGGCTTCAACACGCTGCGCCTGCCGTTCAGCAACGAGCTGTTCGACGACGCGTCGAAGCCCAACGGCGTCGACTTCGCGCTCAACCCCGACCTCCAGGGCCTGACCGGCCCGCAGATCATGGACAAGGTCGTGGAGGGCGCCACCAAGCGCGGCATGATGGTCATCCTCGACCGGCACCGCCCGACGTCGGCCGGCCAGAGCAACCTCTGGTACACCGACAAGATCAGCGAGGACCGCTGGATCTCCGACTGGGTCAAGCTCGCCAAGCACTACAAGAACAACCCGCTCGTGGTCGGCGCCGACCTGCACAACGAGCCGCACGGCGAGGCCACCTGGGGCGACGGCAGCGACAAGACCGACTGGCAGGCCGCCGCGCAGCGCGCCGGCGACGCGGTGCTCAAGGCCAACCCGAACTGGCTGATCATCGTCGAGGGTATCGAGAACTACAAGACCGCCAACGGCCAGAGCGAGGGCTACTGGTGGGGCGGCAACCTGCAGGGCGCCGCCGAGCACCCGGTGAAGCTGTCGGACCCCGCCAAGCTGGTGTACTCCGCGCACGACTACAGCCCGAAGGTCTGGTCGCAGCAGTGGTTCAACGACCCGGCGTTCCCCGCCAACATGCCGGCCCTGTGGGACAAGCAGTTCGGCTTCCTCGTGAAGAACAAGACCGCCCCGGTGCTCCTGGGTGAGTTCGGCGGCCGCTCCGTGGCCGAGAAGGACGACCAGGGCAACAAGGACCTGGAGGGCATCTGGCAGCGCAACCTCGTCGCCTACCTCAAGGCCAACGGGCTCAGCTACACCTACTGGTCCTGGAACCCGAACTCCGGTGACACCGGTGGTGTCCTGAAGGACGACTGGAAGACGGTGGACGCCGACAAGGCGGCGCTGCTGAAGTCCTACCAGGCGCCCCTGGCCGCGGCCGCGGGGTAACACCGCAGCCGGCACGCACGGCCCTCCCCTCGCTGTTACATTCGCGGGGGGAGGGCCGATCCATGCCTGAGACAGCCGCCGTCGTCGATACCGCGATGGGGCCGCTGAACGCGGTCCTGTGCACACCCGGCGGGACGGCCGGTCGCACGGCCGGCCCGGCCCGGGCCGGCCTGGTGCTCGTCGACGGCTCCGGCCCGGCCACCCGCGACGCCTGGCAGGGCGTGCCGAGCTGGCTCGCCGACCGCGGGATCGCCACCCTGCGCCACGACAAGCCCGGCTGCGGCGGGTCCCCCGGCGACTGGCGCGAGCAGTCCTTCGCCGACCGCGCCGCCGAGGCGCTCGCCGCCCTGGCCACCCTGCGCAAGCAGGCAGGGGTCGAGCGGGCCGGGCTGATCGGCTACAGCCAGGGCGGCTGGGTCGCGCTGCTCGCCGCGGTCAACGCCCCCGACCAGGTCGACCACGTGGTGACCCTGGGCGGGCCGTTCGTCGGCGTCGAGGAGCAGGAGCGCACGCTGCTGGCCCGGGTCATGCGCCGCACGGGCCTGTCTGAAGACGCGGTCGAGGCCGGGCTGGCCTGGGCCGACGAGCGCGCCGCCCGGCTCGCGGCCGGCGCGGACCCCGCGCTGGTCCACGCCGAGCAGGCCCGGTTCGCGGGAGAGCACTGGCACGCCGTGGTTTGCGGCCCGCCGTACGACACCCCGCAGACCCTGGCGTTCTTCGCCCGCACGCTGCCGTTCGACCCGCCGTCGCTGCTGCCGTTCCTGCCCTGCCCGATCATGGCGTTCTTCGGCGCCGACGACGAGCACGTGCCGGTCGAGCGCAGCCTCGAGGTGCTCGGCGCGCGGCTGCCCGCCCGGCACCGCGGCCGCAACGGGATCGCGGTGCTGCCCGGGGTCGGGCACATGCTGCACCCGGAGCCCCCGCGCCCCGGCATTGCCCTGTTCGATCAGCTGTCCCCGGGGTTCCTGCCCCTGCTCGGCGACTTCCTGGAGCGGGTCGCCCCATAGTATTCACCGGGATCTGTGTGGGCCACCCACATAGCTACGTGCCCGACGCCACTTCTAGCGTGTCGAACACCGCCAGCAGGCGCTGGCCTTAACAGGGCGTTCACACGGAGGAAGCGTTGATCAGGCAGACAAGCGCGCCGCGGCGGGTGTTGTTCGCGGCGCTGGGAGTATCGCTCGCCGCCACGTTCACGTCTGCGTGCAGCAGCCCACAGCAGGCGGCCCAGGAGCCGGCCGGGGACGGCGCGCCGATCAAGGTCGGGCTCGTCTACTCGCAGACCGGGCCGCTCGCGAGCTACGGCAAGCAGTACATCGAGGGCTGGAAGGCGGGCCTCGCCTACGCCACCAAAGGCACCGGCAAGGTCGGCAACCGGCCGATCGAGGTCAAGGAGGTCGACGACGCCGGGGACGCGGCCAAGGCGGTCTCGGCCGGCAAGGACCTCATCGGCCAGGGATACAAGATCCTCGCCGGCAGCACCTCGTCGGCCGTCGCCGGGCAGATGGCGCCGCTCGCGACGCAGAACAAGGTGCTGTTCATCTCCGGGCCGGCCGCGACCGACGCGATCACCGGCATCAACAAGTACACCTTCCGCTCCGGCCGGCAGTCCTACCAGGACGTGCTCGCCGCCAAGTCCTACCTGCCCGCTCCCTCGGGCAAGAAGGTCCTCGTCTTCACCCAGGAGGGCGCGTTCGGCAAGTCCAACACCGACGCGGTCAAGGCGGTCGTCGGCGGCGCCGGCGCCACCGTCGACGCCCTCGCGGTGCCGGCCAACGCCACCGACTTCACCGGCTTCGCGGTCCAGGCCAAGAACGCCAAGGCCGACATGATCTTCGTCGCGTGGGCCGGCACCACCGCCACCGCCATGTGGCAGGCGCTGGACCAGCAGGGCGTGCTCGGCTCGACGATGGTGGTCACCGGCATCGACCAGCGGGCGTCCTGGCCGACGTTCGGCGCGGCCGGCTCGAAGATCTCGCTGCTGGCCCACTACTTCGACGGCGCCAGCGACAACGAGGCCGTGGCCGCGCTGCGCAAGGGCGTCGAGGGCGGCAAGGTCGACCTGTTCAACCCGGACGGCTTCACCGCCGCCCAGATGGTCGTCCGCGCCGCGCAGGAGGGCGGCGACGACGTCGACAAGATGGTGACCGCGCTGGAGGGCTGGAGCTTCGACGGCGTCAAGGGCAAGCTGACCGTCCGCAAGGAGGACCACGCCCTGCTGCAGCCGATGTTCCAGGGCAAGTTCTCCGGCAGCGGCGCCGACCTCAAGCCGGAGCTGGTCAAGGCGCTCGACCCGGCGGAAGCCGCGCCTCCGGTCGCGCAGATGAAGGGCTGAGCCGGTGTCCCAGGGACCGGCGCCGGTGGCCGGGGGAGTCCGCACGGACGCCCCGGCCACCGGCCTGCTCTCCACCCGCCGGCTGACCTGGCGGGTCGGCGGGGTCGCCATCGT
Organism: Dactylosporangium sp. NPDC048998; assembly: GCF_043197855.1. NCBI lineage: Bacteria > Bacillati > Actinomycetota > Actinomycetes > Micromonosporales > Micromonosporaceae > Dactylosporangium > Dactylosporangium sp. NPDC048998. The sequence goes on from NZ_JBICTV010000019.1 coordinate 28,965, forward strand.
CGACGGGGTCTCGCTCGACCTCGCCGAGGGCGAGTTCCTCGCCGTCATCGGCCCGAACGGGGCCGGCAAGACCTCGCTGTTCAACCTCATCTCCGGGCTGCGCAAGCCGTCGGACGGGTCGGTGTCCATCGACGGGCACGACGTGACCCGGCTCCCGCCGCACGGGCGGGCCCGGCGCGGGCTCGGCCGCACCTTCCAGTCCTCGTCGGTGTTCTCCTCGCTCAGCGTCGCGGCGAACGTCCGCCTCGCCGTGCAGGCCCGCCGGGGCGGCTCGATCCGCCCGTTCCCGCTGCCGGGGCGCGACCGCGACGTCGCCGAGCGCGCCGAGCGGGTGCTGTGGCGGGTCGGCCTCGACCACCGCGCCGACGCGCCGGCCGGCACCCTGGCCCACGGCGAGAAGCGCAAGCTCGAGATCGCGCTGCTGCTGGCCGGCGAGCCCCGGGTGCTGCTGCTCGACGAGCCCATGGCCGGCGTCAGCGCCGAGGACGTGCCCGGGCTGGTCGCGCTGATCCGCAGCCTGACCCGCGACGAGCGGCGCAGCGTGCTCATGGTCGAGCACCACATGGACGTCGTGCTCGACCTCGCCGACCGGGTCGCGGTCATGCACCACGGGGCGCTGCTGGTCTGCGACACCCCGGAGGTGGTCATGGCCGACCGCACCGTGCAGGAGGCCTACCTGGGGGAGAAGCTGTGAACATTCTCGAGGTCGGCGACCTGTCGGTGCGCATCGCCGGGTCGCACATCCTGCAGGGGGTCGCGTTCGGCGTCGCGCCGCAGGGCGTCACCGCGCTGCTCGGGCGCAACGGCGTCGGCAAGACCACCACGCTCAAGGCGGTGCTGGGCCTGCTGCCGCGCGGCGCCGAGATCGGTGGCGAGGTCCGCTTCGCCGGCGCGGCGGTCACCCGGCAGCCGACGTTCCGGCTGGTCCGCGACGGCCTCGGTTACGTGCCGGAGGACCGCGGCGTCTTCGCCGGGCTCACCGTCGCGGAGAATCTGCGCCTGGCCGAGCGCCCCGGCGCCGAGCCGGACTACACCCGCGTCTACGGCCTCTTCCCGGAGCTGCAGCGGCGCGGCCGGCAGCGGGCCGGCACGCTCTCCGGCGGTCAGCAGCAGATGCTGGCGATCGGGCGGGTGCTGCTCAACCCCAACCGGCTGCTGCTCATCGACGAGCCGACCAAGGGCCTGGCGCCGAAGGTCGTCGGCGAGGTGGCCGCGGCCCTGCACGCCGTCGCCCAGGTCGTGCCGATGCTGCTGGTGGAGCAGAACCTCGCGGTCGTACGCCGCCTCGCCCGCGACGCGGTCGTCATCGCCGCCGGCAAGGTCGCCTACACCGGCCCGGCCGGCGACCTGCTGAACTACACCGAGAAGACCAAGGCGCTGCTGGGCGTCGGAAAGGGAGAGCACGCATGAGTACCGTCGTGCTGCTCACGCTCACCGGGCTCGGGCTCGCGGCGCTGTACTTCCTCGTCGCCTCCGGCCTGGCGCTCGTCTTCGGCCTCGCCGACGTGCTGAACTTCGCGCACGGGCTGTTCCTGTCCGTCGGCGCCTACGGCACCTGGTGGGCGGCCGGGCACCTGCCCGGGGCCGGCGCGAGCGGCTGGGGCTTCGTGCTCGCCGTCGCCTTCGGCGTCGCCTGCGGCACCGTGGTCGCCGCGCTCGTCGAGCTCGTGCTGATCCGGCCGCTGTACCGGCGCACCATCGAGCAGGTCCTGGTGACCGTCGGGCTGTCGCTGGCCGGCGTGGCGCTGCTGCAGGCGTCGTGGGGCAGCGATCCCCGGCCGTTCCCGCGCCCGCAGTGGGCTTCTGAGCTCACCTCGATCGCCGGGGCGCGGGTGCCCAACGACCGGTTCCTGCTCATCGGCGCCGCCGCCGTGGTGCTCGCCGGGCTGCTGGCGATCCTGAAGTACACCCGGATCGGCCTCGTCATCCGCGCGGGCGTCGAGGACCGCTCGATGGTCACCGCGCTCGGCATCGACGTGCGGCGGGCCTTCACGCTGGTGTTCGCCATCGGCGGCGCCGCCGCGGCCCTGGCCGGCGCGCTCGGCGGCGTCTACGCCGGCGCGATCTCGCCGACCGGCGGCAGCTCGCTGCTCATCTTCGGCTTCATCGTCGTCGTCATCGGCGGCATGGGCTCGGTCACCGGCGCCGCCTACGCCGCGGTCGCGGTCGGCCTGCTCCAGCAGTTCGTCAACTACACCTCGTCGGGCCTCGGCGACATCTGCGTCGTGGCGCTGCTCGCGATCGTGCTGCTCGTCCGTCCACAAGGGATCACCGGGAAGGTCGCCACCTCATGACGACACAGACGGCGCGACCCGCGCGGACGGCGCCGGCGCCGGCCCGCGCCCGGGTGCCGCTGGCGCGCTTCGGCCCGCTCGTGGTGCTCGTCGTGTTCATCGCCCTGCCGTACTGCGGCCTGAAGATCCCCGGCGTGTTCGACTCCGCGGTCAACGCGCCCGGCACGTTGCAGCTGCTCGCCCTGTGCCTGGTCTTCGGCGCCCTGGCGATGGGCTACGACCTGCTCTTCGGCCGCACCGGCATGCTCTCCTTCGGCCACGCCCTCTACTTCGCCGCCGGCGTCTACGGCACCGACATGCTGGTGACCAAGGCCGGGTACGGGCTGTGGACGGCCATCCTGCTCGCCGTCGTGGGCACCGCGGCCCTCGCGCTGCTGCTCGGCGCGGTCGCGCTGCGCACCGGCGGCATCGCCTTCGCCATGGTGACGCTCGCCTTCGCGCAGGTCGCCGCGATCACCATCGGGCGCAACCCGGGCGGCGCCACCGGCGGCGAGGAGGGCCTGCCGATGTCGACCGAGCGGGTACCGGCCTTCCTGGTGGGCGTGACCAACACGGTGTACCTGTACTGGCTCGCCCTCGGCGTGCTCGTCGTCACCGTCGTCGTCGTGCACTCGATCGCCGACTCGCCGGCCGGGCGGGTGCTCGCCGCGATCCGCGACGACGAGCGGCGCGTCGGCGTGCTGGGCCTCGACCCGTACCGGTACCGGCTGTTCGCCTTCACCGTCTCCGGCGGCCTCGCGGGCCTGGCCGGCGCCATGTACGCGCTGCTCATCGGCGGCGCGACGCCGCACATCGCCGCGTCGGACCAGACCCTGACCCTGCTGGTGATGGTGGTCCTCGGCGGCCCCGGCACGCGCTGGGGCCCGCTCATCGGCGGCTTCCTGTTCACGTACCTCGACTACCGGCTCGTGGCGCTCGGCAAGTCCGACGCCGTCGGCGGCCTGCCGGGGGTGCTGCGCGGCCCGCTGTCCCAGCCCCTGTTCATCCTGGGCACGGTCTTCATCCTCGCGGTGTACTTCTTCCCCGGCGGCCTGGCCGGCCTGCGAGCACGCCTGGGCCCCCTGGCGCGATGGATCCCCGAACGCCGCTGAGGCGCGCGGTCGCTGCAGGCGAAAAATCCGGACATCTGTGATGTCCGGATTTTTCGTATTTGTCGGTCAAGCGGCATCGTGGCTCCCGGGCACACTGATAAATACGTAAATATATGGATCGCCTCCATGGTGACGCGGTGAAGTCCGGCCATAACTTGTGGCGATCGTCACCTGCACCGCCAGAGGGGGTGTGTCCCACATGGACGGTTCCGCGCTCGCCGCCCGCGGCCTCACGCGCGACTTCCGCGGATTCCGCGCGGTCGACGGCGTCGACCTCGACGTCGCCGCCGGCAGCGTCCACGCGCTCGTCGGGCCTAACGGCGCCGGCAAGACGACGCTGTTCAACCTGCTGAGCGGGTTTCTCGCGCCGAGCGCCGGGCGCATCGAGCTCGCCGGCCGGGACATCACCGGCCTGCCGCCGGAGCGCGTGGCCCGCCTCGGCATGGCGCGCTCGTTCCAGATCGCGAGCCTCTTTCCGCAGCAGACCGTGCGCGCGCACGTGGAGCTCGCCCTGCAGGGCGGCACCTCGCTCGGCTGGTCGTTCTGGCGTTCCGACAAGGTACTGCGCCGCTTCCGCGAGCGCGCCGGCGAGCTGCTGGACCGGGTCGGCCTGGCCGGCGCGGCCGGCGAGCCCGCCGGGAGCCTCGCCTACGGCCGCAAGCGGGCCCTGGAGCTGGCGATCGCGCTCGCGCTCGACCCGAAGGTGCTGCTGCTGGACGAGCCGACCGCCGGGATGGGCGTCGAGGACGTGGAGCGGACCGTCGAGCTGATCGCCGCCGTCCGCGACGGCCGGACCGTGGTCCTGGTCGAGCACAACATGAGCGTCGTCGGCCGCCTCGCCGACCGGGTGACGGTGCTGCAGGCCGGCCGGGTGCTGGCCGAGGGCAGCTACGAGGAGGTGCGCGCCGACGAGCGCGTCGTCGAGGCCTACCTGGGGAGCGCCGATGCTGCGCGTTGAAGGGCTGTCCGCCTGGTACGGCGAGGCGCGCGTGCTGCGCGAGGTCGACCTGCACGTGGCCGAGGGCGAGGTGGTCACCCTGTGCGGGCGCAACGGCGCCGGCAAGACCACGCTGCTGCGCTGCGTCATGGGGCTGCACGCCGGCCAGTCGGGCGGTGGCCAGTCGGGCAGAGTCGAGCTCGCCGGGGCCGACGTGACCCGTCGCCCCGCGCACCGGCGGGCCCGCGCCGGGCTGGGCTGGGTGCCCGACGACCGCGGCGCCTACGCCACGCTCAGCGTCGCCGAGCACCTGACCCTGCCGCCGGTCGTCGGACCGCACCCGTGGAGCCTCGCGCAGGTCCACGAGGCGTTCCCCAACCTGTACGAGCGCCGCAACAGCCCGGCCACCAAGCTCTCCGGCGGCGAGCAGCAGATGCTCGCCCTCGCCCGGGTGCTGCGCATGGGCGCCACGGTGCTGCTGTGCGACGAGCCGACCGAGGGCCTGTCGCCGCTGCTGGTCCACCGGGTCGGCGAGATCCTGCGCCGCGCCCGCGACCACGGCGTCACCGTCCTGCTCGTCGAGCAGAACCTGCGCTTCGCCACCACCATCGCCGACCGCCACTACCTGCTCGCCGAGGGGCGGATCGCCGGCACTTTCGACAACGCCGACGTGCGCTCCCGCGAGGCCGAGTTCCTCGCGCACCTCGGCATCTGACCGGAGGTACACCATGAAAAAGACCCTCGCCCTCGGGGCGGCCCTGTGCGTGACGCTCGCCGGCTGCGGCGGAGGCGGCCCGCGCGACTCGGGCGGCAGCAAGCTCACCGGCGACAAGATCGTCCTGGGCGTGCTCAACGACCAGTCCGGCGTCTACGCCCAGCTGTCCGGCAAGAACTCCGTCGTAGCCGTGCAGATGGCCGTCGAGGACTTCAAGGCCAAGTACGGCGACAAGGTGATCACGAAGAACATCACCGTCGAGACCGCCGACCACCAGAACAAGCCCGATGTCGCCAACACCCGGGCGAGCGAGATGTACGACCGGCTCGGCGTCGACGCGATCCTCGACGTGCCGACGTCCTCGGCCGCGCTGAAGGTCGCCGACGTCGCCAAGCAGGCCAAGAAGCTGTACTTCAACATCTCCGGCGCCACCACCGACCTCACCGGCAAGTCGTGCAACAAGTACACGTTCCACTACGCCTACGACACCGCGATGCTCGCCAACGGCACCGGCACCGCGGCCACCCAGGCCGGCGCCAAGAACTGGTACATCGTCTACCCCGACTACGCCTTCGGCCAGGACATGCAGAAGTCGTTCTCGGCGGCGGTCACCAAGGGCGGCGGCACGGTCGTCGCGAGCGACCCGACGCCGTTTCCCAACGACAACTTCTCCACCTACCTGCTCAAGGCGCCGACGCTGAACCCGAAGCCGGACGTGCTGGGCGCCATGCAGGCGGGCGCCGACCTGGTGAACCTCGTGAAGCAGTACAACGAGTTCAAGCTGCGGGACAAGGGCGTCGGGCTCGCCGTCGGCCTGATGTTCCTCACCGACATCCACTCGCTGACCCCGGACGCGCTGGCCGGCACCACGTTCACCGACGCCTGGTACTGGAACTTCGACGAGCGCAACCGCGCCTGGGCCGACAAGTTCGCCGCGCGCGCCGGCGGGCAGCGGCCGACCTTCGCGCACGCGGCCAACTACTCCGCCGCGATGCAGTACCTGGAGGCCGTGCAGGCCGCCGGCACCGACGACGCCGACGCGGTCGTCAAGCAGCTGGAGGGCAAGAAGGTCGACGACTTCTTCCTGCGCAACGGGGAGTTCCGCGCCGCCGACCACCGCGTGCTGCACGACGCCTACCTGGCGAAGGTCAAGCCGTCCGGCGAGGTGAAGGAGCCGTGGGACTACGAGCAGATCGTCAAGACGATCCCGGCCCAGGACGCGTTCCGCGCCCCGTCGCCGGACTGCAGGCTCTGATCCGCGATGGGTCTGCTCGGCCACACGTTCGACGGGCTGGTCGGGGGCGGCGTCTACGCGCTGCTCGCCCTCGGCCTGGCCGTCATCTTCGGGATGCTGCGGGTGGTGAACTTCGCCCACGGCGCGTTCTACATGCTCGGCGCGATGGGCGCGTTCTTCCTGCTGGATTCCTTCGGGCTCTCCTTCTGGGTCGCGCTCGCGGTGGTACCGCCGGTGCTCGGCCTGCTGGGCGTGGCGCTCGAGCGCGCCGTGATCCGGCGGCTGTCCACGCTGGACCCGCTGTACAACTTCCTGCTCACCTTCGGCCTGACGCTGATCCTGCAGGACGCGGTGAAGGCGCGCTACGGCTCGCAGTCCAACCCGTACCGCGCCCCGGCGGGGCTCGGCGGGACCGTCGACTTCGGGCTGTTCGACTTTCCGGCGTACCGGGTCTTCGTCCTCGGCGTCGCCGTGGCGCTGTGCGCGCTCGTGTGGTGGCTGCTGAGCCGCACCCGGGTCGGCGTGGTCGTGCGGGCCGGCACCGAGCGGCCGGAGCTGACCCAGGCGCTGGGCATCGACGTCGGGCGGTGGATCGCGCCGGTGTTCGGCTTCGGCGTGGCTCTGGCCGCGCTGGCCGGGGTGCTGGCCGCGCCGGTGCGGGCGGTCAACCCGCTCATGGGCGGCGACCTCATCATCGGCGTCTTCGCGGTCGTCGTCATCGGCGGGCTCGGCTCGGTGTTCGGCTCCGTCGCCGCCGGCTTCGGCATCGGCCTGCTGCAGGCGTGGAGCGAGGCCTACGCGCCGCCGCTGCTCGCCCAGACGCTCATCTTCCTGGTCATGGCGCTGGTGCTGCTGGTGCGCCCGGCCGGGCTGTTCGGCAGAGAGGAGACCGCGGCGTGAGGTGGGCGCTGCTGGCGGTGAGCGCGGCGATCGCGCTGTGGCTGCCGAACGGGCTCTATCCGGCGGTCGCCGTGGACATGCTCTGCTGGGCGCTGTTCGCGGTCGCGATCGACCTGCTCCTCGGGTACGGCGGGCTGCTCTCCTTCGGCCATGCGGCCTTCTGGGGGACGTCGGCGTACACGGCGGGGCTGATCGCGGCGCGGCTCGGCGCGCCGTTTCCGGTCGCGGTGCTCGGCGGGGCGCTCGCCGCCGCCGCGCTCGCGGTGCCGATCGGCTACCTCGCGGTGCGGCGCACCGGGATCTACTTCGCGATGGTCACGCTCGCCTTCGCCCAGATGATCTACTACGTCGCCAACGCGTGGTCGTCGGTCACCGGCGGGGAGAACGGGATGCAGAGCGTCCCGCGCGAGCTGTTCGGGCTAGACCTTTCGGACGCGTACTACTTCTACTACGCGGCGCTGCCGATCGCGGCCCTGGGCCTGCTGCTGGCGTGGCGGATCGTGCACTCGCCGTTCGGCCGGGTGCTGGTCGCGGTACGCGACAACCCGGCCCGGGCGCGGGCGCTGGGGTACGCGGCCTCGCGGTACAAACTCCTGGTCTTCGTGCTTTCGGCCTTTCTGGCCGGGCTCGGCGGGGGCCTCTTCGCGGTCGCGCACGGGTTCGTCTCCCTCGACGTCGTGCACTGGACGACCTCGGGCAAGGGCGTGGTGCTGGTCGTGCTCGGCGGGATCGGCACGCTGTGGGGCGGCGTGCTCGGCGCCGCGCTGGTCGTCGACCTGGAGGACCAGCTCTCGCAGGCCGGGTTCACGCTGATCGGGCTGGTGACCGGCGGCGTGTTCGTGCTCGTGGTGCTGCTGTTCCGGCGGGGGTTGTGGGGCACGGTCGCCGGTTTATTCCGCCGGCGGCGCCGGGTGTGACCACACCCACTTTTGAATACGAGACGGTTCCGTATCGCAGCCCTCGGGTCTACGGTGATACGGAACTGTTCCGTATCGTTTTGCGTTCAACCAGGGGGAGCAGCACCGTGGACGCAGCCACTCAGACCACACCGATCAACACCGGACATCCTCGACGCTGGGCGATTCTCGGCGTGCTCGTCATCAGCCTGCTCGTGGTGGTGCTCGACAACACCGTCCTCAACGTCGCCATGCGCACCATCGCCGACCCGCAGCGCGGCCTCGGCGCCACCCAGAGCCAGCTGGAGTGGGCGATCAACTCCTACACGCTGGTCTTCGCCGGCCTGCTGTTCACCGCCGGCATCCTGGCCGACCGGCTCGGCCGCCGCATCACGCTCACCGTCGGCCTCGCGCTGTTCGGCGTCGCGTCGCTCGCGTCCGCCTACTCCAGCTCGCCCGACCAGCTGATCTGGGCCCGCGCCCTGATGGGCCTCGGCGCCGCGGCGGTCATGCCCTCGACGCTGTCCATCATCGCCAACGTCTTCGACCCGCGCGAGCGTGGCCGCGCCATCGGCGTGTGGGCCGGCGCGGTCGGCCTCGGCGTCGCGATCGGCCCGATCGTCGGCGGCCTGCTGCTCGAGCACTTCTGGTGGGGCTCGGTCTTCCTGATCAACGTCCCGATCGTGATCGCCGGCGTGTTCCTGGTCAACACCCTCATCCCCGAGTCGCGCGACCCGAGGCCGGGCCGCATCGACATCGTCGGCGTGCTGCTGTCCATCGTCGGCCTGACCCTGCTCACGTACGGCGTGATCAAGGGCGGCGACCACGGCTTCGGCAGGATCGAGTCCTGGGGCACCCTCGCCGCGGCGGTCGTGGTGCTGGCCGCGTTCGCCCTCTACGAGCGGCGCATCGAGTTTCCGTCGCTGGACGTGCGGCTGTTCTCCAACCGCCAGTTCAGCGCCTCGACCAGCATGATCGGCCTGGTCTTCTTCGCGGCCATGGGCGTCATGTTCGTCAGCGCCTTCTACCTGCAGCTGGTCCGCGGCTACGGCCCGCTGGCCTCCGGCGCCCTGTTCGTGCCGTTCGCGGTCGCCCAGATGGTGTTCGCCCCGCGCAGCGCCGCGATGGTCAAGCGCTTCGGCCCGAAGGCGGTCAGCACCGTCGGGCTGCTGCTCGTTGCGGCCGGCCTGGCCGGGTGGATCTTCATCACGGCGACCACCCCGATCTGGATCGTGGGCGCGCTGTTCTTCGTCATGGGCGTCGGCATGGCCAACGTGATGCCGCCCGCGACGGAGGCGATCATGTCCGCGCTTCCCCGTGAGAAGGCCGGCGTCGGATCGGCCGTCAGCAACACCATCCGTCAGGTCGGCGGCGCCCTCGGTGTGGCCGCCCTCGGCGCCGTGGTCTCCTCCGTGTACCGCGACCACGTCGCCTCCGCCACGAGCGGCCTGCCGGCCGCCGCGAAGAACGCCGCCGGCGAGTCGATCTCCGGTGCGTACGGCGTGGCGCCACACGTCGGGCCCGCCGGGCAGGCGCTGATCCAGCACGCCAACGACGCCTTCATCACCGCCATGCACAACGCCGCGATCGGCTCGGCGATCTTCGCGGTCCTCGGCGCGGTCGTGGCCGCCCTGTGGCTGCCCGGCAAGCGCCCGGCGACCGCACCCGCCCCGACCACCGCCGAGAGCCTGGCGGAGGAGCAGGGCGTGCAACTCGTCACGGTCGGCGAGTGAGCGTGTGAGGAACCGGTGAGTAGCTTCGGTGTGAAAACTCGGTAACAATGGAAACCATGACGCTCAGCGTGGATGTGGCGCCTGACCAGGACCGGAAGGGTCCTGGCCGACCCCGAAGCGCCCGGGTCGACGAGGCGATCGTCGAGGCGGTATTCGAGCTGCTCAGCTCCGGCCAGAGCGCGGACGCCATCTCGATCGAGGCGGTCGCGGCGAAGGCCGGCGTTGGCAAGGCGACGATCTACCGCCGCTGGCCCAACAAGGAGGCGTTGCTCACCGACGCGGTGCTGGCGATGAAGGGCCCCCCGCCCGAGCTGCGCGGCGAGTCGGTGCGCGACGACCTGGTCACGCTGATCGGCACGATGCGCAAAAAGCGGATGGCCCAGTACGGCAAGGCCGCCGCCTGCCTCATGCCGGAGCTGTTCAAGAGCCCGGAGATGACCCGGGTGTACCAAGGGGTCATGGAGCCGCGCCGGGAGGCGATGCGCTCGGTGCTGCGCCGGGGCATCGCCTCGGGCGAGCTGCGCGCCGACCTGGACGTGGAGCTGGCCCTGCTGGTCCTGGCCGGCCCGACGCTGGCGCAGAACATGCTGCGCTGGAACCCCAACGTCCCGGACGAGCACTTCGCGGAGAACCTGGTCGACTTCGTGCTGCGCGGCGCGCAGCCCTGACCTCGGTCCGCCGCCACCCCGGCCCGGCCCGCCTCCCTCGGCGGCGCCGGGCCGCCCCATTTCCGCGCCCGTTTCCGGGGACCCCCTCAGGAGGTCTGCAGGCGGTGCAGGCGGAGGGCGAGCTGCACCTCCAGGGCGCGCTCCGGCTTCTGCCAGTCGGCGCCGAGGAGCTGGCCGATCCGTTCGAGGCGCTGGGTGACCGTGTTGACGTGCACGTGCAGGACCTCCGCGGCGCGGGCCAGGCTGCCGCCGACGCCGAAGTACGCCTCCAGGGTCTTCACCAGCGCGGTGCCCCGCCGCGCGTCGTAGTCGACCACCGGGCCGATCGCGGTGTCCAGGAACGACCGTACGTCGCGGTCACGGCCGTCGGGGGCCGAGCCCAGCAGCAGCCCGACGAACCCCAGCTCGGCCGTGCCGGCGCCGGTGCCGGTGCGGCCCAGGGCGGTCAGGGCGGTCACGCAGCGGTCGGCGTCGCGGTATGCGGCGGCGATGCCCTCGGGGGCGGTCGCCGGGCCGCCGGCGCCGGCGGTGACCGGGCGGCCCAGCAGCTTGCCCAGGTCGCGGGCGACGAGCCGGGCGGCGGCGCCGGGGGCCTCGCCGGGCAGCAGGAGCACGACGTGGCCGTCGCGGGCGGCGGCCAGGCCGGCGCGGGTCTGGGCGTACGTCTGCGCCCACGACACGGCCCGCTGGCGGATCGAGCCGCCGGCGAGGGCGTCCGCGCCGATGGCGACCACGACGTTGGGGGCGTCCAGGTCGACCCCGAGGCGCTTGGCGCGGGCGCGCAGCGCGTCGGCGTCGCGGACCGGGCGCGTGATGACGTCGTCGAGCAGCTCGCCGCGCACGCGGCCCTCGGCCTCGGCCACGGTACGGCGAAACAGCTGCAGCAGCGCGGTGACGACCGCGGCGCGCTCCAGGATGCGCTGGTCGGCGTCGACCAGCGCGCGGTCGGGGCGCAGGACGAGGGCGCCGAGGTTCTCCGCGCCGGCCACCACCGCGGCCACCCACAGCTCGCCGCGGCGCACGCTGCGGCCCTCGGTGCGCGAGGCGGCCAGGGCCTCGGCGACCGCGCTCGGGTCGGGCTGGGCCAGCTCGCCGACCAGGGCCAGGCGGCGGTTCTCGGCGTCCAGGACGAGCAGGGAGCCGCCGAGGACCTCGACCACGACCGCGGCGACGTCCTCGACGCCGGCGCCGCGCAGCACGAGCGCGGTCATCCGGTCGTGCGCGGCCGCGGCCCGCTCGACGGAGTCGCTGTGCGCGCGGATGACGCCGTTGGCGGCGGAGAGCTCCTCCAGGGCGGCCTGGGTCTCGCCGAGCAGCCGCGCGGTGTCGATCGCGACGGCGGCGTTGGCGGCGAGGGAGACCAGCAGCGAGACCTCCTCGCGGGCGAACGGGCGGGCCGAGCGGTTGGCGGCGTAGAGCACGCCGATGATCCGGGAGCCCAGCCGCAGCGGTACCCCGAGGATCGCCACCAGCCCCTCCTCGCTCACGCCGGCGTCGATGTCGCCGGTGTGCCGGAAGCGGGCGTCGCCGGGGTAGTCGGCGGTGACGTACGGGCTGCCGGTCTGCGCGACCAGGCCGCCGAGCCCGGCGCCCATCGGCAGCCGCAGCGCCTGGAAGCGGGCCGAGATCGAGCCGTCGGTGACCCGCATGTAGGTGTCGCCGCGGGTCTCGTCGTTGAGCGTCATGTACGCCACGTCGGCGCCCAGCAGCGTCCGCGCCCGGTGCACGATCGCGGCGAGCACGGCGTCGACGTCGCGCAGGCCTGCGAGGTCGCTGGCCGTGTCGAAGAGCCCGGACAGCTCCTCCTCGCGCCGGCGGCGCCGCTCCAGCAGGGCGCGCACCCGCAGCGCGACGACCTTGGCCTGCTCGAGCTCGGCGAGGTGCCCGGGCGGCAGGCCGGCGCTGCGCGCGGCGACGAGCGGGCCCTCGAACTCCACGGCGGCCGCCTCCCGGGCCAGCAGCTCGAGGTACTCCAGCATCGTCACAAGCCCTAGTGTGCGGTCCAGCCGCCGTCGATCGACAGCGAAGTACCGGTGATGAAGCTCGCGACGTCGGTGCAGAGGTAGGCGACGAGCTCGGCGACCTCGGCCGGCTCGATGAGCCGCTTGATCGCGGCGCTGGTCAGCATGATCTTCTCGACGACCTCGGACTCGTCGATGCCGTGGGTGCGCGCCTGGTCGGCGATCTGCCCCTCGACCAGCGGCGTGCGCACGTACGCCGGGTTGATGCAGTTCGCCGTGACCCCGTGCGGGGCGCCCTCGAGCGCGACGGTCTTCGACAGCCCCTCGAGGGCGTGCTTGGCGGTGACGTAGGCGGCCTTGAACGGCGAGGCCCGCAGGCCGTGCACCGAGGAGATGTTGACGATGCGGCCCCAGTTCCCGGCGTACATGTGCGGCAGGACGGCGCGGACGAGCCGGAAGGGTGCGGTGACCATGACGGTCTGGATGTAGGCGAAGCGCTCCGGCGGGAAGTCCTCCAGCGCCGCCACGTGCTGCAGCCCGGCATTGTTGACCAGGACGTCGGCGTCGAGGTGGCCGGCCAGCCGCTCTTCGATGCCGTCCTGGTCGCACAGGTCGGCGACCACGGGTACGACGCCCGCCTCCTCGGCGAGGGTCTTGAGCGGCTCCGCGTCGCGGTCGACCGCCACGACCCGCGCCCCGGCAGCGGCCAGGCGCACCGCCACGCTGCGGCCGATGCCGCTGCCGGCCCCGGTCACCAGCGCGGTGCGTCCCCGCAGGTCCAGCGAGACGACCTGGTGCGGCGAAACGGGGTGAGGCGTCGTCATGGCGGGAAACGTACGAGGCTTCGCGCGCCCGTCCCATGGGGCGCGCCCACATACCTTCACCGTAGTCGGTGTGTGTGTCGCGCGATCGGCCCTTCACGATCGTCCGATAGGGTGTCGAACACACGTATGAGGGGGTGGCCGGTGCGCGTGCTGGGGGTCGACCCGGGCCTGACCCGGTGCGGCGTGGCGGTGGTCGAGGGGCAGCCGGGGCGGCCGTGCCGGCTCGTGCACTACGAGGTCGTCACCAGCGACCCGGACGAAGACCTGGCGCTGCGCCTGCTCGGCCTCGACGTGCGCCTCGCCGAGCTGGTCGCCGAGCACCGCCCCGAGGCCGTCGCCGTCGAGCGGGTCTTCAGCCAGCACAACGTGCGCACCGTGATGGGCACGGCGCAGGCCGGCGCGGTGGCCGTCCTCGCCGCGGCGCGGGCCGGGCTGCCCGTGCAGATGTACACCCCCAGCGAGGTCAAGGCGGCCATCAGCGGCAACGGCAACGCCGACAAGAAGCAGGTGACCGCGATGGTGACCCGGCTGCTGCGGCTGGAGGTCGCGCCGCGCCCGGCCGACGCCGCCGACGCCTTAGCCTTGGCCATCTGTCACGTCTGGCGGGGCGGCGCGCGTGAGCGCCTCAGCGCCGCATTGAGGAGGGCCCGGTGATCGCGAGCGTTCGCGGCAAGGTGATGGCGGTGTCGCCCGACGGCGCGGTGATCGAGGTCGGCGGGGTCGGCCTGCTCGTGCAGTGCTCGCCGCACACCATCGCCGACCTGCGGGTGGGGCAGGAGGCCCGGCTGGCGACCTCGCTGGTGGTGCGGGAGGACTCGCTCACCCTCTACGGCTTCGCCGACGACGATGCCCGGCAGCTGTTCGAGCTGCTGCAGACGGCGACCGGGGTGGGTCCCCGGCTGGCCCAGGCCGTGCTCGCCGTGCACACTCCCGATGTCGTACGCCGCGCGATCTCCGGCGGCGACACCTCGACGCTGACCCGCGTGCCGGGCATCGGCAAGAAGGGGGCCGAGCGGCTGGTGCTGGAGCTGCGCGACAAGATCGGCGCGCTGCCGGGCGACGGCGCGGCAATGGTCGGCGTGGGCGCCGGCGCGGTCTGGCCCGAGCAGGTCCGCCAGGCGCTGGTCGGGCTCGGCTGGACCGCCAACCAGGCCGACCAGGCGGTGGCCGCGGTCGCCGAACAGCTCGACGGGCAGACCGTGCCGGCGGTGCCGGTGCTGCTCAAGCAGGCGATCAAGATGCTGGGCACGATCCGATGAGCGGTCCGGAGCGGAGCGTAGGGGCCGCTCATCCGGGGGCGCAGGTTCAGGCGCGGCGCCGGAGCGAAGCGGAGGCGTCGTGACGGACCCCTTGGTGAGCGCGTTCGCGTCCGACGAGGACGCGATCGCCGATCAGACCGTGCGGCCCAAGCGGCTCGCGGAGATCATCGGCCAGCACCGGGTGCGCGAGCAGCTCGACCTGCTGCTGCAGAGCGCCCTGCGCCGGGGCAGCCCGCCCGACCACATTCTGCTCTCCGGCCCGCCGGGGCTGGGCAAGACGACCATGGCCATGATCGTCGCCGCGGAGCTCGGCGCCGGGCTGCGCATGACCAGCGGGCCGGCGATCGAGCGGGCCGGCGACCTGGCCGCGGTGCTGACCAGCCTCCAGCACGGCGACGTGCTGTTCATCGACGAGATCCACCGCATGGCGCGGCCGGCCGAGGAGCTGCTGTACAGCGCCATGGAGGACTTCCGGGTCGACGTGGTGGTCGGCAAGGGCCCCGGCGCGACAGCGATCCCGCTGGACGTGGAGCCGTTCACGCTGGTGGGCGCCACGACCCGCAGCGGCCTGCTCACCGGCCCGATGCGCGACCGCTTCGGGTTCGTCGGGCAGCTGGACTTCTATGAGCCCGAGGAGCTGGAGCGGATCATCGCCCGGTCGGCGCGCATCCTCGACGTGCCGATCACCGAGGACGGGGCGGTGGAGATCGGCCGGCGCTCCCGCGGTACGCCCCGGATCGCCAACCGGCTGCTGCGCCGGGTCCGCGACTACGCCGAGGTGCGCGGCAACGGCGTGGTGGACCTGGGCGCGGCGCGCGCGGCGCTGACCGTGTACGACGTGGACGAGCTCGGCCTGGACCGGCTCGACCGGGCGGTGCTGCTGGCCCTGCTGCGCCACGGCGGCGGGCCGGTCGGCCTGTCCACACTCGCGGTAGCCGTGGGTGAGCAGCCCGACACGGTCGAGGAGGTCTGTGAGCCGTTCCTGCTGCGGACCGGGCTCATCGCGCGTACTCCCCGTGGCCGGGTCGCCACGGCGAGCGCCTGGCGCCACCTCGGAATTCCAGCCCCCGCTGGTACCGTCGGTGGCGGAAACGCCGCGGGCGGCTTGTCCCAAACACCCGATCTGTTCAGTCTGGAGCCGTAGCTCCTGGCCTGTCGTGATCGGCGCCCGGTGCGGGTCGATCTGGCGAAGCTCGTCGAGCCAGACTGGGTTTGTAGCGGATGCCGGTTCACGTGGTCTTTGACACACCGACTAGACTCGCCGCGATCCGCTGCGCGGACATCAGATACCTCGACAGGGAAGGCCACCAATCGTGTATTACGCCGCGGAAAGCTCGGGCGGCAGCGCACTTCCGCTTCTCGTTGTCGTTGCCTTCGCTGCTTTCGTCTACTTCCTCATGATCCGCCCGCAGCAGAAGCGCCGCCGCGAGGTCGAGAGCATGCAGTCCTCGATGGGCGTCGGCGACGAGGTGGTGACCGTCGGCGGCATGTACGGCACCGTGGTGGAGGTCTCCGACGACACCGTGTTGCTGGAGATCTCGCCGGGCGTCACCGCCAAGTACGCCCGCGCCGCCATCGGGAAGGTCAGCCGGAAGGCGCCCGTCGACGAAGACGCCACCTCCGAAGAAGGGGAGTCCGCCGGGACCGCGGACTCCGACTGAAAGTCCCGCTCGCAAGCCCGCTCTGTGAAACATTCACGCCGCGCGGACCCCGCCGGCGTCGTGTAGGGAGACCCGACAGCCGTGGCACAACCTCAGGCACCGATGCGCCCGAGCCGCCAGCTCGCCGTGCTAGCCGCCATCTTCATCGTGCTAGCCGCCATCGTATGGTTCGGCGGCAAGGGTGGATGGCGCGACCGGCTCGAGCCGAAGCTCGGCCTTGATCTGATCGGCGGGACCACGGTCACGCTGCAGGCCCAGAACCTGGAGGGCAGCAAGCCGCCCACCCAGGCCCAGATGGAGACCGCCCGTCGCATCATCGACCAGCGTGTCAACGGCCTGGGTGTCGCCGAGGCCGAGGTCGTGGTCGAGAACAACAGCAACATCGTCGTCTCCCTGCCGGGTAAGAGCGACGACCGGCTCAAGCAGATCGGGCAGACGGCGGAGCTGCGCTTCCGCACGGTGCTTGGGCAGACCGGCGACACCGGCGCGACCGACCCGTCGGCATCGCCGTCGGCCTCGCCGTCCGCCTCCGCGTCGGGCTCTGCCTCGCCGGCGGCCTCGACCTCGGCCTCCGGCTCGGCCACGCCGTCGGCGACCCCGTCGGGCTCCTCGGCCGCGCCGTCGGCGACGCCGTCGGACTCCAGCGCCGCCGCGGACGCCACCCCCACGCCGTCGGAGAGCGTGGCGGCCGACATCGCCACGCAGCGCGCGGCGGTGCAGAAGAAGCTGGGCGACAGCGTGTGGGCCGCTGCGCTCGCCGAGCAGTCCCCGGTCGACGTCAGCAAGGACGCGAGCAAGGCCGAGCTGTACAAGGGCTTCAAGAACCTGACGCCGAAAGAGGTCGCGGTGCTGCCGGCCTCGATGCAGTACAACATCCCGTTCGTCACCTGCGACAAGCTCAACCACCGGCCGGTCGGCTCGATCCGCGCAGAAGGCCAGCCGGCGGTGGCCTGCGGGCCGGGCGTGAAGTACCAGCTCGACGTCGCCAAGGTGCTGGGCACCGACGTGTCGAAGGCCAGCTCCGGCATCAACACGCAGAACGGCAAGTGGATGGTCAACCTGTCGTTCAGCAGCGCCGGGCAGAACCGCTGGACCGACCTGACCCGCGAGGCGTACAACGGCGGCACCGACAGCAAGCAGGTCGCCGTGGTGCTCGACAACGAGGTCGTGTCGGCCCCGACGATCCAGAACGTCATCCCCGGTGACGCGGAGATCAGCGGCAGCTTCACGAAGAGCGAGGCCCAGCTGCTGGCCAGCCAGCTGCAGTACGGCGCCCTGCCGCTGTCGTTCACGTCGCAGGACGCGCAGAGCATCTCGGCGACCCTGGGCAGCTCGCACCTGGAGGCGGGCCTGCTCGCCGCCGGCATCGGCCTGCTGCTCGTTGTGCTCTACTCGTTCTTCTACTACCGGCTGCTCGGCGGCGTCATCATGCTCAGCCTGGTGCTCTCCGGCGTGCTGGTGTTCATGGCGCTGATCATCCTGGGCCGCTGGATCGGCTTCACGCTGAGCCTCGCCGGCTTCGCCGGGTTCATCGTCTCGCTCGGTGTCGCCGCGGACTCGTTCGTCATCTACTTCGAGCGGCTCAAGGACGAGATCCGCGAGGGTCGCAGCCCGCGCAGCGCGGTGCCGCGCGCCTGGGTCCGGGCCCGCCGCACGATCATCTCGGCGAACACGATCACGCTGCTGGCGGCGGCGATCCTGTACTTCGTCTCGATCGGCTCGGTGAAGGGCTTCGCCTTCGCCCTGGGCGTGGCCACGATCCTCGACCTGGTGGTCGTGTTCCTCTTCCGTCACCCGATCATGACGCTCTTCGCTCGAAGCAAGGCATTCTTGTCACCGAGGGTCAGCGGCCTCGGCCGCGTGCTCGAGCAGCGTTCCACGACCGACGCGGGCGCGGCCAGCCAGGCGGCCACCCGTCGCAACCGCCCGAAGGAGGCCTGACGATGAGCGGCACTGGCATCGCAGCCCGGCTCTACCGTGGTGAGGCCGGCGTCGACATCGTCGGCCGCCGCAAGCTGTGGTTCACCGTCGCCGGCATCGCGATCGTGATCGCGCTCGCGAGCATGCTCGTGCGCGGCTTCACGCTCGGCATCGAGTTCGAGGGCGGCAACCAGTACAACCTGCCGGTCAAGGTCGGCACGCTGGACCAGGTCGAGAAGGCGTTCGGCGACGCGGGCGTCTCGGTCAAGACCGGGCAGACGGTCGGTGACAGCCAGTACATCATCAAGACCGAGCTGGTCAACGACCCGGTCCGGCAGAACGCGATCAAGGAGTCGGTCGCCAAGCACTTCAACATCGACGTCTCGCAGATCAGCGACAGCGCGGTGAGCACGTCGTGGGGCGGCCAGGTCACCAACAAGGCGGCGCTGAGCCTCGCGATCTTCCTCGCCGCGGTGCTGGTGTACCTGATCTTCCGGTTCGAGTGGCGGATGGCCGCGGCCGCGATCGCTTCGCTGCTGCTCGACCTGGTGCTGACCGGCGGCGTGTATTCGCTCGTCGGCTTCGAGGTCACCCCGTCGACCGTCATCGGCTTCCTGACAATCCTCGGTTTCGCGCTCTACGACGTCGTCGTGGTGTTCGACAAGGTGCAGGAGAACACCCGGGGCATCACCGGCTCCAGCACGTCGACGTATGCCGAGGCGGCCAACCTGGCGGTCAACCAGACCCTGATGCGCTCGATCAACACCGGCCTGGTCGCGCTGCTGCCCGTCGGCGGCCTGCTCTTCATCGGCGCCGGCCTGCTGGGCGCCGGCACGCTGAAGGACCTCGGCCTGGTGCTGTTCATCGGTATGGGCGTCGCGGTGTACTCGTCGATCTTCTTCGCCACCCCGGTGCTGGCCGAGCTCAAGAGCCGCGAGCCGCGGCTGCAGGCGCACGCCAACCGGGTCCAGGCCAAGCGCGTGTCGCAGGCCAAGGAGCAGGCGGCCAAGTCGCAGACGGTGGCCCTCGACAGCGACGGCGTGCCGATCGGCCAGGGCAAGTCGGCCGAGCGTTCCGAGCGCTCCGAGCTCGCCGGCGCGGCGCCCCGCCCGGGTGCCCGCCCGGCGGCGCGGCCCGGCCAGGGCAAGCGCCCGCGCGCCGGCGGCCGCCCTGGTGCGACCGGCGGCCGCAAGTAGCGGATTTCAGGTCAGCGGATTTTGTTCTTCTGATGCACGGGCGTCGCGGTCGCGGCGCCCGTGCGCATGTGCGAGCCGACTTCGGAAGGGACCTGGGTGGAGATCTCTGAGCTGGTCGCGAGCAAGGTGCTGGACGTGCCGGACTTCCCGAAGCCGGGCATCGTGTTCAAGGACCTGATGCCGCTGTTCGCCGACGGGCCGGCCTTCGCCGCCACGATCGACGCGATCGTCGCCGAGCACGGCGCGGACAGCTTCGACGTGGTGGCCGGGATCGAGGCGCGTGGGTTCGTGATCGCCGCCGCGGTCGCCTACGCCACCGGCAAGGGCGTGGTGCCGGTGCGCAAGGCCGGCAAGCTGCCCCGGGCCACCGTGTCGGCGAGCTACGCGCTGGAGTACGGCGAGGCGATCCTGGAGGTCCACGCCGACGCCTTCATGGCGGGGGAGCGGGTCCTGGTCGTCGACGACGTGCTCGCCACCGGCGGCACCGCCACGGCCACCATGGAGCTCGTCGAGCGGGCCGGCGGCCGGGTCAGCGGCTTCAGCGTCGTGCTGGAGCTCGCGTTCCTCGATGGGCGGTCGAGAGTCGCGCCGCGCCCGGTTCATGCCCTGTTGACCGTCTGAGGGGCGTTTCGCGGCGGCTTTCCGGGCCTTTTCGCTGACGGGAAATGTCGGTGGGGACGGGTAAGCTTGCGGTTCGGAACGTTGTCGGCGATGAGGAGCGGCCGGTGACCGGCGACATCGCACCCCCCATTGAGGGTACGGTCGACCACGTGCAGGATGAACCGCAGGACGTCCGCGAATCGACCCCGCCGGAGACGGCGGAGGCGGGCGGCGTGGTGCTGCAGTTCCCCGTCGCCCCCTCCGGCACGCCCCAGCGCCGGGCCACCGATCGGCCCGCCGAGCAGCCCCCGCGCCGCTCGGCCGAGGAGATCCTGGGCGAGGACACCGAGGACCTCACCGACGCCGCGAGCGGCGTGACCGGGGCCGTCGCCGGCTTCGTGGGTGCCGCGCCGACCGGCCGCCGAGTGCGCGCCCGGCTGGCCCGCTTCAACGCGCCCTGGCAGAGCCCGTCGGTCAGCGAGGTGCTGGAGCCGCTGATCGCCCAGCACAAGGCGAGCCACCCCAAGGCCGACGTGCGGCTGCTGCAGCGGGCGTACGACATGGCCGAGCACTTCCACAAGGGGCAGTACCGCAAGTCCGGTGACCCCTACATCACGCACCCGCTCGCCGTCGCCACGATCCTCGCCGACCTGGGCATGGACACCACGACCCTGGTCGCGGCGCTGCTGCACGACACGATCGAGGACACCGAATACACGATCGAGCGGATGCAGGTCGACTTCGGCGGCGAGGTCACGCTGCTCGTTGACGGCGTCACGAAGCTGGACAAGGTCAAGCTCGGCGACGCGGCGAAGGCCGAGACGATCCGCAAGATGGTCGTGGCCATGGCCAAGGACCCGCGGGTGCTGGTGATCAAGCTCGCCGACCGGCTGCACAACATGCGCACCCTGACCTTCCTGCCCCGCCCGAAGCAGGAGCAGAAGGCCAAGGAGACCCTGGAGATCCTGGCGCCGCTGGCGCACCGGCTGGGCATGAACACGATCAAGTGGGAGCTGGAGGACCTGGCGTTCCGCACGCTGTTCCCCAAGCGCTTCGACGAGATCAGCCGGCTCATCGCCGAGCACACGCCCCAGCGCGACTCGCTGCTGCGCACCGTGACCCAGAAGGTCGCCAACGACCTCAAGGCCGCCAAGATCAAGTCGGAGGTCACCGGGCGGCCGAAGCACCTCTACTCCGTCTACCAGAAGATGATCGTCCGGGGCCGCGACTTCGGCGACATCTACGACCTCGTCGGCGTGCGCATCCTGGTCGACACGGTGCGTGACTGCTACGCGGCACTCGGCGTGATCCACGCGAACTGGCAGCCCGTCCCGGGCCGGTTCAAGGACTACATCGCCATGCCGAAGTTCAACATGTACCAGTCGCTGCACACGACGGTCATCGGACCCACCGGCAAGCCCGTCGAGCTGCAGATCCGCACCTACGCGATGCACCGCACCGCGGAGTACGGCATCGCCGCGCACTGGCGGTACAAGGAGACCAAGAACGCCACGATCGCCGGGCCGCCGGCGCACATCGACGAGATGACCTGGCTGCGCCAGCTGCTGGACTGGCAGCGCGAGGCGAGCGACCCGAGCGAGTTCCTCGACGCGCTGCGCTTCGACCTGTCCAGCCAGGAGGTGTACGTCTTCACGCCCAAGGGCGACGTGATCGCGCTGCCCACGGGCTCGACCCCGGTCGACTTCGCCTACGCGGTGCACACCGAGGTCGGGCACAAGTGCATCGGCGCGCGGGTCAACGGCAAGCTCGTGCCGCTGGAGAGCACGCTGTCCAACGGCGACGTCATCGAGATCTTCACCTCGAAGTCGGAGACGGCCGGCCCCACCCAGGACTGGCTGGGGTTCGTCAAGAGCCCGCGGGCGCGCACCAAGATCCGGCAGTACTTCAACAAGGAGCGCCGCGAGGAGGCGATCGAGGCCGGCAAGGAGGCGATCGTCAAGGCGATGCGCAAGCAGGGGCTGCCGCTGCAGCGCCTGCTCACGTCCGAGTCGCTGATGACCATCGCCCGCGAGCTGCACCTGATCGACGTGGCGGCCCTCTACGCCGCCGTCGGCGACGGGCAGGCCTCGGCCCAGTCGGTCGTCCAGCGCCTGGTCGCCGGCTACGGCGGCGAGGAGGGCGCGGTCGAGGACATCGCCGAGACCGCGATACCGACCCGGCCGGCCCGCACCCGCACCGCCGCCTCCGACCCCGGCGTCGAGGTCCTCGGCGTCGACGACGTCTGGATCAAGCTGGCCCGCTGCTGCACCCCCGTCCCCGGCGACGCGGTCTTCGGCTTCGTGACCCGCTCCGGCGGCGTGAGCGTGCACCGCGACGACTGCGCCAACGCGGCGGACCTCAAGGAGCAGCCGGAGCGCGTGCTCGAGGTCAGCTGGAAGCCGACGAGCGCCTCGACGTTCCTGGTCGCAATCCAGGTGGAGGCTCTCGACCGGCACAAGCTGCTCGCCGACGTCACGCGCGTGCTGTCCGACGAGAAGGTCAACATCCTCTCGGCGACGGTGACGACCACGCGCGACCGGGTCGCGATCAGCCGGTTCAGCTTCGAGATGGCCGACCCGAAGCACCTCAACCACCTGCTGGCGGCCGTCCGCCGCATCGACGGCGTCTACGACGCCTACCGGGTCACCTCCGGGGCCTAGCGCCTGTTTCATAACTGAGGCCGGGCTGCGGCGGGCCCAGATTCCGCCCGGCGGCGTCCCGCGAAAGCCCGGCTACAACACCGGTAGCCGGGCTTCCACGGGCCACCCCCAGACGAAATCTGGACTCCGCCTCGCTCCGACCCCAATTATGAAACAGGCGCTGGTAGCTAGCTGGCCGCGCCCCCGCGGCGCCGTGGAGGGCCGATCCGGCAACAGCAAAGGGCCGCCCGGTCGTACCGTGGCGGCCCTGTCGCTTTTTGGGTTTTTACGGGGTCGGGGCGCTCATCGTGAGGCTCTTGATGCGCACCTCGGTCTTCGGCTTGCCCTCGGTCGCCGGGGCCGACGGGTCGGCCGACGGGTCGGCCACGACGCCGTCCTCGGCGACCTTCTTGACCAGGTCGAGGCCCTCGGTGACCCGCCCGATGACCGTGTAGTTCGGGTCCAGCTGCGCGATGTCCTTGTAGACGATGAAGAACTGGCTGCCGGTCGACGCGGGCTGGCCGTTGTTGGCCATCGCGACCACGCCCTCGCCGTAGGCCGGGCGCTTGCCGGTCGGCAGGTTCTCCTCGGCGTAGCGGTAGGACGGGCCGCCGAAGCCGCTGGCGAACGGGTCACCGCACTGCAGCACGTAGATGCCCTGCAGGACCAGGCGGTGGCAGATCGAGTCGTCGAAGAACTTCTTGCTGGCCAGGTACGTGAAACTTTCCGCGGCGCAGGGCGCGTGCGCGGTGTCGACCTCGATCTTGATCGTGCCGACGCTCGTGTCCAGCGTCATCGTCTGGGTGCCGGTGCGCGCCTCACCGGTCGCCGGGGGCTTGCCCACGTCCTTGGTGTTCTTCTCGAGCTCCGGGTCCGGCGACGCGCTGGCGCTCGGGTCGACCAGCGGCTGCCAGGTGCAGCTCGTCGGGGTGGCCGAGGCCGACGGGTCGGCGCCGGCCTCGTTCTGCTTGCCGCTGTCGCTGGTCAGGGCGACCACCACCCAGGCCGCGGCGAGCAGGACGATCAGGGCGCCGGCCCCGGCGGCGATCGTCGTGTTTCGGCGCCGCCGGACCCGGGACTGCTCGGCGCGTACGGCCATCTCCCGCTCCAGCCGCGCACGCGCCGCGGCGCGTTGGCGGTCCCGGTTGGTGGTCACGGTTGTTACTCCTTGCTCAACAGGGATAGGGGCTCAAACAGGGATCAAGGGGCTCGCAGCGTTACGACTTGCTGCTGGAACTGCTGGCCGAGGGGGCGGCCGAGGCGGACTCCGACGCAGGGACGGAGGCGCTGGCCGACGGGACCGGCTCCGGAGCGGACTCCTCGGGCGCGAGGTCGGTGACGGTCAGCGAACTGATCTTCACTTCCTCGTTGGGCTTGCCGCCGCCGGCCTGGATGGAGCCGTCGTTGCCTGCGGCGCCGATTTTCTGCAGCACGTCGAGGCCGCCCGTGATGGTGCCGAAGATCGTGTAGTCGGCCGGGTACTGCACGTCCTTGAAGACCAGGAAGAACTGGCTGCTGTTGCTGTCCGGCTGGGACGAGTGCGCCATCGCGAGGGTGCCGGCCGGGAACAGCGCGTTGCCGCTGGCCGGGGTCGCGTCGTCGGACGGCGGGGCGCTCGGGTCGGCCGACGGGGCGATGGGCGACGGCACGTTCTCGTTCGGGAAGCGGTAGGCGGGGCCGCCGCTGCCGGTGCCGGACGGGTCGCCGCACTGCAGGATCGCGTCGGTGAGCCGGTGGCAGGTGGTGTTGTCGAAGAACTTCTTGCTCGCCAGATAGGTGAAGCTGTTCACCGTGCACGGCGCCTTGCTCGGGTCGAGCTTGGCGGTCACGGTGCCCTGGCCGAGGCTGATGGTCATGGTCTTGACACCGTTCTTGACCACGTCCTTCGTCGGCGGCTTGCCCACGTCGGTGACGCCGTTGCCGGCGTCCACGGCGGTGTACGCGCAGTCGTCGGCCCTGGCCGGTGCCGGGGAGAAGCCGCCGGTCTTCCAGATCACGACCACGACCAGCAAGGCGAGCACCACGGCGCTGCCGATCCCCGCCTGCCACTGGCGGCGTCGTCTCGCCGCGGCCGCCCTCCGGGCGATCTGCCGCTCGGTCTTGGCCCGCGCCAGAGCGCGCTGCCGGCTCTTACTGGAAGCCACCGGTGCTCCCCTCCAGGAAAATACAATTGGGTGCCACGTCACACGCCCGCCAGAGTGTACGGGTAGAACCCGGAATGCGGGTCGCCGCCCGGTCACGGTTGGCTGTGCCTGACCTCCGGATAGGGTCTAGCTGGGTCGTCAGCAGGACATCGACAGGGAGGAGCACCGCCTTGCTGGTCGTCGGGTTCCCCGCCGAGGCGTTCGGGACCAACTGCTTCGTGGTGGCCCCCGCGCCGGGCGAGCAGTGCGTGGTCATCGACCCGGGCATCGGGGTCGCCGACCGGCTGGACGAGGTGCTCGCCGAGCACCGGCTCCAGCCCGCCGCGGTCCTGCTCACCCATGGTCACCTCGACCATACGTTCTCCGTGACCCCGGTCTGCGGCGCACGCGGGATCACCGCCTACATCCATCCCGACGACGCCGAGCTGCTCGCCGACCCGGCCAAGGGCCTCAGCCCCGACCTCACCGCGCTGTTCGCCGGCCGGCTGACCTGGACCGAGCCGGAGGACGTGGCGCCGCTCGAGGACGGCCTGGTGCTCAAGATCGCCGGGCTGGAGCTGGTCGTCGACCACGCGCCCGGCCACACGCGCGGCTCGGTGATGTTCCGCAGCGAGCCCGGCGGCGAGGCGGCCGGCGAACGGCTGTGCTTCTCCGGCGACGTGCTCTTCCGCGACTCGATCGGCCGGACCGACCTGCCCGGCGGGAGCATGCGGCAGATGCTGGCGAGCCTGCGCGACAAGGTGCTCACGCTGCCCGACGACACGATCGTCCTGCCCGGCCACGGCCCCGAGACGACCATCGGGCGCGAGCGGGCCCGCAATCCGTACCTTCGTGAGGCGCTCGAGGCGCCGCGTAAAGGCTGGTAGAGACCCATGACCCGACCCATGCCGCTGTCCGGCTTCCCGGAGTGGCTCCCCGCGCAGCGCCTCGCCGAGCAGCAGGTGATCGACCGGCTGCGCCGCACCTTCGAGCTCTACGGCTTCTCGCCGCTGGAGACCCGGGCGGTCGAGCCGCTCGACCAGCTGCTGCGCAAGGGGGAGACCTCCAAGGAGGTGTACACCCTGCGCCGGCTCCAAGCCACTACGACAGCCGCGGAGGGCGAGGATGAGCAGAGCCTGGGGTTGCACTTCGACCTGACCGTTCCGTTCGCCCGCTATGTGCTTGAAAATGCCGGTAAGTTGCAGTTTCCCTTCCGGCGGTACCAGATCCAAAAAGTGTGGCGGGGCGAGAAGCCACAGGCCGGACGTTACCGTGAGTTTCTGCAGGCCGACATCGACATCGTCGACCGGGACACCCTTCCGCCTCACTATGAGGCCGAGATCCCGCTGGTCATCGGCGACGCGCTGCGTTCGCTGCCGATTCCGCCCATCCGGATCATGGTCAACAACCGCAAGCTCTGCGAGGGCTTCTACCGCGGCCTGGGCCTTGATGATCCCGAGGAGATCCTGAGGATCATCGACAAGCTGGACAAGATCGGCCCGAACGCCGTGACCCAGCTGATCCTGCAGGCCGGCGGCAGCGAGGCGCAGGCCAAGGCGTGCCTCGCGCTGGCCGAGATCCGCGCCCAGGACGCCTCGTTCGCCGACGCCGTGCGCGCGCTCGGCGTCGAGCACCCGCTGCTGGACGAGGGCGTGGCCGAGCTCGCCGCGGTGGTGGAGACGGCCCGCGAGCACTCGCCCGGCCTGGTCGAGGCGACCCTGAAGATCGCCCGCGGCCTGGACTACTACACCGGCACCGTGTACGAGACGGAGTTGGCCGGCTACGAACAGTACGGATCCATCTGCTCCGGCGGCCGGTACGACAACCTGGCCAGCGCCGGGAAGGATGTCTTCCCCGGCGTCGGCATCTCCATCGGCGTGTCGCGCCTGCTGGGGCTGCTCTTCGAGACCGATGCGCTCGCGGTGAGCCGTCCGACGCCGACCGCGGTGCTCGTGGCACTGTGGAGCGAGGAGGACCGGGCCGCGAGCAACCGCATCGCTGCCGACCTGCGCGCCCGCGGGATCGCCACCGAGGTGGCGCCCGCGCCGGCGAAGCTGGGCAAGCAGATCCGCTACGCGGAGCGGCGCGGGATCCCGTATGTCTGGTTCCCGGCCAGCGCCTCGGCCGAGGGCGGCGATCAGGTCAAGGACATCCGCTCGGGCGAGCAGGTGCCCGCGTCCAGCACCGGGTGGTTCCCCCCGGCCGACGATCTGGCGCCGATCCTGCGGTGAGAGAATGGGGCGTCTTGCGTAGTTCGCCGAAGGAGACCCCGTGATCCGATCCCATGAGTCCGGCACCCTGCGTGCCGCCGACGCCGGAACGACCGTGACGCTGGCCGGCTGGGTGGCCCGCCGCCGCGACCACGGCGGGGTCATCTTCGTCGATCTGCGCGACGCCTCCGGCGTGGTCCAGGTCGTCTTCCGCGAGGGGATGGAGGCCGCGCACGCGCTGCGCAACGAGTACTGCGTGCTCGTCACCGGCGAGGTGCGCGCCCGCCCGGCCGGCAACGAGAACCCGGACCTGCCCACCGGCGAGATCGAGGTCGTCGCGAGCCGCCTCGAGGTGCTCTCCGAGGCCGCGCCGCTGCCCCTGCCCGTGGACGACGGCGAGCCGGCCAGCGACGACGTGCGCTACCGCTACCGATACCTCGACCTGCGCCGCTCGGGCCCGCACAAGGCCATGAAGCTGCGCAGCCGGGCCAACCAGATCGCCCGCAACCTGCTCGCCGACCGCGACTTCGTCGAGGTGGAGACGCCGACGCTGACCCGCTCGACCCCGGAGGGCGCCCGCGACTTCCTGGTACCGGTGCGGCTGCAGCCCGGCACCTGGTATGCGCTGCCCCAGTCGCCCCAGCTGTTCAAGCAGCTGCTGATGGTCGGCGGCCTGGAGCGGTACTACCAGATCGCCCGTTGCTACCGCGACGAGGGCTTCCGCGCCGACCGCCAGCCGGAGTTCACCCAGCTGGACATCGAGATGTCCTTCGTGACCCAGGACGACATCATCGGGCTGGGCGAGTCGATCGTCCGGGCGCTGTGGTCCGACCTCGCCGGGCACGAGATCGGCGGCGACATCCCGCGCATCACCTGGCACGACGCCATGGCGCGCTACGGCTCCGACAAGCCCGACCTGCGCTACTCCGTGGAGCTGACCGAGCTGACCGAGTACCTGCGCGGCACCGAGTTCCGCGTGTTCGGCGGCGCCATCGCCGTGGGCGGCTACGTGGGCGCGGTCGTGATGCCCGGCGGCGCGACGCAGACCCGCAAGGAGCTCGACGGCTGGCAGGACTGGGCCAAGGCGCGCGGGGCCAAGGGCCTGGCGTACGTGGTGCTCGACGCCGACACCGGCGAGCCCCGCGGCCCGGTGGCCAAGAACCTCTCCGCCGAGCACCTCGCCGGGCTGGCCGACGCGGTCGGCGCGAAGCCGGGCGACGCGGTGTTCTTCGCCGCGTCCGCCGACCGGCGCGAGGCGCAGGAGCTGCTCGGCGCGGCCCGCATCGAGATCGCGCGACGGTCCAACCTGGTGGACGAGAGCGCGTGGGCGTTCTGCTGGATCGTCGACGCGCCGATGTTCGAGCCGACCGATCCCGAGGCCGGCGGCACCGGCGGCGGGGCCAGGGGCTGGACCGCGGTGCACCACCCGTTCACCTCGCCCAACAGCGACTGGATCGACCGGTTCGAGGAGGCGCCCGGGGAGGCCCTCGCCTACGCCTACGACATCGTGTGCAACGGCAACGAGATCGGTGGCGGCTCGGTGCGTATCCACCGCGCCGACGTGCAGCGCCGGGTCTTCGACATGCTCGGCATCACGGCCGAGGACGCGGCCGACAAGTTCGGCTTCCTGCTCGAGGCGTTCAAGTACGGCCCGCCGCCGCACGCCGGCATCGCGTTCGGCTGGGACCGCATCTGCATGCTGCTGGCGGGCGCGGACTCGATCCGCGAGGTCATCGCGTTCCCGAAGACGGGTGGCGGCTACGACCCGCTGACCGGCGCGCCGACCCCGATCACCGCCGAGCAGCGCGCCGAGGCCGGCGTGGACGCCAAGCCGAAGGCCCCGGTGCCCGCCGCGACGACGGTCCCGGTCGAGCGGTCGAATTGAGCCCTGGACTGTAGGGTCTGCGGCCGTGGACGGCTTGTTTGAGGTTCAACCATCCGGTGACGGCGAGATGTCCCCCATGGGGGGTCCCGCCGTCACCGGTGGCTTCACCGACGTGGCGGCGGACTCGCCGCTCGCGGTGCGGATGCGCCCGGTCAGCCTCGACGAGCTGGTCGGTCAGCAGCACCTGCTGGCGCCCGGCGCGCCGCTGCGCCAGCTCGTCGGCGGCGCCTCGCCGATGTCGGTGATCCTGTGGGGGCCGCCGGGCTCGGGCAAGACCACCATCGCCCACCTGGTCGCCGGCTCGACCGACCGGCGCTTCGTGGCGCTGTCGGCGCTGTCGGCCGGGGTCAAGGACGTGCGCGCGGTCATCGACACCGCCCGCCGGGAGCGCCGCCGCGGCGGCCCGCCGACCGTGCTGTTCATCGACGAGGTGCACCGGTTCAGCAAGACCCAGCAGGACTCGCTGCTCGCCGCCGTCGAGGACCGGACCGTGACGCTGCTCGCGGCCACCACCGAGAACCCGTACTTCTCGGTCATCTCGCCCCTGCTGTCACGCTGCGTGCTGCTGACGCTGCAGCCGCTCACCGACGACGACGTGCGCACCCTGCTGCGGCGCGCGGTCACGGACGCGCGCGGGCTCGACGCCGCCGTGACGCTCGACGAGGACGCGGAGGCGCATCTGGTACGCCTGGCCGGCGGCGACGTCCGCAAGGCCCTCACGGCGCTCGAGGCGGCCGCGGGCGCCGCGCTCGCGCAGCGGATGCCCAGCGTCGACCTGGCGACCGCGGAGAAGGCGGTCGACGTGGCCGCGCTGCGCTACGACCGCGACGGCGACGAGCACTACGACGTGGTCAGCGCGTTCATCAAGAGCATCCGCGGCTCGGACGTCGACGCCGCCCTGCACTACCTGGCCCGGATGATCACCGCCGGGGAGGACGCCCGGTTCATCGCCCGGCGCATGGTCATCTCCGCCAGCGAGGACATCGGCATGGCCGACCCGACCGCGCTGCCGATCGCGACCGCGGCCGCGCACGCCGTGGAGTACGTCGGCCTGCCCGAGGTGCAGATCGTCCTCGCCCAGGCCGTGATCCACCTCGCACTCGCCCCGAAGTCCAACGCTGTGGTCGCCGCCATCGGCGCCGCGATGGCCGACGTGCGCGCCGGGCACGGCGGTGCGGTCCCCGCGCATTTACGCGATTCGCACTACAAGGGGGCGAGCCGGGTCGGGCACGGGAAGGGGTACAAATACCCGCACGACGACCCCCGGGGCGTTGTGCATCAGCAGTACGCGCCGGAAGGGCTTGGCGACCGGGAGTACTACCGCCCGACGGGCCATGGCGCTGAGCGCGCGGTGGCGGAACGATTGCCGAAACTGCGGCGTATCGTGCGGGGGACCGGAGCGCCCGCCGAGGCGGGTGACGGTTCAGAACCGAACGGCATGGTGGAGGAGCGGCACCGGTGACATCGGGTCGGGACGAGGCCAAGAAGCGGCGCGGCCGCGGCAAGGCCGAAGAGGGCCCGAGCGACGAGGACCTCGGCTGGCTGGCGGAGCTGCGCAGCGGGGGCAGCACCTCCGGCGACGACGACCTCGGCGGGTTCGGCGGCTCGCCCGCGCCCGGCGACGTCCTCGACCAGGTGAACCCGCGCCGGGCAGTACCACCACAGTCACGCGGCGACATGGGCCCGCCGCCGCCCGCCCCGCCGCGGTCGTCCCCGGCCACGGCCCCAGTGCCGCCTTCGGCCCCGCGCGCGGTGCCCCCGACAGGGTCACGCGCGGTTCCCGCGGCCGGGTCGCGTGCGGTTCCCACCGCTGGATCGCGTGCGGTGCCGCCTTCGGGTCCGTCCTCGGGCCCGCCTTCGGCGCCGCCTGCGCCGCCCGCCGAGCCGACGCAGGCCTGGCGGGTGCCGCGCGGGGGTGCGCGCGAGTCGACCTCCGGTTCGCGGCCGGCGACACCTGCCAAGCCCACCACACCCGCCGGGCCGACGCGGGCGACGGCCGCCGCGCCCGTGGCTCCGGCCGGGTCTTCCGGGTCTTCCGGGCCCGCAGGGCCTGCCGGGCCGCCGGCGGACTGGCGGGCGCTGCGCGACGCGGTCCGGGAGTCGCCGTCGGGTTCGCGGCCGGCGACACCGGCCGCGCCTCCCGCACCGGCGGGTCCGCCGCCCCCCGCCGCGCCGCCGGCACCGGAGCCGACACAGGCCTGGCGCGCGCCGCGCGAGGGAACGCGCGAGTCGACCTCGGGCTCCCGCCCCGCGACGCCGGCCGAGCCGTGGCGTGAGTCGCCCTCTGGGTCGCGGTCTGCGGCTGGGCGTGGTTCGGGTGAGGGTGAGCCGTGGCGCGAGTCGCCGTCCGGGTCCCGGTCTGCGGCCGGGCGTGCTTCCGGTGAGGGTGAGCCGTGGCGCGAGTCGCCCTCGCGGGGGCGGCGGGCCGCGGGCGAGGATGCCGAGGCCCGGGGGGCCGCGGCCGCCGGCACTGGGCCGGGAGCCGCGGGTGCTGGCAGCGAGGCCCGCGGGCGCCGGCGCGCGCCGGAATCCGGTCAGGAGTCGCCCACCGGCGGGCGGCGGGCGGCGCACGCGCTGCCCGAGCCGCGGCAGGGCGAGGCCGACCCGGCTACCGGCGGGCGCGTTCCCCCGGCCGGTGCCGGGCGTGTTCCCGCGGCGGGCGGTGGGCGCCGGCGCGCGGCCGAACCCGACGAGCCCGCCGCGTTCCGGACCGGCCAGGGCCCGGGCACACCCCGCGTCCCCGACCCTCGCGGCGGCGATCCACGTGGCGCCGATTCCCGTGGCGCCGATTCCCGCGGCGCCGATTCCCGCGGCGGCGATGCTCGCGGTGGCGGTCCCGAGCAGCGTGGTACCGAGTCCCGCGTGCCGGACCCGCGTGCCGCCGATGCGCGTGCGGCCGAGGTCCGGGGTGGCCGTGCGGGCGTTCCCGGCGGTGCCGGTGGGCGGCCGGGTGGGCCAGGGACGGCCGGTCCGAACGGCCCCGCCAGTGGTGCCGGGCACGGTCCGGGTCCCGGCGGCCCTGGTCCTGGCGGCGTTGGTCCTAAGCAAGCTCCCGGCCAAGCTCCCGGTCAAGCTCCCGGCCAAGGTTCCGGGCAGGGTTCCGGCCAAGGTCCCGGTCAAGGGCAACGTCCCGGTCCTGGGCAAGGTTCCGGCCAAGGTTCTGGCCAAGGTCCTGGGCAAGGTCCTGGGCGTGGGCAGGCTCCCGGGCAAGGTCCCGGTCAGGGGGCCGGGCCGGGCGGCCGGCCCGGGCCGTACGGGGGCGGGCGCGCGCCCGGCGGGCGGTTCCCCGGGGACGGGCCGCCGCCCAAGCCGTTCGTGGACCTGGCGCGGTTCGATCCCAACCCGGTGACATACCGGGGCACCGCCAGCTCGCCGATGGCGTTCGACTGGGAGTCCACGACGCAGATCGCGCCGTTCGGGCTGTTTCAGCTGGCGCAGGCCAAGCGGGTGCGGCAGCTGCGATACGCGACGATCATCTTCGTGGTGCTCGCCGTGGTCGGCGCGCCGGCGGCGTTCTTCGTCATCCGGGAGCTCTCGCGCGACCCGGTGTTCGTGGAGCTCGACAACCTCCACCTGCCCGAGTGGGCGGCCCGCAACTCGACCGACGGGGCGGAGGGCAGCCGGTGGTGCATCCACGAGTGCCGATCCCGGCAGCGGACCTGGGAGTCGGCGCGCGGGCCGGAGGAGACCAACCGGGCGTTCGTCGGCAAGCTGCGCGACGCCGGGTGGGTCGAGTGGAACGTCCCGGACTGCCAGGCCGAGGGCGTGGACGGGATCGAGACGTGCTGGCAGCGTGACGAGTACGTCCTCGACCTCTGGGTGCGCGCCGCGGTCTGCGACGTCAAGGGGGCCCGGCCGACGATCAGCCCGGCGCCCGGGCCGTCGGGCAGCAAGGCGCCCAGCGGCAAGCCGTCCACGAAGGCGTCGTCGGCCCAGCCCTCGACGCCGCCGTCGGACCAGCCGCCCGGCGATGCCGAGTCGCCGGGGCCCGCCCCGACGGCGATCTGCCCGCTGGCCATGACGACGATCAAGGTCTTCAACCGGATCAGCTACGACCCAGGGGGCGGCGGCCAGGGCGGCGGCCCCTGACGCCACCGCCGGGCGGGGGCACGCCGCGGCCCGGCGAACCGCGGCTGCCGTCAGCAACGGGGAAGCGGCGGGCGAAGGGCGTCATGGACGGCCGTCGAGAGGCGAAAAAGCGTGCGGCGGAAGGCGTCACGGACGGCCGCCATGGGCGAAATGCGCCCTGAGCGGCCGGTCGAAGCGCGGCGATGCATCACGGAGGGTAGGGTTCCTCCGTTGGAAATGCGCCTCCACACGGGTGAAGGTCAATGCGGTGAAGGAGGAACGGCGTGACCGTGTCCCTGGGCGGTATCGCGGCGCTGGTGGCGTCGGGTGGGTTCTTCGTGCTCGTACTGGTGCTCGCCGTGCCGATCCTGCGGTCGCGACACACGATCGACGCGGCCACCGGGGCCCTGCGTGACGCCGCCAACCAGACCACGCCGATGCTGGAGCGGGTCAACGTCACGATCGACAACGTCAACACCGCCCTGAGCCAGGTCCACACGACCCTCGACGGCGTCAACATGCAGCTCGCGCGGATCGACACGATCACCGAAAACGTGTCGCACGTCAGCGCTAACGTTGCGAACCTGTCCACGGTGGTCAGCGCCGCCGCGGCCAATCCACTGGTGAAGGTCGCCGCGTTCGGGTACGGCGTACGAAAGGCCGCCGCGAACCGGCGCCGCGAGGCGGACGAGGCCGAGGTGCGCGAGCAGATCAGGCAGCGTCGCCGGCGGGGCTGACGCGGCACACCATCCCATAATCGATAGAAAGGTTGAGCCATGCGGCGTCTGTTGTGGCTCGGAATCGGACTCGCCGTCGGGGCGTTGGTGGTGAGGGCGGTCACCAAGAAGGCCCAGGCCTTCACCCCGCAGGGCATCGCGGCGTCCGCGCGTGACTCCGCCATGGGCATCGCCGCCGGCGTGCGCGACTTCGTCGAGGACGTGCGCGACGGGATGGCGGAGCGCGAGGCCGAGATCCACGCCGCGTTCGCGGATGGTTTGACCCTGGACGAAGACCTATACCCGGAAGGCCGGCAGCACGGATGAGAACCGCGGAGATCAAGCGACGTTTCCTGGCCCACTTCGAGGCCAACGGGCACGCGGTGGTGCCCTCCGCACCGCTGCCCGCCGTCGACGACCCCAACCTGCTGTTCATCAACGCGGGCATGGTCCAGTTCGTGCCGTTCTTCCTCGGCCAGCGGACCCCGCCGTACAGCCGCGCCACGAGCGTGCAGAAGTGCATCCGCACGCCCGACATCGACGAGGTCGGCAAGACCAGCCGGCACGGCACGTTCTTCCAGATGAACGGCAACTTCAGCTTCGGCGACTACTTCAAGGAAGGCGCCATCAAGCTGGCCTGGGAGCTGTCGACCAACCCGGTCGACAAGGGCGGCTTCGGGCTGGACCCGGACCGGATCTGGGCCACCGTGTACCTCGACGACGACGAGGCCATCGACATCTGGAAGCGCACCGGCCTGCCCGCCGAGCGGATCGTGCGCCGCGGCAAGAAGGACAACTTCTGGTCGATGGGCATCCCCGGCCCGGCCGGCCCGTGCTCCGAGCTGTACTACGACCGCGGCGACGCCTACGGCAAGGAGGGCGGCCCAGAGGTCGACGAGGACCGCTACCTGGAGTACTGGAACCTCGTCTTCATGCAGCACGAGATCACCAACGTGAAGTCGAAGGACGTCTTCGACATCGTCGGTGACCTGCCCAACAAGAACATCGACACCGGCATGGGCCTGGAGCGCATCGCCTCCATGCTGCAGGGCGTCGACAACCTGTACGAGATCGACGAGGTCCGGCCGATCCTCGCCAAGGCCGCGGAGCTGACCGGCAAGCGGTACGGCCAGGCGGTCTCCCACGTCGCCGCCGAGTCGCACCCCGACGACGTACGGCTGCGGGTCATCGCCGACCACGTGCGCACCGCGCTCATGGTGATCTCCGACGGGGTCATCCCGTCCAACGAGGGCCGCGGCTACGTGCTGCGCCGCATCCTGCGCCGCGCGATCCGCTCGATGCGCCTGCTCGGGTGGCAGGAGGGACCGACGCTGCCGCTGCTGCTGCCGATCGCCCGCGACTGCATGGCGCCGTCGTACCCCGAGGTCGCCGCCGAGTACGACCGGATCTCGCAGTACGCGTACGGCGAGGAGGAGCGCTTCCTGCAGACCCTCAACGCCGGCACGACGATTCTCGACCTGGCGATGACCGACACCAAGTCCAAGGGCGGGAAGGTCCTCGCCGGCGACAAGGCATTCCAGCTGCACGACACCTACGGCTTCCCGATCGACCTGACCCTGGAGATCGCCGCCGAGCAGGGTCTGCGGGTCGACGAGGACGGCTTCCGCCGGCTCATGGCCGAGCAGAAGGCCAACGCCAAGGCCGACGCGCAGGCGCGCAAGACCGGGCACGCCGACCTGTCGGTGTACCGGGCCGCGCTGGACGAGGGCGGCCCGGTGGAGTTCACCGGATACCGCGAGGTCTCCCGCGAGACCCGGGTCCGCTCCCTGCTGGGCTCCCCGGTCGCCGGCGAGGGCGAGGAGGTGTCGCTGGTCCTCGACGCCACGCCGTTCTACGCCGAGAGCGGCGGCCAGCTCGCCGACTCGGGCTTCATCACGCTCGGCGGCGGCAAGGTCGAGGTCCTCGACGTGCAGTCGCCGCTGCCCGGCCTGATCGTGCACCGCGCCCGGGTCGTGGCCGGCGAGGTACGCTCCGGCGACACCGCGTTCGCCGAGATCGACATCGACCGGCGCCGCGCGGTCTCCCGCGCCCACACGGCGACCCACCTGATCCACCAGACGATGCGCAACTTCCTCGGCGAGTCGGCGACCCAGGCGGGCTCGCTCAACGCGCCGGGCCGGCTGCGCTTCGACTTCAACACCCCGTCGGCCGTGCCGCAGAGCGTCCTGCACGACGTCGAGCAGCAGGTCAACGAGGTACTGCTGCGCGACCTCCTCGTGCACGCGTTCATCACGTCGCAGGAGGAGGCCCGCAAGATCGGCGCGATGGCCCTCTTCGGCGAGAAGTACGGCGACGAGGTCCGCGTCGTCGAGGTCGGCGACTACGCCCGCGAGCTGTGCGGCGGCACCCACGTCGAGCGCTCCTCGCAGCTCGGCCTGGTGAAGATCCTCTCGGAGTCGTCGGTCGGCTCGGGCGTGCGCCGGGTCGAGGCCCTCGTCGGCCTCGACGCGTTCAGCCACCTGGCGCGCGAGCACGTCCTGGTTTCCCGGCTGGCCGAGCTCTTCCGCGTCCCCGGCGACCAGGTCGCCGACCGCGTGGAGCAGACGGTGGCCCAGCTGCGCGACGCCGAGCGCGAGCTGGAGAAGCTGCGCACGCAACTGGTCCTGGCGGGCGCCGGCGGCCTGGCCGACTCGGCCCGCGACGTGCGGGGCGTGGCGTTCGTCGGCACCGAGGCCCCGGAGGGCACGTCGGCCAACGAGGTGCGCACGCTGGTCCAGGAGATCCGCGGCCGCATCCCGGCCGAGCGCCCGGCCGTCGTCGCCGTGACGTCCCGCGCCGGCGGCAAGGCCTCGCTCGTCGTGGCGGTCAACGGCGCCGGGAAGTCGCGCGGCCTGTCCGCGGGCGACCTGGTGAAGGGCGCGCTGTCCGGGCGCGGCGGCGGCAACGCCGACCTGGCCCAGGGCGGCGGCGTCCCGGCCGCCGAGGCCCCCAACCTGCTGCTGGCGGTCGAGAAGGCCCTGTAGCGAGAAGGCCTGCCGTTGCGGCCCGTCCGGTGCTCCCGGGCGGGCCGCTACCGCATTTATGCCCGAATATCCGGATTCAGGACGGTTCGTCGCTCAGGTTCGCCGCCCGTGCGATCGATCCGGCGTGCCAACCTGGTCCGCGTCCCCGCGGATCCCGCGTCCCAAGGCAGAATTGGGCATGTCCGAAATATCCGGAATGTCGGTCGGCTCGCCGCCCGACATTCCGGACCCATCCCAATGGCGTGCCGGCCGTGAGCTGGATGCATGCCGTGGCCGTGACGGTCTAGGTTCGGAGAGTGACCGCGCGGGTGTCGGGCGGGCGACGCAATCGTTACCCGAGCGGCTAGGGTGCGCGTGTGGGGCAGGAGCAGTGGACGCGGGGCCGCCGGCTCGGCATCGACGTCGGTTCGGTGCGGGTCGGGGTCGCCGCGTGCGATCCGGACGGGATCCTCGCCAGCCCCGTCGCGACCGTCGCGCGCGACCAGCGCACGGACAGTGACGCGACGCCATCCGACATTTCGGAAATTCTCCGTTACGTCAGTGAATACGAGGCAGTGGAGATCGTCGTCGGCTTGCCGATCAACCTGGCCGGCAAGGAGGGCCCGGCGGCGGCTCTGATCAGGCAATACGCGGACCGGCTGGCGGAACACGCGGCGCCGGTGCCGGTCGTGCTGGCGGACGAGAGGATGTCCACGGCGGCGGCAGCACGTAGGCTGTCGGAGCGCGGCGTCCGAGGCAAGCGCCAGCGTGCGGTCGTCGACCAGGCGGCCGCGGTGGAGATCCTGCAGGGTTGGCTCGACGCCAGACGTGCCGGAGCAGTTCGCGGCTGAGCGCCAGGAGGCAGAGTGCAGATGGACGAACTCGATCTGGCCTGGGATGACGAGGAGCGACCACGTCACCGGCGCCGCGCCTCCGCCCCGGCCAGGAGCAGGAAAAAGAAGGGCCGCGGTGGAAAGACCTTCCTCGCCCTCTTCATCAGCCTGCTGGTCGTCGGCGGCCTGGCATATGGAGTCTACGCCGGGATCGACCGGATCCAGGGCCTTTTCAGCGCCCCCGACTACACCGGCGACGGCACCGGCCAGGTGACGGTCGAGGTGCTCGACGGGCAGTTCGCCGCCGACATCGGCAACACGCTGCAGGAGAAGGACGTCGTGAAGAGCGCCAAGGCGTTCGTCGAGGCGGCCAAGAACGACGAGCGCAGCAAGAAGCTGCAGCCCGGCTTCTACAGCATGCGCAAGCAGATGAAGGCCACGGCTGCGCTGGCGCTGATGCTCGACCCCCACAGCCGCCTGGTCAACAAGGTTACCCTGGCCGAGGGCCTGACCTGGCAGGACACCTTCAAGAAGCTGGCCGAAGCGACGAAGCTGCCGTACGAGGACTTCGAGAACGCCGCGAAGGACCCGAAGGCGCTCGGCGTCGGCGACGTCTGGTACACCCGCCAGGACGGCAAGCAGCGCGCGCCCGGGATCGAGGGCTTCCTGTTCCCGGCCACGTACGACCTCCCGCCCAACCTCGACGCCGTCGCCGTGCTCAAGCTGATCGTCGCGCGGTTCAACCAGGAGATCGACAAGATCGGGTTCATCGACACGGTGCAGAGCAACCTGCACATCTCGCCGTTCGAGGCCCTGGTCGCGTCGTCGATCGCGCAGGTCGAGGGGCTCGACAAGGACCAGCCGGGCATCGTGCGCGTGCTGTACAACCGGGTCTACAGCAACAAGTTCCCGTGCAACTGCCTGCAGGTGGACAGCACGGTCAACTACTACCTGCGCATCACCGGCAAGGGCGCCAAGCCCTCGACCGAGCTGCTGAATTCCGAGCTGCACAACAAGAACAACCCGTACAACACGCACGACGTGCCGGGCCTGCCGATCGGGCCGATCAGCAACCCGGGCACCAGCGCGCTGAGCGCGGCGATGAACCCGCCGAAGCACGACTACTACTACTTCCTGGCCATCGACACGGCGGGCAACACCGCGTACGCCAAGACGTACCCGGAGTTCCAGAAGCTGTGGGACCAGGCGCAGAAGAACGGCGTGAAGTAATGCGTGCCGCGGTGCTCGGCAAGCCGGTGAGCCACTCGCGCTCACCGGCGATCCACAGCGCGGGCTATGCGGCGGCGGGGCTGACCGGCTGGGCGTACACGGCGATCGAATGCGGCGAGGAGGACCTCGCGGGGCTGGTCGGCTCACTCGGGCCCGAGTGGGCCGGGCTGTCGCTGACCATGCCGCTCAAGGAGATGGCGCTGCGGGTCGCGGCGCTCG
The DNA here is from genome assembly GCF_043197855.1 of Dactylosporangium sp. NPDC048998. Taxonomy (NCBI): domain Bacteria; kingdom Bacillati; phylum Actinomycetota; class Actinomycetes; order Micromonosporales; family Micromonosporaceae; genus Dactylosporangium; species Dactylosporangium sp. NPDC048998. Next base: position 67,740 of record NZ_JBICTV010000019.1, read on the forward strand.
TCGACCCGTTCGCGGCGGCGATCGGCGCGGCCAACACGCTGGTGCGCCGGTCGTACGGCTGGCACGCGTACAACACCGACGCCCCCGGCATGGTCCGCGCGCTGCTGGAGGCGGGCGTGTCGCGGACGCCGCGGCTGGCACTGCTCGGCGCGGGCGGCACGGCCCGGGCGGCGATCGCCGCGGCGGCGAGCCTGGCCGCCGACGTGACCGTCTACACCCGGCGGCCGGAGGCGGCCGAGGAGCTGCGCCCGGTCGCCGAGGCGCTCGACGTCGAGCTGACCGCGGCGCCGTGGGCTTCCGCAGCGGAGGCCGCCTCGGCGCCGGTGGTCGTCTCGACGGTACCGAAGGGGGCCGCCGACCACCTGGCGCTCGCCGACTTCTCGTCCCGCCCGGTCGTCTTCGACGCGATCTACGACCCCTGGCCGACGCCGCTCGCGGCGGCGGCGCACGCCGCCGGGTGCCCGATCGTGTCCGGCCTCGACCTGCTGTTGTGGCAGGCCGTGGACCAGTTCGAGCTCTTCACCGGGGCCAAGGCGCCAGTGGGTGAGATGCGCGCGGCCCTGTCCGGGCCGGGTGAGATCCGCGTGACAGACTGACAGCGTGCTGCGCTGGTTGACCGCTGGAGAATCCCATGGCCCGGCGCTCGTCGCGATCCTGGAGGGCGTGCCCGCCGGTATCGAGCTGACGAGCGCGTCCGTGGCGGCTGAGCTGGCCCGTCGACGCCTCGGCTACGGCCGGGGCGCCCGGATGAGCTTCGAGCAGGACGTCGTCGAGTTCATCGGCGGCCTCCGGCACGGGCGCACGCTCGGCAGCCCGGTCGCGATCCAGGTCGGCAACAGCGAGTGGCCCAAGTGGGAGACGGTCATGGCGGCCGACCCGGTCGACCCGGAGCTGCTCGCCGCGCAGGCGCGCAACGCCCCGCTGACCCGGCCCCGGCCCGGCCACGCCGACCTCGCGGGCATGCAGAAGTACGGCCACACCGACGCCCGGCCGATCCTGGAGCGGGCCAGCGCGCGGGAGACCGCGGCGCGGGTCGCGGTCGGCACGGTCGCCAAGGCGATGCTGCGCCAGGCCCTCGGGGTGGAGATCGTCTCGCACGTGATCGAGCTCGGCTCGGTCGCCGTGAAGCCCGGGCTGCTGCCCCGCCCGGAGGACTTCGACCGCATCGACGCCGACCCGCTGCGCTGCCTCGACCCGGACGCGAGCGCGCGGATGGTCGAGGAGGTCGACGCGGCCAAGAAGGACGCCGACACGCTCGGCGGGATCGTCGAGGTCCTGGCGTACGGTGTGCCGCCGGGCCTGGGCAGCCACGTGCAGTGGGACCGCAAGCTCGACGCCCGGCTGGCCACGGCGCTCATGTCGATCCAGGCGATCAAGGGCGTGGAGATCGGCGACGCGTTCACCCAGGCGCGCTCGCGCGGCTCCGTCGCGCACGACGAGATCATCAACACCCCCGACGGCGTACGGCGGGTCACCGACCGGGCCGGCGGCCTGGAGGGCGGCATCACCACCGGCGAGCCGCTGCGGGTGCGCGCGGCGATGAAGCCGATCTCCTCGCTCAACCGGGCGCTGCAGACCGTCGACGTGGCCACCGGGGAGCCGGCGACCGCGATCAACCAGCGCTCCGACGTGTGCGCGGTGCCCGCAGCGGCCGTCGTCGCCGAGGCGATGGTGGCGCTGGTGCTGGCCGAGGCGGCGCTGGAGAAGTTCGGCGGCGACTCGGTGGCGGAGATCCGCCGCAACGTCGCCGGGTACCTCGACAACCTGGTGATCCGATGAGCCCGCGGGCCGTGCTCGTCGGGGCCCCCGGCGCCGGCAAGACGACGGTGGGGGAGCTGCTGGCGCAGCGGCTCGGGGTCGCGTTCCACGACGTCGACTCCGGCATCGAGGCCGCGGCCGGCAAGCCGATTCCCGAGATCTTCTTCGACGAGGGCGAGGAGCATTTCCGGGCCCTGGAGCGGGCCGCGATAGCGGAGGCGCTCGAGGGGTTCGACGGCGTGCTCGCCCTGGGCGGCGGCGCCGTCCTGGCCGAGGAGACCCGCAAGCGGCTCGCCGGGCACACCGTGGTGTACCTCGCCGTCGAGTTCGCCGACGCGCTGTCGCGGGTCGGCCTCGGCGCCGGGCGGCCGCTGCTGGCCCTGAACCCGCGGGCGACGCTCAAGCACCTGCTCGACCAGCGCCGGCCGCTCTACGAGGAGGTGGCGACCGTGACCGTGGTGACGGACGGGCGCACGCCGGAGGAGATCGCCGAGGACCTGGCGGGCCGGCTGTGAAGCACATCGAGGTAGACGGATATTCCGTACAGATCGGGCGCAATGTGTACGGGGCGCTGCCCGACCTGGTAAAGGGCGCGAACCAGGTGGCGGTCGTGTTCGCCGGCCCGGTCCGGGAGCATGCCCAGCAGGCGATCCAGGCGCTGGCCGGGTTCGAGGTGCTGCCGATCGAAGTGCCCGACGCCGAGGCCGGCAAGGACATCACCGTCGCCGCCCGGTGCTGGGACGCCCTCGGTGAGGCCGCGTTCACCCGCTCCGACGCGGTCGTCGGGGTCGGCGGCGGCGCCGTCACCGACCTGGCCGGCTTCGTCGCCGCGTGCTGGCTGCGCGGGGTGCGCCTGGTGACCGCGCCGACCAGCCTGCTCGGCATGGTCGACGCCGCGGTCGGCGGCAAGACCGGCGTCAACACCGCGGCCGGCAAGAACCTCGTCGGCGCGTTCTACCCGCCCGCGGGCGTGCTGTGCGACCTCGCGGCGCTGGACACCCTGCCCGCCGACGACCTGCTCGCCGGGATGGCCGAGGTGGTCAAGTGCGGGTTCATCGCCGACCCGGCGATCCTGGAGCTGATCGAGGCCGACCCGGCCGCGGCGCTCGACCCGCGCGGCGCGGTCCTCGCCGAGCTGGTCGAGCGCTCGGTGGCGGTCAAGGCGCGGGTGGTCTCGGCCGACCTGCGCGAGGCCGGCCTGCGCGAGATCCTCAACTACGGCCACACGCTTGGCCACGCGATCGAACGGTGCGAGCACTACGCCTGGAAGCACGGCCACGCGATCAGCGTCGGGCTGGTCTATGCCGCGGAGCTTGGCCGGCTGTCCGGGCGGCTCGAGCCCGCGATCGCCGAGCGGCACCGCGCGGTGCTGGAGCGGCTCGGCCTGCCGGTGTCGTACCCGGCCGGGGCGTGGCCGGAGCTGCACGCGGCGATGCGGGTCGACAAGAAGGCCCGCGGGTCGATGCTGCGCTTCGTGGTCCTCGACGGCCTCGCCGAGCCGGGCACCCTGGAGGGCCCGGCCGACGAGCTGCTGCGGGAGGCCTACGCCGCCGTCGCGGTCTAGGCCTAGGCCGTGACCTGGGCCGTGGCCGGAATCGCCGCCGGGATCGCGGCCGAGACCGGGACGACCTGAACCGGAACTGATGCGGTGGCCGGGGCCGGCTCCTCCACCGGCGGGCGTAGCCGCAGGTACAGCAGGCCCGCCACCGTGCCGACGACCGCGGCGACCACCGCCTGCGGGTAGCCGGGGGCCCCGGTCGGCAGCAGGAACAGGGACAGGCCGACCGAGCCCCACACCGCCGCCTGCGGCGCCCGCCGCAGGCCGGCGGCCAGCGGCACGAACGCCCACAGCAGGTACCACGGGTGCACCACCGGCCCGAGCAGGATGATCGAGCTCAGCGCCAGGCCCAGCCCCGCGACCGGGTTGGGCGCCCGCAGCAGCGCCCAGCCCGCGAGCAGGAAGCCGGCGACCGCGGCGACCGTGCGGATGATCTGCATCGGCCCGGGCCAGCCGACGGCGGACAGCAGCATGCCGAGGTCGGTGCTGAACGACAGCCCGTTGCGCACCGAGGTCGGCGTGCGCATCGCGCCGATCCAGCCGGTGCCGAGGCCCGAGGCCAGCTGCAGTCCGGCGAGCGCCGCGCCCGCGGCCAGGCCGATGCGGGCCCACGCCTTCGGGTTGAGCACCAGCACGGTCAGCAGGGCCAGCGCGGCGGGGGCCTTGATGAGCGCGGCGGCGCTGATGAGCACGGCGCCGAGCGCGGGGTGGCGGCGTGCGGCGGCGTAGATCCCCGCGGTCATCAGCCCGACCATCAGCGCGTCGTTGTGCATGCCGGCCACCAGGTGCAGCAGCAGCAGCGGGTTCAGGGCGCCGAACCACAGCGCCCGCTGGACGGGCACCCCGCAGCGGGCCGCGATCCCGGGCAGGCACGCCACCACCAGCGCGACGCCGGCCAGCGCGATCAGCCGGAACGCCCAGACGCCGAACACCACGTGCTCGCCGGTGAGGTTGACCACGGCGGCCGCCATGCGCAGGAACAGCGGCCCGTACGGCGCCGGCGTGTTCTGCCAGATGGCGGGCACGTCCGCGGCGAAGCTGCCGCCGAGCGTCGACGGGCCGAACTTGTACGCGTCCAGGCCCTCGTGCACCATCGCGCCCTGGGCGAGATAGCTGTACACGTCCTGGCTGAACATCGGCGGCACCAGCACCAGCGGGCCGGCCCAGCACAGCAGCGTGCGCACCAGGTCGGCCGGGCGCTGCTCGTCGAGGGTGACCCGCAGCCGCAGCCACGCGCCGCACAGCAGCGCGAGGCCGACGTAGGTGCCGGCGATCGCCACCAGTGGGAAGGTGCGTAACTCGCGGATCACCGGCCAGTGCGCGAACGGATCGCGCACGGGGTCGGGAAGTGCCCCGGCGGCGAGGCCGCCGAGCGCGATCGCGACGGATCCGGCGAAGCCCAGAGTACGGTTGAGGAGGTCCGGTCTTCCCACCCCGGCACGCTGGCAGAGCTAGGTGTACAGAGGGTTAACAGAAGGTGAACGGGGCGCTGAGCGTCCGGTACACTGTTCCGGGCCTTTTTTTGGTGCCCGGTACAATTCACCGGGCCTTTTCCCGCACCGGCGGTCAACCGCGCCGCTCGGACCAATTTTCCCGGTCTGCAGGCCGGCAGCGACGAAAGTGACGTCAAACCACATGGCATCCACGAACGACCTGAAGAACGGCCTGGTGCTCAACCTCGACGGCGACCTGTGGACCGTCGTGGAGTTCCAGCATGTCAAGCCGGGCAAGGGTGGCGCGTTCGTGCGGACCACCCTCAAGAACGTGCTCTCCGGCAAGGTGGTCGACCGCACGTTCAACGCCGGGACCAAGGTCGACACCGCCACGGTCGACAAGCGCACGATGCAGTACCTCTACGCCGACGGCGAGGACTTCGTGTTCATGGACCTGGACACGTACGACCAGATCACCGTCCCCGGCGGCACCGTCGGCGAGGCGAGCAAGTTCCTGCTCCCCGAGGCCGAGGTGATCGTGGCCACCCACGAGGGCGCGGCGCTCTACGTCGAGCTGCCGACCTCGGTGATCCTCGAGGTCACCTACACCGAGCCGGGCCTGCAGGGGGACCGCTCCACCGGCGGCACCAAGCCGGCCACGGTGGAGACCGGCGCCACGGTCAACGTGCCGCTGTTCATCTCGAACGGCGAGAAGATCAAGGTCGACACCCGCGACAGCCGTTACCTGGGCCGGGCGTGACCGGCCCGGAGCGCAGCGGAGGGGCCGGTCACCGGAGGCTCAGTTCCTGGTCGCGGCGCGGGAGCGAAGCGGAGGCGTCGTGACCAATTTTTCGAGCGGTTCCTTCCTGGGCGGTGACGTCACCGCCCAGATGACGGCGCGGCGCAAGGCGCGCAAGCGCGCCCTCGACGTGCTCTACCAGGCCGACCTGCGCCGGGAGCCGCGCGGGTCGGTGCTGGCCGCCTACGTGGCCAACCTGGAGGAGCCCCGGCCGAGCTACCTGCCGTACACCGTCCAGCTGGTCGAGGGTGTCGAGAGCCACGCGGCGCGCATCGACGAGCTGCTGTCGAGCTACGCCGAGGGCTGGACGCTGGAGCGGATGCCGGTCGTGGACCGCAACCTCGCCCGCATCGCCGTCTACGAGCTGCTCTACAACGACGAGATCGACAACCCGGTGGCGATCACCGAGGCGGTCGAGCTCGCCGAGACGCTCTCCACCGACGACTCGCCGCGCTTCCTCAACGGCATCCTCGGCCGCATCGCCGACTACGCCACCTGAGATCGGCGGGCTCGAGCCGGAGCACACAAAAAGGGCCGCGCCTTCCGGCGCGGCCCTTTCGATGTGTGGTGCGGTGCGCGCGGGTCAGCTCTGGAACAGGCTGCGCGGGTCGGTGACCAGCACGCCGTGCTCGTTGAGCCGCTCGACCAGGCCCGACGGCGACGCGTCGTAGACGATCGCCAGGGCGCGCAGGTCGTCGGCGCGGATCGACAGCACGCGGCCGTTGTAGTCGCCCCGCTGCTGCTGGATGGCCCGGGCGTAGCGGGCGACGTAGGCGAGGTCCTCGGCGCCGGCGTCGTAGAGGCGCTCCAGGTCGAGGACGATCTTGTTGGTGGGCTCGTGGCGCACTCCGCTGCCCTCGGGCAGCAGCTCGGCGACGGGCACGCGGTAGAACTCGGCCAGCTCGGCCAGGCGAGAGACGGTGACGGCACGGTCGCCACGCTCATACGACCCGACGACGACGGCCTTCCAGCGCCCTGCCGACTTCTCCTCGACACCCTGCAGAGACAGCCCCTGCTGCTGTCGGATGGAGCGCAGGCGAGCACCAAGAGACTTGGCGTACTCAGACGGCATACGGACACTCCCAGTCACTGGCCTGAGGGGTTTCCCCAGCGATCGCTACGGAGCGTGACCGTAACTGGCTAGCGACGCGTGGTCAAGTGGTCGAGACCCTTCCGTTGCCCTGGTCAGGGCGGTTGTTAGGGTAGTCCGCGGCTAGTCCATGTTCGACGTCCTTTAACGACCCGTCCGGTGAGGCGGGGAAGGAGGTCTGGTTTTGTCGTCCCCGACAACCGGTACTGAGCTGGGAAAAATCATCCTAACGGCGGCGGATGTCGTCCGGGTGGTGGACCGGATAGCCCATCAGATCCTGGAAAAGACGTCCGGGGCGGCCGAAACGGTGCTGCTGGGCATACCTACCCGTGGCGTACCGCTGGCTCGCCGCCTCGCCGCCCGGATCGCCGCTTTCGAGGGTTTTGACATTCCGGTCGGTGTGTTGGACATCACGCTGTATCGGGACGATCTGCGCCTGCAGGCGACCCGTGCCGTGGGTCACACCGACATCCCCCCGGGTGGCCTCGACGGGCGCCGGGTCATCCTCGTCGACGACGTGCTGTTCTCCGGGCGGACCGTGCGGGCCGCGCTCGACGCGCTGAAGGACCTCGGCCGGCCGCGCGCCGTCCAGCTGGCCGTCCTCGTCGACCGTGGCCATCGCGAGCTGCCGATCCGGGCGGACTACGTGGGCAAGAACATCCCGACCTCGATCGAGGAGAGCGTGCGGGTGCTGACGGCCGAGATCGACGGCACGGACTCCGTCCTGATCAAGACCAAGGGGGACCGGGCATGATCAAGCACCTGCTGAGCGCGGCCGACCTCGACGCGCCCACGGCCACCCTGGTGCTGGACACCGCCGAGGAGATGGCGAGCCTGGCGGCGCGGGAGGTCAAGAAACTGCCCACGCTGCGCGGCCGGACCGTGGTCAACCTCTTCTACGAGGACTCCACCCGCACCCGGATCTCCTTCGAGGCCGCGGCCAAGCGCCTGTCCGCCGACGTCATCAACTTCTCCGCCAAGGGCTCCAGCGTCTCCAAGGGTGAAAGTCTCAAGGACACGGCGCTCACCCTGCAGGCGATGGGCGCCGACGCCGTGGTGATCCGCCACCCGGCCAGCGGCGCGGCACACCGGCTGGCCAACTGGGTCGAGGGCAGCGTGGTCAACGCCGGCGACGGCACCCACGAGCACCCGACCCAGGCGCTGCTGGACGCGTACACGATGCGCAGCCGCCTCAAGCGCCTCGCCGGCCTCAACGTCGCCATCGTCGGCGACGTGCTGCACTCCCGGGTCGCCCGCTCCAACGTGCAGCTGCTGCACACGCTCGGCGCGAAGGTGACGCTCGTGGCGCCGCCCACGCTGCTGCCCGTGGGCGTGGCCGCCTGGCCGGCCGCGACCTGCTACGACCTCGACGCGGTCGTGCCGGACTCCGACGTCGTCATGATGCTGCGGGTCCAGCGGGAGCGGATGAACCAGGCGTACTTCCCGTCCGAGCGCGAGTACGCCCGCCGATACGGCTTCGACGTGCCCCGCATGCGCCGCCTGCCGGAGCACGCGATCGTCATGCACCCCGGCCCGATGAACCGCGGCATGGAGATCTCGCCCGAGGTGGCCGACTCGGCCCGCTCCACGATCGTCGAACAGGTCGCCAACGGCGTCTCCGTGCGCATGGCGGTCCTCTACCTGCTGCTCGGAGGCAAGTCATGAAGATCGAGGGCACCAGCGCCGGGGAGATCACCGTCGAGGACGGCGTCATCGTCGCGATCGACCCGGCGAAGAAGGGCGACCGGATCGCGCTGCCCGGCCTCGTCGACCTGCACACCCACCTGCGCGAGCCCGGCCGCGAGGACGCCGAGACCGTCGAGAGCGGCTCCCGCGCCGCCGCGCTGGGCGGCTACACGGCGGTCTGCGCGATGGCCAACACCTCGCCGGTCGCCGACACCGCCGGCGTGGTCGAGCAGGTCTGGCGGCTGGGGCGGGAGGCCGGGCTGGTCGACGTCCAGCCGATCGGCGCGGTGACCGTCGGCCTGGGCGGCGAGCAGCTCGCCGAGCTCGGCGCGATGGCCGACTCCGCCGCCCGGGTGCGGGTCTTCTCCGACGACGGGCACTGCGTGGCCGACCCGCGGCTCATGCGGCGGGCGCTGGAATACGTGAAGGCATTCGACGGCGTCATCGCCCAGCACGCCGAGGAGCCGCGGCTGACCACCGGCGCGCAGATGAACGAGGGCGAGGTCGCCGCGCGCCTCGGGCTCACCGGCTGGCCGGCCGTCGCCGAGGAGGCGATCATCGCCCGGGACGTGCTGCTGGCCGGCCACGTCGGCGCCCGCCTGCACATCTGCCACGTCTCCACCGCGGGCAGCGTGGAGCTGATCCGCTGGGCGAAGTCGAAGGGCTGGCGGGTCACCGCCGAGGTCACCCCGCACCACCTGCTGCTCACCGAGGAGCGGGCCACGCAGTACGACCCGGTCTTCAAGGTCAACCCGCCGCTGCGCACCGAGGCCGACGTGCTGGCGCTGCGCGCGGGCCTGCTGGACGGCACGATCGACTGCGTCGCCACCGACCACGCCCCGCACAGCGTGGAGGACAAGGAGTGCGAGTGGGCCTACGCCCGGCCCGGCATGCTCGGCCTGGAGACGGCGCTCGCGATCGTGGTGCAGACCATGGGCCCGCGCTGGGACCGCATCGCCGAGTGGATGTCCGCGGCGCCGGCGCGCATCGCCGGCCTGTCCGGGCAGGGCGCCGCGCTCGCCGTCGGCGCGCCGGCCAACATCGCGATCTTCGACCCGGGCGTGCGCTGGACCGTGGACCCCACGGCGCTGGCCAGCCGCTCCCGGAACACCCCCTACGCCGGAATGGAACTGCGCGGCCGCATCGAGGCGACCTATCTGCGCGGCGAGCCGACGGTGCTGAACGGAAAGGCGACACGGTGAGGCGCAGAGAGGCCCTGCTCGTACTGGAAGATGGGCGCACGTTTCGAGGTGAGGCGTTCGGCGGCGTCGGCGAGGCGTTCGGCGAGGCGGTCTTCAACACCGGCATGACCGGCTACCAGGAGACGCTGACCGACCCGTCCTACCACCGCCAGGTGGTCGTGCAGACCGCGCCGCAGATCGGCAACACCGGCGTCAACGGCGAGGACGACGAGTCGGACCGGATCTGGGTCGCCGGGTACGTGGTGCGCGACCCGTCCCGCTCGTACTCCAACTGGCGCGCCGCCGGCAGCCTGCAGGACCGCCTCGCCGCGGAGGGCGTGGTCGGCATCAGCGGCATCGACACCCGGGCCCTCACCCGGCACCTGCGCGAGCGCGGCGCCATGCGGGTCGGGGTGTCCAGCGTGGACGACGATCGCGAGGCGCTGCTCGAGCGGGTGCGCACGCAGCCGGAGATGCTCGGCGCCGACCTGTCCGCCGAGGTCACGACGCCGCAGCGGTACACCGTGCCGGCACAGGGCGAGCACCGGCTCACGGTCGCGGCGATCGACCTGGGGATCAAGCGCAACGTGCCGCGCCGGCTCGCGGCCCGGGGCGTGACCACCCACGTGCTGCCCGCCTCGGCGACCCTGCAGGACGTGCGCGCCGTCGGAGCGGACGCGGTCTTCTTCTCACCCGGCCCGGGCGACCCCGCCACGGCGGACGGCCCGGTGGCCCTCGCGAAGGCCGTCATGGCCGCCCGGATCCCGCTGTTCGGGATCTGCTTCGGCAGCCAGATTCTCGGCCGGGCGCTGGGGTTCGGCACGTACAAGCTCGGGTACGGCCATCGGGGCATCAACCAGCCGGTGCTCGACCGCACCACCGGCAAGGTCGAGGTGACCAGCCACAACCACGGCTTCGCGGTCGACGCCCCGCTCGACGGGCGGGTGCAGACCGAGTTCGGCGCGGTGGAGGTGAGCCACGTCTGTCTCAACGACAACGTGGTCGAGGGCCTGCGCTGCCTGGACGTGCCGGCCTTCACCGTGCAATACCACCCGGAGGCGGCAGCGGGGCCGCACGACGCGGATTACCTGTTCGATCGATTCGCGGAGCTGATGCAGACCAATGCCTAAGCGCACCGACCTCCGGCACGTCCTCGTCATCGGCTCCGGCCCGATCGTCATCGGCCAGGCCTGCGAGTTCGACTACTCCGGCACCCAGGCCTGCCGCGTGCTGCGCGCCGAGGGCCTGCGGGTCAGCCTGGTCAACAGCAACCCGGCGACCATCATGACCGACCCCGAGTTCGCCGACGCCACCTACGTCGAGCCGATCACGCCGGAGTTCGTCGAGCAGGTCATCGCCCGCGAGCGGCCCGACGCGCTGCTCGCCACGCTGGGCGGGCAGACGGCGCTCAACACCGCCGTGGCGCTGCACGAGGCCGGCGTGCTGGATAAGTACGGCGTGGAGCTGATCGGCGCCGACATCGACGCGATCCGCCGCGGCGAGGACCGGCAGCTGTTCAAGGACATCGTCGCCCGGGCGGGCGGCGAGACGCCCCGCTCGCGGGTCTGCCACTCCATGGACGAGGTGCACGCGACCGTCGCCGAGCTCGGGCTGCCGGTCGTGATCCGCCCCTCGTTCACCATGGGCGGCCTGGGCTCCGGCATGGCACACACCCCGGAGGACCTCGACCGGCTGGCCGGCGGCGGGCTGGCGGCCTCACCGGTGCACGAGGTGCTCATCGAGGAGAGCGTGCTCGGCTGGAAGGAGTACGAGCTCGAGCTCATGCGCGACAAGCACGACAACGTCGTGGTCGTGTGCTCGATCGAGAACGTCGACGCGATGGGGGTGCACACCGGCGACTCGGTGACCGTGGCGCCGGCGATGACGCTCACCGACGTGGAGTACCAGCGGCTGCGCGACCTCGGCATCGCCGTGCTGCGCGAGGTCGGGGTCGACACCGGCGGCTGCAACATCCAGTTCGCCGTGCACCCGGGCACCGGCCGGCTCGTGGTCATCGAGATGAACCCGCGGGTGTCCCGCTCCAGCGCCCTGGCCAGCAAGGCGACCGGTTTCCCGATCGCGAAGATCGCGGCGAAGCTGGCCATCGGCTACACCCTCGACGAGATCCCCAACGACATCACCCTCAAGACGCCGGCCGCCTTCGAGCCGTCGCTGGACTACGTCGTGGTGAAGATCCCGCGGTTCGCCTTCGAGAAGTTCCCCGGCGCCGACCCCGAGCTGACCACCACGATGAAGTCGGTCGGCGAGGCGATGTCGCTGGGCCGCACGTTCGCTGAGGCCCTCGGCAAGGCGATGCGCTCGCTGGAGACGAAGGCCGCGGGCTTCTGGACAGCTCCGGACAAGAGCGAAGAGTCAGTTCTGCCTGATCTGCGCACCCCGCACGACGGGCGGCTCTACACCGCCGAGCTCGCCCTGCGGCAGGGGCACACGGTGGCCGAGGTCGCCGAGGCCTCCGGCTTCGACCCGTGGTTCGTCGACCAGCTCGCCGCGCTGGTGGAGCTGCGCGCCGAGATCGTCGCCGCGGCCGTGCTCGACGAGGGGCTGCTGCGCCGGGCCAAGCGGGCCGGCCTGTCCGACCGGCAGATCGCCGCGCTGCGCCCGGAGTTCGCCGGCGAGGACGGCGTGCGCACGCTGCGCCACCGCCTCGGGCTGCGGCCCGTGTACAAGACCGTGGACACCTGCGCGGCCGAGTTCGCCGCCGGCACGCCGTACCACTACAGCACCTACGAGGACGAGACCGAGGTCACCCCGTCGGACCGGCCGAAGGTGATCATCCTCGGCTCCGGGCCCAACCGCATCGGCCAGGGCATCGAGTTCGACTACTCGTGCGTGCACGCGGTCATGGCGCTGCGCGGCAAGGGCTACGAGACCGTCATGGTCAACTGCAACCCGGAGACGGTCTCCACCGACTACGACACCGCCGACCGGCTGTACTTCGAGCCGCTGACGTTCGAGGACGTGCTCGAGGTCTTCCACGCCGAGGACAGCTCCGGCCGCGAGGCGGGCGGCCCCGGCGTGGTGGGCGTGATCGTCCAGCTGGGCGGGCAGACGCCGCTCGGCCTGGCCGAGCGACTGGAGGGCGCCGGTGTGCCGATCGTGGGCACCTCGCCGGCCGCCATCGACCTCGCCGAGGACCGCGGGCTGTTCGGCCGGCTGCTGACCGACGCCGGGCTGCGCTCGCCCGAGCACGGCACCGCGACCACGTTCCCGGAGGCGAAGCGGATCGCCGACGAGATCGGCTACCCGGTGCTCGTGCGCCCGTCGTACGTGCTCGGCGGCCGGGGCATGGAGATCGTCTATGACGAGCCGACGCTGCGCGACTACATCGGCCGCGCCACCGAGATCTCCCCGGCGCACCCGGTGCTCGTCGACCGCTTCCTCGACGACGCTATCGAGATCGACGTCGACGCGCTGTGCGACGCCACCGGCGAGGTGTACCTCGGCGGCGTGATGGAGCACATCGAGGAGGCCGGCATCCACTCCGGCGACTCCTCGTGCGCGCTGCCGCCGATCACGCTGGCCGCGGTACACCTGGCGGAGGTGCGCCGCTACACCGTGGCCATCGCCCGCGGGATCGGGGTGCGCGGCCTGCTCAACGTGCAGTACGCGCTGAAGGACGACGTGCTGTACGTGCTGGAGGCCAACCCGCGCGCCTCCCGCACGGTGCCGTTCGTGTCGAAGGCGACGGCGGTACCGCTGGCCAAGGCCGCCGCCCGCATCGCGCTCGGCGCCACCATCGCCGAGCTGCGCGCGGAGGGGCTGCTGCCGGCCGAGGGCGACGGCGGCGTGCTGCCCGACCACGCGCCGATCGCGGTCAAGGAGGCGGTGCTGCCCTTCAAGCGGTTCCGCACCACCGAGGGCAAGGGCGTGGACAACCTGCTCGGCCCGGAGATGAAGTCCACGGGCGAGGTGATGGGCATCGACCCGTCCTTCGGCCACGCGTTCGCCAAGTCGCAGGCGGCCGCCTACGGCTCGCTGCCGACCTCCGGCACGGTGCTGGTGACCGTCGCCAACCGGGACAAGCGCGGGATCGTGTTCCCGGTCAAGCGCCTCGCCGACCTCGGCTTCGCGATCGTGGCCACGGCCGGCACCGGGGAGGTGCTGCGCCGCTACGGGGTGGCCTGCGAGATCGTGCCCAAGCACTTCGAGGGGGACGGGGACCGCAACGCGGTCTCGCTCATCGCCTCCGGCGAGGTCGACCTCGTCATCAACACGCCGCAGGGCTCCAGCGGCCGCCAGGACGGCTACGAGATCCGCAGCGCGGCCGTGGTGAGCGACATCCCGTGCATCACGACCCTGCCGGGCGCGGCGGCGGCCGTGATGGGCATCGAGGCGCTCATCCGCGGCGAGATGTCGGTACGGCCGCTGCAGGAACTGCACGCGGCCCTGCGGGGAGCCCGGTGAGCCTCTACCAGCGGTTGGTCCGCCCGGTCCTGTTCCGGCTCGGCGGCGGTGACGCCGAGTCGGTGCACGAGCGGACCCTGCGCATGCTGGCGCGGGTGCCGCGGGCGGGCCGGGCTTACAGCCCGCCCGGGGCGCGCCGCACGGTGTTCGGGGTCGACTTCCCCAACCCGGTCGGCCTGGCCGCCGGCATGGACAAGGACGGCCGGGCGCTGGGCGCCTGGCCCCGGCTCGGCTTCGGCTTCGTCGAGGTCGGCACCGTCACCCGGCACGCCCAGCCGGGCAACGAGCGGCCGCGGCTGTTCCGCCTGCCCGAGCACGAGGCGATCGTCAACCGCATGGGGTTCAACAACGCCGGCGCCGCCGCGCTCGCGGCCCGGCTGCGCGCCTCCGTCGACGCGCACGGGCCGCTGCCGGTGCCCCTGGGCATCAGCCTGGGCAAGTCGAAGGTGACCCCGCTGACCGGCGCCGTCGAGGACTACGTGCACAGCTTCCGGCTGCTGTACGGCCTGGGCTCCTACTTCGCCGTCAACGTCAGCTCGCCGAACACGCCCGGCCTGCGCGAGCTGCAGGACAAGGCGCACCTGTCGGCCCTGCTGGGCGCGCTGCGCGCCGAGGCGCAGGCGCTGGGCGGCCCGGTGCCGATCCTGGTGAAGGTCGCGCCCGACCTCACCGACTCGGCCCTGGGCGAGCTGCTCGACGTCTGCCTCGGCCTGGGCGTGGCCGGGCTCATCGCGACCAACACCACGGTCGAGCGCCCCGGCGTGAGCACCGGCGAGGCCGGCGGGCTCAGCGGCCGGCCGCTGGCCCCGCGGGCGCTGGAGGTCGTGCGGTTCGTGGCCAAGGAGAGCGGGCTGCCGATCATCGGCGTGGGCGGGATCACCCGGCCGGAGGACGCGCAGCGGATGCTCGAGGCGGGCGCCGCGCTGGTCCAGCTGTACACCGGCCTCATCTACCACGGCCCCCGCCTCGTGCGGGGCGCCGTCGCAGCGACGAGGAGCATGTCGTGACCGAACCGTTCGGTGCCCGCCTGCGGGCTGCCATGGACTCGCTGGGGCCGCTCTGCGTGGGCATCGACCCCCACCCCTCCCTGCTGGCCTCCTGGGGCCTCTCCGACGATGTCAATGGCCTGGAAAGGTTCGGTCGTACGGCGGGGGAGGCCCTGGCCGGACGGGTCGCGGCGGTCAAGCCCCAGTCCGCCTTTTTTGAGCGTTTCGGCTCCAGGGGCATAGCCGTCCTCGAGTCGGTTATCCGACAGTTGAGGGAGTCCGGGACCCTGGTGATCCTGGACGTCAAGCGGGGCGACATCGGCTCCACGGCCGCCGCCTACGCCGACGCCTACCTCGATCCGGCCTCCCCGCTGTGCGCCGACGCGATCACGGTGAGCCCCTACCTCGGCTTCGGCTCGCTGGGTCCGATCATCGACAAAGCCCAGCAGAACGGGTTCGGGGCGTTCGTCCTGGCGCTCACCTCCAATCCCGAGGGCGCGGCCGTCCAGCGTGCCGTCGCGGCCGGCGGCCGGACCGTCGCGCAGACCATCATCGACGAGATTTCGCAGGTCAACGCGGGTGTTAGCCCTATGGGCAGCGTCGGCGTGGTGATCGGGGCGACCGTCGGGCCGACCGGACACGAGCTGATCAACCTCAATGGACCGATCCTCGCGCCGGGTCTCGGCGCGCAGGGCGGACGGGCCGAGGATCTTCGCCACGTCTTCGGCGACGCGATCGGGTTGGTCCTGCCGTCGTGGTCCCGCGAGGTCCTCGCGGCAGGCCCGAATCCGGCCGCGCTGCGGGCCGCCGCGGACCGTGCGCGTGAATCCTGTGCGTCCGCAATTGCGGTCACTGCGTGATCATCGAATCTTCACAAGGCGTCGATCTTGTCTTCCGACGTTGCCGAAATGGCTTCTGACCGCTAGTTTTCCCCGCGCTAGACCATCAACACATTTTCAAGGGACCTGAGGAGACCTGGTGCCGCTCCCGTCACTGAGCCCGGAACAGCGCGCGGCCGCTTTGGAAAAGGCGGCTGAGATCCGGAAGGCTCGCGCTGAGCTGAAGGAGCAACTCAAGCAGGGCAAGACGACGCTTGCCGCCGTGATCGACCGTGCGGAGTCCGACGACGTCGTCGGCAAGCTGAAGGTCTCGGCCGTGCTCCAGGCGATGCCCGGCATCGGCAAGATCCGTGCAACGCAGATCATGGAGAAGCTGAAGATCGCCGAGAGCCGTCGCCTGCGCGGCCTGGGCGACCAGCAGCGCAAGGCCCTGCTCGGGGAGTTCGCCGGCGGCAAGTGACCCCGCCCGGCGGTCCCCCCGGACCGGTTGCAACGACTCGACGCGCCCGGACTTCGGTCCGGGCGCGTCGGCGTTGCCGCAGCTCTGGTAAGGTTGTCAGGTTCGTGAGCTGTCAATTGCGCAGAGCTTGCTTAACAGAAAGTGTTGAGGTTGTATCCGTGGCCGGAACCGTGGCAGACCCGCAGGGGATCACCAACCCGCCGATCGACGAGTTGCTGGAAAAGACGACGTCGAAGTACGCCTTGGTGATTTTCGCGGCGAAGCGTGCCCGTCAGGTCAATGCCTACTACAGCCAGCTGGGCGAGGGGCTCCTCGAATACGTGGGCCCGCTCGTGGAGACCACGCCGCAGGAGAAGCCGCTCTCCATCGCCCTGCGCGAGATCAACAGCGGGCTGCTGACCGCCGAGCGCATCGAAGAGACGCCCTGAGCGAGACGATGACCGACCGCCACGCCGGGGATCACCCCCGGGTAGTTCTCGGCGTGGCTGGTGGGATCGCCGCCTACAAGGCCTGCGAGTTGCTGCGACTGCTGACCGAGTCGGGTCACCGGGTGCGGGTCATGCCCACCGCCGCGGCGCTCACCTTCGTCGGCGAGGCCACCTGGGCGGCGCTGTCCGGCCAGCCGGTGAGCACCGACGTCTGGACCGGCGCCCACGAGGTGCCGCACGTCCGCCTCGGCCGCGAGGCCGACCTCGTCGTCGTAGCCCCGGCCACCGCCGACCTGCTCGCCAAGGCCGCCACCGGCCTGGCCGACGACCTGCTCACCAACACGCTGCTCACGGCCCGGTGCCCGGTCCTGTTCGCGCCGGCCATGCACACCGAGATGTGGGAGCACCCGGCGACCCGCGCCAACGTCGCCACCCTGCGCTCCCGCGGTGCCGTGGTGCTGGAGCCCGCCGTCGGGCGGCTCACCGGCGCCGACACCGGCAAGGGGCGGCTGCCCGAGCCGGCCGAGATCTTCGCCGCCGCCACCCGCCTGCTGCGCCGCGGCCTGGCGGATGCCGGGGCCGACCTGGCGGGCCGGCACGTCGTGGTCACCGCCGGTGGGACGCGCGAGCCGATCGACCCGGTGCGGTTCATCGGCAACCGGTCCTCGGGCAAGCAGGGGTACGCGATCGCCCGCGCCGCCGTCGCTCGCGGTGCCCGGGTCACGCTCGTCGCCGCCAACGTGGCGCTGCCCGACCCGGCCGGCGCCGACGTGGTGCGGGTCGAGACGACCGAGCAGCTGCGGGTGGCCGTGGTGGCCGCCGCGAAGGCCGCCGACGCCGTGATCATGGCCGCCGCGCCGGCCGACTTCCGGCCCGCGTCCTTCGCCGCTAGCAAGATCAAGAAGGTGGACGGCGCGGCGCCCGCACTCGAGCTGGTCACCAACCCCGACATCGCCGCCGAGCTGGGCGCGGCCAAGCCCGACGGTCAGGTGCTCGTCGCGTTCGCGGCCGAGACCGCCGACCTGGACACCGCCGTGGCCGCCGGCCGGGAGAAGATGCTGCGCAAGCGCGCCGATCTGATCGTGGTCAACGAGGTCGGCGTGGACAAGACGTTCGGCTCCGAGCACAACCGGGCCGTGATCCTCGGCACCGACGGCGGCCACGACGCATTGCCCGAACTGTCCAAAGACGATCTGGCTGATAGGATTTTGGATCGAGTGGCCGACCGTTTTGCCTGATCGAAGCGGGGAAAGCGCAGTGTGGCGCCAAGTTTGCGGCCGGGGGCATCGCCCGGCGCGGCGCCCGCGGGTCGTACACTCTGGCAAACTCATTGTCGATCGCCGTAACCCCTGAGGAGCACCATTGGCACGCCGCCTGTTCACGTCAGAGTCGGTCACCGAAGGTCACCCCGACAAGATCGCCGATCAGATCAGTGACGGAGTCCTCGATGCGCTCCTCACCCAGGACCCGCGCAGCCGGGTGGCCGTCGAGACGCTCATCACGACCGGCCAGGTCCACGTCGCCGGCGAGGTGACCACGACCGCCTACGCCGACATCGCCAAGATCGTCCGCGAGACGATCCTGGGTATCGGCTACGACTCGTCCAAGAAGGGCTTCGACGGCGCCTCCTGCGGCGTGAGCGTGTCGATCGGCTCCCAGTCGCCCGACATCGCGCAGGGCGTGGACTCCGCGATCGAGGTTCGCGAGGGCAGCGGCGGCGACGCCCTCGACCTGCAGGGCGCCGGCGACCAGGGCATGATGTTCGGCTTCGCGTGCAGCGAGACGCCGGAGCTCATGCCGCTGCCGATCGCCCTGGCCCACCGCCTGGCCCGGCGCCTGTCCGCGGTGCGCAAGGACGGCACGATCCCCTACCTGCGGCCCGACGGCAAGACCCAGGTCACCATCGAGTACGACGGGCTGCGCCCGGTGCGCCTGCACACCGTCGTGGTGTCCAGCCAGCACGCCCCGGACATCTCGCTCGACTCGCTGCTGACCCCGGACGTGCGCGAGCACGTCATCGCCCCCGAGCTCGACGGCCTGGGCCTGGAGACCGAGGGGTACCGCCTGCTGGTCAACCCGACCGGCCGCTTCGAGATCGGCGGCCCGATGGGCGACGCCGGCCTCACCGGCCGCAAGATCATCGTCGACACCTACGGCGGCTACGCCCGCCACGGCGGCGGCGCCTTCTCCGGCAAGGACCCGTCCAAGGTCGACCGCTCCGCCGCCTACGCGATGCGCTGGGTCGCCAAGAACGTCGTCGCCGCCGGCCTGGCCGAGCGCTGCGAGGTCCAGGTCGCCTACGCCATCGGCAAGGCGCACCCGGTCTCGCTGTTCGTCGAGACCTTCGGCACCGAGGTCGTGCCGGTCGAGCGCATCGAGAAGGCCATCAACGAGGTCTTCGACCTGCGCCCCGCCGCGATCATCCGCGACCTCGACCTGCTCAAGCCCGTCTACCAGCAGACCGCCGCCTACGGCCACTTCGGCCGCGAGCTGCCCGGCTTCACGTGGGAGCAGGCCTCGCGCACGGCCGAGCTGAAGTCCGCCGCCGGCGCCTGACGCACACACCGCGCTCCCGACGTTGGCCGATCAGCCCGGATCCCGGATTGATCGGCCAACGCCATTCTCCGAAGCTTTGAATGATCGACCCGAGCCTATTGAGCCGGCGCTGTTCCCCGAGTCGGAGCTGAAGCCGCGCGCCGCCGCCGAACGCATTGCCGGAAATGCCGGCGGACGGGCCCGCGCCGCCCGCGACACCGCTCCGGCGAAACGCACCGCCGACGAATTCCCGGTCGCCCGCGTCTGCGTCGACAGCCCCCTGCCGCACCTCGACCGGCCCTTCGACTATCTCGTCCCGCACTCCGCCGCGGACACCGCGCTGCCCGGCACCCGGGTGCGCGTCCGCTTCGCCGGCCAGCTCGTCGACGGCTTCGTCCTCGAGCGCACCGCGGCCTCCGAGCACGACGGCAAGCTGCTGTTCCTCGAGCGCTCCGTCTCCGCCGAGGTCGTGCTCACCCCGCAGATCGCCCGGCTCGCCCGGGAGATCGCCGACCGGTACGCCGGCACCCTCTCCGACGTGCTGCGCCTCGCCGTGCCACCCCGCCACGCCAAGGCCGAGGCCGCTGCGCCGGCCCCTCCCGCCCCGGCCCCGGCCGGTCCTACCGATCCTTCCGGTCCTTCCGGTCCTTCCGGTCCTTCCGGTCCTTCCGGTCCGGGCGGCTGGGCGCGGTACACGGCCGGCGCCGCCCTGCTGCGCGCCCTCTCCGACGGGCGGATGCCCCGCGCCGTGTGGACCGCCCTGCCCGGCGAGGACTGGCCGGCCCGCCTCGCCGAGGCCGCCGCGATCTGCCTCGCCGCCGGGCGCGGCGCGCTCGTCGTGGTCGCCGACGCCCGCGACCTCGACCGGCTCGACGCGGCCCTGCTGCGCGTCCTCGGCGGACCCGGCCACCACGTGGCGCTCTCCGCCGCGCTCGGACCCGCCGAGCGGTACCGCCGGTTCCTGGCCGCCGCCCGCGGTACCGCCCGGATCGTCATCGGCACGCGGGCCGCCGCGTTCGCCCCGGTCGCCGGCCTCGGCCTGGTCGCGATCTGGGACGACGGCGACGACCTGCACAGCGAGCCGCGCGCGCCGTACCCGCACGCCCGGCAGGTCCTGCTGGCCCGCGCCGAGCAGGAGCGCTGCGCGGTGATCGTGGGCGGCTTCGGGCGTACCGTGGAGGCCCAGCAGCTGGTGGAGACCGGCTGGGCGATCGAGGTCGGCGCCGCCCGCGACGAGCTGCGCCGGCGCATGCCCCGGGTGCTCACCGTGGGCGAGCACGAGCGCGCCCGCGACCCGCAGGCGGCCGCCGCGCGCCTGCCCTCCGTCGCGTGGCGCGCCGCCCGCGAGGCCCTGGCCGGCGGCGCTCCCGTCCTCATCCAGGTGCCCCGCCGCGGCTACCTGCCCGCCGTGTCCTGCGCCGACTGCTACACCCCGGCCCGCTGCGCCCACTGCTCCGGCCCGCTCGCCCTGCCCGCCGCCGACGGCGTGCCCATGTGCCGCTGGTGCGGCCGCCCGGCCGCGGGCCACGCCTGCCCCGAGTGCGGCGGCCGCCGCCTGCGCGCCGCCGTCGTCGGCGCCCGCCGCACCGCGGAGGAACTCGCCCGCGCCTTCCCGGACACCACCGTGCGCACCTCCGGCCGCGACGAGGTCCTGTCCTCGGTACCGCGCGACCCCGCACTCGTCGTCTCCACACCCGGCGCCGAGCCCCTCGCCGACGGCGGCTACGGCGCCGTGCTGCTCCTGGACGCGTGGGCCTTCCTCACCCGCGCCGACCTGCGGGGCACGGAGGAGGCGCTGCGCCGCTGGTTCGCGGCCGCGGCCCTCGCCCGCCCCGGCGCCCCCGTGGTGGTCGTCGCCGACGGCGGCCTGGTCGCCGTGCAGGCCCTGCTGCGCTTCGACCCGGCCTGGCTGGCCGCGCGCGAACTCGCCGACCGCCGCGAGCTGGGCTTCCCGCCGGCGACGCGGATCGCGGCACTGACCGGCCCGCCGCCGGCGGTGGCGGAGCTGCTGTCGCTGGCCGAGCTGCCGCCGGGCGCGGAGGTGCTGGGCCCGGTGCCGGCCGCCGACGGGCAGGAGCGCATGCTCGTGCGCACGGCCCGCTCGGCGGGGAAGGCACTGGCGCTGTCACTGAAGGCGGCGGCGGGGGCGAGGTCGGTCCGCAAGTCGGCGGACCCGGTCCGCATCCAGATCGACCCCCTCGACCTGCTCTGATCGGCCGAATGCTCGGTTTGTCATGCCGGTCAGCGGCGTAGGGCGGACTCCAGGGTCTGCAGCAGCGGCGGGGCGCCGGCGCGGTTGTCAACCTCCAGGTGCGGCACGGCCGGCGGGCGGTCCGGTGGGATCGCCGCCAGGAACTCCGGCCAGTGGGCCAGCTTCTGGCCGTCGCGGTACGAGCCGCGCGCCAGCAGCCGGGCGCGCAGCGTCTGCGGGTCGCAGCGGACCCACACCAGGCGTACCGGGTCGCCGCCCAGCGCCGCGACGAACGCCGACCAGCGCGCCGGGTCGGAGATCTGGCCGGTGAACGGGCCCGAGAGCAGGACCGGGCAGCCGTGGGAGCGGATCTCGCGGGCGGTGGCGGCCAGGCCGGCGTACTCGTGGATCTTGATGTTCGCGTCGTACCACGGGCCCTCGCGCTCGCCCGGCGGGCGGCCGGCGGCGGCGAGCGTCGCGGTCACGAAGTCGCCGTAGAGGGTGTCCTTGTCCAGCAGCGCCGGAGTGGGGGAGAGCAGGCGCAGCAGCAGGGCCGCCACGGTGGACTTGCCCGCACCGGGCGGCCCGGCGACCACCCAGGCCGGCGCCGTGGTCATGCGACCAGGAGCTGGTTGGTGGCCAGCTCGCGGTACAGGGGAGAGATCTCCAGCAGCTCCTCGTGGCGGCCGGCGGCGGCGACGCGGCCGGCCTCGAGTACCACGATCTGATCCGCGTCGACGACCGTGGACAGGCGGTGGGCGACGACGATCATCGTGCGGTCGCGGGCCACCGTGTCGATCGCCTCGCGCAGCGCGACCTCGTTGCGGGCGTCCAGGTTGGACGTCGGCTCGTCCAGCAGCAGGATCGGCGGCGCGGCCAGCAGGGTACGCGCGATCGCGAGCCGCTGCCGCTCGCCGCCCGACAGCAGCACGCCGCCCTCGCCGACCTGCGCGTCCAGGCCGAGCTCGGTGCGCCCGACGATGTCGAGGAGGTTGACCGCGGCCAGTACCGACAGCATCTGCGCCTCGGTCGCGTCCGGCACGGTCAGGCGCAGGTTCTCCCGCAGCGTGCCGGCTAGGACCGGGGCCTCCTGCTCGACGTACCCGAGCTGGGACCGCAGCGCATGCCTCGGCAGCTCGCGCACGTCCACGCCGGCCACCCGGACCGCGCCGCCGGTCACGTCGTAGAAGCGCTCGACCAGCTGCAGCAGCGTGGACTTGCCGGCGCCGGACGGGCCGACCAGGGCGGTGCGCGTGCCGTAGGGGACCGTGAACGAGACGTCGGACAGCACCGGCTTGGGCGCGGCCGCGTATCCGAAGGTGACGCGGTCGAACGCCACCGCGACGACGCCGCCGGCGGGCTGTGCGGTGCCGGCGTCGGCCTCCAGCGGTACCGCCAGAATGTCCTCCATGCGTTGCAGAGCCCCCAGGCCGGTCTGCAGCTGCGTGTACGCGTGCAGCGCCTGCCCCAGCGGCATGACCAGGAAGAACAGGTAGAGCACGAACGCGACGAGGTCCCCGACGGAGATCGTCCCGGCGGCCACGCGCGCGCCGCCGACGCCGAGCAGTAGCAGGAACGCGCCCTGGATCGCGGCGATGCTCGCCGGGCCGATGAGGGCCTGCAGGCGGGCGATGCGCACGCCCGCGCGGTACGCCTCCTCGGCGCTCGTCTCGACGGTGGCGATCTCGCGCTCCTCGGCGTTGCTGGCGCGGATCGTGCGGGCGGCCGACAGCGCGCGCTCGACGGCGCTGGTCATCTCGCCGATGCGGGCCTGCGCCGCCTCCGAGGCCGGGCGCACCCGCCGGGAGAACACCACGGCGATCGACAGCCCCAGCGCCAGCCCGGCGCCGGCGGTGAGGAACAGGATCGGGTCGAGCAGCACCATCGCGGTCGCCGCGCCGAGCACCATGACCGCGCCGGTGACGGTCTCGAACAGTCCCGAGGTGACCACGGCCCGTAACAGGGTGGTGTCCGCGCCCACGCGGGAGAGCAGGTCGCCGGTGCGGCGCTGGTCGTACTCGCTGATGGGCAGCCGCAGCAGGTGCCGCGTCAGCCGCCGGCGCGAGGTGAGCACGAGCCCCTCGGCGGTGCGCTGGAGCAGGTAGTCGCGCACCGCGTTGAGCACCGCGACGGCCGCGAGCACGACGACGAGCAGCGCGACGGTGCGCCAGACCGGGTTGGCGGCCTGCAGCCCGTTGAGGACCCGGCGGGTGAGCAGCGGCTGGGCGAGGGTGGTGACGGACCCGAGCAGGGAGAGGACACCGACGACGGCGAGGGTGGCCCGGTGATCGCGAAGGTAGGGCAGCAGCGACCGCAACGAGACGCGAGGCGAGTCGGACACGTGTAAAAGCTAGCCTAGACTGGAACGACCCGATTTCGGGCAAACTCGCATTTCGGATAAATGAGGTGCCGCTTGACTGTCCAGTCCGTCCGCCTGTTCGGCGACCCGGTGCTGCGCACGCCCGCCGACGCGGTCGTCGACTTCGACAAGGAGCTGCGCAAGGTCGTGAGTGACCTGCTCGACACCATGCGCCAGCAGAATGGCACCGGCCTCGCCGCGCCCCAGATCGGGGTCGGGCTCCGGGTGTTCACGTTCGACGTCGACGACGTCGTCGGGCATCTGGTCAACCCCGTGCTCGAGTTTCCCGACGAGGAGGAGCAGGACGGGCCCGAGGGCTGCCTGTCGATCCCCGGGGTGTACGTCGACACCAAGCGGCGGCAGAACGTCATCGCCAAGGGCTTCAACCAGCACGGTGACCCGATCCAGATCGTCGGCACGGGGCTGATGGCCCGCTGCGCGCAGCACGAGACCGACCACCTCGACGGCGTGCTGTTCGTCGACCGGCTCGACGCCGAGCGGCGCAAGCAGGCGATGAAGGAGATCCGGGCGGCGGAGTGGTACACCCCCGACGCGCCCCCGGTCGTCAAGACCAGCCCGCACGGGCTGTTCGGCATCCGATGAGGCTGGTCTTCGCGGGCACGCCGGCCGTGGCCCTGCCCGCCCTCGACGCCATCGCCGCCTCGCAGCACGAGCTCGTGGCGGTCGTCACCCGGCCCGACGCGCCCGCCGGCCGCGGCCGCCAGCTGGTGCCGTCCCCGGTCAGCGCCTGGGCGACCGAGCGCGGCATCCGGGTCCTGACCCCGGCCAAGCCCCGCGACCCGGAGTTCCTCGAGCAGCTGCGGGACCTGCGGCCCGATTGCGCACCCGTGGTCGCATACGGCGCCCTGGTACCGCGGGCGGCCCTCGACATCCCCCGCCACGGCTGGGTCAACCTGCACTTCTCGCTGCTGCCGGCCTGGCGCGGCGCCGCGCCCGTGCAGCACTCGGTCCTGCACGGTGACGAGATCACCGGGGCGAGCCTCTTCCTGCTGGAGGAGGGCCTGGACACCGGGCCGGTGTTCGGCACGCTCACCGAGTCGATCGGGCCGCGCGACACGTCCGGCGACCTCCTCGAGCGCCTGTCGCGCTCGGGCGCCGAACTGCTGGTCCGGGTGCTCGACGGGATCGCGGCGGGCGCGCTCGCCGCGGTACCGCAGCCGCTTGAAGGCGTGTCGACGGCCCCGAAGCTGACCGTCGAGGACGCGGCGGTGCGCTGGACCGAGCCCGCGTTCGCGGTCGACCGGCGGATCCGGGCGTGCACCCCGGCGCCGGGCGCGTGGACGACGTTCCGGGGCGAGCGGCTCAAGCTCGGCCCCGTCACACCGCTGACCGCGGCGACCGTCATCGCCGGGTCGCCCGCGCCGGCGCCGGGCGTGCTCGCCGTCGAGCGCAACCGCGTGCTGATCGGCACCGGCACCGTGCCCGTCGTGCTCGGCACGGTCACCGCCCCCGGCAAGAAGGCGATGCCCGCCGACGCGTGGGCGCGCGGCGCGCGGGTCGAGTCCGGGGAGCGCGTGTCTTGATGAAGCCCGTGCCCCGGCGCGGACCCGGGCAGCGGCCCGACGGCGGGCGCGACGACCGGCTCGCCCGCCCGCCGCGCGGTCGCCGGCCGGCCATCGACCCGGCGCGGGAGGCCGCGTACGAGGCCGTCGCCGCCGTGCACCGCGACGACGCGTACGCCAACCTGGTCCTGCCCCGGCTGCTGCGCGAGAACGGCGTGGGCGGGCGGGACGCGGCGTTCGCGACGGAGCTGACGTACGGCACGCTGCGCCAGACCGGCACCCTCGACGCGATCGTCGCCGCGGCGGCCGACCGCCCGATGGAGCGCATCGACCCGCCGGTCCGCGACGCGCTGCGCATCGGCGCATACCAGCTGCTGCACATGCGCGTCGGCGCCCACGCCGCAGTCGCGACCACGGTCGACCTGGTCCGCTCGCTCGTGCCCGGCGCCGCCGGTTTCGCCAACGCCGTCCTGCGCCGCGTCGGCGAGGCGGGCCGCGACGCGTGGCTCGAGCGGCTCGCTCCTGCCGACCCGGTCGCCCGGGCCGCGCTCGTCCACGCGCACCCGCAGTGGATCGTCAACGCGTTCGTCGACGCGCTGGGCTCGCTCGACGAGGCCGAGCTGGCGCTCGATGCCGACAATCTTCCGCCGCCGGTACACCTGTGTGCCCGCCCCGGCCGCATCGCCCCCGCCGACCTGGCGGCCTCGCTGCCCGGCGCCGCCGTGGGCCGGTACTCGCCGTACGCGGTCGTCCTCGCGGGCGGCGGCGACCCGGCCTCGATCCCGGCGATCCGCGAGGGCCTCGCCCACGTCCAGGACGAGGGCAGCCAGCTGGTCGCGTCGGTCCTCGCCGGCGCCCCCGTCAGCGGCGCCGACGAGCGCTGGCTCGACCTGTGCGCGGGCCCCGGCGGCAAGGCGGGCCTGCTCGGCGCGCTCGCCGCCGAGCGAGGCGCCCACGTCACCGCCGTCGAGGTCGCCCACCACCGGGCCGCGCTCGTCGCGCAGGCCACGAGGGGCCTGCCGGTCTACACCATCAACGCGGACGGCCGCGACGTCGGCAAGGACCCGGACCTGCCCGCCGGCGCCTTCGACCGGGTCCTCGTCGACGCGCCGTGCACGGGCCTGGGCGCGCTGCGGCGCCGCCCGGAGGCGCGGTGGCGGCGCCAGCCGTCCGACCTGCCGCCGCTGACCCGCCTGCAGCGGGAGCTGCTGCAGGCTGCCTTCCAGGCGGTACGGCCGGGAGGCGTCGTCGCCTACGTGACGTGCTCGCCGCATCAGGCCGAGACGGAGGTCTCGGTCACGGAGGCGGCCCGGCGCTCCTCGATCGACGTGGACCTCGTCGACGCGCGCCCGTATCTGCCGCCGTCCCTCCCGGAGCCCGGCACCGGCCCGACGGTGCAGCTGTGGCCGCACCGCCACGGCACGGACGCGATGTTCGTGGCCCTGCTGCGCCGAAGCGCCTAGCGTGCGTCCGAGGTGTGCGTGCGCGGGTCTCGCTGGTGCGGAGGTGCCGGCGGCAGCGCGTCGGGGATGAGCGCCGCGACGGCGGCACGGCTGCCGCAGCGGGCCGCGACGAGCCGGTCCCGCTCGGCGATCCAGGCCGCGCCGAGCGCCTCGCGGGTCGCCGGGTCCAGCTGCAGCCGGGCGTCGTTGAGCAGCGTTCGCTCCTCCTCGTCGACGTGGTGGGCGAGCGAGTTCGCCAGCTTGCCCAGCGCCCGGTCGAAGCCGGTGGACAGCACGTCCTCCACGTCGAGCAGGGCCAGCAGCTTGCGGTGCCCGTCGACGTGCTCGTCCGCCCCGTGCTCGACGTGCGCGCCGCCGCCGGCGAGTTCGCGGAGCTTCGGGTAGACCTCGGACTCCTCGGCGCGGGCGTGCCCGACGAGCAGGTCCGCGAGCTCCGCCCGCCCGGCGACCCGCCGCTGCCGGACCGCCGCGGCATCGACGTCGCGCGCCCGCAGCACCCGCAACAGATGCTCGAACCGCACGTGATCGCCAACGATCGCCTCGACGACATCCATGGTGACCATTCTCGCAGCTTGGAGGCCGATTCGCCGGACATCGACCGAAGCTGTCAACGCATCGCCCGCGATCCCTCGTCCGTGGACGGCTCCAGCCATCCGGCGGCGGGACCCGGCGTGGGTGAGGGGCGGGCTCGATAGCATCACGCTGTGTCGGACAACGTGATCGCGCCTTCGATTCTTGCTGCGGACTTCGCTCGGCTCGCCTCTGCGGCGCGGGCCGTCGAGGGGGCCGCGGACTGGTTGCACGTGGATGTCATGGACTACCATTTTGTCCCGAATCTCACGATCGGGCTGCCCGTGGTGCAGAGTCTGCGGAAGGCGACCACGTTGCCGTTCGACTGTCATCTCATGATCGCGGACCCGGCTCGGTGGGCGCCCGACTACGCGGAGGCGGGGGCGTACAACGTCACCTTTCACGCCGAGGCCGCGACCGATCCGGTGGCGATCGCCAAGGATCTGCGGGCCGCGGGGAGCCGGGCGGGGCTGGCGATCGAC
The DNA here is from genome assembly GCF_043197855.1 of Dactylosporangium sp. NPDC048998. Lineage (NCBI taxonomy): Bacteria > Bacillati > Actinomycetota > Actinomycetes > Micromonosporales > Micromonosporaceae > Dactylosporangium > Dactylosporangium sp. NPDC048998. The sequence continues at coordinate 95,506 of NZ_JBICTV010000019.1, forward strand.
CGGGACACGCCCGTCGACGGATACCTCGAGCTGCTGCCCCACTTCGACCTGCTGCTCATCATGACGATCAAGGCGGGGTTCGGGGGGCAGGCGTTCCTGCCCGAGATGCTCGACAAGGTGCGTACCGCCCGGCGGCATATCGACGCCGGGCATCTCGAGCTGCGCATTGAAGTCGACGGCGGAGTGGCCGAAGATACCATCGCGGCGTGTGCCGAGGCGGGGGCGGACACGTTCGTGGCCGGGACCGCCGTGTACGGGGCGGAGGACCCTGCCGCGGCCGTGCGCAAGCTGCGGGCCATCGCCTCGAACGGCTAGGCCCTGGACAAGCCTGGACAAGCGAGGCGGAGCAGCCCAGGCTAAACCTGACCAAATGGGATAGAACCAGACAGCAAGGCCGCGGAAAGCGGTGGAAGAGCACGAAACGAACAGACGGGACGGCAGTGGGCGAACGCGACGTCATTCTCGTGGTCGACGACGACGTCGACATCGCCCGGTTCATCGAGGTCAATCTCAACCTCGAAGGGTTCGACGTGCTGCTCGCGCACGACGGGGCCACGGCGCTGTCGCTGATCCAGGAGTACAAGCCGGCGCTGGTGGTCGTCGACTGGATGATGCCGCAGCTCGACGGGCTCGAGCTCACCCGCCGGCTGCGCGCCGACCCGATGACCGCGTCGATGCCGGTGATCCTGCTGACGGCGCGCGGGCAGACCGCGGACAAGGTGATCGGGCTGCAGGCGGGGGCGGACGACTACCTGGTCAAGCCGTTCGACACGCTGGAGCTGGTGGCGCGGGTGCGCTCCACGCTGCGGCGCAACCAGGAGAACCGCGAGGTCTCGCCGCTGACGGGGCTGCCGGGCAACTCCCGGATCCTGCGCGAGATCACGGACCGGGCGCGGGCCGGCACCGACTTCGCGGTGTCGCACGTCGACATCGACCGGTTCAAGCCGGTCAACGACGTCTACGGGTTCGCGCGCGGCGACGAGTTCATCATCTCGCTCGCCCGGGCGCTGCACCGGGCCGTGGTCGAGGTCGGGCTGCCGCCGGCGTTCCTGGGGCACATCGGCGGGGACGACTTCCTGATCGTGTGCGCGCCCGAGCAGCTCAAGGAGCTCACGACGAAGGCGATCCTGGAGTTCCAGGCCGCCGCCGACGCGCTGTACGACCAGGTCGACGCCGAGCGTGGGTACATCGAGGTGGTCTCGCGCGCCGGCGAGGTGCAGCAGGCCAACCTGGTGACGCTGTCGATCGGGGTGGCCATCGGCACGCCCGAGAGCGGCAGGTTCACCGACCCGCGCGAGATCATCGCCATCGCCACCGAGATGAAGAAGGTGGCCAAGAAGCACAACGGCAACTACGTGGCGGTCGACCGGCGCAGCGCCGTCGAGTTGTGACGCATATCCCCGGGCATGACCCGGTAAGGACCGCGAGTTCTGTGTAAGACTCAGGTCAAGTACCCACCACGCGCTGGCGGGGCTCGGTGAAATTCCGAACCGGCGGTAACCGGCCCACTACGGGCCGGGAGCCCGCGACCCGGTCGAAGCCATCGGCCGGTGGACCTGGTGTGAGTCCAGGGCCGACGGTCACAGTCCGGATGGGAGTTCAGCGCGCGGGATCCGGTGTCGCCCGAGTCGGGCGGGCCGGTGGGCTGCTGCGCGCTTCCCGGCGCCTCTTGGCCGGGATCCGTCGGCGTCCCCCCGCGTGTGATCACGGACCACGCGGGAGAGGGCCATGGCAGACGACGAGACGTTCATGCGACGCGCCATCGAGCTGGCGCGCCTGAGCCTCGGCGAGACCAGCCCCAACCCCAACGTCGGCTGCGTCATCGTGGCCCCCGGCGGCCGCATCGTCGGCGAGGGGCGCACCGCGCCGGCCGGCGGGCCGCACGCCGAGGTCGGGGCGTTGCGGCAGGCCGGCGAGCTGGCCCGCGGCGCCACCGCCTACGTCACGCTGGAGCCCTGCGACCACACCGGCCGCACCGGCCCCTGCTCGCGCGCCCTGGTCGCGGCGGGGGTGGCGCGCGTCGTGGCCGGCGTCCGCGACCCCAACCCGGTCGCCGCGGGCGGCGCCGAGACGTTGCGGTCCGCCGGGGTCGTCGTGGACATGGGTTCGGTACTGCACGAGCTCGCCCACGACGCCATGGAGGGCTGGCTCACCGCCGTTTCCCGCGGCACCCCTTACGTCATCTGGAAGTTCGCGGCCACACTCGACGGGCGCTCCGCCGCCGCGGACGGCACGAGCAAGTGGATCACGTCGCCGGACGCGCGGGCCGACGTGCACCGGCTGCGGGCCGGCGTCGACGCGATCATCGCCGGGATCGGCACCGTGCTGGCCGACGATCCGCAGCTCACCGTGCGTTCGCCGGCGGGCGTGCTCGCGGCCCGCCAGCCGCTGCGCGTGGTCGTCGGAGGCACCCGAGGTACCGAACCCGGCTTGCAGGTTTTTGATCCTTCGGCGCCGACGTGGGTCGTGGCGCCGGGGGAGGACGGGCGCGCCGACCTGCCGGCCATGCTCCGCGAGTTGTACGCGCGCGGGGTCCGCGTCGCGCTGCTGGAGGGCGGCCCGACGCTCGCGGGCGCGTTCCTGGCCGCGGGGCTGGTCGACCGGGTCGTCGCGTACCTCGCGCCCAAGCTCCTCGGCGCCGGCCCCGCGGCGCTGGGCTTCGCGGGAATTTCCAGCATCGCCGAGGCATTGACGCTCGACGTTGTCGACCTTGCCAGGATCGGGCCCGACGTGCGCCTGACGGCAACAGTGAAAGGTGCGTGAGCAGTGTTCACCGGCATCATCGAAGAGCTCGGCACGGTCGTCGGGATCGATGAGCTGGGCGACTCCGCCCGGCTCGCGATCCGCGGTACGACCGTCGCCTCCGACGCCGCCCACGGCGACTCGATATCCGTCAACGGGGTCTGCCTGACCGTGGTCGACAACGCCGACGGCGTCTTCACCGCCGACGTGATGGGCGAGACGCTCAAGCGCTCGACCCTCGGCGCGCTGCGGGCCGGGGCGGCCGTCAACCTCGAGCGCGCCGCGACCGTCGCCACCCGCCTCGGCGGGCACATCGTGCAGGGCCACGTGGACGGGGTCGGCTCGGTCCTGTCCCGCGAGGCCGGCGACCAGTGGGAGACGGTCACGTTCTCGCTGCCCGAGGGGCTGAGCCGGTATGTGGTGGAGAAGGGCTCCATCACCGTCGACGGGATCTCGCTCACCGTCACCGCCGTCACGGACGACACGTTCTCGGTCGGGCTGATCCCGACGACGCTCAAACTCACCACGCTCGGCGCCAAGGGCGTCGGCGAGCGGGTCAACCTGGAGGTCGACATCATGGCGAAGTACGTGGAGAAGCTGCTCGGGAAGGCGCGGCTGTCATGAGCGCCCCGGAGCGAAGCGGAGGCGGCGTTGCGAACGCGCCGGTCACTGGCCTCGACCCGATCGAGCGGGCCGTCAAGGAGATCGCCGCCGGCCGTGCCGTGATCGTCGTCGACGACGAGGACCGCGAGAACGAGGGCGACCTGATCTTCGCGGCCGAGTTCGCCACCCCCGAGCTGGTCGCGTTCATGGTGCGCTACACCTCCGGGTACATCTGCGTGCCGATCACCGAGGCCGAGGCCGACCGCCTGGATCTCCCGCCGATGTACCGCACGAACCAGGATCGCCGCGGCACCGCGTACACGGTGACCGTCGACGCGCGCTTCGGCGGCACCACCGGGATCTCCGCCGCCGACCGCGCCCGCACCATCAACCTGCTCGCCTCGGCCGACACCCAGCCGCACGACCTCACCCGCCCCGGGCACATCGTGCCGCTGCGCGCCAAGGACGGCGGTGTGCTGCGCCGGGCCGGCCACACCGAGGCGGCCGTCGACCTGGCCACCATGGCCGGCCTGCGCCCGGCCGGCGTGCTGTGCGAGATGGTCAACGACGACGGCACCATGATGCGCCTGCCGGACCTGCGGAAGTTCGCCGCCGAGCACGACCTGGCGCTGATCAGCATCGCCGACCTCATCGCGTACCGCCGGCACACCGAGAAGCAGGTCGAGCGCGTGGCCGAGACCCGGCTGCCGACCGAGCACGGGGTGTTCCGCGCGGTCGGGTACACCCAGCAGTTCGGCAACGGCGAGCACATCGCCCTCGTCTACGGCGACCTCGGCGACGGCGAGGACGTGCTCGTGCGGGTGCACTCCGAGTGCCTCACCGGCGACGTGTTCAGCTCGGTGCGCTGCGACTGCGGCCCCCAGCTGGAGGCGTCCATGAAGATGGTCGCGGCGGAAGGCCGCGGCGTGGTCCTCTACATGCGGGGGCACGAGGGCCGGGGGATCGGCCTGATCCACAAGCTGCAGGCGTACCAGCTGCAGGACCTCGGCCGCGACACCGTGGACGCCAACCTCGACCTCGGCCTGCCCGCCGACGCCCGCGACTACGGCACCGGCGCGCAGATCCTCGTCGACCTCGGCATCAAAACGATGCGGCTTCTCACGAACAACCCGGCAAAGCGGGCAGGTCTGGAGGGGTACGGTCTGTCCGTGCTGGGTCGCGTGCCCCTGCCGACCCGGCCGCACCCGGAGAACGTGCGTTACCTGCGCACCAAGCGGGACCGGATGGGGCACCTGCTGGACGAGCTCGACGAGGTCGCGGAGGGACTTGCGTAATGGCTGGTAGTGGGGCACCCGTCCTGCAACGGGTGGACGGCACGGGGCTGACCCTGGGGATCGTCGCCACCCGGTGGCACGGCGAGCTGGTCGACCACATGCTGAGCCGGGCGATCGCGGCCGGCGAGGCGTCCAACGTCGACCACATCACGGTCGCCCGGGTCGACGGGGCGGTCGAGCTGCCGGTCCTGGCGCAGGCGCTGGCGCACCGCTTCGACGCGGTGGTCGCCCTGGGCGTGGTGGTCCGGGGGGACACGGCCCACTTCGAGTACGTCTGCCAGTCCGTGACCGACGGCCTCACCCGCGTCGCCCTGGACGAGTCGACGCCGGTGGCGCACGGCGTGCTGACGGTGGACAACTACGACCAGGCCCGGGCGCGGGCCGGGTTCGAGGAGTCCGCGGAGGACAAGGGCTACGCGGCGGCCCTGGCCGCGCTGGATGCGGCGGTCGCGCTGCGCCTGGTCGCGAAGTCCTGAACGCCGTCGGTGCGCCATGATCGCGAAGTGTCGCTTCGTGATCATGGCGAACCCGGCTCGGAGCCCTGGACGGCGCGCCGGCTGGAAACAGCCTCAGATCTCGAGGGCCGTAGCCAGGTCGTCGCGGAAGGTGCGCTCCGCCTGGGTCACCTGCTCGCCGCCCAGGCCCAGCACGCCGCCGGTCCGGGCGGCGCCGACGACCTGGTCGGCCACGGTGACGACCCAGTAGCGGTACGACTCGGCGTCGGCCGGCCCGGCCTTCGCGGCGAGGAGCTCGTGCGCGGCGCGGGCGCGGGAGATCACGTCGGCCAGGCCGGCGTCGCGGTCCGGAAACTCGATGATCGGCGGCTCGTCGCCGTCGGTGACGTCGCCCTGGCGCGAGACCACCTCGGCCGCGACGGACTTCACCAGGGGGCTGGACGAGCCGCGGCCGTCCGCGATGGCGGTCATGCCGGCCGTCCACTCCTCGCGGGTGCGCCGGCTGCCGTCGGGCTCGGCCTGGGACGCCGCGATCAAGACGGACTGCGGGAGGCCGACGAGCAGGCCCCACTCTTCGTCGGTGTACTTCGGCTCCGTATCCACGATCGACAGGGTAACCATGTGATCCGACCGGTAAACCGATGGGCGCACCCGCGCGTCGTCCGTGTGTGATGGCCGACGCCGCGGCAGCGGCATGGGACGGTGGGCCGGTGCAGGTGGCGACCCCCAGGGAGCCCGCGCGCGACGACGACGTGCGCGGATGGAGCGCGGACGACGCGATCGCCGCGCTGTTCTCCGCGCACTACCGCGGGCTGGTCCGGCTCGCGGTACTGCTGCTGCACGACGACCTGGTGGCCGAGGACGTGGTGCAGGACGCGTACGTGGCCCTGCACCACCGCTGGCGGCGGTTGCGCGACGCGGACAAGGCGCTCGCCTACCTGCGCACCAGCGTGCTCAACGGCGCCCGGTCGGCGTTACGCCGGCGCGGGGTGGCCGAGCGGCACCTCGCCCGCGGAACGACGGAGCCGCAGGAGGTGGCGAGCGCGGAGACCGGCGCGCTGAGCCTGCTGCGGCACCGGGAGGTCCTGGACGCGGTACGCCGCCTGCCCGCCCGCCAGCGGGAGGCGATCGTCCTGCGGTACTACGCGGAGCTTTCCGAGGCCGAGATCGCCGACGCCATGGGGGTCAGCCGCGGCGCGGTCAAGAGCCACGCGGCGCGCGGAATGGCCGCGCTGCGGCAGAGTCTGGAGCAGGCGCTATGAGGCCACAGGAAAGCGGGCCCGAGCAGCGGCTCCGGGAGGCGCTGCTCGCCCGGGCCGACGAGGTCGAGGCGTCGCCGGACGCGCTGGCGCGGATCCGGATGCGCACCGCCCGCGCCCGCCGCCGCGGCGCGTGGGCGATGATCGGCGCGGTGGCGGCGGTCGCGACGGCGATCGCGGCCGGCGCGGTGTTCGTCGCCGGCACCCGGGCCACCCAGCCACCGCCGCCAAGTGCCAGTAGGCCCGAAAAATCGGACATCGTCGCACCGCCGAGCGTCACGCCGAGCGCCAAGACGGTCAGTCTTCCGGTGTACTTCGCCCGAAACGGCCGCCTGTACCGCGAGTTCCGGCCCGTCACGCTCGCCGAGGACAGCGACCGCGCCCGCGTCCTCGCCGCCGTCGACATGTCCCTGCGCGGCGAGTCGGCCGACCCGGACTACCGCACCCTGTGGCCCGCCGGCGTCACCGTGCACGGCGTGACCCTGGCCGGCGGCCAGGTGACGGTCGACCTCGGCGACGTCGGGCCTGGACCGGTGACGAGCCCGGTGACGAGCCCGGTCAACGGCACCGCGGACCTCGCGGTGCAGCAACTCGTGTACACGGTGGCCGCAGTCTCGACGTACACGTCGATGAAGCGGAGCGACGGCGTTCGCCTCCTCGTCGACGGCGCGCCCGTGGCCCGGCTGTGGGGGATCGCCGACACCGGCGGGGTGCTGCGCCAGGCGCCCATGGCCGACGTCCAGGCGCCGGTCTGGGTCATCGAGCCGGAGCAGGGCGCGGTCGTCGGCAAGTCGTTCACGGTGTACCTGGCCGGGATCGTGCCCGAGGGGACCGTCAACCTGCGCATCCGCGGGACGGGCGGGCAGCTGGTCGCCGAGCGGGTGGTGCGACTGAGCGCGGGCGCGCCGGCGCTGGGGGAGGCGCGTGTGCCGCTGACGCTCGCCTCCGGGCGGTACACCGTGGAGGCCTACTTCGTCTCGCTGAGGGACGGCAGCATCCAGTGGGTCGACGACCATGACTTCTCGGTCGGGTGAGGCGCGACACGCCTGTCGGTAACCGGATTCCGTTTCCGGCCCGGGGCCTGCGAGAATTCGAGCCCGTGAAGACCTTCGACGAGCTGTTCGCCGAGCTGAGCGCCAAGGCGGCGGCGGGCACCCCCGGATCCGGCACCGTGGCGGCGCTGGAGAAGGGCGTGCATTTCATCGGCAAGAAGGTCGTCGAGGAGGCCGCCGAGAGCTGGATGGCGGCCGAGCACGAGGGCCCGCAGCGCACCGCGGAGGAGCTCTCGCAGCTGCTGTACCAGGTGCAGTGCCTGATGCTGGCGACTGGGCTGTCGCTGGAAGACGTCTACCGACATCTGTAGTTCGGTCCCGTCCTTCCCGAAAACCCCGCCACCCGTCTGGAGACAACCGAATGCTTCGCATCGCCGTGCCCAACAAGGGCACCCTCGCCCTGCCCGCCGCCCAGATGCTCCAGGAGGCCGGCTACCGCCAGCGCTCCGACCCCAAGGACCTGCTCTGCCGGGACGAGCCCAACGGCGTCGAGTTCTTCTACCTGCGCCCGCGCGACATCGCCACGTACGTCGGCTCCGGCGACCTCGACCTCGGCATCACCGGCCGCGACCTGCTCATCGACGCGGGTAGCCCGGCCGTCGAGGTGCTCGACCTCAACTTCGGCAAGGCCACCTTCCGGTTCGCCGCCGTGCCCGGCTCGCTGAAGGGCTCGAGCCCCGCCGACCTCGAGGGGCTGCGCGTGGCCACCGCCTACCCGGGCGTCATGGAGCGCTACTTCGCCGAGCACGGCGTGGCCGCCGAGGTCATCCGGCTCGACGGCGCCGTGGAGAACGCGATCCGCCTCGGCGTCGCCGACGTCATCGCCGACGTGGTCGAGACGGGCAAGACCCTGCGGCAGGCCGGGCTCGACACGATCGGCGAGCCGATCCTCAAGTCCTCGGCGGTCCTCATCCGCCGGGCCGGCGAGGAGCTTCCCTCGGGTGTACCGCAGCTGCTGCGCCGCCTGCAGGGCGTCCTCGTCGCCCGGCAGTACGTCATGCTCGCCTACGACGTGAAGGCCGACTCGCTCGACGCCGCGGTCGCGCTGACCCCCGGCATCGAGTCGCCGACCATCTCCCCGCTGCACCGCGAGGGCTGGGTGGCGGTCCAGGCGATGGTGCCGCAGGCCGACGTGCACCGGATCATGGACGAGCTCTACGAGGTGGGCGCCCGCGCCATCCTGGTGACCGGAATCCACGCCTGCCGGCTGTAGTGGCAGACTGGGGCCGTGAGCACGCCTTCCCCGGTCACCGCGCGGCCCCAACGGGCCCGGATCATCGCCTACGTCCTCGCGTTCGTCGTCGTCGTGGTCTTCACGCTGATCGCGTTCGGGCTGCACGGCAAGACGGGTGACGGGCCCGGATACTTCCAGCGCGGCGACCAGGCGGCGATGATCGGCCTGGGCCTGTGCGCCGCGGCCGGCATCCTGCTGATGACCCGGCCGCGGGTCGAGGCCGACGAGCGCGGGGTGCGGGTGCGCAACATCATCGGCACCTACGACCTGCCCTGGGACGTGGTGCGGGCGGTCACCTTCGGCCGCGGCGCCCCGTGGCTCACCCTCGACCTGCACGACGACGAGCGGGTCGCGGTCATGGCGGTGCAGATGGCCGACAAGGACTACGCCGTGCGGGCCGCCCGCGAGCTGCGGGCCCTGCACACCGCGAGCCGGACACCGGCCGTGGTAGAGTAGTCGGCGTCGACCGCATCCCGTCCCAAAACGGGGTGTCCGAAAGCGGGACCGTCGAGGTCCCCACCCGTGCGGCTTGTAGGCGGCCGGGTCCGGTCCGACCGGTCCGCTTCGTGTGGACGGGTCGAACGGCCCTCGCCTGCGCACGCGCGGCGGGGGTTTTTGGCGTTGCCGTCGGCGCCGACCCGAAAGGGCCGGAAATGCCGGACACGCGGGATGCGTTGACCATATGAGTTGAAACACCTATTGAGGAGGCCACATCAGCGTCGAGCCACGCGTCAACGAGCAGATCCGGGCACGTGAAGTCCGGCTGGTCGGTCCGGAGGGTGAGCAGGTGGGCATCGTCCCGCTTGAGCGCGCACTCCAGCTGGCCGCCGACGTGGACTTGGACCTGGTCGAAGTTGCGCCCATGGCACGCCCGCCCGTCTGCAAGCTCATGGACTTCGGCAAGTTCAAGTACGAGAGCGCGCTCAAGGCCCGGGAAGCCCGGCGTAACCAGCAGCAGACCGTCATCAAGGAGATGAAGCTCCGCCCGAAGATCGATCCGCACGACTACGAGACCAAGAAGGGTCACGTGGTGCGGTTCCTGAAGGCGGGCGACAAGGTCAAGGTAACGATCATGTTCCGTGGCCGCGAGCAGAGCCGCCCGGAGCTTGGTTTCCGGCTGCTGCGCAAGCTCTCGGAGGAGATCTCGGAGCTGGGCTTCGTCGAGGCCGCGCCCAAGCAGGACGGCCGCAACATGATCATGGTCTTGGCACCTCACCGCAACGTGAAGGCCGCGGCGACCCAGAGCCGCGAGGCGAAGGCGGACGGCGGCGCGAGCCCGGAGGGCGAAGCAGTCGCCGGGCTGCCCGAGGTCGTCACCGCCGACCAGGCGTAACAACGCCGGGGCGGCACCGCCGACCAGGCACTACGTCATATCAACCACCGCGTCGTGCGGGCGGGCCCCGCACAACGCGGAGTTCCCGGCTGCGCGCCGGAACGCCATGGCACCCTGACGCCACGTCGACGGCAGGGTGCCGGCGCACCCGATGAATGAAGGGCAACACAAGCATGCCGAAGTTCAAACCGCACTCCGGGATGAAGAAGCGCGTGAAGATCACCGGTCGCGGCAAGATCCTCAGCGAGCCGGCGGGCAAGCGGCACCGCCTCGAGGTCAAGTCCAGCCGTGAGACTCGGCGCCTGAGCGGCAACGTCGAGCTCGCCAAGTCGGAGACCCGCAAGGTCAACAAGCTCCTCGGCCGATAACCAGCGGCGCTCTCCCCCCGACCTTCCTTGACTTTTCGACCGGCCTTCCATCGGGCACGACCCCGGGCCGGTCTCGCATGAGGAGTAACGAACCGTGGCACGCGTGAAGCGGGCAGTGAATGCCCAGAAGAAGCGCCGCACCGTCCTGGAGACCGCCAGCGGCTACCGCGGGCAGCGCTCGCGCCTGTACCGCAAGGCCAAGGAGCAGGTGCTGCACTCGATGCAGTACGCCTACCGCGACCGTCGCGACCGCAAGGGTGACTTCCGCCAGCTGTGGATCACCCGCATCAACGCCGCGGCCCGCGCGAACGGCCTGACCTACAACCGCCTCATCCAGGGCCTGCGTCTCGCCGGCGTCGAGGTGGACCGGAAGATCCTCGCCGAGCTCGCGGTCAGCGACGAGAAGGCGTTCAGCGGCCTGGTTCAGGTGGCGAAGTCGGCCGTTGCCGCAGCCTGATCCGCACGCACAGCAGTCGCGACCCGGGGTGTTCACCGTTCGGACGCCCCGGGTCGTCGCCGCCCGGCGCCTGCATCGCCGCCGGGACCGCGACGAGACCGGCCGCTTCCTGGCCGAGGGCCCGCAGGCCGTCCGGGAGGCGCTCAGGACCGGCGCCGTCGCCGAGGTCTTCGCCACCGCCGACGCGGTGGACCGCTACCCGGAGCTGACCGCCGGCGCCTCCCTCGTCGACGACGGCGCCATGCAGGCGCTCGCCGAAACCGTGCAGCCGCAGGGCCTGGTTGCCGTCTGCCAGCAGCGCGACGTCCCGCTCGCCGCCGCCCTCGAGCGCGGCCCGCGCCTGGTCGCCGTCTGCGTCGACATTCGCGACCCCGGCAACGCCGGCACCGTCCTGCGCACCGCCGACGCGGCCGGCGCCACCGCCGTCGTCTTCGCCGGCGACTCCGTCGACCCGTACAACGGCAAGGCCGTGCGCTCCTCCGCCGGCAGCCTGTTCCACGTCGACGTGGTCCGCGCCCGCGACGCCGCGGCCACCGTCGCCGCGCTGCGTGAGGCCGGCATCCAGGTGCTCGCCGCCGACGGCTACGGCGACACCGACCTGTTCGACCTCGCCACCCTCGACCGGCCGTCCGCCTGGCTGTTCGGCTCCGAGGCGCACGGCCTGCCGAAGGAGCTCGAGGCCGACCGGCGGGTGCGGGTGCCGCTCTACGGCGGCGCCGAGAGCCTCAACCTGGCGGCAGCCGCGGCCGTCTGCCTGTACACTTCGGCGAAAGCCCTGAGGAGGAAGCCGTGAACCTGTTTATCCAGCCCGCCGGTGACGGTGGGCTGATGGATGGGCGACTGGGACCTCACCCCTCCTGACACCTTCCCACGACCGGCGGGCGGACCTCACTACACTGTCCGAGGCCAATCTCCCGTGGGAAGAGTCCGATGACGTACCGCACTGATCCGTACGATCCGAAGCAGGCCGCGCTGCTCGACCAGAGCGCGCTCGACGACGCGGTCGCCGCGGCCGACAAGGCGTTCGCCGGCGCCGGCGACCTCGACGGGCTCGCCGCGCTGAAGCACCAGCACCTCGGCGACCGCGCCCCGGTGTCCCTGGCCCGCCGCGAGATCGGCTCGCTGCCCCCGGCCGCCAAGGCCGACGCCGGCAAGCGCGTCAACCTCGCCCGCGTCGCGATCCAAGGCGCCTACGACGCCCGCCTGGCGGTGCTCACCGCCGAGCGCGAGGAGCGGGTGCTCGTGGAGGAGGCGGTGGATGTCACCCTCCCGACCGGTCGCCGGCCGGTGGGCGCCCAGCACCCGCTGACCAAGATCATGGAGCGGGTCGGCGACCTGTTCGTGAGCATGGGCTACGAGGTCGCCGAGGGGCCCGAGGTCGAGTGGGAGTGGTACAACTTCGACGCCCTCAACATGCACCCCGACCACCCGGCGCGCTCGATGATGGACACGTTCTTCGTCGCCGCCGGGGGCGCCGGTGCGCCGGCCCGGGACGAGGACTCGCGCGTCGTGCTGCGCACCCACACCTCGCCGGTGCAGGCGCGCACGATGACGACCCGCAAGCCGCCGATCTACATCATCTGCCCCGGCCGGGTGTATCGCACCGACGAGCTCGACGCGACCCACACCCCGGTCTTCCACCAGGTCGAGGGCCTGGTGGTGGACAAGGGCATCACGATGGGCCACCTCAAGGGCACGCTGGACAACTTCGTCAAGGGCATGTTCGGCCCGCAGGCGCGGACCCGGCTCCGGCCGTCGTACTTCCCGTTCGTCGAGCCGGGCGCCGAGATCGACCTGTGGTTCCCGCAGCACCGCGACGGCCCGCGCTGGGTCGAGTGGGGCGGCTGCGGCATGGTGAACCCGCGGGTGCTGCGCGCGTGCGGGATCGACCCGGATGAGTATTCCGGCTTCGCGTTCGGCATGGGCATCGAGCGGGCGCTGATGTTCCGCAACGAGGCGGCCGACATGCGCGACATGGTGGAGGGCGACGTGCGGTACGCGCGGGCGTTCGGATGGGAGGCCTGAGGTGCGCGTTTCGCTTTCCTGGCTGCGCGAGCACGTCGACCTGCCGGCCGGCCTCGACGCCGACGGGCTGGAGAAGGCCCTGGTCAAGGTCGGCCTGGAGGTCGAGGAGCTGCTCGACGCGGGTGCCGCCGTGTCCGGGCCGCTCGTCGTCGGGCGGGTCGAGTCGATCGAGGAGCTGCAGGGGCTGAAGAAGCCCATCCGGTACTGCCTCGTCGACGTCGGCGGCGACCAGCCCCAGGGCATCATCTGCGGCGCCCGCAACTTCGCCGAGGGCGACCTGGTCGTGGTGGCGCTGCCCGGCGCCGTGCTGCCCGGCGACTTCACGATCTCGGCCCGCAAGACCTACGGGCACGTCTCCAACGGCATGATCTGCTCCGGCCGCGAGCTCGGGGTGAGCGACGACCACGAGGGCATCATCGTGCTGCCCCCGGAGACGGCGAAGCCCGGCGACGAGGCCCGCCCGCTGGTCGGGCTCGACGACGTCGTGGTCGAGGTCAACGTCACCCCGGACCGCGGGTACTGCTTCTCGGTCCGCGGCATCGCCCGCGAGCTGTCGCACTCCCTCGGCGGCGCCTACCGCGACCCGGTCGCGGCGGTCGTCCGCCTGGAGGGCGACGGCGGTGAGGCGTACCCGATCGAGGTCCTCGACAGCGTCGCCTGCGACCGGTTCACCGCCGTCGCCGTGCGCGGCGTCGACCCGGCCGCGCCCACCCCACAGTGGATCCGGCAGCGGCTGGCCACGGCCGGCATCCGCGCGATCTCGCTGCCGGTCGACATCACCAACTACGTGATGATCGAGATGGGCCAGCCGATGCACGCCTGGGACCTCGGGCAGCTCACCGGCCCGCTCGTGGTGCGCCGCGCCCAGGCCGGCGAGAAGCTGACCACGCTGGACGGCGTCACCCGGGCGCTCGACCCCGAGGACATCGTCATCGCCGACGGCACCGGCGTGGTCTCGCTCGCCGCGGTCATGGGCGGCACCACCACCGAGGTGTCCCCGGCGACGGTCGACGTGCTGTTCGAGGCCGCGCACTGGGACCCGCGCTCGGTGGCCCGCACGATCCGCCGGCACAAGCTGCCCAGCGAGGCCGGCAAGCGTTACGAGCGCGGCGTCGACCCGCAGATCACCGCGGCGGCCTGCGCGCGGGCGGCGGCGCTGCTGGCGCAGCACGGCGGCGGCACGGTGTCCACCGGCGTCTCCGGCGTCTCCGACGTCTCCGCGGTGGTGCCTCCGGCGCCGATCACGATGTCGGTGGCGCGGCCGTCGCAGCTGGCCGGGGTCGACTATGCCCCGGAGCGGGTGCTGGAGATCCTCGCCATGATCGGCGCGCAGGTCGTCGCGGACGGTGAAACGCTCACCGTCACCCCGCCGAGCTGGCGGCACGACCTCAACGACCCGGCCGATCTCGCCGAGGAGGTGCTGCGCCTCGACGGGTACGAGCGGATCCCCAGCGTGCTGCCGATCGCGCCGCCCGGCGGGGGCCTCACCGCGACCCAGCGCCGCCGGCGCACCGTCGGGCGGGCGCTCGCCGACGCCGGCTACGTCGAGACGCTGTGCTACCCGTTCGTGGGCACGCACACGCTCGACGCGATGCGCATCCCGGCCGGCGACCCCCGCCGCGAGGCGGTGCTGCTGCGCAATCCGCTGTCCGACGAGGAGCCGGCGATGCGCACCACGCTGCTGCCGCCGCTGCTCACCGCCCTTCGCCGCAACCTCGGCCGCGGAATGCGCGACGTGGCGCTGTTCGAGATCGGGCTGGTCTTCCTGCCCGACGGGCCGCTGCGGGTCGCGCCGGCCGCCGGGGTCGACGGGCCGCCGAGCGCCGAGGAGCTCGCCGCGGTCGACGAGCTGCTGCCGCGCCAGCCGTGGCACGTGGCCGCCGTCATCGCCGGCGACGCCGAACCGGCGGGCTGGTGGGGCGGCGGGCGCCCGGCCGACTGGGCCGACGCGGTCGAGGCCGCCCGGACCGTCGCCGCGGCCGCCGGCGTCGAGCTGACGGTCCGCGCCGCGGCGGAGGCGCCGTGGCACCCGGGCCGCTGCGCGGCGCTGCTCGTCGGCGACACCGTCGTCGGGCACGCCGGCGAGCTGCACCCGGCGGTCTGCGCCGACCTGGACCTGCCCCGCCGTACCGTGGCGATGGAGCTGGAGCTGGACGCGCTGCCGATCCCGGGCGTGTCGATCGCGCCGCGGCTGTCGAGCTTCCCGACCGCGCTGATCGACGTCGCGCTCGTGGTCGACGCGGCCACCCCGGCCGGCGAGGTCGAGGCGGCGCTCGCCGAGGGCGCCGGGCCGCTGCTGGAGTCGGTGCGGCTCTTCGACGTGTACTCCGGGGCGCAGCTCGGCGAGGGGCGCAAGTCCTTGGCGTACAAGCTGACGTTCCGGGCGCCGGACCGCACGCTCACCGGCGAGGAGGCGCTCGCCGCCCGCGACGCGGCGGTGGCGGTCGCGACCGAGCGCCTAGGCGCGGTGCTGCGCGGCGCCTGACATCACCACTGTGGAAGCAGTGGCTGCCATGGCATGTCATGGCAGCCACTGCTTCCACACAGCCACTGTGGCCGCCGTCACGTGCATCCGATATCGGACTCTGCGGTTCACGCTCCGTCCGGCCCGGATTCGCCGGAGATGGTACCGTCACGGCGCCGAGCCGAACTTTCCGCGCAGCTCGCGGCGTTTCATGAGGGCCCGGTCCGCGCCAAGCGCCGGTATCGATCACGATCTTGCTGAAGGGGCAGCGCGTGTCAGACGTCAGTGCATCGGCGGGGTTCACCACCGACGTCGTGGTGATCGGTGGTTGCGGCCGGGTGGGGCTCCCGCTCGGCATCGCTCTGGCCTCCCGGGGCCTGCAGGTGACCCTGTACGACATCAACGAGGCCGCCGTCGCCGTGGTCAACAGCGGGCGGCTGCCGTTCGACGAGGAGGGTGCCGCGGAGCCGCTCGCGAGCGCCGTCGCCGAGGGCCGGCTCAAGGCCAGCAACGACCCGGCCACGGTCGCCACGGCCGAGCACCTGGTCGTGATCGTGGGCACCCCGGTCGACGAGCACCTCAACCCGAACATCGCGGCCGTGCCGAAGGCGATCGAGCGCTGCGCGGAATACCTGCGCGACGGCCAGCTCATCGTGCTGCGCAGCACGGTTCACCCGGGGGTGACCGCGCTCACCGAGAAGCTCATCAAGAAGCTCGGTGTGAACGCCGACGTGGCGTTCTGCCCGGAGCGCATCGCCGAGGGCAAGGCGATGACCGAGCTGTTCGAGCTGCCGCAGATCGTCGCCGCCCGCACCCCGGAGGCGACCGAGCGGGCCGAGAAGCTCTTCCGCAACCTGGCCAGCCAGATCGTGATCCTGGAGCCGGAGGAGGCGGAGCTCGCCAAGCTGTTCACCAACACCTGGCGATACATCAAGTTCGCCGCGGCCAACCAGTTCTGGATGATGTCCAACGACTTCGGCCTGGACTTCGAGCGGATCCGCCACGCGATCCGGTTCCAGTACCCGCGCGCGGCCGACATGCCGGGCGCCGGCTTCGCCGCCGGGCCGTGCCTGCTCAAGGACACCATGCAGCTCGCGGCGTTCAACAACAACAACTTCGTCCTCGGCCACAGCGCCATGCTCATCAACGAGGGCCTGCCGCTCTACGTCGTGTCGAAGCTGCAGGAGCGCTTCGACCTGTCGGAGATGACGGTCGGCATCCTCGGCATGGCGTTCAAGGGCGGCAGCGACGACATCCGCGAGTCGCTGGCCTACAAGCTGCGCAAGGTCGTCATGCTGCGGGCCAAAGAGACGCTCTGCACCGACCCCTACGTCAAGGACGACCGTTTCGTGCCGCTCGACGAGGTCCTCACCCGCGCCGATCTGCTCATCATCGCCGCTCCGCACCCGCAGTACCGTGACCTGGAAACCGAAATCCCGGTTGCGGACATGTGGGGCGTGACGAACAAGGGCGTGCGTATATGAGTTTGTCGCCACAGATCTCTGTGGTTATCCCGGTCTACAACGAGGGCGAGGCCCTCGTCCGCTGCCTCGAGCGCATCCTCCGCGAGGTGATGATGCCGGCCGAGATCCTCGTGGTGCACGACATGCCCGAGGACACGAGCGTGCCGTACGCCCTGCAGGTGCAGGCCCGCGACCCGCGGGTCCGCCCGGTGCTCAACACCTACGGCCGCGGCCCGGCCAACGCGATCCGCTTCGGTATCGACGTGGCCCAGGCCCCGGTCGCGGTGGTCACCATGGCCGACGGCTCCGACGACCCGCGCCAGATCGAGGACCTGGCGCGGCTGGTGGACCGGGGTGTCGTCGTCGCCGCCGCGTCGCGGTACATGCCCGGCGGGCAGCAGGTGGGCGGGCCCCGGTTCAAGCGGTTCCTGTCCCGCACCGCCGGCCGCACGCTGCACTGGTTCGCCCGGGTCGGCACCCGGGACGCCACGAACAGCTTCAAGGCGTATTCGACGCAGTTCGTGCGCGAGGTCGGCATCGAGTCGAAGACCGGCTTCGAGATCGGCATCGAACTGACCGCGAAGGCCACCCGGCTGCGGCTGCCCGTGGCGGAGATCCCGACGATCTGGCTCGACCGGCAGCTCGGCGAGTCGCGCTTCGATGTGGGCCGTTTCATGCCGAGTTACCTCAAGTGGTACCGATTCGCGTTCGGCCGCAGACTGACCATGGAACAGTTGGCGAAGCGCCCGGCTTCGTCCGCGGCCCGCGACGACGCGCAGGCCGCCCGCGAGAGATCCTCCGCAACGCAAGGGTAAGCATCTCAAGGCATAAGGGGTATTTGTGGCAAAGGTCCTGGTCACCGGCTCGGCCGGCTTCATCGGTGGATATGTCGTCGAGGAGCTGCTGTCCCGCGGCTACCAGGTCGTCGGCTTGGACAACTACTCGAAGTACGGTCCGGTCACCCGTAGCTACGACTCCCACCCGGACTACCGCTTCGTCGAGGGCGACGCCCGCGACGTCGACCTGGTCTCCGAGCTGCTGGAGGGCTGCGAGCACTTCATCGCCGGCGCGGCGCTCATCGGCGGCATCTCGTACTTCCACGCGTACGCCTACGACCTGCTCGCCACCAACGAGCGGATCATGGCCTCCTCCTGCGACGCCGCGATCAGGGCGCACCAGGCCGGGACGCTGAAGAAGATGACGTACATGTCCTCGTCCATGGTCTTCGAGTCGACGACGCACTGGCCGTCGAAGGAGGGCGACGAGCGCGCCGTCCCGCCGCCGCTGTCGTCCTACGGCTTCCAGAAGCTGGCCGTGGAGTACTTCGCCAAGGCCGCCTGGGACCAGTACAAGCTGCCGTACACGATCGTGCGCCCGTTCAACTGCGTCGGCGTCGGCGAGGGCCGGGCGCTCGGCGAGGTCGAGGTGCTCTCCGGCAACGTCAAGCTGGCCATGTCGCACGTCGTGCCCGATCTGGTGCAGAAGATCATCAAGGGCCAGGACCCGCTGCACATCCTCGGCTCCGGCGATCAGGTGCGCCACTACACGTACGGCGGCGACCTGGCCAAGGGCATCATCGCCGCGATGGAGTCGGAGCGGGCGCTCAACGACGACTTCAACGTCTCCACCGCCGAGTCGACCACGGTCATGGAGCTCGCCGAGGTCATCTGGCGCAAGATCAAGGGTCCGGACGTGCCGCTGCGCGTGGTGTCCGACGACCCGTACGAGTACGACGTGCAGAAGCGCGTGCCGGACTGCACCAAGGCGCGCGAGGTGCTCGGCTTCGAGGCGACCACGTCGCTGGACGAGATGCTCGACGAGGTCATCCCGTGGGTGACCGAGGCGGTCAAGGAAGGCCGTCTGTAGATCCGGCGCTGAGGAAAAGGCCCCGCCGCCCGGTGGGGCTTTTTTTCGTTGGATGGTCGTGGTCGTCGCGCAACATCACGAAATTTCCGGAAATATCCGCGCGAAGCGCCGGATATTTCACGATCGAACAGGCCGCCGGGGTCTGCCTCGCGGCCGGCCGGCAACGTTCAGATAACACTTTCGGTTGCCTCGGCGGTCGAACGCCACTTGTCGTGTTCGCGACACTTCTGGCGGTCGTCGCGGCCGCGAACCTGCGGCCCGCGGGGCCCCGCGACGGCGCGCCGCGCTGGGGTCCCGCGGTGGCCCAGGCGCGGGCGGAATGCCTTGTACAGCCCGGTTTGGCGCGGGTGACCGTCCACATCGCGCGGTGGCCCGTGCTCGGCTGGGAGACGGTTCTGCCCTGCGCCCGGCTGCGATGATTCGCGGTCGGTCGGGCTTCACGAGGAAGTCTCGTGCCGTTCTCCGGCCGTTGCGACGAGCGGTCGTTCGTTAGAGACTCGGCGTCGTGGTGAGCACCTCGTCGGCGCCCATCGGCCGAGCCGATCTCCTGAACCACGCCCGGGAGCGGCTCGCGGCGGGCGGCAGCGTCGTGCTCTGCGGGCCCGCGGGGATCGGCAAGTCCACCATCCTCGATGCTCTCGCCGCCGCCGAGACCGAGGCGCTGGTGCTGCGCGCCGCCGCCGCGGAGGCCGAGGCCGACCTGCCGTATCTGGCGCTCGTCGACCTCTTCGACGGCGCCCCGGACGCCTCCGACCTGCTCCCGGCCCACCTGCGCGCGGCGCTGGACGGCGCCCTGCTGCGCAGCGCGTTGCCGGCCACGCCGCACGACCAGCTCGCGGTGCGCCTGGCCGTGCTCGAGCTGTTCCGGGCCCTCGCCGCCGAGCGGCCGGTGCTGCTGATCCTCGACGACGTGCAGTGGATCGACGAGCCCAGCGCCGGGGTGCTGCGGTTCGTCTCCCGCCGCCTCGGGGAGGTGCCGGTGCGGGTCCTCGCCGCCGAGCGGGTGCCCGACGGCGGCGCGCCCAGCCGGCTGGACCTGTGCCCGCCGCCGGGCGTCACGCTGCCGGTACCGCCGCTGCCCCAGAGCGACGTGGCCGACCTGCTGCGGTCGCGCTTCGGCGCCGAGGCCGGCCGGGCGCACGTGCAGCGCATCTACGAGGCCAGCGCGGGCAACCCGCTGTACGCGGTCGAGCTCGGGCGGGCCATCGGCAACAGCTCATTCCCGGTCACCGACCCGCTGCCCGTCCCGGAGCGCCTGCGCGAGCTGCTCGCCGCCCGCCTGGCCTCGCTGCCCGCCGCCGACTGGCCAGCGCTGCTGGTCGTCGCCGCGGCGGCCCGCCCCAGCCTGACCCTGCTGGCCGCGTGCGGGCTCGCCGAGGGGCTGGTCGAGGCCGCCATCGCCGCGGGTGTACTGCACGTCGAGCCCGACGGCGCGATCCGGTTCTCCCATCCGCTGCTGCGCGAGATGGTCTACGCCGACGCCACCGCCGCGGCCCGGCGCGAGACCCACGAGCGGCTCGCCGAGACGGTCACCGACCCCGTCGACCGGGCCCGGCACCTCGCCGCCGCCCGGCCCGAGCCCGACGAGGCCCTCGCCGAGTGCCTCGCCGACGCCGCGTCCGCCGCCCGGCTGCGCGGCGCGCCGGCGATGGCCGCCGACCTGGCCGCGCTCGCGGCGGATCGCACCCCGCGCGACACGCCGGGAGTGGCCGCGGTACGCCGGTTGAGCGCCGCCCAGTACGCGTACTCGGCCGGCTCGCCGGTGGACGCCCGCCGCCACGCCGCGGCCGCCCTGCGCGACGCCGCCGACCGGCGCACCCGGGTCGGGGCGCGGCTGCTGCTGGTGGAGATGTCCGGCGAGGACCACTCCAACTCCGGCCCGCTGCTCGACGCGGCGTTCGTCGAGGCGGTCGACACCCCGGACCTGCTCGCCCACGTCCGGCTGTATAAGGCGATCAAGGCGTACTGGGACGGCGACAGCGAGGCGGCCCTCGCCGAGCTCAAGCGGGCCGAGGAGGCCGCCGAGCTGTGCGGCGACATGGAGCGGCTCGTCGAGGTGCTCAGCTGGCGGGGCCAGATCCTGGTCGGCAGCGAGGGCGACGAGTACCTGGAGCGGGCCGGCAAGCTCGCCCGAGGCCTGTCGCTCACCCCGGCCACCGTCGCCGCCCGGCAGGTCGCCGCGATGAGCCGGCTGTTCAAGGGCGAGACCGCCGAGGCGGTGCGGCGCATCGAGGCGCTGCGGATCGCGGTCGAGCGGGCCGGGACCGTGCGCGACCTCGCCGCGGTGCTGGTCTCCGTGGCCGGCATCTACTGGCGGGCCGGCCGCTGCGCCGACGCGCTCGTCGCCGGCCGCGACTGCGTGCGCCTCTACGTCGACGTCGAGACCACCCCCGGCCCCGGATACCTGGTGGCCGCGCTCGTGGAGTACGCGGGCGGGACGGCGACGGCCGCCGCCGGGTATGCCGAGCGCGGGGTCGCCGCCTGCCTCGCCGCCGGCGACGAGGACTGGATCAAGCTGGCCTACGCGACCAGCGGCCTGGTCCACGTCCTGCGCGGCGACCCGATCGCCGCCGCCGACGCGATGCGCGAGGCCTACCACCTCGATCAGCGCCTCGGCCGGCTCGACCCGGGAATCCTGCCCTGGCATGCCGACTTCGTCGAGGCCCTCGTCGGGGCCGGCGCCCGCGCCGAGGCCGCCGAGGTCCTCGACGAGGTCGAGCAGCGCGCCCGGCACCTCGACCGGCGGGTGGTGCTCCTCGGCCTGGCCCGGGCCCGCGCCGTGCTCACCGCCGCGACCGGCGAGGCCCGCGAGGGCGCGGAGGCACTGCACCGGGCGATCGGGGAGTGGCCGGACCATCCGTACCCGCTCGAGGTGGCCCGCGCCCACCACACGCTCGGCGGCCTGGAGCGGCGCGCCCACCGCCGGGGCGCCGCCCGCGCGGCCCTGTCCGAGGCGGTCCGCCGCTACGCCCAGGCCGACGCGCACCCGTGGCGCGAGGTCGCCGCGGCCGACCTGGCCCGCCTCGACGGCGGCCGGGGCGCGGGCCTGTCGGAGACCGAGCGGCGCATCGTCGAGCTCGTGCGGGCGGGGTCCACCAACCGCGAGATCGCCCGGGCGCTGTTCCTGTCCATCAAGGCCGTCGAGGCGAATCTGACTCGGCTGTACCGCCGCCTGAACGTCCGCAACCGTTCACAGTTGGCCCGGTTCCTGGATCCCGAGTAAGACATAGACTACCTCCGATTCCTTCCATCGGAGGTGTTTTGTGCTCAACCGCGCCCTGCTGGCCGCCGCGATCGTGGCCGCCGGCACTGTCGCCGTCGTCGTCGCCCAGGCCGGCCCATCCGAGGCCGCCGTGACGCACCGGGTCCTGTTCGACAACTCCAAGGCCGAGACCGCGGGCAACGCGGACTGGATCATCAGCACGTCGCAGCCCGACCCGCTCGGGCAGAACCCCGCCCCGACGACCGAGAGCTCCTGGACCGGGGCGCTGTCGTCGTGGGGCGTGGCGTTGCAGCGCACCGGGGAGTACAGCCTCAAGACCCTGCCCGCCGGGAACACCATCACCTACGGCGGGTCCGGCGCACTGGACCTGAAGAACTTCGACGAGTTCGTCATGCCCGAGCCCAACGCCCCGCTCAGCGCCGCCGAGAAGACCGCCATCATGCGGTTCATCCAGGCCGGCGGCGGGTTCTTCCTGATCGTCGACCACACCGGCAGCGACCGCAACAACGACGGCTGGGACTCGGTGCGCATCGCCAACGACCTGATGACGAACAACGGGGTCAACAACAGCGACCCGTTCGGCTTCAGCGTGGACGTCAACAACATCGGTACCGAGAACCCGGTGGCGATCACGAGCTCGACCGACCCGGTCATCAACGGGCCGTTCGGCAAGGTGCGGGGCAGCATCATCCGCAACGGCAGCACCCAGACGCTGCGCCCGGCGGACAACGCCACGGTGAAGGGGCTCGTGTACCGCACCGGGTTCACGCCCGGCGGCACGACCGGGGCGTTCTTCACCACCTCCACGTTCGGCGCCGGGCGGGTCGCGGTGTGGGGCGACAGCTCGCCGATCGACGACGGCACCGGCCAGCCCGGCAACACGCTCTACGACGGGTGGAACGACACGGCGGGTACCAACGCGGCCCTGGCCCTGAACGCGACGGCCTGGCTGGCCGGCTCCGGCACCACGCCCCCCACGACGCCGCCGGCGACGACCCCGACGGGCGGCACCTGCCCGGGCGGGCAGCTGTTCGGCAACCCCGGGTTCGAGACGGGCGCGGCGAGCCCCTGGACGGCGACCTCCGGCGTGGTGTCGAACGACACGTCGATGCCGGCGCACGGCGGGTCGTGGAAGGCGTGGCTGGACGGGTACGGCGCGGCGCACACCGACACCCTGTCGCAGACGGTGACGATCCCGGCGGGCTGCACGCGGGCGACCCTGTCGTTCTGGCTGCGCGTGGCCACCGACGAGACGACCACCACGACGGCCTACGACACGCTCACCGTGGCGGCCGGCTCGGCGACCCTGGCCACCTACTCCAACCTGGACGCCTCGACGGCATATCGGCAGCGCACGCTGACGGTGACCGGCACCGGGTCCGTGAAGATCACGTTCACCGGTGTCGAGGGCAGCAAGCTGCAGACCTCATTCCTGCTGGATGACCTCAGCATCATTCCTTCGAGCTAGCCTCCTAGGAAGGCTGAGGGTAGTCGCCTGGTCTGGGTCGGTGTCCGCGAAGCCTTACCGAGCCAGACTGGGCGTAGAGCGGCACCGCAACCTCCTTGAAACAGGTGGTTGCATAGCGATACAGTCGAACGCATGGGAATACGTGTCGCCGTCGCGGGAGCGTCCGGGTACGCCGGCGGTGAGCTGTTGCGGCTCATCGCCGGCCACCCGCATCTCGAGCTTGCCGTGGCCACCGGGTTCGCGCAGGCCGGTTCGACGATCGGGAGCGTGCACCCGCACGTGCGATCCTTCCGCGACGTCGTGCTCGCCAAGACCGACCCGGCCGCGCTCGCCGACGCCGACCTGGTGTTCCTGGCGCTGCCGCACGGCGAGTCCGCGGCCCTCGCGGCGCAGCTGCCCGAGTCGGTGCGCATCGTCGACCTCGGCGCCGACTTCCGGCTCAAGGACTCCGGGGACTGGGAGCGGTACTACCCGGGGCCGCACGCCGGCACCTGGACGTACGGGCTGCCGGAGCTGCCCGGCCAGCGGGACCTGATCAAGGCGTCGACCCGGGTGGCCAACACCGGCTGCTACGCGGTCGCGACGATCCTGGCGCTGGCCCCGCTGATCTCGGTCGGTGTCGCCGACCCGGACGACGTGGTGGTGGTCGCCTCCTCCGGCACCTCCGGCGCGGGCCGGTCGGCGAAGCAGCACCTGCTCGCCTCCGAGGTGATGGGGTCGATGTCGCCGTACAAGGTCGGCGCGCACCAGCACGTGGCCGAGATCAAGCAGGCCAGCGGCGCGCGGACGCTGTCCATGACGCCGGTGCTGGCGCCGATGCCGCGGGGCATCCTAGCGACGGTCACCACGAAGCCACTCGGGCACGCCGACCCGCGGGTGGCGCTGGCCGCGGCGTATCACGCCGAGCCGTTCGTGCAGGTGCTGCCGGAGGGGCAGTGGCCGCAGACGGGCGCGACGTTCGGCTCCAACGCGGTGCACCTGCAGGCGACGCTCGACGTCGACAGCGGGCGGATCGTCGTCGTCTCCGCCGTCGACAACCTGGTCAAGGGCGCGGCCGGCCAGGCCGTGCAGAACGCGAACATCATGCTGGGCCTGCCGGAGACCGCCGGCCTGAGCGTGGACGGGATCGCACCGTGACTGTTACTGCTCCGAAGGGTTTCCGGGCCTCTGGCGTGGCCGCTGGGATCAAGGCCGCGGCCGGGGCGCTCGACGTGGCGCTCGTGGTCAACGACGGGCCCGACTTCACCGCCGCGGCCGTGTTCACGGGCAACCGCATCAAGGCGGCGCCGGTGCTGTGGAGCCAGCAGGTGCTGCGGGCCGGCATCGTGCGCGCCGTCATCCTCAACTCCGGCGGCGCCAACGCGTGCACCGGGCCGGCCGGCTTCCAGGACACCCACGCCACCGCCGAGCACACCGCGGCCGTGCTGTCCGGGCGGGCGTCGCGGTTCCCGGTCGGGGCTGGCGACGTCGCGGTCTGCTCGACCGGGCTGATCGGCGAGCGCCTGCCGCTGCCGAAGCTGCTGTCCGGCGTCGACGCGGCCGCCCGCGCGCTCGCCCGCGACGGCGGGCCGGAGGCGGCGAAGGCCATCATGACCACCGACACCGTGCCGAAGACCGCCGTCCACGGCGGCCAGGGCTTCACCGTCGGCGGCATGGCCAAGGGCGCGGGCATGCTCGCGCCGGGCCTGGCGACCATGCTCGTGGTGCTCACCACCGACGCCGTGGCCGACGCGTCCACGCTGGACACCGCGCTGCGCGGGGCGACGTCGGTCACCTTCGACCGGATCGACTCCGACGGCTGCATGTCGACCAACGACACCGTCCTGCTCATGGCCAGCGGCGCCTCCCGGATCGAGCCGACGCCGGAGGAGCTGGCCGAGGCGGTCACCGCCGTCTGCGCCGACCTGGCCCGGCAGCTCATCGCCGACGCCGAGGGCGCGACGAAGGAGATCGCGATCGACGTGACCGGCGCGGCCTCGGCGGAAGACGCGGTCGAGGTGGGCCGCTCGATCGCCCGCAACAACCTGGTGAAGACCGCGTTCTTCGGCAACGACCCCAACTGGGGGCGCATCCTGGCGGCGATCGGCACGACCGCGGCGGCGTTCGAGCCGGACGAGGTCGACGTGGCCATCAACGGCGTGTGGATCTGCAAGGGCGGCGCCGCCGGCGAGGAACGGTCCAAGGTGGACCTGAGCGGCCGGGCGGTGACCGTGACGGTGGACCTGCACGCCGGCGACGAGCGCGCGACGATCTGGACGAACGACCTGTCCATGGGCTACGTGCACGAGAACTCGGCGTACTCGTCATGAACGGGCGTGACCTCGGGATCGCGCTGGGCAAGGCCAATACGCTCATCGAGGCCCTGCCGTGGCTGGAGCGGTTCTCCGGCTCGACGGTCGTCGTCAAGTACGGCGGCAACGCGATGGTCGACAACGAGCTCAAGCGCGCGTTCGCGGCCGACATGGTGTTCCTGCGCCACGTCGGCATCAAGCCCGTCGTCGTGCACGGCGGCGGACCGCAGATCTCGACGATGCTCAAGCGGCTCGGGATCGCCAGCGAGTTCAAGGGCGGCCTGCGGGTCACCACCCCGGAGACGGCCGACGTGGTGCGGATGGTCCTTGTCGGGCAGGTCGGCCGCGAGCTCGTCGGGCTCATCAACGAGCACGGTCCGCACGCGGTCGGCATGTCGGGGGAGGACGCCGGGCTGTTCACCGCGGTGCGCCGGCCCGCCATCGTCGACGGCACGCCGGTCGACATCGGCCAGGTCGGCGACGTCGAGCGGGTCAACGTCTCCGCGGTCGCGGACCTCATCGCGGCCGGGCGGATCCCGGTCGTGTCGACGGTCGCGCCCGACGCCGACGGCGTGCTGCACAACCTCAACGCCGACACGGCGGCCGGGGCCCTGGCCGTGGCGCTGCAGGCGCGCAAGCTCGTCGTGCTCACCGACGTCGAGGGGCTGTACCGCAATTACCCGGACCCGTCCACGCTGATCTCGCAGCTGACCGCGGACGAGCTCGCCGAGCTCCTGCCGGGGCTCGAGTCCGGGATGGTGCCGAAGATGGAGGCCTGCCTGCGGGCGGTCAAGGGCGGGGTGCCGGCCGCGCACGTCGTCGACGGGCGGGTGCCGCACTCGCTGTTGCTGGAAGTGTTCACGTCGGAGGGGTTCGGGACGATGGTGGTGGCGCAATGACGGGCTCTCTGACTTCTCGCTTCGAGGCGTCGGTGATGAACACCTACGGCCCGCCGTCGCTGGGGCTGGTCAGCGGCACCGGCGCGGTCGTCGTCGACGAGTCCGGCCGCTCCTACGTGGACTTCCTCGGCGGCATCGCCGTCAACCTGCTCGGCCACGGCCACCCGGCGGTCGTCGCCGCCGTCACCGCGCAGATCTCCACGCTCGGCCACGTGTCCAACCTGTTCGCCTCGCCGCCGGTGGTGGCCCTCGCCGAGCGGCTGCTGGCCCTCGCGGGCCGGCCGGGCGCGGTGTTCTTCGGCAACTCCGGCGCGGAGGCGAACGAGGCGGCGTTCAAGCTGTCCCGGCGCACCGGCCGCACGAAGATCGTCGCGGCGGACGGCGGGTTCCACGGCCGGACCATGGGCGCACTGGCGCTGACCGGGCAGCCGGCCAAGCAGCAGCCGTTCCTGCCGCTGCCGGGCGAGGTCGTGCACGTGCCGTACGGCGACGTCGAGGCCCTCGCCGCCGCCGTGGACGAGGCGACCGCGATGGTGCTGCTGGAGCCGATCCAGGGCGAGTCGGGGGTGGTGGTACCGCCGGCCGGTTACCTGAGCGCGGCCCGGGAGATCACCGCGCGGCACGGGGCCCTGCTCGCCCTCGACGAGGTGCAGACCGGCATCGGGCGCACCGGGTACTGGTTCGCCCACCAGGCCGAGGGGGTGCGCCCCGACGTCGTCACGCTCGCCAAGGGTCTCGGCGGCGGCCTGCCGCTCGGCGCGATGATGGCGTTCGACGACGCGGCGACGCTGCTCGGCCCGGGTATGCACGCCTCAACGTTCGGCGGCAACCCGGTCTGCTGCGCCGCGGCTCTCGCCGTGCTGGACACGATCGAGTCGGAGCACCTGCTCGACGCCGCCAAGCGGCTCGGCGAGCGGATCCGCCGCGGCGTCGAGGCGCTCGGCCACCCGCTCGTCACCGGCGTGCGCGGGGCTGGCCTGCTGCTCGGCATCGCGCTGCGCGGCCCGGCCGCCGGCGCGCTCGCCGCGGTGCTGCGCGACAAGGGCTTCCTGGCCCAGGCGGCGCAGCCGGACGTGCTGCGCGTCGCCCCGCCGCTGATCCTCACCGACGAGCAGGCCGACGCGTTCGTCGCCGCGCTCGGCCCGGCGCTCACCGCGGTGCAGCCGGCATGACACTGAGACACTTCTTGCGCGACGACGACCTGACGGCCGCGGAGCAGTTGCGGGTGCTCGAGCTCGCGGCGGCGATGAAGGCCGACCGGACCGGGTTCCGGCCCCTCGAGGGCCGGTCCGTCGCGGTCATCTTCGAGAAATCATCGCTGCGCACCCGCGTCTCGTTCGAGGTAGGCATCACCCAGCTCGGCGGCAAACCGGTCATCATCGACGCGCTCAGCACGCACTTCGGCCGGGGCGAGACCATCGGCGACGCGGCGAAGGTGCTCTCGCGCTACGTCGACGCGATCGTCATCCGCTCCACCTCCGACGAGCGGGTGGCGCAGCTCGCGGCCGGCGCGACGGTGCCGGTCGTCAACGCCCTCACCGACGGGTTCCACCCGTGCCAGCTGCTCGCCGACCTGCAGACCGTGCGGGAGCGGCTCGGCGGGACGCAGGGGCGGATCGTGACGTACCTCGGCGACACCGCCAACAACATGGCGCACTCCTACGCCCTCGCGGGCACGATCGCGGGGATGCGGGTGCGGCTGTCCGGGCCGGCCGGGTTCGACCCCGACCCGGCGGTGCTCGCCGCGGCGCGGGAGCGGGGCGTGGTCGAGGTGATCGGCGACCCGGCCGAGGCGGTCAAGGGCGCCGACGTGCTCGTCACCGACTCGTGGACGTCGATGGGGCAGGAGAACGACGGGCTGGATCGGCGGACGCCTTTCATGCCGTACCGGATCAACGGCTCTTTGCTCCTGAGCGCGAAGCCGGGTGCGATCGTGCTGCACTGCCTGCCCGCCCACCGCGGCGACGAGATCACCGACGAGGTCATCGACGGGCCGCAGTCCGCGATCTGGGACGAGGCGGAGAACCGCCTGCACGCCCAGAAGGCGCTGCTGGCGTTCCTCATGGAAGGCCGGGAGCGACGATGAGTGCTCCCACTACGAAGGCGGCGCGGCTGGATCGGATCTCGGCGCTGATCCGCGGCGCGGCGGTGCACTCGCAGACCGAGCTCGCGGAACTGCTGGCCGGCGACGGCATCCAGGTCACGCAGGCGACGCTGTCGCGGGACCTGGAGGAGCTGCGGGCGGTGAAGGTGCGCGGGGCGTACCTCATCCCGGAGGACGGCGAGCGGGCGCTGCGCCCCGCGGAGCAGGCGCCGACGCGGCTCATCCGGCTGCTGCGGGAGCTGCTCACGGGCGTGGACTGCTCGGGCAATCTGGTCGTGCTGCGCACCCCGCCGGGGGCGGCGCAGTTCCTGGCCAGCGCGATCGACCGGACCGGGCTGCCGGACATCGTCGGCACGATCGCCGGGGACGACACGATCCTGGTCGTCGCCCGGGAGGCGCCGGATCCGTCCCGGCCGCCGTCGGCCGGGGAGCTGCTGGCGTCGAAGCTGACCGCGTGGAGCCAGCCCGGCGACGACGGCGCCTGAACACCGGAGATCCTGCGGTCCTGTCCTGTCCGTCCCGCCGCGGCCCCGTGCCGCGGCGATCTTGCATTTCGTGTTGTGGAAGGATCGTTGCGTGGCTTCTGAGACCCCGACCCGCCTGTGGGGCGGCCGCTTCGCCGGCGGCCCCGCCGAGGCGCTCGCCCGGCTGTCCCTGAGCGTGCAGTTCGACTGGCGGCTCGCCCCGTACGACATCGCCGGCTCCCGCGCCCACGCCCGGGTCCTGGCCCGCGCCGGGCTGCTGGACGCCGAGGAGCTCGGCCGGATGCTCGCGGCCCTCGACGACCTCGAGTCCGCCTGTGCCGCCGGCGAATTCCGTCCGACCGTCGACGACGAGGACGTGCACACCGCGCTGGAGCGCGGCCTGCTCGAGCGGCTCGGCACGCTCGGCGGGAAGCTGCGCGCCGGCCGGTCCCGCAACGACCAGGTCGCCACCGACCTGCGGCTTTACCTGCGCGACCACGCCCGCGGCGTCGCGTCGCGCATCGTTGAGCTCGCCGACGCCCTCATGGAGCAGGCCGCCCGGCACGTCGACACGCCGGCGCCCGGCTTCACCCACCTGCAGCCGGCCCAGCCGATCGCGTTCGGCCACCAGCTGCTCGCGCACGTCCAGGCGCTGCTGCGCGACCTGGACCGGCTGCGCGACTGGGACACCCGCGCCGCGGTGAGCCCGCTCGGCGCCGGGGCGCTCGCCGGCTCGTCGCTGCCGCTGGACCCGACCCAGGTCGCCAAGGAGCTCGGGTTCGCCGCCGCCGCGCCCAACTCGATCGACGCCGTCGCCGACCGGGACTTCGTCGCCGAGTTCCTGTTCGTGGCCGCGCTCACCGGCGTGCACCTGTCCCGCCTCGGCGAGGAGGTGGTGCTGTGGACCACGCCCGCCTTCGGCTGGGTGCAGCTGGACGACGCCTTCGCCACCGGCTCGTCGATCATGCCGCAGAAGAAGAACCCGGACATCGCCGAGCTGGCCCGCGGCAAGTCCGGCCGGCTCGTCGGGCACCTCACCGGGGTGCTCACGATGCTCAAGGGGCTGGCCCTCGCATACGACCGGGACCTGCAGGAGGACAAGGAACCGGTCTTCGACGCCGTCGACACGCTCGAGCTCGTCCTGCCCGCACTGGCCGGGATGATCTCCACGATGACCGTGCGGGTCGACCGGCTCGCCGCGCAGGCCCCGGTCGGGTACACGCTCGCGACCGAGGTCGCCGAGTGGCTGGTCCGGCAGGGCGTCCCGTTCCGGGAGGCGCACGAGATCACCGGCAAGCTCGTGGTCATCTGCGCGGCCCGCGACGTCGGCCTGGACGAGGTGAGCGACGAGGATCTCGCCGCCGTGAGCCCGCATCTGACCCCCGCGGTCCGCGAGGTGTTCTCCGTCCAGGGCGCGCTCGCGGCCCGCACCACCCCCGGCTCCACCGGCCCCGGTCCGGTCGCCGACCAGCTCGCCACGGCCGCCGACAAGCTCGACCGCTGGCGCGACTGGTCGGCGGAGCAGGTGATCCCGCGCGACTGAGCCCGCGAGGCACGTTCTCCATGATCACGAGTGTCACTTCGTGATCATGGAGAACCGCATCGGTCAGGGGGTTGCGCGGCGCAGCGCGAGCCAGGAGCCGGTGCCGAGGGCCGCGACCAGGACCAGGGGCCAGCCGGCGAAGAGGGCGACCGGGCTCGTGTGGGTCAGCCAGTGGCCCACCGCCGGCCAGCGCTCGAAGACGCCGATCAGGGCGGCCGCCCCGCCCAGGAGCAACAGCACCGCGGCCGTCGCGGTGAGGACGCCGTTGACGCGCCAGCGCACGTACACCGCGCCCGCCGAGATGCCCAGCAGGGTCATGAACAGCATGGGGACGGCGTACATCACGAACTGCACCGGCGGGGCGTAGTGGTTCATGAAACCCAGGCCGAAGAAGCGGAGCCGCATGCCCCAGCCGTGCGTGTAGTCCTCGATCGACTGCAGGACGACGAGCAGTACCGAGTAGGCGAAGGTCTGCACGGCCACGAAGAGGCCCAGGCCCGCCGAGAACTCGCGGCGGGTGACGCTCATGCCCAGCGCGAACGGGAAGTGCTGCGCCACCGCCATGGCGCCGAAGGCCAGCGTCGTGACGTAGATGCTCGCCAGCGCGGCGGTGACCGGGTCGTCGGTGACGGTGTCGGAGATGGAGGCGAACACCGCCATGTTGACGGTGAAGGCGATCGCCAGGATCGTGATCGGCCAGAAGAGCGCGTCGTGGCGGCCGAGGGCCTGCAGCCGGGCGATCGCGACGATGCGGTTCATGACGCGTGCTCCTTGAGGTCTGCGGTGGTGATGCGGACGACCAGCTGTTGCAAGCTCACCGGCTGCAGCTCGACCCCGGCGGCGCGGGCCTCGCCCGGCTCGACGCGGCCGCGGATCGTGGCGCGGGTCAGCGGGCCGAGGCGCTCGCGGTGCAGTTCGTCGGCGTTGACGGTCAGGGCGTCGACCGCGTTCGCCGGGCCGGTGAGCGTGACCACCTGGCCGCGCAGCGTCTCGGCGCTCTCGTCGAGCACGAGCCGGCCGCGCTCGATGAGCAGCACGTGCTCGATCAGGTCGCTGACCTCGTCGATGAGGTGGGTGGACAGCACCACGGTGCGCGGGAACTCGGCGTAGTCGGCCAGCAGCCGGTCGTAGAAGAGCTGGCGGGCGACGGCGTCCAGGCCGAGGTACGGCTCGTCGAAGAACGTGAGCGGGGCGCGCGAGGCGAGGCCGAGGGTCACGCCGAGCGCGGACAGCATGCCCCGCGACAGCTTCTTGACCTCCCGCTTCGCCGGCAGCCCGAAGTCGTGCACGAGCTCGCGGGCGAACGCCTCGTCCCAGTTCGGGAACAGCAGGCGGGCGGCGAACAGCGCGTCGCGGACGCGGAAGGCGTCCGGGTATCGCTGGCTCTCCTTGATGAACGAGACCTGCCGCAGCACCTGCTCGTTCTCGTAGGGGTGGCCGCCGAACACCTCCACCGTGCCGCCCGAGGCGATCTGCTGGCCGGTCAGCACCTGCATGAGGGTGGTCTTGCCGGCGCCGTTGCGCCCGAGCAGGCCGTAGATGCCGTTGCGCTGCAGGTCGAACGTCACGCCGTCGAGGGCGGTGACGCGCCCGAATCGCTTCGTCACGCCGCGCGCGGCCACGATCGCGCTCATGCCGATGCCTCCGCTTCGTAGCGCTCGATCATCGACTTCAACTCGGAGGGGTGGATGCCGAGCTTCGCCGCCTCGGCGAGCAGGGGCTGCAGGTACTGCTCGGCGAACTGATCGCGCCGGCGCTGCCGGAGCTTGGCCCGCGCGCCGGGGGAGACGAACATGCCGATGCCTCGCTTCTTGTAGAGGACCCCGTCGTCGACGAGCTGGTTGACGCCCTTCGCGGCGGTGGCGGGATTGATCCGGTGGAAGGCGGCGAGCTCGTTCGTCGACGGCACCTGGGTCTCCTCCGGCAGGCTCCCGTCGATGATCGAGTTTTCGATCTGCTCCGCGATCTGCAGGAAGATCGGCCGTCCGTCATCCATCGCTGGCCATCACTCGTCGTGGTTGGTTGGTTCATTACTCATGTAACTAACCATGCAACCGAGGAACCCCCGGCGTCAAGGGTTATGTTCGTGACATGGCGACGGTGGGGTTCGGGCCCAAGATGGCGTGGCTGGCCGTGCGGGCCGAGCCGGATCTGGTGATGGGCGCGCTCGGGCTGCGCGACCTGGGCAACGTGGAGCCGCGCACGGGGCTCGACCTGGCGCACTTCACCGACGACCGGGTGGTCGTCGCGACCGTGGACAAGTGGACCCTGGTCGCGGGGAAGTGGCTGTTCCGGTGGAGCGGCATCGCGGCGCTGTCGATGCGGATCGGGGCCGAGGTGCAGTACTTCGCCACCGACCGCAGCCTCGTCATACACCGCTGGGCACGGGCGTACGGCGCGGACGTGTTCGTGTCCGACGAGGAGGCGCTCGTCGACGAGAACGACGTCTTCCGCATCGCGGCCGAGTGGAGCGTCGACCCGCGGGCGCTGCCCGTTGTGTCGTTACATATCGCGGCGGTACCTGTTCACGAGTAATCTTCCGCGCGTCGATATTCGTGGCCGACGATGGCCGTATGACTCGCTTGCTGAGCCGCATGGCCGTCGCCCTCGGGCTGGTGACGGTGCTGCTGGCCGGGCTGCTCGTCGCCCCGGCCACCGCCGCGCACGCGTCGGTGTTCTCCTCGTGCAACATCTCCGGGTGCGCCGACGCGCGCACCGCCCGGGCCGGCTGGAGCAGCCTGGGCTTCCCGACCTCGCGGAACTGGTATGCGTGGCCCTACGGCAACTACAACTTCGCCGGCGGCCAGTACTACAACTACGAGGGCCAACTGCCCTCGGGCGCCACGTACTACGAGTACGACGTGATCCCCCGCAACAAGGGCGCGGCGCGCGACGCGAAGCGCATCATCATCAACCGCAGCACCGGGGCGACCTGGTACTCACCGAACCACTACACCGACTTCTACCGCCTCTGAAGACGCCGCGAGGGGCGGCCCGCGCCGCCCCTCGACCGCGTGTCAGCCGCGCTTTCCCTTGCTGCGCCAGGAGAACGGCCCGGGCAGGTCGTAGCGGTACGCCCGGGTGCGCGAGTTCCACGAAAAGCGGCCGATCTTCAGCCCCCAGGAGGAGAACCCCTTCGGGGTGAAGTTCAGCCGCAGCGGGCCGATGCGGAGCGCCTTACGGAACAGGATCGGCAACGGGTCCTCCTCGGGGTGGTGGTCCGCCGTCCAGGATGACCTATGCCCGCCACCGCGCGGCCCGAGGGTCGCGTATCCAACCTAACGACCGGCATAGTGCAGGATCACGTTGTGGATGTGCTGGGTCTTCTCGACCCCGCGCACGTCCACTTCGTAGGTCTGCGTGCCGACGTGCAGGGCCACGGTGCCGCTGCTGAAGAAGCTGCCCGCCCAGGACTTGTTGCTGACCACCGAGACGGCGGTGACCTTGCCGTACGGGATCGAGGTGATCGCCACCCGCTTGCCGACGAAGGAGCGGTCCTGCAGGATCACCCGGCGGTCGGTGAGGCCGATGAACCCGGTGCCGACGCCGACGGCGTCGTAGACGGCGATGATGCTCTCGCCCGGCAACAGCCCCGAGGCGATCTGTTCGTACTGATCCCGCCGGTCGTACTTCGCCTGCTGCGCCATGCGTTCAACGTAGCCACCGGTTTCAAGAGACCTTTTGCGATGTATCGCCCGGCCGGCCACCGTGCGCGCCAAGCTGCCCGCCGGCTTGCCCGCGCCGGCGACTACCGTAAGGGGATGACGGCGCTGGACACGGTACGGGCCGGGCTGTCGGCCGCGGCCCCGCAGATGCAGGACGACCTCGCCGAGCTGGTCGGCGTCGAGTCCCCGTCGTCCGACGTCGACGCCCTCGCCCGGTGCGCCGACGTCGTGACCGCCCTCGGCGCGCGCTGCACCGGCCGGGCGCCGGAGCGGATCGTCGTCGGCGACCGGCCGCACCTGCGCTGGCGCTTCGGCGACGGGCCGCCGCGGGTCGTGCTCATCGGGCACTACGACACCGTCTGGCCGCGCGGCACCCTGGCCCGCTGGCCGTTCTCCGTCGACGGCGACCGCGCCACCGGACCGGGCGTGGTGGACATGAAGGGCGGCCTGGTCGTGCTGTTCCACGCCCTCGGGGCCCTGGCCGCGCTGGGCGACCTCGACGGCGTCGCGGTGCTGGTCAATGCCGACGAGGAGATCGGCTCGCCGACCTCGACCGCGCTCATCGAGGACACCGCCCGCGGCGCGGCCGGCGCGCTGGTGCTGGAGGGCAGCCACGGCGGCCGGCTGAAGGTCGCCCGCAAGGGCATCGCGCACTACTCGGTGCGGGTCACCGGCCGCGCCGCGCACGCCGGCAACGCGCCGCACCGCGGGATCAACGCCGGCGTGGAGCTCGCCCACCAGGTGCTGCGCATCGCCGCGCTCGGCGACGCCGAGCGGGGCACGACCGTCACGCCCACCGACGCCGTGGCCGGCACCACCAGCAACACCGTGCCGGCCGCCGCGCGGGTCAGCGTCGACGTGCGCTCCTTCGACCCGCTCGAGCTGCGCCGGGTCGACGAGGCCCTGCGCGCGCTGGCGCCGGTGCTGCCCGGCGCCGCGGTGGAGGTCGAGCCCGGCCCGGCCCGCCCGGCGATGCCGCAGACGGCCTCGGCCGAGCTGTTCGCGCTGGCGCAGCGGCTGGCCGAGCGGTTCGGCGGGCGCCCGGTGACCGGGGAGGCGGTCGGCGGGGGCTCGGACGGCAATCTCACCGCCGGCATCGGCGTGCGGACCCTCGACGGGCTCGGCGCGGTCGGCGGCAACGCGCACGCAGAGGGGGAGTGGATCGAATTGTCCAGCCTGCCGGACCGGGCGGCCCTGGTCAGCACGCTCGCCGCGACGATCGGGCGGGCGGAGTGATGGACCGGGTCGATC
Organism: Dactylosporangium sp. NPDC048998; assembly: GCF_043197855.1. Lineage (NCBI taxonomy): Bacteria > Bacillati > Actinomycetota > Actinomycetes > Micromonosporales > Micromonosporaceae > Dactylosporangium > Dactylosporangium sp. NPDC048998. Next base: position 131,030 of record NZ_JBICTV010000019.1, read on the forward strand.
CTGCCCTCGATCAGGCCCTCGATCTGGCATGGGCCTGCGCGGCGGCGGCCGCGGACCGCATCGGGGTCAAGGTGGTCGAGCTGTCCGCGATGGCGGAGCTGGGCGACTGCTCCGCGCTGCTGCAGCGCGTGTGGCGGGCGGAGCACCCCAGCGAGCTCGCGTCGCCGTCGATGCTGCGCACGTACGCCCACTCCGGCAACTACGTCGCCGGCGCCTACCGCGGCGGGGTGCTCGTCGGTGCCTCGGTGGGGTTCTTCGGCCTCGCCCCGCACGGCGGGCACGGCCTGCCGCACCTGCACTCCCATCTCGCCGGCGTCGAGCGCGGCGGGCACGGCCACGGCGTCGGCTTCGCCCTCAAGCTGCACCAGCGCGCCTGGACCCTCGCCCGGGGCGTGGCCGAGGTGCACTGGACGTACGACCCGCTCATACTGCGCAACGCGTATTTCAACCTGCAGAAGCTGTGCGCCGACGCGGTCGAGTACCTGCCCGAGTTCTACGGGCCGATGACCGACGGCATCAACAGCGGCGACCTGTCCGACCGGATCCTGGTCGTGTGGCGGCTGGGCGATCCGCGCGTGGTGGACGCGGCCCGGGGCGTCGCGGCCGGCCTCGACCTCGCCGGCGCGGTGCCGCTGGTCTCCCGCTCCGGTGAGGCCGGGGCCGGCGACGAGCCGGTCGTGCACGATCCGGAGGACTCGGCGGCGGCGGTCACGGTGGCGGTGCCGGCCGACGTCGAGGAGCTGCGCCGGCGCGACCCGGGCGCGGCGCTGCGCTGGCGGCACGCCGTGCGGGACGCGCTCATGGGCCGCCTCGCCGCCGGCCACCGCGTCGCCGGCATGTCCCGCGACGGCCGTTACCTGCTGGTGCGTGACCGGTGAGCGTTACGGAACGAAGCGAGAAAGCCGAGAAAGCCGAGAAAACGCAGAAAGCGGAGAAACTGGAATGAGTGGTTTGCGCCTGGAGGGTCTCGAGCTGCGCCGGGTGGCGATGCCGCTGGTCGCGCCGTTCCGCACGTCGTTCGGCACCGAGCACGCCCGCGACGTGCTGCTCGTGCGGGCCGTCACGGCCGACGCCGAGGGCTGGGGGGAGTGCGTGGCGCTGAGCGCGCCGCTGTACTCCGCCGAGTACGTCGACGGGGCCGAGGCGTTCATCAAGCGGTACATCGTGCCGGTCCTGCGGCGCTTCAACGACTCGAGGCCGGCCGGGGTCTACGCGCTTGAGCCGCTCTTCGAGCCGCTCAAGGGGCACCCGATGGCGAAGGCCGCGGTGCAGACCGCCGTCCTCGACGCGCACCTGCGCGCCGCGGGCATGCCGCTAGGTGCGTTCCTGGGCGCGGTGCGCGGCCGGGTGCCCGCCGGCGTCTCCGTCGGGATCATGGACTCGATCCCGCAGCTGCTCGACGCCGTCGAGGGCTATCTGGAGGCCGGGTACCTGCGGATCAAGCTCAAGATCGAGCCCGGCTGGGACGTCGAGCCGGTCCGCGCCGTCCGCGAGCGCTTCGGCGACGAGGTGCTGCTGCAGGTCGACGCCAACACGGCGTACACCCTGACCGACGCCGAGCACCTGGCCCGCCTCGACCCGTTCGGCCTGCTGCTCATCGAGCAGCCGCTGCCCGAGGACGACGTGCGTGGCCACGCCCGGCTGGCCTCCATGATCCGCACCCCGATCTGCCTCGACGAGTCGATCGTCAGCGCGCGGGCCGCCGCCGACGCGATCGCCCTCGGCGCCTGCCGAATCGTCAACATCAAGCCCGGCCGGGTCGGCGGCTACCTGGAGGCGCGGCGCATCCACGACGTGTGCGCCGCCAACGGCATCGCGGTCTGGGCCGGCGGCATGCTCGAGACCGGCCTCGGCCGCGCCGCGAACGTGGCGCTCGCCGCGTTGCCCGGCTTCACGCTGCCCGGCGACACGTCGGCGTCGGACCGCTACTACGCGCAGGACATCACCGAGCCGTTCAAGCTCGACGACGGGCACGTGGCCGTCCCGGCCGGCCCCGGCATCGGCGTCTCCCCGCTGCGGGACGTCCTGGACAGTGTGACGACCGAGACAGCGTGGATTAACTTTACAGGCGTTAGCTGACGGACTTAACCTTACGGGCGTTAGTAAACGCCCGTAAGGAGCCTGCCCTCATGTCCGAGTACCCGCGTCGCTGGGCCGCCCTCGCGGTGCTCAGCCTCACGCTCGTCGCCGTCACCCTCGACAACTCCGTGCTCAACACCGCCCTGCCGTCGCTGGCGCACGCGCTGCACGCGGGCACCTCCGACCTGCAGTGGATCACCGACGCGTACACCCTGGTCTTCGCCTCGGCGCTGATCCTGGCCGGCACCCTCGGCGCCCGGCTCGGCTCCCGCAACGCGCTGCTGGGCGGCCTGGTCGTCTTCGGCGGCGGCTCGGCGATCGCCGCGCTGTCCGGCACGCCCGGGCAGCTCATCGCCTGGCGGGCCGTGATGGGCCTCGGCGCCGCGTTCGTCATGCCCGCGACGCTGGCCATCATCAGCCGGATCTTCCCGCCGGCCGAGCGCCCGAAGGCGTTCGGCGCCTGGTCCGCCGCGGCCGGCGTCGGCGTGCTCATCGGCCCCGTCACCGGCGGCGCCCTGCTGGAGCACTTCTCGTGGAGCAGCGCGTTCTGGATCAACGTCCCGCTGGTCGCGTTCGCCATCGGCGCCGTGCTGGTCCTCGTCCCGCCGGTCCCGGCCGTGCGCGGTGGCCGCCTCGACGTCCTCGGCGGGCTGCTGTCCACCGCCGCCGTCGCCGCCCTGGTCGACGCCGTCATCCAGGCCCCGTCGCGGGGCTGGGCCGACGCCGTGACCCTCGCCGAGCTCGGCGCGTCGGCCGTCCTCGTCGCGGCGTTCGTGCTCTGGCAGCGCCGCCTGGCCGCCCGGGCGGGCTCCCCGCTGGTCCGGCTCGAACTGTTCGCCAACCGCACCTTCGCCGTCGCCGCGCTGAGCCTCGCCGTGGTGTTCTTCGTGCTCTTCGGGACGCTGTTCGAGCTCTCGCAGTACCTGCAGCTGGTGCACGGCTACACGCCGCTCGTGGCCGGGCTCGGCGCGATGCCGTTCGCCGTGGCCATGGCGCTGACCTCGGCCACCTCGCCGATCATCGCCCGCCGCCTCGGCGTGCGCGGCACCCTGGTGCTGGGCCTGCTGCTGACCACCGCCGGCCTGCTGAGCGTCGCCACCACCGGCGTGCACACCCCGTTCTGGCGGATCGCCGTCGGCGCCGCGGTCATTGGCCTCGGCATGGGCATGATGATGGCCCCGGCCAGCGTGCAGATCAGCGACTCGGTCCCGCCGCAGTTCGCCTCGATGGCCAGCGCGCTCAACAGCGTGATCCGCGAGCTGGGCGGCGTGCTGGGCATCGCGGTCCTCGGCACCGTGGTCTCCTCGGCGTACCGTTCCTCCGTCGGTACCTCCCTCGGGCCCGCCGGCACCGACCTGCCCACCGCCCACGGGGTGGCGGCGAGCCTCCCGGCACCCGCCGCGCAGCACGTCCTCGAGGTCGCCGACCGCGCCTTCACCGACGCGATGGACCGCGGCGCGCTCATCGCGGCCGGGCTCGCCTTCCTGATGGCGCTCGCGGTGCTGGTGGTCCGGCCCGCCCGGCGCCCCGCCGGTGAGCCCGCCGCCGAGGTCCCCGCGGCCGAGGTCGCCGCAGCCGAGGTCCCCGAGCCGCGGCTCGCCCTCCAGACGGCATGATGAAGTCATGAAGGCGGAACCGACAGGTCCGGCGGGGGGTACGGCCACCCCGCACGGTGGCCGCACCCGCAACCGGCGCGGCGAGGGCGCCCTGCTGCGCGACGAGATCGTGGCCGCGGCGGAGCGGCTGCTGGAGCGCGAGGGCAACGAGGAGGCGCTCACCCTGCGCTCGGTGGCCCGGGAGGCGGGGATCTCCGCCCCGTCGATCTACACCCACTTCGCCGACCGCGACGCCATCATCGAGGCCGTGCTCGACATCGCCTTCGAGCGGCTGCACCTGGTGATCCTCGACGCCGCCCGGGGCGTCGAGGACCCGGTCGAGCGGCTGCTGGCCGGCTGCCACGCGTACGCGAACTTCGGGTTGAGCGACCCCGCGCGGTACCGCGTCCTCTACGGCCGGCAGCGGGCCCACCGCCCGCTGGTCGGGTCGCCGAAGGACATCGCTGAGCTGCCCGAGGTGTGGCGGCGCCGGCTCGACGCGTTCATGCTGCTCATCAACGCGCTGGCCGAGTGCGTCAAGGCGGGCCGGTCGGACAGCACCGACCCGTTCGCCGACGCCGCCACCCTGTGGACGTCGCTGCACGGCGCGGTGACGATGCGCCAGTTCATCCCCGGCTTCCCGCTGCCGCCGCTGGACGCGACCGTCGACGACCTGGTGCGGCGCATCGCGCTGATCCGGTCGTGACGCTGCTCGAGCGGCTGCGGGGTCCGGTCGAGGAGGCGGCCCGGGCACTGCTCGGCTGCCGCCTCACCGCCGGCGGGGTCACGGTGCGGCTCACGGAGGTCGAGGCGTACTCCGGCACCGGCGAGGACCCGGCCTCCCACGCCCACCGCGGCCGCACCCCGCGCAACGCCATCATGTTCGGGCCGGCCGGCTACGCGTACGTCTACTTCACCTACGGCATGCACTACTGCCTCAACGTCGTCAGCGGCACCGAGGGGACCGCCTCGGCCGTGCTGCTGCGGGCCGGGGAGGTGGTCGGCGGCCTCGACACGGCGCGCTCGCGCCGGCCGGCCGCGCGCTCCGACGCCGAGCTCGCCCGCGGCCCCGCCCGGCTGTGCAGCGCGCTGGCGATCGACCGCACGTTCTACGGGACGTACCTGCTCGGCGGGCACCTCGTCGAGTCCCCCGAGCCGCCCGGCCCGATCGCGGCCGGCCCCCGGGTCGGCGTCACGGGCGCGCACGACAAGCCGTGGCGCTTCTGGCTGGAGGGCGATCCGACGGTCAGCGAGTACCGCCGCCACGTCCCGCGATTGCGCAAGGTCTGACGGCCCGGGCCCCGTCGCGGGTGCGGCGGGGCCCGGGCCGTCAGCCGGAGCGGCTCGTGAACTACCAGCAGGCCTCGCGGTTCGGGACGCGGTCCGTGTCCGGCAGGCGGATCGTCGCGGACTGCGGCGGGCGCAGGTACTCGGACTCGGTCACCTGCTCCGCCCACTCCGTGTCGCCGCCGTCCGGGTCGGTCTCCTGGGTCGACACCACCGCCACGAACGTGCCGGGGCCGGCGCCGTGCCAGTGCCACTCGCCGGCCGCCACGACTACGGTGTCGCCGGCCCGCACCTCGTGGACCGGGCCGCCCCGGCGCTGCACGCGCCCCACGCCGTGCAGGATGTGCAGCACCCGGCCGTACGGGCAGCGGTGCCACGCCGTGCGCGCGCCGGGGTTGAACTGGGCGTGGAACGTCGCCAGGCGCGACGGTTCCATCGCGGTGACGTCCCGCCCGATCCAGGCCACGCCGGAGTACCGCTGCTGCGGCGCCGGCCGGCTGGTGCTCGGGACGCGAATGACCTCCATCTCGATGTCCTCCTCTGGGCCCTCTAGGCCTTGGTGTAGTCCGCCCACGACATGTCCCACGCCGTCCAGCCGTCGCCCGGGTCCAGTCCCACCTCGGTGTTGCGCGTGGTCACCGGGTCGCCGACCAGCACCGACTCGTACAGCCACTCCGCGTTGGCCGTGGAGACGTTGGTGCAGCCGTGCGAGACGTTGCTCCGGCCCTGGTCGTAGACCGACCACGGCGCCGCGTGGATGTACTGCCCGCCCCAGGTCAGGCGCATGGCGTACTCGACGGTGGTGGTGTACTCCGGCGTCTTGAACAACGACGTCCGCTCCCGCGACATGATCACGGTGGTGCCGCTCGAGGTCGGCGTGGACGACTTGCCCAGGCTGACGGGCATGGTCTTCACGAGCGCGTCGTTGTGGTACACGCTCAGCTGTTTGGTGGCGTTGTCGATGTCGATCGTGAGCTTGCGGCCGATCGTGAACGTCGCGGAGGCGTCCTCGTCGGTGTGGCCGTTGCCGATCGGCACGCCGTTGAGGGCCTTGCGGGCGGTGATCTTCGTGCCCGGCTGCCAGTAGTGCTCCGGCCGGTACTCCACCTGCTTGCCGTTGAACCAGTGCCACGCCCCGGGCTGGGGCGGGTCGCTCGTCACGAACAGCCGCTGTTGCACGGCGGCCCGGTTTTCCGCCGGTACGTCGCTGCCGAACTCCACGACGACCGGCATCGCGACGCCGTAGGTCCCGCCGTTGATGACATTCAGGTCCGAGGTGACCGCCTGACCGGTCGGCTTCGCCGCCGTGGTGAAGGTCGTCTGCCTGATCACCGGCTTGCCGTCGGCGCCGACGGCGGTCACCTTCGCCGTGTACGTGGTGCCGTAGCGCAGTGCGGTGTCGGGCACCCAGGACGACCCGTCCGCCCGCGCCGCGCCGGCGATCTTCTGGCCGGTCGCGTCGACGAGGGAGACGTCGGTGACCCGCCCGTTGTTGATTTTGGTGCCGATCTCGGCGCTGATCGGCACCGCGGCGTCGCCCGCCGCCGGCGTGAGGGACAGCCCCACCGGCACCGTCGGGGGTGCGGTGGACTTGGTCGCTGTGTGTTTGCGATGCGACATGACGTCGCAGGCGGACAGCGCCGGCTGTGCCGCGACCGCGAGGATGAGCAGCGCGGTCACGGACCGGCCCGGGCGCCTCATGTTCTCTGCCGTTGTCTGCACATGGGGGCATCGTCGTGCCGACCCGGGCGAGGCCGGGCCGGCAAACGAGTGACAACGGGTGCGATACTGACCGTCACCCGGGGGCTACATGGTGGCGTCGGCGATCTGCGCCGCGAGCCCCTCCCACTTGGCGTAGGCGTCCGGGAAGGCCGAGCGCTGCACCATCTGCGCGGCGACCGTGATCGCGTAGTCGCCCCAGCCCGGGATCGACAGCAGCGCCGCGTAGAACCGGCGGGCCGACTCGTGCGGGTCCATCAGCTGCTCGACGGTGCCCCAGTTCGGCCGCTGCTGGAACAGGCCGACCGAGTCGTAGTCGTACCCGACGCCCTCGTTCGGGTGCTGCAGCGACTCCGGCAGGTTGGCGTTGGCCAGGTTGCGCAGGTGGCTCTCCTGCAGGGCGGTGGCGAGCGCCACGACGGCCGCGCGCTTCGGCAGGTTCTCCCGCTTGGCCACGTCGACGATCGCGATCGCGTTGTCCATCTCGGCCCGGCTCAGCCCGCCGACGGGTGCCGGCGTCGTCGGCGCCGGCGCGGCTGCCGGCGGCTGTGCGCCGCCTTGACCGGTGGCCTTCTTGTCGGTCGCCTTCTTGCCGGTCGCCTTCGGGTCGGCGGCCTTCGAGCGGTCCGACGAGCGCCCCGCGCGGTCGTTGCCGCGCGTCGCCTCGGCCTGGGCCGCGCCGGCCCCGTCCTGGGCGGTCAGGCTCACCGCGCCGCCCGATGCGGCGGGGGGGTCCGAGGACGTCAGCGTCGAGGACAGCCCGAACGCCGCCACGGCGACGACCGCCGCGGCCGCGGCGGTGCGGCGCGCCCCCGGCGGCATGGCCGCGCCGAGGCGCCCGGGGCCGGATGCGAGCAGGCGCGCGCGTCCGGCCGTGAACGCGCGCGCGGACCCGGATGCGAGCGTGCGGGCCGGCCCGGATTCGAGCGCGCGTGCGGACCCTTTGGCGAGCGCGCGTACCGGCCCGGAGGCGAGCACGCGTGCGGACCCTGCTGCGAGCACGCGTGCGGACCCGGACGTGAGCACGCGTACCGGCCCGGACGCGAGCAGGCGCTCGGCATCGGGCACGAGGTTGCGGAGGTGTGCGGCATGACGGCCGCGGCGAGACCGCAGATGGCGGGGGCCGCCTGCGGCCATGTCGCTGACCTGCGGATTTTCGTCGTCACCGGCTAGCATCCGGCGAGACTAGGACCGGTGTGGAAAAGGGGTGATTTTGGGCATGAGAAACGGCGCACGGGCCGTGTGCGCCCGGTCGCCTGTCATGGCGGCGCCGCGCCCGGTGGCCGAATCAGCGGGGGGTTAAACAGGCCCTGAGCGGCGTGTTTACGGTTTTCGAATCCGCTGTGGCCTCCGTTCACCCATTCGGGTGACCCCGTAGCGGATCCGCTGAATCGTGCGCGCGCACGAGCCGGGGAACCATGCACCACCAGGGGTGAATCCGCGGGGCCACACGGCCTCGGGAAGGGCGAGCTTCCCGTCCGAACCCGTCAGCTAACCCGGTAGGCGGCACCGGAAGGAGCTTGCGTGTTGCCCCACGAGCGGAGGTACCCGTGACGTACCTCTACAAACCTCGCCACTCGGGACGCATCCCCCGGGTCCGGCGCATCCACGTCGCGGCCGGCATGGCGGGCCTCGCCGTCGCGGCCGGCATCGGCGTCGCCGCCCTGCAGCAGTCCTCGACACCGGCCAGCGCCGCCGGCCCCCAGACCCTGACCGGCGCGGAGTCCAGGGTCACCGAGGGTGGCGCCCCCGCCGCCCGCGAGAAGCAGCGCGACCGGGCGGTGCCCGACGCGGCGAGCACACCCAAGGGCGGAGCGGCCAAGCCGACCGCCACCGCCCAGGCCGGCGCCGGGAGCACCTCCGGGACCACCGCCGACCCCACCACCGCGCCGCCGTCGCCATCGGCGGCCGCCTCCACGGCGCCCCCGCAGCAGAAGGACCTCCCCTACCAGTTCGCCTGGCAGGAGAACTACTACTTCTGCGGCCCGGCCGCCACGCGCATCGCCCTCACCGCGCGGGGACTCTCCCCGTCGCAGTCCCAGGTCGCGCAGAGCCTCGGCACCACCGTCAACGGCACCAACTCGGCCGACGACACCACGCGGGCGCTCAACTCGTACACCGGGACGTCCTTCTACAAGTCACACTTCATCACCGGGCAGACGGCCACCCCGGCCGAGGCCGAACAGCTCAAGGAGTCGGTGCTCAACGCGATCGGCCAGGGGTTCGCCGTGGTCGCCAACATCGCCGGGTCCACGGTGGACGACGCCGGGAACGGCCACTCCTACTCCGGCGGGCACTACCTGACGATCGTCGGGTACAGCGACGGCGGCCAGACCGTGAAGATCGCGGATCCGGCCGACGCCCAGGGTGTCGGCTCGTACACGCTGTCCACGGCCAAGATGGCCGACTGGATCGCCCAGCGCGGCTACTCGGCCTGATCGCCGCCTAGCCTGGGTCGATCAGCGCGAAGCCGCATCGAGCCAGACCAGGCCTAGCCCCCTCGATCCGGCGCGCCGTCCACTGTGGACGGCGCGCCGGTCCGGGGAGCGTCCCGGCCCCCGTCAGCCCAGGGCGCGTGCCCGGCTCGGGGCCGGGAAGCCCTGCGTCGGTTGCCCGCGCAGCGTTACCGCCATGGTCTCCGCCACGGCCTGGTCGACCGAGCTGGAGACCCCGCCGCCGACGTAGTCGTTCGGGTTGTCCACGTTCACCGCGATGCCGGCCGCCGCGACCTGCGGCGTGAACCCCACGAACGTCTCGGTCGCGTTGTTCTCCGAGCTTCCCGTCTTGCCAGCGACCGGGCGCCCGCCCAGGATGCCGGACACGGCCTCGGCCGTGCCGCCGTCGCACTTGCCGTACGCCGAGCCCTTGCCGACCGGGCACCGCGCCGCGTCGGTCGCCGCGGCCGCCACGTCGGGGTCGACCGCCTGCTTGCACTTCGGGGCGGCGCCCTCGACGGCCTTGCCGTCCGGGTCGGTGATCGACACCACCGGCAGCGGTCGGCAGTACAGCCCGCCGGCGGCGACGGCCGCGTAGGCGTTGGCGAGGTCCAGCGGCGTGGTCAAGGAGGTACCGAGGGTGAACGAGCCCCAGCCTTCCGCCTTCGCCACCAGAGACGTGTCCAGTTCGTTGCGGAACGTGATGCCGAGCCGCTGCGCCATCTCCACCGCGCGCTGTGCGCCGATCCGCTGCTCCAGCCACACGAAGTAGGTGTTGACCGAGCGGCCGAACCCGGTCCACATCGTGCGCGGGCCGTCCATCCAGCCCGGGCTGTCGTTGGCCGGGCACCAGTGCCCGCCGCAGCTGGCCGCGGCGCTGCCCGGCCAGTTGGTCACGATCCGGGCCGGCGCGTTGAACTGGGTGCTCAGCGGCAGGCCGGCCTCCAGCGCGGCGAGCATCGTGAACATCTTGAACGTCGAGCCGGCCTGGTAGCCGTCCACGCCGGAGCCGCCCGAGACGAGCTGGTTGACGGTGTTGGGGTACTGCGGGTGCTCCGGCGGGTTGGCCTCGAGGCTGAAGTGGCGGTTGACGGCCATCGCGAGCACATGGCCGGTGCCGGGCTGGACCACGGCGAGCGGCACCGAACGCGCGCTGCCGTAGCCGTAGACGCCCAGCGACTGGGAGAGCGCGGTCGCCTGCACGTTCGGGTCCAGCGAGGTGACCACCGTGTATCCGCCGGTGCGCAGGTTCTCGTCGCGGTCGTTCGGCGTCGCGCCGAACTCGGGCTGGCTGTTCCACCACTGGCGGAAGTAGTCGCAGAAGAAGCCCCAGTCGTTGTGCTCCTGCGCCACCGACGTGCAGTCGTTGGGCAGCCGGCGCTCGGTCGTCTTGAGCTCCGTGCCCTCCGCCGCGGTCGCCTCCGCGGGCGTGATCACGCGCATCTTCGCCATCGAGTCGAGCGTGTACTCGCGCCGCTCCAGCGCCGTCTTGCGCTCGCCGGTGAGCGGGTTGTCCACGTCCGGGGACTGCAGCAGGCCGGCCAGCAGCGCCGCCTCCGGGAGCGTGAGGTCGGCCGGGCTCTTGTCGAAGTACGTCTGGCTGGCGGCGTAGATGCCGTAGGCGCCGGCGCCGAAGTAGGCGATGTTGAGGTACCGCTGCAGGATCTCGGCCTTGCTCATCCGCTTCTCCAGCGCTCCGGCGTAGCGCATCTCGCGCAGCTTGCGCGCCGGGGTGTCGGCGAGCGACTCCAGGTGCTGCTGCGGGGTGAGGCTCGGGTCGTTCTTGAGCACGTTGCGGACGTACTGCATGGTCAGCGTCGAGGCGCCCTGCTGCGCCCCGCCGCGGCTGTTGGAGACGAACGCGCGCAGCACGCCCCGCGCGTCGACGCCGTGGTGCTGGTAGAAGCGGGTGTCCTCGGCGGCGACGACGGCCTGCTGCAGCACCTTCGCGACCTGGTCCAGCCGCACGTCGCGGCGGTTCTCGTCGTAGAACGTGGTGATCAGCGTCTTGCCGTCACTGGCGTACACGTAGGTCGTCTCCGGCGGCCGCGGCGTGGACAGGTTGGTCGGCAGGTTCTCCCACGTGTCGGCGCCCGCCTTCGCCAGCCCGCCGCCGGCGAGCGCCAGCGGCAGCGTCGCGGCCGTGAACACCAGGCCGGCCAGCACCCCGCACAGCGTCAGCCGCAGCATGCCGAGCAGCACCCGGGCGAGTTTCGAACGGGGACGCTTCGCTCGCTGTCGCTTCGCTCGCTGGCCGTGTCGGCGCATGTTCCGTCTCCAGACGACTGTGGGCGGTTAGCTCGGCGGCGCGCGGCTACCCGCACCACCCACCCCTAACCGCCGCCGCCGGAAGATCACCCGGGTGCGTGCGTGGGCGAGCGATCGGATGGACGCCCGCACAACGGTCCGCCCTGGTCCGCGGCCTCTGTTCGGCTGGATGGCACGGCGAATCGTGGCCGTTCGAGCGAAGGGAAACGACGCCATGTGCGGCTTCCTGATGTACACCGGAAACGCCATCATCACCCCGGAACTTCTCGGCACCATGGAGCGGCAGCTCGCGCTGCTCGACCATCGGGGCCCCGACGACATGGCGCTGGAGCGGATCGGGGCTGGCACGGCGGCCGGCTTCAAGCGCCTCGCGATCATCGATCGGCAGGGCAGCCGGCAGCCGCTGCGGTACCCGCCGGTCGGCCCCGAGGCGGGCCGCTGGACGCTCGTCTTCAACGGCGAGATCTACAACTTCGAGGAGCTGCGCGAGGAGCTGACCCGCGCCCACGGCGCCGTCTTCGCCACCGACGGCGATTCCGAGGTCCTCGCCGCCGCCTTCCACTACTGGGGCGAGGCCGCCCTCGACCGGCTGCGCGGGATGTTCGCGTTCGCGCTGTGGGACGACGCGACCGAGACCCTGTACGCCGCGCGCGATCCCTTCGGGATCAAGCCGCTGTACTACCTCGAGACCCCGGACGGGCTGTGGCTGTCCAGCGAGAAGCCGCCGCTGCTCGAGCACGCCGGGTCCGAACTGAACCGGACCGCCCTGTCGCTGTACCTCACGATGCAGTACGTGCCGGAGCCGTACACGCTGCACCGCGATGTGGCCCGGCTGCCCGCAGGCGGCGTGCTCATCCGCAAGTTCGCCGGCGTCTCGACGATCCGCCGCTACGCCCGGCCCACCTTCCGCCCCGACCCGGCCGCGACCGAGGCGGCCGTGGTGGACGAACTGCGCGCCGCGCTGCGCGACAGCGTCCGCGCCCACATGCGCGCGGACGTGCCGGTCGGCGCGTTCCTGTCCAGCGGCATCGACTCGACCGCGATCGTCGCGCTGGCCGCCGAGCTCCACCCGCGGCTGCGCGCCTTCACCGCCGGCTTCGACACGTCCACCGCGTTCTCCGAGATCGAGGTCGCCGAGCGCTCGGCCCGCCACCTCGGCGTCGAGCTCATCCCGACCGTCGTGCGCCCCGAGCAGGTCATGGAGGCGCTGCCCCGCATCATCTGGCACCTCGGCGACCCGGTCGCCGACCCGTCGATCGTGCCCCTCTACTTCCTGGCCCGCACCGCCGCCGAGCACGTCACCGTCGTCCTGTCCGGCGAGGGCGCGGACGAGCTCGCCGGCGGCTACACCATCTACCGCGAGCCCCGCTCGCTCGCCCCCGTCGCCCGCCTCGGCGAGCCGCTGCAGCGCGGCCTCCGTGCGCTGGCGCGCCACCTGCCGGACGGCATGCGGGGCAAGAGCTACCTGCAGCGCGCGACGACGCCGATGGAGCTACGGTACTTCGGCAACGCCCGCATCCTGACCGACGACGAGAAGGCCCGCATCCTGCGCGACGCCGCCGGCGTCGGCCACCCGCACGTGACCGCGGCCCTCTACGCCGAGGCGGCCGCCCTCGACCCGGTGGCCACGATGCAGCACATCGACATCAACACGTGGCTGCCCGGCGACATCCTCACCAAGGCCGACCGCATGTCGATGGCCCACTCCCTCGAACTGCGTGTGCCGTTCCTGGACCGGCGCGTCTTCGACGTGCTGTCGCGCCTGCCCGCCCACCTGAAGGTGCCCGGCCGGCGCCGCACCACCAAGTACGCCCTGCGCCGCGCAATGGAGGGCATCGTCCCGGACTTCATCACGGACCGCCCGAAACTGGGCTTCCCGACCCCGGCCCGCCGCTGGCTGCGCACGGACCTGGCCGAGTGGGCACACCACGTCCTGTCGACGTCGGGCGCCGGCCAGCTGATCGACCTGGACTACGCCCACGCCTTGCTCAACGCCCACGAACGAGGCGACGCCGACCACGCCCGGAAGCTGTGGATCCTGCTGTCGTTCTGCCTATGGCACGGCATCTTCGTCGACGGCTCGATCACCGTGCCCCTGCCCGAACCCCGAGTCCGCCCGATGGTCACCGGCTGACCGAGGCCCCGCACCATCTCGGACCGGGTCACACTGACCCGAACGAATACGAAATTTCCGATAAATCCGATGGGTGTCGAGACCGTGGTGCGCGTGGTTACGGCTCCTCGTTGTCTGGGGGGTCGACGGTGGCGTTGGGGGGTGGGGCGAGCTCGGACAGGGCGTCGAGGATTTGCTGGCCGAACTTGGACAGTTTGTTCTCGCCCACGCCGTTGATCGTCGACAGCTGGGACAGGGTGGCGGGGCGTTCGGCGGCGATCTGGCGCAGCGTCGCGTCGTGGAAGATGACGTAGGCGGGGACGGACTGGGCCTTGGCCGTGGCGGCGCGCCATGCGCGGAGGTGTTCGAAGACCGGGGTCGCCTCGGCGGGAAGGTCGGCCGCGGCGGTGGCGTCGCGGCGGGCGGTCTTCGCGGTCTTCGCGGCGGAGATCGGGCGCTCGGGTTCGCGGCGGAGCATGACCTGGCGGCGGCGGCCGAGGACCTCGGCGCTGGCGTCGGTCAGGACCAGGGTGCCGTAGTCGCCCTCCACCGCGAGCAGGCCCTGGGCCAGCAGCTGCCGGACGACCGCGCGCCACTCGGCCTCGCGCAGGTCGGCGCCGACGCCGAAGACGGTCAGCTCGTCGTGGTGCCACTGCACGACCTTGTCGGTCTTCTTGCCCAGCAGGATGTCGATGCACTGGCCGGCGCCGAACTTCTGGTTGCGCTCGCGATGCAGCCGGTAGACCGTCGAGAGCAGCTTCTGCGCGGCGATCGTGCCGTCCCAGGACTCCGGCGGGGTCAGGCACGTGTCGCAGTTGTCGCACGAGCCGGCGAGATCCTGGCCGAAGTACGCCAGCAGCTGGGCGCGCCGGCACTCGACCGTCTCGCAGAGGGCCAGCATCGCGTCGAGGTGCTGGGAGAGGTTGCGGCGGTGGGCGGCGTCGCTCTCGGAGGTCTCGATCATCTTGCGCTGCTGGACGACGTCCTGCAGCCCATATGCCAGCCACGCCACGGACGGCTCCCCGTCGCGGCCGGCGCGGCCCGTCTCCTGGTAGTAGCCCTCGATGGACTTCGGCAGGTCGAGGTGCGCGACGAAGCGGACGTCGGGCTTGTCGATGCCCATGCCGAACGCGATCGTGGCGACCATGACGAGGCCGTCCTCGCGCAGGAAGCGGTTCTGGTTGTCGGCCCTGGTCCGCGCGTCGAGCCCGGCGTGGTAGGGCAGCGCCGGAATGCCGTTGTCCTTGAGGAAGTCGGCGATCTTCTCGACCGAGTTGCGGCTGAGGCAGTAGACGATGCCGGCCTCGCCGCGGTGCTCGCCGCGCAGGAACTCCAGCAGCTGGCGGCGCGGGTCCTGCTTGCCGACGATGCGGTACTGAATGTTGGGGCGGTCGAAGCTCGACACGAAGTGCCGGGCGTCGGTCAGCCCGAGCCGGGTGGCGATCTCCCGGTGGGTGGCGGTCGTCGCCGTCGCGGTGAGCGCGATGCGCGGCACGTCCGGCCAGCGCTCGTGCAGCATCGACAGGTTGAGGTAGTCGGGGCGGAAGTCGTGGCCCCACTGCGAGACGCAGTGTGCCTCGTCGATCGCGAACAGCGCGATCCGGCCACGCTCGAGCAGCCGCATGGTGCCGGGCGAAGCCAGCGCCTCGGGGGCGAGATACAGCAGGTCGAGGTCGCCGCCGGCGAACTGCGCCTCGACGGTGCGGCGCATGTCGAAGTCGAGGGACGAGTTGACGAACCCGGCCCGCACGCCCAGCTCCCGCAGGGCGTCGACCTGGTTCTGCATGAGGGCGATGAGGGGCGAGATCACCACCGCGGTGCCGGGCCGGACCAGCGCCGGGATCTGGTAGCACAGCGACTTGCCGCCGCCGGTGGGCATGAGCACCAGCGCGTCGCCGCCGCCGATCACGTGCTCGATGATCTCCCGCTGGCTGCCCCGGAACTCGTCGTAGCCGAACACCCTGCGTAACACATCGAGCGCACCCATCTCGCTGTCCACGCCGGCGATTCTACGGACCACCACCGACAAAACCCGGACGGCCGATCCGCGCGGTGACGGACCGGCCATCGCGTCGACACGCTGTGTCATGCCTCCTGGGTGTACACGATCGGGCGTACCTCGATCGCGTTCCACTTCGCGTCGGGGATCATGGCCGCGAGCTCGACCGCGCGCTCCTTCGAGGCGCACTCGACCAGGTAGAACCCCGCGAGGAACTCCTTCGCCTCGACGTACGGCCCGTCGGTCACCGTCTGCGCGCCGGCGCGGATGCGCACCACCGCGCTCTCGGCCGGCTGGCCGAGCGCATCGGTGCGGATCAGCTCGCCGGACTCGCTGATGGTCTTGATGAACCGCTCGTGCCCGGCCATCACCTCGTCGACGTCGGCCTGAGTCAGCGTCTCCCACACCTCCGGGTTCATGTGAATCAGCAGCAGATACTTCACGACGATCAACTCCTCACGGAAGAAGGCGGAACTCATCCAGTGGTCGGAGCCGCCCGGCCCATCTCTACACGACTCGGTAGCGTGAGGCCGTGGACTTCCGCGAACTGTTCGAGCAGCACCGGCGGGAGTTGCACGTGCACTGCTATCGGATGCTCGCGTCCTTCACCGACGCCGACGACGCCGTGCAGGAGACGTTCCTGCGCGCCTGGCGCCACCGCGACGACTTCGAGCCGGGGACCAACGCGCGGGCGTGGCTGTACCGCATCGCCACCAACGCCTGCCTCGACGCGATCCGGCGCGGCAACCGCCGCCCGCCCTCGGCGTCGACGGAGGTGTCGTGGCTGGAGCCCTACCCGGACCACCTGCTGGACCAGGTCGCCCCGGCCGACGAGCGGCCCGACGCGGTGGTCGTGGCCCGCGAGACGATCGAGCTGGCGTACCTGACCGCGATCCAGCTGCTGCCCGCCCGCCAGCGCGCGGTGCTGCTGATGCGCGACGTGCTGGACTGGTCCGCGGCCGAGACCGCCGAGCTGCTGGAGCTGTCCGTGCCCGCGGCGAACAGCGCCCTGCAGCGCGCCCGGGCGACGCTCAGGTCGGCGCCGCACCGCGATCCGGCCGGTGATCAGGCCCGCGCCGAGCCGACCGGCGACGAGCTGGAGCTGCTGCAGCGGCTCATCGACGCGCACGAGCGCGCCGACGTCGACGCCGCCGTGGCGCTGCTGCGCGAGGACGTACGGGTGACCATGCCGCCGCTGCCGCTGCAGTACACCGGGCTGGCCGAGTTTCTGCCGCTGCTGCACCGGGCGTCCGGGCCGCCCTCGATGGGCCAGTGGCGGCTCGTGCCCACCCGCGCCAACCGGATGCCCGCCGCCGCGAGCTACCTGCGCGAGCCCGGCGGCACCGAGTTCCGTGCGTTCAAGCTCGACGTGGTGCGCTGCGCCGGCGGGCGGGTCGCCGAGTTCACCACCTTCGACGCGAAGCTCTTCCCGCTGTTCGGGCTTCCAGGTGTACTGCGGGAATCAGAGCTTCGTTGACGCCGGCAACGGCAGCGATTTGGTGATCTTCGTCAGGGCGGCGGCGGCCTTCGCGAACTGCGTGCCGTCCGGGTGCACGCTCAGCACCGCGACGATGTAGCGGTCGTCGGCGCCGACGGTGCCGGTGGTGTGCAGTACCTCGCCCATCATGTCGGGCTTGTTCGGCTCGGCGGCCGGCACGAATGCGGCGCCGCCCGGCGCGGCCAGCCCGGCGTTCGCCACGCACGGGGTGGCGGGGTTGTCGCCGAAGCCCGACCAGCCCTGCTTCGCGGCGCGCGGCTGCTTGAACGTGCTCGGGATGCCGAAGGACTGGTCGTACCGGTCGGTGCCGCACTTCGTGGTGGCGTGCAGGTTGCTCATGATGAACTCGCGCACCGGCTGCGGCGCCTTGTCGAGGATGTACTGGTAGACACGGACCAGGTCGCCGGCGCTGACCGCGGTGTACCCCCAGTAGCCGGGCTGGCTCGCCGGCGGCGGGTCGGTGTCGTGCAGCCCGAGCCGCTGGACCATGCGGGTCACCACGTCGCGCTGCCCGGCCGCCTTCCAGAACGCGCTCGCGGCGGCGTCGTCGCTGCTGCGCAGCATGATCTCCAGATTCGGCTTGTCGGCGGCCGGCACGGAGTACGAGGGGCCCTTGTTCCAGAAGTAGTCCAGCGCGATGAGCAGCTTGACCAGCGACGCGGACCGGAAGCGCCAGCTCTCCTTCTGCTGCAGCACATACGCGCCGGCCTGCCGGTCGTAGATCACGATGCCCGCGGTCACGCCCGCCGGTACGGGTACCGATGCCGCTGATGCCGCCGCGGACGGTGCGGCGCTGGACGGCGCCGGGGCGGCGGGGGAGGACGGGGCCCCCGATGCGAACAGCGGCGCGGTTTCCGGCGGGTCCGCCTTCGCGCCGCAGCCGGCGGCGCCGAGGACGACGGCGGCGGAGGTGAGCACCATGAGCAGCCGGACGGGGGTCGCGGAGGGCATGCCCCATCCTTACCGGCGGACCCGGCCCGCACAAACCCCCGTCATGCCCTGTCAGGCCCCGGTCGCTCGTGGTGGTCGCGGCTGCCCTGCCCGCAGATTCGCCCCGCGCGGGTGTCGAGGAAGGTGCCGATGTGCACCTGCATCACGTGGCCCGCGGCTGGGAGCCGCTGGGAGCATGGCCGATGCGCCGTTCGGCCACGGGTGTGACATGCCTCGCCCGCGTAGGCTGGATCCGGTGCGGGGGCGCGGCTGGTGGCTGTTCCTCGCCGCCGCGGTCCCGGTCGGGCTGCCGCTGCTCGCGCGGTGGCGGGCCGCACTGGCCTTCGCCGGACTGGCCGCGGCCGCGATCGGACCCGTCTTCCTCGCCCAGTGGTGGGCGCGGCGGCGCCAGCGCGCCGCGCACGCGGCCGGCGCCGAGCGCTGGTTCGGCCACGTGCCGCTGCACCGCGCCGCCGTGATCTGGGAGCTCGGCGCCGGCTTCGCGCTGCTGTTCGGTGGTGGTGTGCCGGTGCGCGTCACGACCGGCTCCGACGGGCTCATGCTGAGCGTGCGCCGCCCCGCCTCCCGCCGTCACCCGCCGGTGACCGTGCTGTGGCGCGACATCGCCGCCGTGCGCGCCGCCCCGGCCGGGCGCTTCACCGAGTGGGGCCGGGTCGCCGCGCTGCCAATGACGGTCGTCACCTTCGACCTGCCCGGCGACCCGGGCGGCCCGCTCGTCGTGACGACCCACGCCGCCGCGGGGCTCGTGGAAACGGTGCAGGCGCACAAGATAGCCGAATCGATGGGGCGTCGTGAATGAAACGGCGGATGGGTGATGGATTTTGCACGATGCGTGGCTGAGTTGCGCCCGTTTCCTGCGGTTCCGTACGGTGTGTTTCCATGGCGGAGTTGATCGAGGTTGGTGTCTGGTACGAGGCCCGACCGATCACGGTTGACCAGGGCGTCGACCGATACGAGGCGCTGCGGCGGGGCGACGTTGGATGGACCGCAGTCGATCCCGGTGTGGAACGGTTCGACCGCGAGGTGCGCGCCGGCGTCGACCCGGCGTTGTTTGCCGAGCCGGCGGTCGTCGCCGACACGCACGTGCTGCTCACCCTGCGCGGCGATGCGCCGGAGGAGACCCTGCACCTGATCCACAAGCTGGCCGACGAGTGTGAGCTGCTGTGCTTCCAGCGGTCCGGGCGCCATCGGCCGGCGGCGCTGTGGCAGCCACGGCGGCTGCTCCGCCTGCCGGTGCCGCGCATGACGACCGAGGACGGCTCGCTCGCGCACCACCCGACGGGCGACGATATCCGCGACTTCATCGGCCGGCTCGACGAGGACAACACCACGGCGGTGCTGTGGCGGGAGGACGGAGCCTCGATCCGGGTCGCGTTCGTGCCCGCCCAGCGCCGGTGGCGCGTCTCCACCACGGTCGGCGACGAGACCAGCGCGGAGTCGGAACAGGCGGACCTGGCCGGCGTCGCCGAGCGTTTCGAGACCTTCGCCGCCGCGTCCTGACCGAATCGCTCGCGGGCGTTTACTCGTGGACGAGTATTGCGTATGCTCGTTCACGAGTAACCGCACGCGAGCATGCCGGGGGGTGCGATGGCGAAGCGCCGCAAGGTGGGCAACCTGCTCGGCCTGCACGTGCTGGCGACGCTGTACGAGCGCCCGATGCACCCCTACGAGATCGCCGCGGAGATGCGGGGCCGCGGCAAGGAGCAGGACTTCAAGATCCAGTGGGGTTCGCTCTACACCGTGGTGCAGAACCTCGAGAAGCACGGTTTCGTCGAGGCGGCGCACACGGCCCGGGAAGGCCGGCGCCCCGAGCGGACCGTCTACCAGATCACCGAGGCCGGTCGCGAGGAGACCGTCGACTGGCTGCGGGAGATCGTCGGCGCCCCCGAGCGGGAGTATCCGCGACTGCGGGCCGGGCTGTCCGTGCTCGGCATCCTCCCGCCCGACGAGGCCGTCTACCTGATGCGCAAGCGGGTCGAGATCCTCGACTTCCAGATCGCGACCGAGGAGGCCGCGCTGGGGGCGAGCGCCGGGAAGGTGCCCCGGGTGTTCACCGTCGAGGCGGAGTACGGCCTGGCGCTGCTGCGCGCCGAAGCGGACTGGCTGCGGGGGCTGCTGGAGGAGATCCGGGCCGGCACGCTCTCGGGGATCGAGCTCTGGCGCGAACACCACGAACAGTAAGAACCCCGGGCCGCGGTGCGGGAACACCACGGCCCGGGGAAACGACCTCGACCGATCCCGCGGGAACGAGCCGGCCTCGGTGTCTGCGACCGCCAGGATAGCGAATTGCGTGGGACCGGTCCCGACCGACGGAGACCGTCATGCCCGCTGCCGTACTGGCACGCGACCTCGTCAAGACCTACCCCCGGGGCGTGCGCGCCCTCGACCACCTCTCGCTTGTCGTCGAGCCCGGCGAGATCGTCGGGCTGCTCGGCCCCAACGGCGCCGGCAAGTCCACCACCGTCAAGATCCTCACCACTCTGGCCCGCGCCGACGCCGGCCACGCCGAGGTCATGGGCCATGACGTGGCCCGGCATCCGCGGCGGGTCCGCGCCGCCATTGGCGTCGTCGCCCAGCGCTCCGGCCTCGATCCGGCGGCGACCGGCCGTGAGAACCTCACCCTGCAGGGCCACCTGTTCGGCCTGCACGGCGCCGAACTGCGCCGCCGGGTCGACGAGCTGCTCGAGCGCTTCGACCTCGGCGGGGCCGCCGGCCGGCGTACCCGGGACTGGTCCGGCGGCATGCAGCGGCGCCTCGACGTCGCCATGGGGCTCGTGCACCGCCCCGCCGTGCTGTTCCTCGACGAACCGACCACCGGCCTGGACCCCGAGGGCCGGGCCGCGCTCTGGCACGAGATCCGCCGGCTGGACGGCATGGCCATCCTGCTCACCACGCACTACCTGGACGAGGCCGACCGCCTCGCCGACCGGCTCGTCATCGTCGACGGCGGGCGCGTGGTCGCCGAGGGGACGCCCGACCGGCTCAAGGGGGAGCTGCGCGGGGATGCGGTACACATCGAAATCCTGGAATCTCCGGAAGGGCCGCAGGCCCGGACGGCGCTGACCGGGCTCCCTGGGCTGCGCGAGGTCACGCTCGACGGCAACCGCCTCTCCGCGCGGGCCGACGACGGTGCGGCCGCCGTCCCCGCCGCGCTCGCCGCGCTGGACGCCCGTGGCATCCGGGTCGCCACGGTCACCGTCGCCCGGCCGAGCCTGGACGACGTGTACCTCAAGCACGCCGGCCGCCGGATGGCGGTGGCCGCGTGAGCCTTGCATACCTGACGGGTCGCCGGCTCAAGGTCTTCGTCAAGCAGCCCGCGTTCCTGTTCGTGACGCTCATCCAGCCCGCGATCTGGCTGTTCCTGTTCGGCAACCTCTTCCGCCGGGTCGTGGACCTGCCCGGCTTCGGCGGCGACAGCTACCTCGCATACCTGGTGCCCGGCGTCGTCGTCATGAGCGCGGTCTCGTCGAGCATGTGGTCCGGCATGGGCGTGCTCGAGGAGATCGATCGCGGCACGATGAACCGCTTCCTCATCACGCCCGCCCGCCGCGGCGCGATCCTCGACGCCGTGGTCATCGAGCAAACCCTCAGCGTCACCATCCAGTCGATCATCATCGTGCTGCTCGGCGTGGCCGCCGGCGCGCGCTACCCGATCGGCGGCGTCCTGCTGCTCGTCGCCTCCTCGGCGCTGCTCGGCGTCGTCTTCAGCACCCTGTCCAACACCGCCGGCATGCTGGTCCGCCAGCGTGAGACGATCATCGGCCTCAACACGCTGCTGTTGCTGCCGCTGACGTTCCTGTCCTCGGCCTTCA
Source organism: Dactylosporangium sp. NPDC048998 (assembly GCF_043197855.1). Lineage (NCBI taxonomy): Bacteria > Bacillati > Actinomycetota > Actinomycetes > Micromonosporales > Micromonosporaceae > Dactylosporangium > Dactylosporangium sp. NPDC048998. Next base: position 152,786 of record NZ_JBICTV010000019.1, read on the forward strand.
TCGCGCCGGGCCTGATGCCGGGGTGGATGCAGGCGGTCGCGCGGGGCAACCCGGTGAACTGGGCGCTGGAGACCTGCCGCTCGGCGCTGGCCGGCGCGGTGGACTGGCCGCGGACGTTGTCCTACGGCGGCGGGCTGCTGGTGCTGGCGGCGGCGCTGGTGTACTTGTCGGGCCGGACGTTCCGCGCGTATCAACGGTCGGTGTAGGCGCCCTTGGGATGTTCCGGGATGTTCCGGGATGCTCTTTGGAATCTCGAAAAGTCCGAACACTTCGTGTCCGGACTTTTCGGATTTTCCGGTTATTGGTTAGATGCCCGAAACGCCGAGTTGGGTGCGGTGGTGGCGGTCGGCGGCCACCTCGTCCAGGAGGGCGGCCGCCAGCGCCGTGTAGCTCAGGGCATTTCCGAAATTCCGGATTTGGTATCCGGAACTGCCCTCGTCCTCGACCAGCTCCATCGGCGGCGTGAACACCACCCAGTCCACGGCGCCGTCGTACCGCTCCAAAACCGCCAGCTCGTCGGCGCGCGCCTGCGAGAACGGCCGCCACTCGGCCGGGAAACCGGGCTCCTCGAACTTCCGCGCGCCGCTGTCGCCCGGCAGCGTCGTCGCGACGCCGATCAGCAGCAGCCGTCGCACCCGGGCGCGCTCGAGGCCGTGCAGCAGCGCCGCCATCGCCTCGCCGTACGCCGCCGGATCGAGATCCGCGCCGTACACGGCCGAGATCGCCACGTCGTGCCCGCGCGCCGCCCGCTCCACGAGCCCCGCGTCGGTCGCGTCGCCGGCGACCGCACCGGAAATATCCGGATATTTCGCCGGATCGCGGACGACCGCCGTCGCCTCGATCGACCGCCTCCGGGCCTCGGCCAGGATCTGCCGCCCGGCCCGTCCGCCCGCCCCGAACACCACCACCGAAGTCATGCCGGGCACCGTAGAACGCGATACCCCGGTAACTGCAACGTTACCGGGGCGCGCGTTACGGTGGGGCGATGCGCGACCCCCTCCCGCCGAACCTGTTCGACCCGGCCTGCCCGTCGGCCGCGACGCCGTTCCAGATCGGCGACAAGTGGGCGGGCATGGTGCTGATCTGCCTGCGGGACGGCCCGCGACGCTTCGGCGAGCTGCGCGTGCCGCTGCGCCGGGTCTCGGCCAAGGTCCTGGCCGAGACGCTGCGCGCCCTGGAGCGCGACGGCATGATCACCCGCACGGCGTATGACGAGATCCCGCCCCGGGTCGAGTACGCCATCACCGACCTCGGCCGCACCCTGTTCCCGGCGATGGACGCCTGCCGCGCCTGGGCCGCCGAGCACCTGCCCACCGTCGAGTCGGCCCGCGCCGCCTACGCGCTGCGCGGCGCATGAACGCCCGCGTGTACCGCCGCTATGTCGCCATCGGCGACAGCACCACGGAGGGCATGGACGACCCCGACGGCAACGGCGGGTATCGCGGCTGGGCCGACCGCTTCGCCGAGCACGTCGCCCGCGCGCAGGCGCCGGACGGCCTGGAGTACGCCAACCTCGCCATCCGCGGGCGGACCACCGCCCGGATCCGGGCCGAGCAGCTGGCGCCCGCTCTCGACCTCAAGCCCGATCTGGCCACCGTGGTCGCCGGCATGAACGACATCCTGCGGACCTCGTTCGACGTGGCCGAGGTCGCCCGCGACATCCACGCGATGCAGCTCGCCCTCGTCATGCGGGGCACGACCGTGCTGACCTTCACGCTGCCCGACCCGGCGCCGGTGATGCCGATCGCCCGGCCGCTGCGGGGCCGGGTGCTCGCGCTCAACGAGCAGATCCGCAAGGCCACCGCCGACAGCGGCGCGATCCTGCTCGACCTCGGCGCGCATCCCGTCGCCTCCGACCCGCGCCTCTGGAGCGACGACCGCCTGCACGCCAACAGCGCCGGGCACGAGCGCATCGGCGCGGCGCTCGCGTACTGCCTGGGCCTGCCCGGCACCGACGACTCCTGGACCGCCCCGTTCCCGGCGCCCGCGCCGCGCCGCCGGCACGAGGTGATCTGCGCGGAGCTCGCCTGGATGCGCCGCCACCTGCTGCCGTGGGCGGGCCGCCACCTGCTGGGCCGCTCCTCGGGCGACAATCGCGTCTGCAAGCGCGCCACCCCGGCCCCGGTCCTGCTCGACCCCTGACGCGCCTTCCCCCGCGCTGAGTGCCCTCGCCGCCCTCTGCCGGGGCGCGGGCCTCAGAGGGTCAGCACGACCTTGCCGCGCACGTGGCCCGACTCGCTCAGATCGTGGGCGGCCGCGGCCTCGGCCAGCGGGAACGTGCGGTCGACGGGCATGGTGAAGCGACCCTCGGCGAAAAGGGCGGCGGCCTCGGCCAGCGTCTGCCACGCACGCCCCTCCGAGCCGTCCGTGACCCGGGCGCCGAGGCGCGGCGCGTCGAAGTCGGCGATGCTCACCACGTCGGCGGGCGCCGGCGTCAGCGTGACCAGGTCCGCGACGGCGCCCCGGCCCGCCGTGTCGAGCGCCAGGTCGAGGCCGCCCGGCGCGACGGCGCGGACGCGGCCGGGCAGCCCCGCGCCGTAGGTGACCGGGATCGCGCCCAGCCCACGCAGGAACTCGTGGTTGCGCTCGCTCGCCGTGCCGATCACCGTGGCGCCCCGCGCGACGGCCAGCTGCACGGCCGCGATGCCCACACCGCCGGCGGCGCCGTTGACCAGCAGGGTCTGCCCCTTCCGCAGGCCCAGCAGGTCGAGCGCACGCCCGGCCGTCTCGACCACGTTGGGCATCCCGGCCGCCTCCTCGAACGACATCGCCGCGGGCTTGACCGCCCACACTCGCAGCACCGCGAGCTCGGCCGCGGCCCCGCCCGGGGCGACCCCGAACACCTCGTCGCCGACCGCGACGCCCTCGGCCCCCTCGCCGACGGCGTCGACCACCCCGGCCGCGTCGGAGTGCGGCACGACGGGCAGCCGGCTGGGGGTCGTGTCCCCGAAGGCGCCGCTGCGCACCTTCCAGTCGTACGGGTTGACGCCCACGGCCCGCACCGCGATTCGGATACGCCCGGCCGCCGGCTGCGGCTCGGGCACGTCGACCACCCGCAGCACGCTCGACGGCCCGTAGTCGGAATACTGCAACGCCTTCACATCTGCTCCGGATCGTGTGTGTGATTCGTGCTCGGCCCCGCGCCGGCCGTGGCTCGGTGATCGCGTGCTGCTTCGGCTGCGGTCAGGTGTTGAGCGGGCGACGGGCCGACGTGCGTGTCGGGCCAGTCCATCGGCTCGTCGTCGACCGTGGCCAGCTTGGCGAACGGCCGGATGCGGTTGTCGACGATCCAGTCGTTTCGCCAGGCGTGCGAGGCGGCGTCGACCTCGAAGCCGACGTCGGTCAGCAGCGCCTTCCAGTCGGCGAACTCCAGGCGACAGCCAGTTGCCGGGATGGTCCTTGTGGGTCAGGAACCTTGCGCTTCGTGTTCTGGTGGTTGGCCGCTGGTGACGGCCCAGACGATCGTCGCGGTGCCGGGGGGCCCTCCCGCAGTACGAAATCCGGGGTTTTGAAGGCTCTTCGCATGGCCGCCCTCGGTCAACAGGTGGTGCCGCGCCACGTGTCAGGCCCGCGGGTCCGCTTGCTGGACGACCTCGAACTCCAGCAGGCTCGAGCCGGTCGCCACCGGTTTCGCCCGCTCGCCGGAGTGGGCCTCGCGGGCCGGTCCGGTGGACCACGCCTGGAAATGCTCCTCGGACTCCCACTTGGTGTAGACGAAATACCGCGTCTCACCCGCCGTCGGGCGCAGCAGCTCGAAGCCCAGGAAGCCCGGCGCGTCCTCGACGGCGCCGTGCCGCGCGGCGAACCGGCGCTCCAGCTCGGGCCCCGCGCCCTCGGGGACCTCGATCGCGTTGATCTTCACGACTGCCATGGCTCAACCCTAACGGCCGGGTATGACAAAACCGGTCACCCTCAGGCCGGTAACGCGGTGGGGGACGACCGGGGGAGGGTGGGACAATCGCGCCATGACCGATGTGCTCGACGATCTGCAGTGGCGCGGCCTGATCGCGCTCTCGACCGACCTCGACGAACTCCGCGCGGAGATGGCGAAGGGGCCGATCACCTATTACTGCGGCTTCGACCCGACGGCGCCGAGCCTGCACATCGGCCACTTGTTCCAGGTGCTCACGGTCCGCCGGCTGCAGCTGGCCGGGCACCGTCCGCTCGCCCTCGTCGGCGGCGCCACCGGCCTCATCGGTGACCCGCGGCCGTCCGCCGAGCGGCAGTTGCACTCGCGCGACCAGGTCGCGGAGTGGGTCGACAAGCTGCGCGGGCAGATCGAGCCGTACCTGGACTTCACCGGCAGCAATGCCGCGCGCATGGTCAACAACTACGACTGGACCGCCTCGCTATCCGCGATCGACTTCCTGCGCGAGATCGGCAAGCATTTCCGGGTCAACAAGATGCTCACCAAGGACGCGGTGAGCGCCCGGCTGAACTCGGACGCCGGCATCAGCTACACGGAGTTCAGCTACCAGATCCTGCAGGGCATGGACTTCCTGGAGCTGTACCGCCGTTACGGCTGCAAGCTGCAGACGGGCGGCAGCGACCAGTGGGGCAACCTCACGGCCGGCACGGACCTGATCCATCGGGTGGAGGGTGTTTCGGTACACCTCCTGGCGACGCCGCTGCTGGTGAACTCGGCTGGAGAGAAGCTCGGCAAGTCCACCGGCGGCGGCAGCCTGTGGATGGACGCCGAGATGACCAGCCCGTACGCGCTGTACCAGTACTTCGTCAACCTCGAGGACGCGCTCGTCGGCGGGCTGCTGCGCAAGCTCACGTTCCTGGAGCGCGAGGAGATCGAGGCGATCGAGAAGGAGACCGCCGAGCGGCCCGCGGCGCGGATCGGCCAGCGCCGGCTCGCGGAGGAGATGACCAGGCTCGTACACGGGCCGGAGGAGACCGCGCAGGTGATCGCGGCGAGCCAGGCGCTGTTCGGCCGGGGTTCACTCGGCGAGCTCTCGGCGTCGACGCTGCGCGCCGCGCTCAGCGAGGCGGGGCTTGTGGCGGCGCCCGCAGGCTCGACGGTCGCCGACCTGTTCATCGCCGCCGGCCTGGTCTCCAGCCGTAACGACGCGCGGCGGACGGTGGCCGAGGGCGGTGCGTACGTGAACAACGAGCGGGTGTCCGACGCCGAGGAGATCGTGCCCGCCGACCGTGCCCTGGCCGGTGGACTTCTGGTGCTGCGCAAGGGAAAGCGCACGTTCGCGGGGGTTGAGCTCACCCCTGCGTGACCTCTTGATTTGGTGATGCCGCCGGGCGCCGTGTAGCTTCTGACCTCGCTGCGGCGCCCGGCGCGCCCGTGCAACACCCGGCTCCGGCCGGGCGCCACCGAAGAGAGTGATCGATTTGGTGGCGATCGGGAAGCCGGGTAACGTAGACGGTCGGCAGGGAAACGGACGAGACAGCGGAGCGCAAGACGCGCCGCGGCGGACGGCCTGTCGAAGCCCAAAACGACCACGAGCCGGGTGACCGGGTAGTGGTCGTGCCCGGGGAAACGAACGGCGAACGCGATTTGGACGCCGGACGCAGACCGGGTAAGGTAGTTAGCCGGCAGGGAACACGGACGAGGCACGCGGGTCGCGAAACGAGCCGCAGCGGACGTCCTGCGACACCATACGACATTCGACCGGGTTGCCGGAAGAGATGTTGTGTGTCCGTGAAATGGGACAAAGTACGGCAAGCCGAACTTGACTCACAAAACGGACCTGCTAGACTAGAACGGAACGAAACGAAACGCCCCGGGCGGGCGGAACCGGAAACGGTGAAGTCCGGCGGTGTGTGTTGGTTGTTTGAGAACTCAACAGGGTGCTTGTTAAGCCAGTGCCAATTGAAATTTACCCCGTGGCACGGGCCTCCTTTGTGGG
>NZ_JBICTV010000020.1:0-157164 GCF_043197855.1 Dactylosporangium sp. NPDC048998
GGGGGGCCCCCACCCCGGGGGCCCGAAGTTGCCGGTTGATCTCGCCATCCGGTTAGCCCCCCGCGGGGGGGGGGGTGTGGCGGGGGCCGCCCCACCCCACCCCACCCCCACGCGCGCAACTGACCCCCAGCGATGACCGTTGGCGCATGATCCACAACCGAGCGTAAGAATCGCGAATGCATCGAAAACCGCACTTATTCACGGCAATGCTAATAGAAGGAAGTAAAAACTCATATTGTCCTTTTCTGCACCTTAGATCTTCCTTTCGGGCCGTGCCGCAGCGCTCTGAACAGCCATAACTTCTTGTGACCGGAAGCGCTCCCAGTTGAGCGAACCCCCACGCAAGGAGCACCATGACACGTCCACTCCGAGCCCTAGGGGCTGCTGGCCTGCTGCTCGCGGCCTCGGTCGTCTCCGTCACTGCCACCGGTGGCACCGCACACGCCGACACCAAGATCTGCGACAAGTACGGCTCATCGACCATCGGGAACCGCTACATCGTCATGAACAACGAGTGGGGCGCGGACATCCCCCAGTGCATCGACGTGACGAGCGGCGGATTCGCGGTCACGGCGGACCACAGCAATGCCACGAATGGCGCACCGGCTTCGTACCCGGCGATCTACTACGGCTGCCACTACACCGCTTGCTCCCCCGGTACCAATCTCCCCATGCAGATCAGCAAGATCAAAAATGTAGCCAGCGACATCAGCTTTTCGTACCCAGACAGCGGCACCTACGACGCCGCATACGACATCTGGCTGGACCCGACGCCGAAGACGGACGGGGTCAACAAGCAGGAACTCATGATCTGGTTCAACCGGCAGGGTCAGATCCAGCCGGTCGGCTCCAAGGCCGCGTCCGCGACCATCGGCGGCCGTACGTGGGAGGTCTGGACCGGCAACAACGGAGCCAACGACGTCGTCTCCTACGTCGCGCCGTCGCCGATCAAGAGCTGGAACTTCAGCATTCTGGACTTCATCAATGACACGAAGACCCGCGGCGGCGTCACCGACTCGTGGTACCTGACCAGCATCCAGGCCGGGTTCGAGCCTTGGCAGGGCGGCACCGGCCTGGCCATCACCTCGTTTGCCGCCAGCGTCAACGGTGGCGATGGTGATAGCGGTGGCGGTGGTAATGGCGGTGGTGGTCCGACGCAGCAGGATACGCCCAAAACCGACGGTCGCACCTACGTGGTGCGGGCCGGCGACACCCTGACGTCGATCGCCGAACGCGAGCACGTCCCCGGTGGTTGGCAGTCGCTGTACGAACGCAACCGCGACGTCCTGGGTGCCGACCCGAACCTGATCCACCCCGGTCAGCAACTCTCCCTCTGATGGGCACACGGGGTGTCCACCGAGCCGGTAGGAACCCCGCCTTCACCCAGCGTCCCCCGCCTGGCCAACCATCCTTGGCCAGGCGGGGGGACGCTGAGTTTACGAGTGGTCATACCGACGACGGCCCGCCTCGCAGCGGCGACCGGGTGAATCAGGGGGTGGTCCGCGGCGCCCGGACCGCCACGAGTCCGGCGCTCGGTGCCCGCCGCCCTAAAATCGAGTCGTTGCCTCCCCTCGACCGGTTCCGCCGGTTTCGCCTACCCCGACACGGCGGAACCGAGGCGCTCGAGAAGAGGATTGATGATGCGAGGACGCCTGGCGGCGTGGCTGACGCGGCCCAGTCCGCCACCACTCGCTGTTGGGATCACAGTCGGCGCCGGGTTCATCGTCGTTGAGACCCTGCTGGTCTACCCGCTCCGGCAGGTCGCTCCCGTAGAGGCCCTGGCCATCGTCTACCTGGTCGGTGTGCTCGTCGTCTCCACGGTGTGGGGTTGGTGGCTGGGCGTGGCGACGTCGATCGTCAGCGTGCTCGCGTTCGACTACTTCTACACCCCGCCGGTCGGGGGCTTCGATGCGGAGGACTGGCGGGACTGGCTTGGGCTTTCGGTGTTCCTCATGGTCGCCGGGGTCGCCAGTTCGATAGCGCAACTGGCCCGCGCTCGGACGCTCGAGGCCATCGAACGGCGCAAGGAGACCGACGCGGTCGCCGAGCTGACCCGGCTCATCCTCGGCGCCGACGACGTGCGAGCGGTACTTCCCGAAGCCTCCGACCGGATCGCGCATGCCATGCAGCTGCCGTACGCGGCGATCGAGCTCGGCGCGGTCCCACCACGCGAGGGCCGGATCCAGCTGCCGCTGCGCCCCGGCGTGCTCGTCGTGCCCGCGGATCTGCCGGACCGTGTCATGCGGCGCCTGCGGGACGGGGTGGTGCCCGGGCTGACGACGGTGTTGCGGGCCGGCAGTGCGCTGCAGGCGAGCCGGGCCGGGCAGCAGGCGCTCCTCACGCAACAGGCGGCGCTGCGGCGGGTGGCGGAGCTCGTGGCCCACGGCGTCGCTCCCGCCGAGCTCGCCGCCGCGGTCGCCGCCGAGGCGGCCGAGCTGTTCAAGGCGGACGCCACGCGGATGATGCGCCGGGAGGGTCCCAGCACGGTGACCGTCGTCGCCGAGTACAGCAAGAAGCCAGGAGCCGAGCCGATGCTGGGCAAACGGCTCGACCCCTCCGGCGGCGTCACGGAGCTGGTGCTGCGCGACTCCCGTCCGGCTCGCATGGATTCGTACGAGGGCGGCAGCGGACCGCTCGCCGACCTCGCCCGCGCCGAGGGCTTCCACGCCTCCGTCGGCGCGCCGATCATCGTCGACGGCCGGGTCTGGGGCGTCCTCGTCGCCCACTGGGGCCGGGCCGGCCCATCGCCACCCGGCGCCGAGCACGAGCTCGCCCAGTTCACCGAACTCGTCGCGACCGCGATCGCCAACACCGAGAGCCGTGCGGAGCTCACCGCGTCACGTGCCCGGCTCGTCTTCGCCGCGGATGAGGCCCGCCGCGGCATCGAACGCGACCTCCACGACTGCGTGCAGCAGCGGCTCATCTCGCTCGGGCTCGAGCTGCGCGCTGCCGAGGCGGTGGTCCCCCAGGAGTTCGGCGAGCTGCGGTCCCGGCTGTCGGACACCGCCGCAGGGCTGTCCGGCGCCTTCGAGGACCTCCAGCGGATCGTCCGTGGCATACATCCGTCGATCCTCGCCCAGGGCGGGCTGGGTTCCGCGGTCAAGGCGCTCGCCCGCCGCTGCCCGGTCCCGGTGGCGGTGCACTGCGGGCCGAAGCGTCGCCTGCCCGGTCATGTCGAGGTCGCCGCCTACTACGTGGTCTCAGAGGCGCTCGCCAACTCGGCCACGCACGCCGACGCCTCGGCGATCGACGTGGAGCTCGACATCGTTGCCGATGAATCAGCGACGGGCGCAGAAGCGCGGGGCGAGATCCTCAGCGTGACCGTTCACGACGACGGCGCCGGTGGCGTGGATCCGCGTCAGGGCTCCGGCCTGGCCGGCGTGCGCGACCGCATCGAGGCGCTCGGCGGCACGCTGTCGCTGACCAGTCCGGCCGGTCGCGGCACGTCCCTCAGCGTGAAACTGCCTGTGGGCGGTCAGGACCGGCAGGGTGCGGAGGCCGACTGGTCATTCGGCGGAGCGTGACGTTCGCGACGCCACGGCGCAGGGTGATGGCTACTTGCCGTCTTCTCACACTCCTCATGGAGGTTTGCCAGCCCCACGGTGGGCAGATGGTGCTCCGCCGCGACGGAGGCGCCACATGGCGCTCCGCCGTGCACCACCACGGGAAGAGACCGGACCACCGGAAGTGACAAGGGCATGCCCAAGGACCGTGATGATGGCTGACAGGAACCGCATGCCGGCCGTGCGGCTCGACACCTCGGTACCAGCACTGCTGGTCAGGATCGGCCGATACCCGGTGCACGCCGGCACCCTCGGTGTGGTCCGCTCCCTGGGCCGGCTCGGCGTCCCGGTGTACGCGATCACCGAGGACCGGCTCACCCCGATCGCGCTCTCGCGCCACGTCGCCGGCCGCTTCGTGTGGTCAGGCAGCGAGTGGCACGACACCGGGCTGCTGGTCGAGAACCTGTGCGCCATCGGCCGCAAGCTGGGACGACCCGCCGTTGCGGTGGCCACCGACGACGAAGCCGCGGTGCTCTTGGCCGAGCACGCCGCCGTGCTCGCGGAGCACTTCCTGCTGCCGGGGGTGACGCCGAGCCTGCCGAGGCGACTGGCGAGCAAGCGTGGACTGTACGAACTGTGCACGGCCCACGACGTCCCGACGCCGCGCACCGTCTTCCCTTCCAGCCGTGAGGATCTGCTGGCGCTCGCAGGCGAGCTCACCTTCCCGGTGGTCGCCAAGAACGTGGCGCCGTGGACGCGGCTGCGGGCGCCGGCGGTACCGACGACGACCCTCGTATCGAGCGGACGTGAACTGCTGGACCGTTTCGCGGGCCTCGACGACCTCTCGGGCGTGCTGCTGCAGGAGTACATCCCGCACGAGCACGCCGAAGACTGGTTCGTGCACGCCTACTGCGACGAGGGCTCGTCGGCGGCATTGAGCTTCGTCGGGCGGAAGGCGTACGCGTGGCCACCGGGACGCGGGTGCACCGCCGACGCGCGGGCGGCCCACAACCCGGCACTGAGCGATCTGACGGCCAGGTTCTGCAAGGAGATCGGCTACCGAGGGGTCAACGATCTCGACTGGAGGTACGACCGGCGCGACGGCCGCTTCAAGCTGGTGGACTTCAATCCCCGCGTCGGCGCGCAGTTCAGGTTCGGCCAGACGGAGGACGGCGTCGACGTGGTGCGCGCCCTGCACCTGGCGATGACGGGCCGCACCGTGCCGGCGGGTGCTCAGGACTACTCGCGGCGGCTGATCGTCGAGAACCTCTACGTGCCGGCCAGAGTCCTCCACCGGCTGGCCCGGCTGCCGGCGGCTCCGCGGTCGCAGGCGCCAGGCGTGCGCAGCCATGGCGCCTGGCTGGAGGCGAGCGGGACGGATCCGCTGCCGGTGCTCGCGATGGTGCTCCGCTTCGGCGGGCAGGCGCTCGCCTCGGTGCTCCGCCAGGCCTACCGCCGCGTGCGGCTGCGCCGGACCGGACGCACGCAGACCGGGAACGGGTTCCGATCGCGTGCGGGCGGTGGCCGGTGACCTCGCTCCAGGCCCCGCGGGTCTCCATCGGCATCCCCGCGTACAACGAGGCGGCCAACATCGGCCGCCTCCTGCGCGACCTCCTCGCGCAGGACGAGATCGGCTACGAGCTCGTCGAGATCGTCGTCGCCTCCGACGGCTCGTCCGACGACACGGCGGCCATCGTGAGCGGTGTTGCCGACCCCCGCGTCAAGCTTCGCGGCTCGCGGGAGCGGCTCGGCAAGACGACGCGGATGAACCAGCTCCTGTCGGGCTTCGACGGCGACATCCTCATCCTCCTCGACGCCGACGTGTCGGTCGGCGTGCCGGACTTCGTCCCGCGCGCCGTCCAAGGTTTCCGGTCGGAGTTCGGGGTGATGGCCGTCAACGCCGTGCCACTTCCTGGCCGCACCCTTGTCGAGAAGTGCGTGGTTGCCGGCTCGTCAGCGGTCGAGCGCGCCGCCGCGCTCTGGGACGGTGGCTCGAACTACCTGGCGTTCCGGGGGGCGTGCCTGGTCCTCGGGCAGGGGTTCGCCCGCCGGCTCGAGCTGCCGGCGTCGGTCGTCGCCAACGACGCCTACGTCTACTTCCGTGCCCGTCAGCTCGGCTACGAGCCGCAGTACGATCGCGGGGTCCGGGTGCGTTTCCGGGTCCCCGCCACCGTTCGCGACCACCTGCGCCAGTCGGAGCGCTTCCGGCATTCGAGCGCCGAGTTGGCCCGGGTGCTCGCGGACCTCAGCATCCTCGAGTCCTACCGCGTCCCCCGCGGCGTCCTCGTCCGCGCCTTCCTGGCGCAGCTGCGCAGACGACCGCTCGCGCTCACCGGATACGTCGTCCTGACCGTCTGCACCCGGCTGCGCGTCGCCAGCAAGCCCGACGTCACCTGGGACGTCGCCACGTCGACCAAAGAGCTTGGTATCGCGTCATGCAGCACCGAGTAGTCAACACAACCATCTTCTTCGATTACGAGAGCACCTGGGGCATGCCCGCCGCGATGCCCTACGACCTGGCCTCCGCGACGACCGCCGTGCTCGGCGTGCTCGAACGCCACGGCGCCAGCGCGGTGTTCAACACTACGGGCAAGATCGTGGAGGACCGGCCGGAACTGATCACGCGCATCGCGCGCGCCGGCCACGAGATCGCCATCCACGGGTACGACCACACCAACCCGGCGCACATGACCGCCGCTGACAACCGGCAGTTCGAGGCCGACCTGGCGCGGGTGGAGGCCAAGATCGTCGAGCTCACCGGCACCCGTCCGGTCGGCTTCCGCTCGCCACACCTCGGCGCGCCGAGATTCTTCGACGCCGCGACGTACGACATCTTCGAGCGCCGCGGCTACGCCTGGGCCTCCAACCGGGAGATCCGCTTCGTCGACGAGGCCACGTCGCCCCACGTCACCGGCCGCGGCGACGTCATCGGCCTGGCCGGCAAGCTCATCGGCCGCCTCGGTCTCGACCGGGTCCGGCTGCTGCGCCGGATCGGACTGGTCCTGCTCAACCTGGACCTCGTCTGGCGCGATCAGACAAGGCGTCCCGCGAGCCGCGTCGCCAACCTCGTCTGGCTCGTGCGGCGGCCGGCTCCGTTCCGGCGCAGGCACCTGACCGAGTTTCCCGTACTGTCGCCCCTGGACGTCGACTTCCTGAGCGCTCGCATCGACCCCGCGCAGCCGTCGCCGCAGAGCCAGGTCGACCATATGGTGAACAGCCTCTGCCGTCTCTTCGACGAGGCCGAGGAGCACTTCAACCTCAACTTCCACGACTGGATCATCGGCACGTCGAACCGTATCGACGTGCTTGACCGGACCGTCGCATACATCGCCGCCAGCGGCCGCGCCCGCTGGGTGCTGGCCCGCGAAGGATTGGCCCGGCGGCGTGCTTAGTCTGACCCGGCAACGCTCGGCCGCGGCCAGCGGCGTCGTTCTCGTACTCCGGTTCGGGGTCGGCGCCGTCCTCAACTACAGCCTTGGCGTCGTCCTGGCCTGGATGCTGACGCCGTCGCAGTTCGGTTCCGTCAGCGTGCTGCAGAACCTGCTGTTCCTCTGCTCGGCACTGCTGTCCGCCGGTTTCCCCTGGGCACTCACGGGCATCATCGCGCAGGCGGAGGCCCGGCTCGGCGTCGACGCGGCGTACCGGGCCGCCCTGGTCGGCAATCTCGGCTTCGGCGCCGTGCTCGCCCTGGTCTTCGTGGGTGCGCAGATCACTCGCGGCGTGGTGCCTGGCGTCTCCGTCGCAACGGTCGCGGTGATAGCGGCGACGATCGCGATGACCTCGGTGAGCACGACCCTGCAGGGAGCGTTGCACGGAGAGCGGCGCTTCGACGGCCTGAGCCTCATGCAGACGACGGGCATCGGCGTGAAGGTCGCGTTGACGCTGATCCTCGTGAGCCTGGTGCGGGTACGGGCCGGCGGAGCCGCCGCCGGCTTCCTGGCCGGCGCGATCACGGCGACCGCTGTCGGCGCGTGGGCCCTTCGGGACCGGCTGCCCCGACGCGGCCCGATGGCCTGGCGCGCCACCACCTCGCGAGCGCTGTCGATGGCCATCGCCACCTCCGCGGTCAGCCTGATCATGACGACCGATGTCGTTGCCCTGAGCCTCATCGGCCAGCGGCACGGATTGAGCGCGGGCGACATCGCGGTCTACCAAGCGGCAGCGGTACTCGCACGGGCGCCGTACTTCGTGGCCGAGGCCCTCAGCAGCGCCATCTTCCCCTCCATCGCGAAGGCGGAGACCGCGGCCGCGGTGAGATCCTGGTTTCTCGCCGCATACCGATGGGTGCCGCTCGCGCTGGTGCCCTTGCAGCTGATCCTGCTGGTCGCCCCAGGGACCGCGCTGGCGTTGTTCTTCCCCGCGCCGTACGAACGCGCCGCCGATCTCCTGCGCATCCTTGCCGTCGGCACCCTGGGCCTGCTGACCGCCGACATGCTGCTCAAGACGCTGTACGCACGTGGCCTGACAGCGTCGCTGGCGCGGCGGGTCCCCATCGCGCTGACGGTGGAGGTGGTCGCCCTCGTCGTCGCCGTGCCCCGGTGGGGAACGACGGGTGCCGCCGCCGCCTTCGCGGTCGGGAGTTGGACCGGGGCGGTACTGCTCGGCCACCTCTTCGCCAGCCAGTACGGTGCGTCCTGGCCGAGCCGGAAGGTTGCCATGCGCTACCCGCTGGCCCTCGCGCCGCTGGTCGTGCTGCTCGCGGCGGCCAATGTCGTGCCGGAGCTGCCCGCCTTGGCGGTGATCGCGGTCGGTCTGGCCCTCTACGCGGTCACCGCCGTCCGGGCTCGGCTCGTGCGGGACGAGGACGTGACGCGCGTGTCGGCAGTCCTGCGGCAGCTGCGACCGAAGCGACGGGCCGCCCAGGCATGAGCAGGGGCGTCATGGCCATGCGGTTGATTCCGTGCGCGTCGGTCGTGATCGTGCTGCTGGGCTACGTCCTGTTCCTGCACCCTCGTCTGGCCGCTGTGGTTGTCGAGGCGGAGTCGATGCGGGTGACGTCCGGCGCGGCCCGCACCTACCACGATCCCGCAGCCTCCGGCGGAAGGGCCCTGCAGATGTGGACGGACGCGACCGCGATGACGGAATTCACCGTGCCGGCGGGGACCCGTCTCGTCGTACGCGCTCGCGGCGAGCAGTGCTCCGGCGCTCCGGCCATGCGCGTACAGGTGGACGGCCGTGTGGTCGAAACGGTCCAGGTGCGTGCGTCCGCCTGGGCCGACTACTCCATCGCCGGTTCCTGGGGAGCGGGTGTGCACACGCTGTCCTTGAGCTTTACGAACGACTTCGTCACCGACGCGTGCGACCGCAACCTCCATCTTGACCGCGCCGTCTTCGACGCGTCGAGCCCAACCTCGCCGCCACGACCGCAGTCCCGTGTGCTCTGGGGCCTTGGTCCGGGGATCGCGGACGCCGTCGAGGCCCCGGTCTACCGCGATGCCGGCATGAACATGGTCACGACCTGGTACAACGGCCCCGACGATCTGGAGTGGATCAGCGGCTACGCCCGGCCGTCGACGATCTCCGATCTCTATGGGTCAGGCAAGGCGGTCGAGCTGGTGGTGTGGCTCGCGGACCACCCGGAGTACGCGGTAAGTGCACAGTTTCAACGCGACATCAAGGCCGTCACCGCGGCGTTGAAAGGCAGCGGGCCGCACTACGGCCCGCTCTACGTCGTCCTGTTCACCGAGTGGGAGACCTACTCGTCCGACCCCGGGTACCCCGGCCGCCTGAAGGCGGCATACCTCAAGGCGGCGGCGGCCATCCGCGCCGAATACGCCGGCGCACGTGTCGCACTCGGCTTCGGCGGCTACCTGTGGGGCAGTTGGGGCGACCGTGATCTGTCGTTCTGGTCCGACGCGATCGCCGCGAGTGACTTCACCGCGGTCCAGCAGATGCACGCCTGCGACTACGAGCAGGATGGGCAGAGCGCACTGGTCGCCCAGATCCGCACTTCCGTGCGGCAGTTGGGCTCATATGGCAAACCGGTCATGATTTCACATTTCAAGCTGTGGGGCAGCCCGGCATGTCAAGTGCAAGCGTTCGACAAGTTCGCCAACGCGATGTTGACGGATTCGTCGATGCATGAGTTGACGAACCACGGGCTCTTCGCATGGAACTTCATGCCGGATCACTATCTCGACGATCCCGGTCCGGTCCGCGAGGCGTCGGCCGCCCTTATCGGCAGGTACTCGGCATCGCTTCCCCCGTCGCTGTACATTCCGACAGCCGGCCTTCCCCGCTAGACCCCGGCTTCTTCCCGAGTCTTCCGCACGCGGGTATAGGGGGCTGCTAGGCTCGGGGACAAAGGCCACTGCACGGCCGCGTTGACCTGCTCGGATGTCAGGTTGCGCGACGAGCCTGTAGTTGGGATTCGCCTTTTCTTCGGTTGGTGACAGCGGCCAATCATCTTTCAACTTCCGTTCACTTAGGTGAGGTTGTGAAATTGCGCCTGCAACAACGACGAAGTCAGGACAGTTCTGGACCTTCTCTTGAGGCCGGCGACGTCGGCAGATCGCTCATCGCCGACGTCGCGCGACCCTCCGTGGATCTCGAGGTGATCATCCCGGCGTACAACGAGGAGGCCCGCATCGGCGCGACGCTGCAGGACGTGGCGAACCAGACGGCCCGGCTCCCGTGGAGCGTCGGCATCGTGGTCGTCGACAACGGCAGCACGGATCGGACCGCGGACGTCGCCGACCACGCCTGCAGCGGTCTGCGCGTCCGAGTGATCGGTTGCTCCCGCCAGGGCAAGGGGGCCGCCGTCCGGCGCGGAATCCTGACCTCGCGAGCGCGGTGGGTCGGGTTCTGCGACGCCGACTCGTCGACGCCGGCCGACCTGATCCCGCGCGTCGCCGAACTCCTTTCCGCCGGTCACCGCATCGTCGTCGGCTCCCGGTACTGCAGCGGCGGCCGGCTCCTCGTCCGCCAGCCCCTGATCCGGCGCCTGGGCAGCCTCGGATTCCGGTCGCTGAGCCGGGGCATGGTCGGCGACCTGTCCGACACGCAATGCGGCTTCAAGTTCTTCGAAGCGACGCTCGCCCGGCAACTCTTCACGCAATCGCGCCTGTCGGGGTTTGCGTTCGACCTCGAATTGCTCGCCCTCGCACACCGGTCGAACATTCCGATCACCGAGCTGCCGGTTGACTGGACGGAGCGCGGAGGCTCGACGTTGCGTCTGCTCAGGGACGGGGCTTGGGCCTATCTGGAACTGATCAGTCTCCGCCTGCTGGGCACGGGCCCCGGCGACCCGCTGGCGCTGCGACCCGCAATCATCGCCCAGGCTCAGGCCCGGGACCGCGAGCGGTTGCTCGCCGAGACATGATGCCGTCCGCTCACAGAAACTGGTTCGGGGGAAACGCGGTGGAGGTTCGGCACGTCGCTGTGCTCAATTGGCGGGACAGGAGCCACCCGCGCGCCGGTGGCGCCGAACTGTATTGCGAACAGGTCGCCGCGCACCTTGTGCGGCAGGGCGTGGCGGTCACATACCTGACCGCCCGGGTGTCCGGTCACCCTGCCGTCGAGGAGCGACAAGGCTTCCGCATCCTCCGCATGGGAGGAACGTTCACGGTCTACCTCGCGGTGCTGATCTGGCTCTGGCGGCACCGCAAACACATCGACGGCGTCCTCGATTCCCAGAATGGGATTCCGTTCTTTTCCCCACTTGTCGTGGGGCGGCGACTCCCGGTGCTTCTCCTGATCCATCACGTCCACCAGCGACAGTTCGCGGAGTACTTCGGCTGGCCGATGCGATGGATCGGCCGCTGGCTGGAGAAGACCGCCACGGGACTGATCTACGGTCGCCGCGCGATCGTGACCGTCTCGCCCTCCTCCCGCAACGCGATTCGGCGGGAACTCCGCCTCAAGGGAAACGTCTTCGTCGTCCCGTGCGGGATGGACCGCCCCGACGTGCCGGACGTCGAACGCCGGGCGGCCCGGCCGCGCATCGTCTGCGTCACTCGCCTCGTGCCGCACAAACGGATGGACCTGGTCCTCGAAGCGGTCGCCAAGGCCAGGACCGTGGTCGCCGACCTGGAACTGCACCTGGTCGGCGACGGCCCCGAGGTTGACGCCATTCGCGCGCACATCAAGCGGCTCGCGCTCGAAGCATCCGTCGTGGTCCACGGACGCGTCACCGACGCCGAGCGGACAGCGATTCTGCAGACCGCGTGGATCACCGTCAGCGCGTCCACCGGCGAAGGATGGGGACTGAGCATCCTGGAGGCGGCCGCGCTCGGCGTGCCGGCGGTGGCGTTGCGGGTGTCCGGGGTGCAGGACGCGGTGCGCGACGGCCGGACCGGCGTGCTGATCGACGAGGAATCGGAGCTCGCCGCCGCGATCGTCGACCTCATCGAGCGCCTCGGTGACTCCTCGGAAGCCAGAGCGTGGGCATCGCGGGCCTGGGCCTGGTCAGCGCAGTTCACCTGGGAGCGGACCGCCGAGCGGATCCGGCTCGTGCTGGAGGCGGAAGCTGCCCAGCTCGCACTCCGCGGGCCCGACCACCGGGGAGCGGGTGACGTCGTGACGGTCGTCGAGCTGACCGGAGCGGCACTGCCCGACGCCGACCACCTGCGCAAGCGGTGCCGGCACACCGACACCTGGTCGGCGCGCGGCGACAAGATCGTCGGGCTCATTCACGGCGCCGACGAGATCGACGTGCTCACCGTGTTGCAACGCGCCGGGGTGCAGCCCAGCGACCAGGTCCGCGTCCGCCTCCGGGTCGGCCGGACGCACGACCTGCTGGAGTACGCGTGAAAAACAGCACGACACTGGACGCGCCACCGATAGCCCCCGAGCCCGTGGACGAACCCCGATCGCTGCGTGTACCGGTGGACCTGGCCGTCATCGTCGCGGTCGGGGCGCTGCTGCGCCTGGTTCCGCTCCGCAGCGTCTGGCTCGACGAGGCGATCAGCATCGGACAGGCACGCCTGCCATATCTCACGATGCTGCACGACCTGCGCTCGGCCGACGTCCATCCGCCGCTGTGGGGGAGCGTGCTGTGGCTGGACATCCGCGTGTTCGGGGAAGGTCCGCTCGCGGTCCGCGTCCCTTCACTGATCGTCGGCATCCTCTCCATCCCGTTGGTGTACCTGGTCGCCCGTGAGCTCTACGACCGGCGCGCGGGTGTTGCGGCGGCACTGCTCACCGCGGTGTCTCCCATCGCCGTCTGGTACTCCGCGGAAGCGCGGATGTACGCGTTCTACATCTTCTGGTCGCTCCTCGCCGTGCTCGGACAGGCACGGGCGCTCCGGCGTGGGCGGTGGCCGGACTGGGGCCTGTTCGCGGTCGCCTCCGCCGGCCTCGTCTACACCCACTACTTCTCGATCCTGCAGTTGTGCGCACAACACATGGTGTTCGCCGCCATCGTGATCCGCCGCCGGCTCAAGCGAGACCGGACGGCCCGCAGACTGCTCGCCGGGTGGTTGCCGGCGACCGCGGTGACGCTCGCCCTGCTGCTGCCGTTGATGCCGTACGCGGCGGAGCAGGTCGGGAACTTCATCGGGTCCAGCGACGGCGCGTCCGCGAGCAACGCCCCGTCCGGCGGCGACAGTCAGCACTTCGTCTCCCTGTACGTGATCATGGCAAACCTCGTCTGGGCGATGTGGGGGTACCACTCCGACGCCGCGATGGAGCAGTTGGTCGCGCTGTGGCCGGTCGGCATGCTCGTCATCCTGCTGCTCCTCGGCAGGGGACGCTCCCGCTCCACAGCTTTGCTGGTGTCGCTCGTCGTCGTTCCCTTCGCCCTCGCCTACCTGCTCGGTTCGAAGCAGCGGACCTTCTTCGAGCTCCGGTACTTCATCTCGGTGCTGCCGCCACTGCTCATCCTCACCGCCCGCGCGGCGACCAGCTGGCTGCGAACTGCCAAGGCGAGGGCAACGGCGATCGCCGCGATCGCGCTGAGCATGGTCGTCGGCCTCGGGGACCAGCAATTCGACCCGTCCAATCCGAGGCTCTACGACTACAGCGGAGCCTTTCGTCTGGTGAATGAGGAAGCCCGCGCCGGTGACGTCATCCTGTTCGCCCCCGGGTATCTCGAAGTACTGGTGCGCTATTACCACCCCGCCGTCACCGCCGTGCCGGTCAGGGGCGGCGTCCCACTGCCGGCGCAGCATGGTGGCCGGACATTTCTCATGGCCAGTTATCTGGACAACCCGGACAACGCGAGCCTGGTGGGCCAGGCGCTGGCACAGCTGGACACCGAAGGGCGGACGGTGCGGCGGCTGGAGCACCGGGAGAACGTGACGATCTGGATCCTGCAATGACCACGACCGAGCCGAGAGCCGACGAGCGAGCCGACCCGAGAACCACCGCGCCGCGGTGGCAGCCCAGACGCGCCAGCCGGCGTGAAGCGATGGCGTTTCGGCTGCTCGTCATGCTGAGCCTGGCGGCATCCGTCTGGTACTTCGGATGGTTGCTGCAGCCCGGCCGGGTGGGCGATCCGGTCCTGTACTGGGTGCTGGTACTGGCCGAGACGTTCAACCTCGTGCAGGCGCTCGGGTTCTGGTGGACCTGCGCGCACAATCGGACGTCACCGCGGCCGAAGATGCGCCGGACCGCGCCGAAGATGCGCCGGACCGCGAACGTGAACGTCGACGTGCTGATCCCCGTCTACAACGAACCCGTGGAGATCATCGAGCCCGTGGTGGAGGCCGCGGTCCGGCTCAAGGGGGCATGCCCACACGTGGCGATCCTGGACGACGGGAACAACCCGGAGGTGCGGACCCTCGCGGAACGACACGGGGCAAGGTACCTGCGGCGGAAGTCGAACCGGGGCGCCAAGGCCGGCAACATCAACGACGCCCTGAAGCGCACACATTCGCCGATGGTGGCGGTCCTCGACTGCGACCACGTGCCCGGCCCGCGGTTCCTCGAAGCGACCGTCGGACATTTCAAGAGACGCGACGTCGCGTTCGTGCAATCACCGCAGTACTACGCGAACGCGGCCGACAACGAGGTGGCGCGGGCGGCATGGTCGCAGCAGGCGCTGTTCTTCGGCAGTATCGCCAACGGCAAGGCCGGGCTCGACTCGATGTTCTGCTGCGGCACCAACATCGTCTTCCGTCGCGCCGCACTTGAGTCGGCGGGCGGCTTTCCCGAGGACACGGTCACCGAGGACTTCGAGCTCTCCGTGCGGCTGCACGCGGACGGCTGGAAGTCGGTGTACGTGCCCGAAGTGCTGGCCCAGGGCCTGGGGCCGGAGGACATGTCGTCGTATGTGAGCCAGCAGCTGCGCTGGTCCCGCGGCTGCATCTCGGCGATTCCGCTCGTGCTGCGCTCGCGGCTGCCGCTGCGACTGCGGCTGCAGTACCTGCTGTCCGCCTCGTACTTCCTGTACGGCTGGACCCTCCTCGTGTACATGCTGATGCCGTTGGCGCGGATCGCGTTCGGCTGGCAGCCGTTGGCGTCCGCGAGCGCGGCCGACTTCCTCCTCCACTTCGCGCCGTACTTTCTGCTCTCCATCGCCAGCGTTGCGGCAGCGGGGTTCGGCACATACACCTTCAGCGCGTTCGCCCTGGCGGCGACGAGCTTCTGGATAGGGATCGTCTGCACGGTTCGCGCGCTGCTGCGGCGACCGGCGAGGTTCGTCGTGACGCCCAAGCAGGGAAGCGCCGGGTGGCACCCTGCCGCCGTCGCGCCCTCGCTCGTCGCGACCGGCGTGCTCATCGCCGTGTCCGTGTGGGGACTGCTGCACGATCCGACGCCGGGGATCCTGAACGCCGTCGCCTTCGCGGCGGTACATTCCGCCATCCTGTTGCGAGGCGCCGCGCCCGCGCTGCGGTTGCCGCGGCGGAGGGCTGCCCCGGTCCAGACGGCTCGCGAGCGCCCCGGCGTTCCTGCCCCGCAGCCGGCGCCCGCCGAGGCCCCGGCATCGTCCGGGCGGTCGCCGGTGGCCGGCCGCGCCGTTGAGGGGATCACCAAACCCCGTGTGCCGCCGGACGTACTGGTCCCGTCGGGCGACGGCACGGCGACAACGAGCGAGACGAACATCAGCGCCTGACCGCCGGGGGCGGCGTACCGCGGTTGCGGTAGGGCGGCGAGGCCGCCGCCGTCACCGTCGCGTGTACCGTCTTCGCGGCGCTGACCCTGCTGCCGGCCCTGCTCGGCAGCCTCGGGCCGAAGGTCCTGTCGAAGCGGCAGCGCGCCCAACTTGCCCAGGGCATCGTCGAAGCCCCGGCCGGCGCCGGTAGGGCTCGCGGGTTCACCGGCATGTGGGCCCGGATCGTGCAGGCCAGGTCCTGGCTGATGGCCCCCCTTGCCCTGGTGGTGGTGGTGGTGATGCTGGCCGGCCCGGTCATGAAGATCCGCGTCGGTGACGCCGACGCCAGCAGCGACCCCGTGGCATCCCGATCGCACCGGTACTACGCCATGACCTCGGCCGCGTTCGGCGGCGGGTTCGACAATCCGATCCTCATCGCGGCCAGCACGCCGGACGCGCCGTCCCGGCAGGCGTTCGCCGCCCTGACCGGCAAGCTGGCGTCGGTGAGCGACGTCGCGGCCGTGACCCCCGGCCCGCACGTCGGCGGACGGCACCGTCCGGATGGTCACGATCATGCCGAAGAGCAGCGCTCAGGCCGAGGCCACCGGGAACCTCATCAAGCACCTGCGGGGCGAGGTCATCCCCACCGCGGAGTCCGGGACGAGCCTGCGCGCCTACGTCGGCGGCAAGGCCGCCACCAGCCAGGACCTCGCCGATGCGCTGCTGGGCCGGCTGCCGCTCTACCTCGGCATCATCGCCGTCCTCGGCTTCCTGCTGCTGGCCATCGCCTTCCGCAGCTTCCTCGTGCCGCTGGTCGGCGCGCTGAGCAACGTCGCCAGCATCCTGGTCGGCCTCGGCGCCATCACCGCCGTCTTCCAGCTCGGCTGGGGCAGCGAGCTGATGCGGGTCGGCGGTGGTGCCCCGATCACGTACATCGTCCCGGTGATGATCGTCGGCATCGTGTTCGGCCTGTCGATGGACTACCAGGTCTTCCTGGTCAGCCGGATTCACGAGGAGTGGGCCCACACCAAGGACAACCGGCGGGCGGTACAGGTCGGCGTCGCCGAGACGGGCCGGGTCATCGCCACCGCCGCGCTCATCATGCTCGGGGTCTTCGCGTCCTTCGCCTTCGGCGGGCAACGCATCGTCTCGGCCATCGGCATCGGCCTGGCCGTGGCGGTCCTCGTCGACGCCGTCGTGGTCCGCATGACCCTCGTCCCCGCGCTGATGAACATGCTGGGCGCAGCCAACTGGTGGTACCCGCGCTGGGCCCGGCGGATCACTCCGCACCTCGCCGTGGAAGGCCCCACGGACCCGGCGCCGGCGGCCCCGGCCGAGCGCGTTCGCATCCCGGTCCCCTGAACCGGCGCATGATGAAAATCTGAACCCGCAGCATGACCGAAGGCTGATCCTGTGACCATCCGCGTACTGCTCGCCGACGACCAGGCGTTACTGCGTGCCACCTTCCGCCTCCTGCTCGACGCCGACCCGGACATTGAGGTGATGGCCGAGGCGTCGACCGGCGACGAGGCCGTCACCAAGGCCCTGCGGACCGGCCCCGACGTGGTGGTGATGGACATCCGGATGCCGGGCGGCGACGGGATCGACGCCACCCGTCGTATCGCGGCGGCGCCGAGTCTGGGCGGCACCCGGGTGCTCATCCTGACCACCTTCGAGACCGACGAGCACGTCCTGGCCGCGCTGCGGGCCGGGGCCAGCGGTTTCCTCGGCAAGGGCGTCGACCCCGCCGACCTGCTCCAGGCGATCCGTACCGTCGCCGCCGGTGAATCCCTGCTGTCGCCGGCGGCGACCACCGCGCTGATCGAGCGGTACCTCGCCGTGCCGGACCCGGTCGTCGCGGCCGGCACTGCGCCCGCCGAGCTCACCGCCCGGGAGCGGGAGACCACCGCGCTGGTGGCCGCCGGGCTGTCGAACGAGGACATCGGGCGCCGGCTGTCCATCAGCGCCGCTACCGCCAAGACCCACGTCAACCGGGCCATGATGAAGGTCGGCGCCCGCGACCGCGCCCAGCTCGTGGTGTTCGCCTACGAGACGGGCCTCGTGACGCCCGGACGGCGCTGACGTGCGTGGGCTGCGCGCCGGCGGGCTGTCGCTGCTCGTCGTCCTGATCAGCATGGCCCAGATCGCGTACGGCTAGGGCCCGGGCCTGCACAAGCCGACCGTCCAGCAGGTCGCCCTGGTCGTGATCGGTGCGGGAGCGTTGCTGCTGCGCCGGCGGTATCCGCGGACCGTCGCCGTCGTGACCACGCTGTGCGGCGCCGCCCTGCCGATGCTGGCCCCGCACCAGGTCGTGGTGGACACCGCCACCGTCGTCGCGCTCTACACGGTGGCCGAGGCGACCGACCGGCGAACCGCCGCCACCCTGGGCGCCGTCGCCGCGGTGCTGCTCACGGCCAGCTCGATGCGGTGGTTGCCGGGTCACTTCCTCGACATCCGCAACGCCGTGCCGGTCAACTACGTCGCCGCCGCCGTCGCGGTCGGCGACTCGGTACGCAACCAGCGAGCCCTGTTGCGCCAGGAGCGGCGGCGTGCGGCGGAGGCCGAGCGCACCCGCGAGGGGGAGGCCCGCCGGCGGGTTCGTGAGGAACGCGTCCGCATCGCCCGCGACCTCCACGACGTGGTCACCCACCACATCACCCTCGTCAACGCCCAGGCCGGCGTCGCGCATCATCTGCTGCGCACCGATCCCGGCCGGGCCTACCAGGCACTGGCCGGCATCAAGGAGACCAGCCGGGCCGCGCTCGACGAGCTGCGCGCCACCGTCGGCCTGCTGCGCGCCGACGACGAACCGGAGAGCCTCCAGCCCGCACCGTCCTTCACCGACCTCGACGGGTTGCTCGAGTCGTTCCGCCGGGCCGGCCTCGACGTCCGGCTCACGCGGCGGGGCACGGCACGACCACTGACCGGCACGGCGGACCTCGCCGCCTACCGCATCGTGCAGGAAGCCCTGACCAACGCCAGCAAACACGGCATCGGCCCGCGGGTCGAGCTGGACCTCACCTACACCGAGTACACGCTCGACATCACCCTCACCAACCCGGCTGAGCCGGGCCGGCGCGGTCCCGGCACCGGCCACGGGCTGATCGGCATGCGCGAACGCGCCGAATCCGCGGGCGGCCGGTTCATCGCAGGCCTCCAGGCCGGCGCGTTCGTCGTCCACGCCGGCCTGCCACTCACCGTCACATCCGAACCCCCGCCACGCCGCTGACCCCGCATCGATGTCAATGAGATCGCGGGCAAAGCGCGGCCGGCCGCTCGTTGCCGGAAAACCGATACATTTATGCCTTGCTTTGACCGATGTGACGTGGGCCCGCGGGACACCCGCGGGCCCACGCGCCGATACAGGGCCGGGTACTTGCCGTCGCGGTCGCGGATCAGGACTACGGTGACGCGGTGAGCCGGGCCCGATTGAGCGCACTGGTTCGGGGCGCGCGCGGGCGCCCCGCCGTGCTGGTCGAAGTGATCATCCTCCTGCTCGGAAGTCTGGTCTTCGCGTACTTCCACGCCGCCGCCGGCAAGAGCGCCACCGCAGCCAGCGCCAACGCCCGGGTGCTGCAGTCGGTGGAACGCGCCCTCCACATCGATACCGAGCGGACGGCGAACGCATGGCTCGCCGGGCATCCGGCCCTGATCCAGCCTGCGGTGTACTACTACCGCCTGTACTACGCGGCACTCCTCGGGGTGCTGCTGTGGGTCTTCATCCGCCACGCCGAGGTCTACCTGCGGGTCCGTCGCACGCTGGTCGCGATGGCCCTCCTCGTGCTGCCAGTGTTCTGGGCGGTGCCGATGGCGCCACCGCGGTTCGCCCTGCCGGGGATCGTCGACATCGTCGCTGAACATGACCTCTGGGGCAGCCATGCCTCACGGGACCTCGACAACGGGCAGAACCACTTCTCGGCCATGCCGAGCATGCACGTGGGGTGGTCGTTGTGGTGCGCGTACGCGGTGTGGTCGGCGCTGCGGGCCGCGCACCCCCGGGCGGCCCTGCTGTCGTGGGTGTTCCCGTTCGTCATGACCTCGGTGGTGCTCACCACGGGCAACCACTACGTTCTCGATGTCGTCGGCAGTGGCGTGCTGCTCGCGGTCTCCATCGGGGCGGTATCCGTCCGGAGCCGCCTCGGGTCGTACCTGTCGCGGATCAGCGGCTGATGGTCCAGCGTCCTGGTGAACCTGATCCATCCGCACGGAACCGCCGATTCGCCAGGCACTCTCGCCGTCCGGCTCCGCGTCGCTGGCCGGCTCGCTCTCAGCCCAGCGTGAGCCACCGGATGCCGAGCCGTTCAACCCGCGCGACGTCTGCGGGCTCGAGCGGCTGCCGCCCGGTGGCCCTCCGCAGGAATCCCGGCCGGTCCCAGCCCAGCTCGCGGACCGCGTGCATCCAGCCTGGGCCGAGCAGCAACTCCATCACGACATCTCCGGCCTGCCGGGTCAGCCAGGGCAAACGTCCCAGCGCGTCCGCCACGTCCAGGCCGTGGACCGCGATCTCGACCACCCGGGTGACCAGGAACTGCGACAAGAGCATCGCGTCCCCGTGACGAGTACGCACAACCCGGTCCTCGCGCTCGGCGCGGCACAGCCGGTCCACCAGCTGCCACGTCGCGGTGAAATCCTCGGCGAGTGCGGCACCGCTGCCCTGCCCGGCCGCGTAGTCCTGCGCCAAGCCGATCCGGGCCGCGTTGGTCCGCGGGGCGAAACGGTCGTCCGGCCGGTAGTACTCGACCGCGGACACCTCGGCCCTGCCCGGCTCGGCAGCGGCCAGCATGCCCGGCAGCCAGGCGATCACCACCCGCACATGCCCCAACAACTCCCGGACCGACCAGGGCTCACACCTCGTCGGAAGATCCCACTCGTCCTCGGACAAACCCACTACCGTCCGAGAAAGCTCCCGGGCTTCAAGACGAAAGGCGTCCAGCGCACGGGTCAACGTCACGCCGGTCAAGGTATCAGCGGACACCACCCAGAAGCCGACGGCGAACCGCATCACTGCGAGATGGTGCGACGGCGAGGACCGCCCTGGTTGTCGCCCGAACGGACGCCCTATGGCGGATCGACTTCGGTCAGGCGCCGGGCCAGGTCCTCGTCGATGTCGGCGTTGCGGCCGTCGACGCTGACCTGGCCGGCTCTCACGCCTCGCCGCAGTAGTTCCGGTCCGCCGGCACGGAGATCTCCAGGGACGACTGGAGCGCGCTGATCCGCAGCCAGAAGCCGACTCCGCCGCACTGGTAGCGGGCCAGGTGGCCGCCGGGTGCCGGGTGGACGTTGGTCGCCAGCCACTGGGCCGCGCGATCGCCCGACGGGTCGTTCAGGGGCACGGCGGCGCGGCCACACCGGGCCAGGAAGGCGAGCTCGTCGGCCGTCATCGGCGTCGTGCCGGTCGAGTTGACCTCGCAGGTGATCTTGTACACCAGCTGCTGGGCGTGCTCGACGGCGAACCGGGCGCCGGCGTTGGCGTCGAGGGCGACGTTGACGTGGTGGGTGCCGGCCGCCTCGACCTCGTCGTCCAACATGGACAGACCCTGCCCGGCCAGCCACTGGTCCAGGCCGACCGGCAGCCGGTGGGCCGGGTCGCAGCCGTTGGCGTACAACGCCAGGCAGGCCGAGCGGCTCGGGCGCGGCGGGGTGTCCTCGGCGGCGCGCTGGGCCTCCGCCTCGTTGCCGGCGCGCAGCTGCAGGCCGATGTAGATGGCGGCGACCACCAGCACCACGCCGGCGACGGCGCCGGCCACGGCCAGGATGGGAAAGGACCGCCCGGCAGGTGGCACCGGCTCGTCGTCGTCTTCGACCACCTCGGCTTCGGCCACGATGCAGTTCATATCACGGCGGCCGTATCCAGGCCGGACGCGTCAATATGATGAGCGTCACAGTGATCTGCGTCGCTGAATGCCGCTGGCGGTCGGGTTCATCCCGCCGGAGCGGGGCCCCCGGCGCGGAGAGCCGCGTCCCTATGATGTCTAGGCAGACCTGGGTGACCGGTATGGCAACTGGACGACGCGGCGAGGGGACCTTCGTGAGGGAGACGGCGGGCGGGGCACGGGCCGTGGCGAGGGTCGCGGCGACGCCCCAGCCACCCCCGGGCACACCGGAGATCCGGCCCGCCAAGCGCGCCGGACAGCTCGGGCGGGTGCACATCCTGCAGCTGCTGGTGGTCGAGGCGCTGGTCGTCGGCGTGCTCATGCTGCTCGGCAAGGATGTGGTGGTCGTCGCGGTGGCCGGGGCGGTCGCCGCGCTGCTGGGTGTCGCCACCCTCGCCCGGCGCGACGGTCGCTGGTGGCTGGAGCAGTGGGCGATCGCCCGGGTGTTCCGGCGCCGCCAGGCCGCGACCCCGCCGGCCGGTGGGGCGGACGACGACCTCGCCGGGCTGCGGCTGCTCGCGCCCGGGCTGACCGTCACCGAGCTCGGCCGCTCGCACCCGGAGCTCGACAGCCAGGAGACGGCCGACATCGGCATGCTCACCCGCGACGCGGCCGAATCGGACGGCCCTGGTCGGGCCGGCGTGATCGCGGTCGCCCGCGACGCGGCCGGCTGGTATGCGGTCGCCGAGCTCGACACCGCCCTGGTCACGGCCGACGTTCCCGGCGCCGGGGTGCCGCTGGCGATGCTCGCCCGCACGCTCGCCGCCACCGGCCAGGCCGGCGTGCTGCTGCAGGTCGTCACGCAGGTGACGCCCGCACTGTCGGCCTCGCCCCAGGCCGGGACCCAGGCCAACCGCTCGTACCAGGAGCTGATCGCCCAGGTCGGGGCCGGGCCGAAGCCGGTGAACCGGGCGTCGTGGCTGGTCGTACGGCTGGAGGCGCAACTGCTCGCGGTCGCGGGCGCGGCCCGCGACGTGACCGACGAGGCGCCCGTCGTGGTCGCCGCCCTCCTGCGCCGAGCCGTGCGCACACTGGAGCGGGCCGGGTTCGCGGCCACGCCGCTCGACCGGCCGGGGCTGGTCGCCGCGCTGCACCAGGGCTGCGGCCTGGAGGGCGGCCCGGACGCACCGCGGGAGGAGTGGGACGGCTGGTCCGGCGGACAGCTGACGCACGTCACCTACTGGATCAGCGAGTGGCCGGAGCCCGCACGGGTGCCGGCGCTGGTGCGCGGGTTCTCGACGATTCCGGCCACGCAGACCACCCTCGCCACGATCGTCGCGGTGCCGGCCGCCGACCCGACCGAGGACGTCCCGGAACCGCCGCTGGACGAGGTCGGGCTGCGGTGCCTGGCCCGGGTAACGGCGCCGGCCCCGCGGATCGGGGAGGTCCACGCCCTGGTCATGCGCTGGGCCGAGGACGGCGGCGCGCAACTGCGCCGCCTCGATGGCGAGCACGCCCCGGCGGTCTACGCGACGGCCCCGACCGGAGGGGGACGCTGGTGAGCCAGCCACCGTACGAGCAGCCCACGCCGAACGAGGGCGCACCACCGGCCCAGGCGGCCCAGCCGACCCAGCCGGCCCAGGGATGGCAGCATCCGCCGTCGGCGCCGCACGTGCTGTCCCGCGGAGCCCCGGCGGCCCAGCCCGGCGTGCAGGGCTACTACGGCCCGCCCGCGACGGCCGCCTACCCGCAGGCCGCGCCGGCGAACCCGGCCTGGTATCCGCACGCCGCGCTGACGAACCCGGCCGCCTATCCGCAGGCCGCGCCGGCGAGCCCGGCGGCCGGCCCCGCGGCGGCGGCCCCCGCACCCGGGCCGCAGGCCGCGCCGGTCTCGGCGCAGCCGGGCGTCCAGGCCGCGCCGGTGAGCACGGCGTACGGGCCGGCCGCGACGGCCACGGTCCAGGGCGCCGGGCGCGCCGAGACCCACGCGGGCGCCGTCGCCCAGGGCGCCGCCGCCGGCCAGGCCTGGTCGGCCGGGGTCACCCTGGCCCGCCCCACCGGCGGTGTCGCGACGACGCCGAGCGCCCCGCCGCCCCCGGGCACGGTGTACCGGCGCGGCGACGTGGCCGGGCAGCCGCGCGTTCAGCGGCTGGCTGGGCTGCACATCGGCGCCCACGTGGTCAACGCCGCTGCCCTCGAACAGCTCTCCGCCGGCTCGCCCGGCGCCGGCCTCCTGGTGGGCGCCGACCGCAACCGGCAGCCGGTGTCGATCCGGCTGTTCCACCGCAAGCCGACCAGCGTCGTGCTGGTCGGCGGGGTCTGGGCGGCCCGGGTGCTGGCGTTCCGGGCCCTCGCCCTGGGCGCGCAGGTGTACGCCGTCACCGGCCAGCCCTCCGCCTGGGACGGGCTCGGCGCGCACGGGGTCGGCCAGAACAGCCGCGTGCAGCACGCCACGGTGGAGCTCGACCGGCTGCCGCCGGCGACCGCGCACCGGCCGGTGCTCGTGGTCCGGGACACCCCGCCGGGCGGTACCACCGCGACGCTGTCCGCCTGGCAGGCCCGGATCACCGTGGTACACCGCCTCGACTACCAGGCGGTGGAGGCGCTCAAGTCCGCCGACCTGGTGATGTTTCAGCGACTCGAGCCGGGCGAGGCCCAGTGGGCCGCGCACGTCCTGCGGATGAGCCCGATGAACACCCGGCTGGTCCAGCAGCTGGAGCCGGAGATGCTCACGCTGGTCGGCGACGGCGAGTACCGCTACGTGTGGCTGCACCAGACCGCTGGCGAACGCTACCTCCTCGGCGCTCCCCAGCGCTGAGCTCGGACCCGCCCGCCGCGGCGCTGAGGGCTCGCCGCGGCGGGGCGAGGTGTACGGTCAGCTGGCCGGCGGGGTCCAGGCGAGCTGGATCAGGCGGGCTCCCTCGCGCCGGGTCACCAGCTGGGCCCGGCCCGGCGGCAGCGGGCGCGGCTTGACCTGCCCGAAGATGGCGCCCTCCTCGCGTGGGCCGGACAGCAGGATGCCCGGCGAGGCAAGCTCCCGGATCCGCGCGACCACCGGGTCGAAGACCGCCCGGGCGGCGCCGCCGACCCGGCGGGCCACCACGAGATGCAGCCCGATGTCGCGCCCCTGGGCCAGGAAGTCCAGCAGCGGCGTCAGCGGGTTCATCGCGCCGGCCGCCACCAGGTCGTAGTCGTCGACCAGGACGTACAGCTGCGGGCCCTTCCACCAGCTGCGGGCGCGCAGCTGCTCGGGCGTGACGTCGGGCCCGGGCAGCCGCTCCTTCATCACGGCCACGACCTGGTCGATGAGGCCGGTGGTCACCTGCGCCGAGGTGCCGTAGCCGATGAGGTGCTGCGGGCTGGCCACGCCGAGCAGGCTGCGCCGGTAGTCGATGAGCATCATCCGGGCCTGGCTCGGCTCGTAGGCGGTGGCGATGCTGCGCGCCAGGCCCCGCAGGAACGAGCTCTTGCCGGACTCCACGTCGCCGAAGAGCATCGCGTGCGGCTCGGCGTCGAAGTCGAGCACGACCGGCGACAGGTCGGCCTCGGCCACGCCGATGGCGAACGCGCCCCGCCCGGAGCCCGGCTGCTGCGGCAGGGACTCGTAGGGCAGCTGGTCCGGCAGCAGCCGCACGCCCGGCGCCGGCGTGCCCGGCCAGCAGTCGCGCACGGCGGTCACGAGGGTGGCCACCCCGGTGGAGAGATCCTCGTTGCTCGGCCGGCCGTCGATGCGCGGCAGCGTCCCGAGGAAGTGCAGCCCGTCGGGCGTGAGGCCGTGGCCGGGCAGCTCGGGAACGTTCACCGCGGCCCGGCGGTTGATCACCGAGTCGGACGTCTCGCCGAGACGCAGCTCGATCTTGGTGCCGAACAGGTCGCGGACGGCCGAGCGGACCTCCATCCAGCGTGTCGCGGCGGTCACCACGTGGATGCCGAAGCCCAGGCCGCGCCCGGCCAGCTCGAGCAGTTGCGGCTCGAGGTCCTCGAAGTCGGTGCGTACGGTGCTCCAGCCGTCGACGACCAGGAACACGTCGCCGAGGACCTCGTCGGAGAGCCGGTCCTCGCGCAGCATCCGCCGGAACGACGCGACGCTGTCCACGCCCCACTCGGCGAACTGCACCTCGCGCCGTTGCAGCAGCAGGTAGAGCTCGGCCACGGTACGCCGGACCTTGTCCACGTCCCGCCGGTTGGCCACCCCGCCGACGTGGGGCAGGTCGCGCAGGCCGGCGAAGGTGCCGCCGCCGAAATCGAGGCAGTAGAACTGGACCTCGCGCGGGGTGTGGGTGAGCGCCATCGAGGCGACCAGGGAGCGCAGCAGGGTGCTCTTGCCGCTTTGCGGCCCGCCGACCACCACCACGTTGCCGACGCTGCCGGACAGGTCCAGCCACATCGGGTCGCGGCGCTGGTCGAACGGCCGGTCGACGATCCCGACGACGGCCTGCAGGTTGCCGTGCAGCGCCGGGTCGCCGGCGGTCAGCCCGCGCGTGTCCGAGGCGGTCAGCCCGGGGATGAGCTCGTCCAGCGTGGACGACTCGACCAGCGGCGGCAGCCAGACCTGGTGCGCCGGCACCCCCTGGCCCTCCATCTTGTCGACCAGGATGTCCAGCAGGCTGTCCCCGCGCGCCACCTCCTCGCTCTGCCCGGGCGGTGGCTGCTCGGGCTCGGCCTGCTGCTGCGCCTCGCCGGGGGCCGCCGCATACCAGGTGGAGAAGGCGCGCACCGGGTCGACGCTCGGGCTGTCGGCCAGCCGGGCCGGCCCGCCCTTGCGGTAGCGGCCGGACACGTACGCCGCCTTGAACCGGATCAGCCCCTCCACGCCCGCCTTGATGTACCCGTGGCCGGGTAGGCGGGGCAGCTCGTAGGCGTCGGTCACGCCCAGCACGGCCCGGCTCTCCATGGACGAGAACGTGCGCAGGCCGATCCGGTAGGACAGGTGCGTCTCCAGCCCGCGCAGCCGCCCCTCCTCGAGCCGCTGCGAGGCCAGGAGCAGGTGGATGCCCAGGGACCGGCCGACCCGCCCGATCTGCACGAACATCTCGATGAAGTCGGGGCGCAGGGTCAGCAGCTCGCTGAACTCGTCCACGATGATCAGGAGGCTCGGCAGCGGCGCCAGCGGTACCCCGGACAGCCGCGCCCGCTCGTAGTCCCGCTGCGAGGCGAAGTTGCCGGCCCGGCGCAGCAGCTCCTGGCGCCGGGTGAGCTCGCCGGAGATGGCGCCGAGCATCCGGT
The DNA here is from genome assembly GCF_043197855.1 of Dactylosporangium sp. NPDC048998. Lineage (NCBI taxonomy): Bacteria > Bacillati > Actinomycetota > Actinomycetes > Micromonosporales > Micromonosporaceae > Dactylosporangium > Dactylosporangium sp. NPDC048998. The sequence goes on from NZ_JBICTV010000020.1 coordinate 26,517, forward strand.
CGACCAGCGAGAGCTCCTCCTCCAGGTTGGTGATCATCGCGCTGGTGTGCGGCAGCCGGTCGAGGGTGGCGAAGGTCGCGCCGCCCTTGAAGTCGACGAGCACGAAGTTGAGGATCTCGGGGCTGTGCGTGACCGCCAGCGCCAGCACGAGGGTGCGCAGCAGCTCCGACTTGCCCGAGCCGGTGGCGCCGACGAGCAGGCCGTGCGGGCCCATGCCGTCCAGCGCCGACTCCTTGAGGTCCAGCTCGATCGGCCGGCCCTGCTCGTTGACGCCGATGGGCACGCGCAGCCGGTCGCGGGTCGGCCGGCCGACCCACGTGCTGCTGATGTCGAGCTCGAAGGGGTCGCCGAGCTCGAGCAGCTCGGCGAGGCCCAGGTCGGTGACGACCCCGGTCTGCTCGGCGGCCGAGGCGGCGGACAGGCGCAACGGCGACAGCTCACGGGCCAGCGACTCGACCCGCGGGCGGCTCAGCTCGTCGGCGATCCCGACCTGGGTGCTGCCGTCGAGGGTGGTCCCGGTGACCGTGCCGTCATCGGCGACGTCGAGCAGCACGGACGCGTCGTCGAGCAGGCGGGGCGGCGGGTTGGACAGGTCGATCAGGGTCACCCCTTCCATCCCGCCGTCGGTCATCAGGTGGTCGGAGCCGCCCATCGAACCCCCGTCGATGACGACCACCACGTGCTGCCGGCCGCCACCATCGGCCGGGTTGAACCGGCCCCGGTCGCCGAGCACGTCGTCGAGCATCGCCTCCAGCGCGGTGACGCTCGGCGAGAACAGCCGCAGCGGGCCGACCGCGTCGGTCTTGCCGGCGTGCTGGGCGTGCGGGAGCCACTTCGCCCAGTCCCAATCGCCGCGGGCGGAGTCGCCGAGGCAGAAGGCGATCACCAGGTCGTCGGGGGCGTGGAAGGTGGCCAGCTGGGCGAGCATCGCGCGCGCGTTGGCCCGCGTGCGGCGGGCCGGGCCGCGCAGGTAGACGTGGGCGAAGTCACGCAGCGCGATCGCCACCGGCAGGTCGGGCACGACCGAGTAGGTGGCGACGAACTTGCGCAGCGCGGCCGCGCACAGCGGCTCCAGCTCGTCGACGGGCCGGGTCTGCGGCGGCACGAGCGGGGTGGCCAGCTCCTGCGGGCCCCGCCCGACGCGCACCACACCGAAGTCGGCGTCGCGCCGCCGGCGCTCCCACAGCCGGCCGCTGGACACCGTCGACCACAGCGCCTCGGGGTCCGGGTGCCGGTAGCCCAGCGCCTCGCGCTGGCGGCGGATGTTGCTGAGGACCTGGGCGCGCTGCTGGCTGAGCCGGCGCAGGTACTGCCGGCGCCCCTCGGCCATGTCGCGCTTGCTCTGCGAGCCGCCCATGCTCGAGAGCTGGCTGGCGATCATGCCGAGCATCGATACGCCGTACATGCCACCGGCCACATAGGACAGCGGACCGCCGCGCTGGGCGCCCATCATCAGGCCCATCGCGGCGCCACCGGCGGCCATCGGCATCAGGGTGACGATCCGGTTCCATCCCTTGCCGGCGGCGGTGGGCAGCTCGGGTGGCGGATCGAGGACGATCTCACCGGTCGGCAGCGCCGGCGCGAGACGGCGCGGCAGCCGCCGAACAACGACCTGGCCCACGGTCACCGCCTCCCCGGAAATGTGCCGGCGCCTATGCTAGACGAGCACCATGTTAGGTTGGGCCCCTCATCCGCCAGGCAGCCCGCACGGCCGGGCCGCAGGCGACGCGCAGGCGACCATGAAGAGGTGGAGCTGGTGACTGCCCCGGTGGGAGTGGGCCTGACGCGGGTGACCGTGTCGACCCCGCATCGCCGCGTCGATGTCGCGCTCCCGGACCACATCCTCGTCGCGGACCTGCTGCCGCACCTGCTGCGCCACGCCGGCGTCGAGATCGCCGACGAGGGCGAGTCGCACGGCGGCTGGACCCTGCGGCGCACCTCCGGCGGCGAGCTCGACGCCGACAGCGACCTCGCCAGCCAGTCGGTCCGCGACGGCGAGCTGCTGCACCTCGCGCCGCGGAGACTCAACTGGGCGGAGCCGGCCTACGACGACGTGGTCGACGTGATCGCCACCTCGGCCCGGCGCGCGGGGCGCAGCTGGAGCGGGGTGGCCACCCGCCGCTACGGGCTCGCCGTGGTCGGGATCTTCCTCGTCCTCGGCGCCGCGCTGCTCGTCTGGGCGGGTTCGCCGTGGCTGGTGCCCGGGGTCGTCGGCCTCGGCGCCGCGCTGCTGCTCGTCCTCTCCGGGATCCTGCTCGCCCGGCTCGGCGGCGACGCCGAGGCCGGTGCGGTTCTCGGCGGATACGCCCTGCTCTACGCCGCGCTGGGCGCAGCGCTCGTCTCCGCGCCGGAGGATCAGCCGGCCGGCCGGCTCGACAGCGCCCAGGTGGTGGCCGGCAGCGCGGCGCTGATCCTGACCAGCGTGCTGGCGATGGCCGGGGTGGTCGCCCTGGCCCGGATCTTCGCCGCCGGCTTGGGCACCGGGATCGCCGGCCTGCTCGGCGGCCTGCTGTGCCTGAGCGGCACGAGCCCGGCCAGCGCCGCCGCGGTGGTGCTCACCCTCGCGATCGGCCTGCTGCCGGCGTATCCGCTGCTCGCCACCACGCTGGGCAAGATCCCGACCCCAGTGCTGCCGCAACGGCCCGAGGAGATCCTCGAGGACGCCCCGCTGCCCGACCGGGCCAGCGTCTTCGCGGCCGTGGCCCGGGCCTCCGAGATCCTTGCCGGCTGCCTGCTCGCGGCCGCGACGACGAGCGTGATCGCCGCCCTCATGCTGCTCACCGACGGTGGCCTCGGCGGGATCGTGCTGGCCCTGGTGGGGGCCGGCGTGCTGGTCCTGCGCGGGCGGCTCTTCCCGACCGCGGCCCAGCGCCTGCCGCTGCTGATCGGCGGCGTGGCCATCATCGCCGTCGCCGGCTACGGCTGGATGCGGCACACCCCGCCGGGCTCCGGCCGTGTGCTGCTGCTGGCGGTGGTGCTCGCCCTGGCCGCGACGGTGCTCGGCGGCACCCTGCGATACAGCACGCGCAGCCCGTCGCCCTATCTCGGCCGGACCGCCGACGTGCTGGACACGCTCACGATCATGGCAATGATCCCGCTCGCCTGCTGGGTGCTCGGCGTGTACCAGACGGTGCAGGGCCTCTTCTCGTCGGTGGGTTGAGATGGCTTCCCGCCGTGATCAGCTGCAGTCCTACCAGTTCCGTAGCCAGCGGGTGGTCTCCGCGTTCGTGATGCGGGAGACCGACCCGGCGCAGTCGCCGCTGCGCCGGGGCGGCGGCGCGCTGCTCGTCGGCGGGATGGTCGCCGTGCTGGTGGCCGCGGCGTTCGGGGTCTACGGCATCCTCACCAAGATCGGCGGCAGCAGCTGGAAGGTCGACGGCACGGTCGTGGTGGAGAAGGAGAGCGGGGCCACCTTCGTGTACGGCTCCGGCATCCTCTATCCGACGCTGAACTACGCCTCCGCCCTGCTCGCCGCCGGGCACGGGCCGCCGATCGTCAAGCAGGCGGCGGCCAACTCGCTGGCCGGCACCCCGCGCGCCGCGGTCATCGGCATCCCCGGCGCACCGAACTCCGTGCCGGACGCGAAGCACCTGACCAAGCTGCCGTGGACCGTCTGCTCCGCGCGCCCGGGCAACAACGGCGACCAGGCCACGGCCGTGCAGCTGAGCATCGCCGGGCCGGGTAGCGGTGCCCGGGCGTTGCCGGCCGACGACGGCATACTCGTCAGCGACAAGGCGGGCGCGCTGGCATTGATCTGGCACGGGTACCGCTACAAGCTCGACAAGGCGGTCCAGGCGTCCCTGTTCGCGGCGGCGCCGGTGACGCCGGTCGGCAACGCGCTGCTGGAGAGCCTGCCGGTCGGCGCGGACATCCGGGACATCACCGTGCCCAAGGCCGGCGCACAGAGCACGGCGGTGCCGGACCGGCACAACGGCGACGTCCTGGTGGCGCAGACCGGCTCCGGGCCGCTCTACTACCTCGTGTTCGACGACGGCCTGGCCCCGCTCACCGAGCTGCAGAAGGACATCGCCACGAAGGCCGGGGGCAACCCGAAGCAGATCGACCTGCAGACGGCCGAGCGAACCAAGAAGTCCGGCGCGCTGCCGGCCGTCACCGGGCCGCAGGCGCCCCCGCTGCAGCCGCCGCACCTGACCGCCCCCGGCGCGGGCGACACGGTGTGCGCCGAGTTCACCGCGGACGCGACGGCCCCGGCGCTGAGCATCGGCGCCGCCGTGACCGCCGTCGGCGTGCCGACCCGCGGGCGGACGAGCGCCGGTGGCGCGCTGGCCGACCTGATCGCCGTGCCGGCCGGGCGCGCGGCGCTGGTGGTCTCCGAGCCCAGCCCCGGCTACGCGATCGGCGGCTGGTTCCTGATCACCGACACCGGTTTCCGCTATCCCGTGGTGTCCAAAGAGGACGTGCAGTTCCTCGGCTACAACCCCGACGACGCGGACCGGGTGCCGGCGGCGCTGCTCGGCCGCATTCCGGCCGGGCCGTCGCTGAGCCACGCATCGGCGATCGGCGCGGCACCCATCTCGGCGAAGTGACCAGCGCCGCCAATTTGCGGTGACGCGGAAACTTGCGCTGCTTGATAGCCTCGAACCTGGGCCGGGACAACGATGGTCGGCCATGTGTTGCCGGATCCATCGTCCGGGGCACGCGGTGCGACGGCCGGTCGCACACCGAGAGACGGGGTGAGAGCAGTGGCAGGACCTACTCGGGTAACGCCTGAGATGCTGAACAACGCGGCGAAGGTCGCGACGACGGCCGGTGAGGGCATCGCCCTCAACCTGACCCGGCTGCTGAACGAGATCGAGACCCAGGCGGCGGTCTTCCAGGGTGGCGCTGGCAACAGCTTCCAGAACGTTTCGAACCAGCTCGGCCTGGAGCTGCGCAACATCCTCGAGGCGCTCAACACCATGGCGGGCAACGTCAACCAGTCCAACACGGTGTTCGGCAGCACGGACGCGGACGCCTCGGCGGAGATCGCCAAGGTCGCCAACGAGTACAACCCGGGCCTGGGCCCTGTCGCGAACGCACTGCGCGGCTGAGCGGGACGACGGAGAGGAATTGCGATGTCCAACGATCTGGTTTATGACTTCAACGGCATCACGTCGCTGTCCGGCTCGATCACGGCGTTCGTCAGCCAGATGAACGAGCACCTCGCCGAGGTGGACCGGACGTTCAACAACCTGCTGGCCAACGGCTGGAGCGGGGCCGGCGCCGACGCCTTCCAGGGCTGCAGCCAGAAGTGGCACGCCAACGCCGACCAGATGGCCCAGACGCTGCAGACGCTGTCGCAGAAGGTCGGCGACGCCGCCGTCAACATGCAGCAGGCCGACGCGGCCGCCGCCGCCCGGTTCTGAGCCGCACGGTCGAGGACGTTCTGACGTTCGCCGGCTGCCGCGCAGCACCTCACCGGGGCGCGGCAGCCGGCCGGCGTCAGCCCTCCTCGGGGCGGGCGCCGGGGACCAGGGCGGGCGGTTCGTGGGCCAGCTCGGCCGGGCGCAGGCTGCGCGGCAGCGAGCGGCCGGCGTCCTCCGCCTCCGCCAGCCGGGCTCGTCCCTCGGCGACCAGCTGCCAGGCGAGCCGGCGCAGCCAGTAGGGCACGGCCCGCAGCTGCGACCAGAACTGCCCGAAGTCGTCGGCCAGCCGGTGCAGCAGGTGAGCGCTGCGGTACTCGGCATCGAACGTGTCCGCGTCGCGCGGGTCGTCGTCGTCGAGGTACCACACCGACCCGGCGTCGTCGCCGCGCACCCGCAGCGCGATCAGGCCGCCCTGGACGTAGCCCGCGACGAGGAACTCGTCGGTGAGCCGGTCGCGGAACCAGCCGCCCGCATACAGCGGATCCTCCATCCAGTCCTGCCGGGCGAAGCCGAAGAAGTACTGGTCGGCGACGAAGCCGAAGCCCGGGTGCACCGCCGGAACGGCCGGCCGGGCGCCGTTGGTGTCGAGCAGGAACTGCCGGTACTGCGCCGGCAGCGGGTGACCCAGCGACTCCTCGACCTGGCGCAGTGCGGCCTCGGGCAGCCGCACCCCGCTGGCCTGCCCGACACCCGGCGCGCCCGCGACGTCGACGCCCCGGCGGGACCGATCGGCGCCCATAGTGGCCACCCCGCCGAGGTGCGCGAAGGAGGCGTGCAGGTCGATCGGGACCAGCGCGATGCGCCGGCTCCGCCCGAGGTGTGCCCAGGTCCACCCGTGCGGGGTGGCCCGGTCCGGTGCCGCGAGCGGCGATCCGGCGGCCGCGAGCGCCTCGTTGGCCGCCAGGACGTCGAGCACGCGAAGCTCGTCGACGCAGCGCCCGGCCGGCGGGTCGGGCAGGTCTACCAGGGCCCGGGCGTAGGGCGTCCACACTGGATAACCGTGGCCGCCGACCACCACCCCGTCCCGGTAGCGCACCCGCAGCACCGGCGCCGGCGGACGGAAGACGGTGAGCGCATACCTGGCGCCTGGAATGGGCGGCTGCGGTACGGGCGGCTGCGTCACCGGTGGTCCTCGAAGAGCATGACCGGTGGTGAGGGCTCGGCCGGCTCGGTGACCTCGACGGGGCGGCGGGCCAGGGCCGGCCGCCAGGAGCGGCGCCGGGCGCGCGGCGCGGCGACCGCGACGATCGCCAGGAGTACCGCCATGACGAGCGCGCCGCCCGCGATCAGCAGCGCGCGGTCCCGCGCCGCGGCCCGGGCCGTGTCCGCCTGGTCCGGCGTGGGTGGCTGGTATCCCGGGACGGCGGCCGGCGAGGCCCCGGTGAGCGTCTCGGTCAGCGCGCGGTACGGATTGACCATGCCGGCCAGCGCCTTGTCACCGGCGAACGCCTGCGTCGGCGTGGCGGTGGCGGTGAGCTGCCGGGCGGTCGCGGCCGGCGACAACTCGCCGCGGCGGGCCTGGACCAGCGCCACCGATCCGGCGACGAAGCCGGCCGCGACGCCGGTGCCGTCCACCGAGACCAGGCCGCTGCCGGTCTGCAGGGTCACCACCGCGGCGCCGGGCGCGCCCAGGCTCACGTAGTCGCCGGCCCCGGAGCGCGGCGTCACGTCGCCCGTCGGCCCCATCGCGGCCACCGCGATAACCCCCGGATAGGACGCCGGAAACGGTGTCGGGTTGCTCCCCTGACCCGCGGCGTCGCCGGCCGCGGCCACCACGGATATCCCGGCCGCCAGCGCGGCCTTCACCGCGCCGTCGAGGTCGTCGCTGGCGGTGTAGACCGGCAGCGGCAGGCAGATCACGTCGACCTTGGCGGTCACAGCGGCCCGGATCCCCGTGGCGAGCAGGGCCGCGGTGACGTCGGTCCGGCCGTCGGTGACCCGGATGGGCACGATCTTCGCGCCCGGAGCGACCCCGGCGAACCCGCGGTCCGTCGTGGCCGCACCGGCGATGACGCCGGCCACCTGGGTGCCGAAGCCGGCGCAGTCGGTGTTCGCCGGGCCGGTCGTTCCCGGGACGAGGGTGACGCCGTCCTCCACCCGGCCGCGCAGCTGCGGCTGTTGCGCGTCGACGCCGGTGCTGAGCACCGCGATCCGCTGGCCCCGGCCGGTGCTGAGCGCGGCGACGCTGTCGAGCGCGAGCGCGGGCCGCGCCCAGCTGGCCTGGGCGGGCTTGGCGGCGCCGGGCTTGGCGCATTCAGGGGCCGCCGACGCCGGGGCCGTCGGGGCGGCCGCCACGGCCAACCCGCCGGCCAGCACCGCGGCCGCGCCGAGGCGCACGTACCGCTGCAGGATCACGCCACTGCCCTTTCCCTCGCCGTCGCTGCGACGATAGCGGTCATCGGACCGGCTTGTCCTGGCGGAGCAGCATCAGCCGCACCGCCTCGTCGCCGAAGTACTCCTCGTCCGGGCTCCTCGGCGGCTGCCACGGGCCGCGGTGGCTCGGCGGCAGCGACTCGCCCAGCTCCTCGGGCCACAGCGCGGCCGCCTGCCCGGCGGCGACGAGGTCGTCGGCGATCCGCAGCAGCTCCTGCGCCGGGCGGGCGAGCCGGTTCCAGAACTGGTCGATGGAGTCGGCGCAGCGGTACAACAGCCGCTCGACGACCCCGGTCGCGTCGTCGCGGGCGTCGGCGCGCGGGTCGTCGTCGTCGAAGTACCAGACGGAGTCGGTGTCGGCGCCGCGAACCTTGACCGCGAGGGTGCCGCCCTGCACCCAGCCGATGCCGAGAAAGTCGGTGGTGAACCGGTCGCCGGCGTACTGGTTGGCCTCGATGATGTCCTGCGCCGGGTCGGACCGGCCCAGCCCGAAGAGGCGTTGGTCGGCCACGAACCCGAAGCCGGGCAGTACGCCCGGGATGCGCGGCGCGGCGCCGTTGGTCTGGGCGAAGAAATCGCGGTACCGCGGCGGCAGCGCGAAGCCCAGGTGCCGCTCGAGCTCGTCCATCACGTCCGCCGGCACCTGCTGGACCTCCGCCGCCACCCCGGCCCACACCGGCTCGAGGTCGACCCGCAGCCCGCGCTCCGCCCGGTCGGCGGCCAGGACGCTGATCCCGCCGGCGTGCCGGAACGACGCGTGCAGCTCGATCGGCACCAGCGCCAGCTGCCGCCGGCTTCCCAGGTGCGCCCACGTCCACCCCTGTGGCGTCCGCGGCACCTCCTCGTCGGCGCTGCACAGGGGGTCCTTGCCCGAGCGGCGCAGCAGGGCGTTGGCGGCCAGCACGTCCACCACCCGGATCTCATCGAGCGTGAGCCCGGGCATCCGTTCGGGGAGCCGCACCAGCGCGCGGGCGTGGAACTCCCAGTCCGGGAACCCGGCGGGATTCACCAGCACGCCCCGATCGTGGCGCTCACGGACCACTGGTGAGCCGAAGTTGACCAGCCGCAGCGCGTACTGCGCGCCCGGCCACATCCGCTCCATCTGGGGAAACCTCCTGTTGTGGCTCCAGCAGCCGCAGATAGCCGCTGCGCACCGTGGCCTAGCCGCGTATGTCCAATATGGACAGTGCGTGCAGCTCCGCGGCTCGGGCGGCGGGCAGCACGCCGAAGCGGGCCTCGTCGACCCGGGCTCGGGCGTGCGCGTTGGCCACCGCGAGCCGGCGGACCGCGACCGGCTCGTCGGCCAGCGCCGCCGCCCGGCGTGTGGCGCCTGGCCCGTCGACCTCGTCCGGGCGCGGCCGGGCGGACTCGGCCAGCGCCAACGCCCCGGCGTATGCCGGCGGCGGGTCGCCGTCGAGCAGCGCGTCCCCGTCGGCGGGGCCGCGGGCGGCCAGCAGCGAGGCGGCCAGCAGGTCCGTGTCCGCGTGGGGCAGCGCCCGCAGGGTCTGCTCGGCCACCGACCAGGCGACCAGGTAGTCCGGCCAGGTGTTGTCGGCCAGCCTGCGGCGGTATGCGGCGCTCACCGCCGGGGCCAGATCCGCGCGTACCGGCTCGGGCAGCAGCTCCGCCAGCGCGTCACCGACCGGTACCCGGCCGGACGGCCGCCAGCCCGGCGGCAGCGGGTACTCCCGGTGGGTGTCCGCATAGGACTCGAGCACCCCCGGGGACAGGTCGACCGGGTGCACCTCCCGGGTCACCCGGTCCACGATCCAGCCCGGCTCGCGCGGCGGCAGCGGCTCCGGGTCGCCCGGGTACGCCGGCCGTCGCGGGTATCGGTCGGGGGAGCCGTTCCACCGCACCCGGTACACCAGCTCCACACCGTCCACCGTGAAGTCCGGGCCGGTGGCCACGGCCAGCTGGTGCCCTCCGGAGGCGAGGACCAGGGCGACCGCCTCGGCGGGGCTGCCCACCGGCTCGTCGGGCGGGGCGGCCGGGCGGGGACCGGGCGCGGCCACCGGCAGCCCGGCCGGCAGCCCCCGTGCGAGCAGCGTCAGCTCGGCGGCGTCGAACGGACGGGCGGTGCCCATCGACAGCGCGGCCACCTCGGGCGTGGCGGCGGCCGCGTATCGGACGAGGACCACCGCGGCGCGCAGCTGCGGCGGGAGGGCGGCGAGCTGGCGCAGGTACCGGCCGCGGTCCTCACCGGCCGCCTCGGCCATCGAGCGGGCCTCGGGCGGGGTCATCGCCAGCAGCATCGCGGCCGTCCAGTCGGGCGGCCCGGGCGTCAGCAGCCGGACCCGCGCGCCGAGCAGGGCATCGTCGAACCACGGCAGCATCGCGGTCGCGGCGAGCAGTTCGGCGTCGGCGCTGACCAGCCGGGCCAGCTCCGCCGCCGCGCGCACGCCCACCCGCAGCAGCGCGCGGTGGTGCGCTTCGCCGGCCGGGTCGGCGAACGGCCGGCCGTCCAACGCGAGGTCCAGCAGGCGGGTGACCAGGTTGTCGAGCCGTTCCCGCCCGGCCGGCGGCACGACCGTCCACAATGGGCCACGTTCGGCGGACCAGGCCGCCGCCGCGTCCGGCTCGACCGCACTCACCATCGACCCTGACCGCTGCCGGCGAAGACCAGCCGCCCGCTCTGGATCGGGAGTTCGTCGCGGTCTCCGCGCAGCAGCGGGGCGACGTTCTCGGCCAGCGGCGCGTTCAGATACAGCAGACCGAAGCCCTGGTCCACCAGGGCGCCGGCGTCCAGCGTGAGCACCGAGAACTCCTGGTCGGACACCAGCCGCAGCAGGTCCTGCGGCTGCCAGGTCTGCACGAAGGCCACCTCGAGGTCCGGGGTCAGCGCGGTGCACGCGTTGCGGAACGCCTGCGCCAGCGGGCTGGCGCCGGGCCCGTCACCGGCCCGCGCCACCTCCTCCTGCTGCTGCTGAAAGGCGATGGCCTCGAAGGCGAGTACCAGCACCGTGAACTCCGCCAGGTCGAGGACGTGCGCCTCGCAGGGCAGCGCGCCCCACTCCACCTCGATCTGCGCCGGGTCGAGGCCGGCCCTCGGCACGGTCCCGATGCGCAGCAGCGTGTCCGGCAACCACGTGTACGGCAGGTTCGACGGGCTGCGGGGCAGGAAGAAGGCGGCGCCCACCGGTCGCCTGAGCGCACCGAGACCGACCTGGTCGTCACCGGCGCCCTCGCCGCGCCCGGTCCACCGGCGGCCGGGCCACTGCCCGTCGTCCGCCACGCGGACCGGCCGCCGCCCGTTGACCAGCGTCTCCAGCGCCGCGTCGAGGCTGTCGCCGAGGAACCACTCGCCGACCGGGTCGACGGCGAACACCTGCCCGAGGTGGTTCATCGCCAGTACCGCCTCGTCGAGCCCCTCGACGCCCAGCGGGTAGAGGCCGGTGCCGAGGATCCTTCCCGCGTCGACGATCGCGGCCATGTCACGCGCGGCGGACACCGGGTCGATCGCGAACGGGCGCGGGTTCAGCTCGTCGCCGGGCCGGTCGGTACCGATGACGAGCCCGCCGAACTCCTCCAGCGCCCGGTCCACGGCGGGATGGTCGGCCGCGGTAGCGCCGAACGGACCCTCGTACATGGCGACCGAGCGGCGGATGCCCGCCAGCGCGTCCCCGTCGAGCCGGCGGCCCGGGTGCCAGCCGGCTGCCTCCAGCGCCGCCTCGACCGCCGGGCTGAACCGCGCGCTCATGATGCGTCGCCCGGTTCGTCGCCGGGGGCCTGCAGGCCGAAGCCGAACGCGCGCAGCAGTGCCTGGCAGGACACGCAGGGCGGCACGGGCTCGCCGGCCAGCGGGTGGTACGGCTCGCGGACCGCGAAGGTCACCAGGTCCGCGCCGCGCAGCAGTTCTCCGCGCACCGACTCGACGGTCAGCGGCGCGATGCCGGCCGCCCAGCGCCGTGCGTCCTCGGCGTGCAGCAGGTCGGACAGCACGGCGACCTCCGAGCACCGGTCGCCGCCCCGGTCACGCAGCCGGGTCGGCAGCCCATCGAGCACCTCGCGCACGAGGATGTGCAGGTTGGGTTCGCCGTCGCCCTTCATGCTGAGGCCCCGGCGCAGCGAGCCGTCGGACAGCGTCAGGTGCGTGACATTGCGCGGGTACGGCGCGCGCAGCCGGTCGTGCCGGGCGGCGACGAGTGGATCCCAGGTCAACGGCGCCACCGGGTGCTCGCGCCGGTACTCGCGGTAGAGCTCGATGACGTTCTGCACGGGTGCGGACGGCCAGTAGGTCAGCTCGCCGTTCGCGCGGTCCACCACCGCCCGGCCGGCGCCCACGTCCTCGGCGCTACCGAGCGGCAGGACGCGCCACACCACGTATCCGAGGTCGAAATCCTGCACACCGAGCTCGCGGCGGGTGCCCACCGGCTTGTCCTGGTCGACCCAGGACGCCGCGATCAGCCGCGCCTCCCACTCGTCGATCACGCGCTACCTCCTGACGGACCGGCGAGGCTCAGCCTACGCAACGTGCCGAACTGGCACACCGCGGCGCCCAGCGTCGTCGAACCCTCCATTTTTGCCATAGGCCGTAGCTCAGGTCGTCAGCCGGCCGGCAGCGGTACGCGCGCCCGGCGCTCGTCCCGCAGCGCCTCCAGGGCGCGGCGGGTGAGCCGCTCCGGCCGCTCGTCGCGCAGCCGCCGGCCGTCCTCGGTCCAGAACGCCTCGCCGGGCAGCTCATCGCGGCCCGGCCGCAGGAACTTCAGCGCCTCGTCGACCGCCGACGCCGACCGGGCCAGCAGGCCCCACAGCAGCTCCTCCGGGGCCGCGCCGGACGCGATCTGACCCCAGAGGCCCAACTCCGCACCGTCCACCCCGCCGCGCGCCATCACCTCGGCGGCCGCCTGCAGGTCGTCGGAGACCCGCAGCCACTGGCCGGCGTCGATGATCGCCGAGGCGGAGTGCGGGCCGGCCCAGCTGGCCAGCGCGTCGGGTGGGTGGGTCTGCTCGCTGAGCGCGAACTCGAACTGGCGCTGCCGGCCACAGGCGCCGCAGGGGCCGCGGTGCCGCGCGATCGGCTCGACGTCCACGGTCTCGACGACCATCTCGTCCGGTTCGAAGACGGGTTCGCCGCACTCGCACGGGTGCAGCGCAATGTAGAGACTCCGCTCGATCCCGGAGCGCGGGGACAACGGCCCGGCATCGTCGTCGGGTTGCTCCGGGCGCGGGTATCGGGCCAGGAAGTCCGCCAGCAGGTCCCGGGCCTGCCGCCGGGCCCACTCCAGCCAGCCGCGCTCCAGGCTCTCCGGGTGCTCCGCCGCCTGCGCCTGCCCCGTTGGGTGCCATAACGCCTCCGCCGGTATCCGGTCGGCGCCCGGGGGCAGCGCGTCGTACGCCTCGTCGAAGCCGGCGATGACCATCGTGAGCAGGTGCCGGATGCCGTACCACTGGCCGGAGGGATCGGCCGCGATGTTCGCCCGGGCGATCCCCTCGAGCGCGGCGGCGAAGCCGGCGAGCATGGCCGGGTCGAACAGCTGCGACGCGCGGGCGTCCAGCCCCCACGCCTCGTCCATCGGCAGCTCGGCCGCCGGATCGGCGAGGTTGCGGTAGAAGAACTCCCGCGGGCGACCGCAGGCCTCGCAGGAGCCGAACAGCCGGGTCAGCAGCTGGCCCTCGATGAGCAGTTCGCTCCTAGTGGTCTCGACCCGGTTGCTGCCGCACCGGCAGTCCACGGTCTTGCTGTGGTACTTGGCCTCCCAGTAGGTGCGCGCGTTGAACGGCTCGCCGATGTGCCGGGTGCCGTAGGGCAGCACCTCGCCCATGAGGTTTTCCAGGCGGGTGCCGAGGCAGCCGAGGCTGTTCTGGTATGCGGCCATCGCCTCGGTCAGCTGCTCCCGGCACCGGTCCGGACCGGCCTGCATCACCTCGCGCGTGAACAGGCTCGGCCGCTTCGTGCGCAGCGCCCTGCCGGCCGCCGTCGACACCTGCTCCTCCGGCAGTGCGTCGGCGCCCTCGGGCAGCAGGGCGAGGGCCTCCTCGGCGGCCGCCGCGGCCCGGACCAGGCTGCGTGCCAGTACCGGCGCGAGAACGTCGTCGGGCGGCTCGCCGTCGAGCAGGTCGATGGCCGACATGCTGGCGGTGTAATACCGGTGGAGGACGGCCGTCCATCCACCTGCATCAATGATTTTGGACGGCCGGCCCGAGCGCGAATAGGCGAACTCCTCGCCGGGCAGGTTCGGCCGCTCGGTCAGCACGACGAGCAGTTCCCGCGGGCCGGCGCACTCCCGGCAGGAGAAGCCCAGCCGGTACGAGCCGGGACCCAGCTCGGTGACGGCCAGGTCCGCCGCCGGCTCGGCGGCCACGCCACAGTCGCACGGCTGCATCGAGGCGAACTCGTAGCCCTCCTCGAGCGAACGCACGGGCAGCGGGGTGCCCGGGGTGGGCGAGGTCACTGCCGCTCCGCGAGCAGGGCATGGTACCGGTCGCGGACCGCCGCCAGCCGCTCCCGCCGGAACCGGCCCGGCTCGGCCTGCCGCAGCTGGCGGCCGCGCTCGGTCCAGAACGCCGTGGCCGGCACCTCCTCGGCGCCGCCGGGCAGGAACTTGACCACCTCGTCCAGCGCGGCGCCGGCGGCGGTCAGGTCCTCGCGCGCCTGCGCGGCCTCCTCGGGGCTGAGCCCGTCCACGTCGGCCGGGGTGCCGGCGAACATGTCCGACACCCACAGCCACTCGCCCGCGTCGATCAGTTCGGACGGCTCGTCGCCGGCCGCCCAGCCGCCGGCCGCCGGGCGGGCCGGCGACTCGGGCTGGCGGAAGGCGACCTCCCGCGACCGCCCGCAGCCCGCGCAGACGCAGGTGTACCGGACGATCCACTGGTCGCCGTCAAGGCTCACGGCGCTGTTCCGCGCGGCATCCTCCCCGCCGCACTCGCACGAATGCAGATCGAGGTAGAGGTGGGCTTCTTCATTGCTCCGGGCCAGCAACGGCATGAGGTCCAGGATAGCCACGGGCCGGCGGTCGCACCGCCCTCACCGCTTGGGCTGGTACTCCTCGCGGATGGCCCGCAGGATGCCTTCCAGCCGCGCCCGCGCAGGCTCCAGGAACGATCGCGTGAGCTGGTCACCGACCCCTTCGCGCACCGATCGGCCGCGCTCGGTCCAGAATGCCGGGTCGGGCGGTGCGGCTTGCCCTGGCGGTATGAACTTCAGGATCTCCGAGATCGCCGCGATCGCCCTGGAGTAGGACTCGTAGACATCCTCGACCAGCGCGAGACTCGGCGCCTGGTCGAACTGGTGCTCGCCGTCCGCGCCGGCCTGCAGGTATCTGCTCGCGACCAGGTACCACTCGCCGGCGTCGATGAGCGTCGAAACCTTGGTACTGTAGCTGAACTGGCCACCCTCGACGCCCTCGGGGACCGGATCGGCGTGGACTTCGAATTCCCGGCGGATGCCCAGTTCCGCGCAGCCGGCGATGAACGTGCCGACCCAGCGGTCGCCCCTCATGTACGCCTCGACAAGCTCGATGGTGAGCCTGTCGCCGCACTCCGCCAGGGCCATCATCATGTACTCCTGAGCCTCAGCGGTGGAGCGCGCATCGATCACGTCCATGGCGGTGATCCTATCGGGGTGGACCCGCGTTTTCCGCACGTGGCCCCGGTGCGCCCGCGACCCCCGCGCCCGTGAAGCTACGCACGCCAGGAGCCGAGCCAGTCGAGGATCTCCTGGGCCGTGCGCAGCCGCACCGCCCAGTGGCCCGACCGATTGGTGAAGACCCCGAGGTGGTGCGCCGAGGGCTTGCCCGAACGGAGATTCTCGGACAGGTCGCGAGCGAACGACCGCTGCGCCTTGTTCTCGGCCAGCCCGGAGTCGGCAACGATCCGTGCCAGGCCGCCGGCGATGGTACCGCCTCCGGTGGTGAGGTTCGCGACGAACGAACCGGCGAACTTGGCCATGTCGGCCGCGGCCGCGCCGCCGAGCTGACTCGCTGCGCTGGTCGCGTCCTTGCCCAGCCCCACCAGCTGGCTCGCGGAGCCCGGACGCCCCAGAGGTGTCAGATGCGACGTGTCGCTGAGGCCGCGCAGGATGCCGCCGATCTGTTGCTGGATCTGCGCTGGCGCCGCATGCGCATCGACGACCACGGTCAGCGCGGTGTCCGAATTGGTCCGAATCACGCGCGCCGGCTCGCCGCCGGTGTCCCCGGTGATCACGTCGAACGCCAGGCTTTCCCGGGGCCGCCCGCCGAGGCTCAACCCGCCCCGGTCGAAGGACACCACGAACACATGGTGCTCGGCGCTCACGAGCCGCACCTCGCCGTTGCGCGGCAGGTCCAGGCGTGGCAGCGAGTCGTGCAGCGGGGTCAGCACGGTGGCGTCCGGCGCGGGCAGCGAGTCCAGCCGCTGGTGGACCTGGCTGCTCCGCTCGTCCAGTTCGGTGTGCCGTGCCGCGGTCAGGTCCGGCTGCCGGTGCGCGTGCTCCAGCTCGGTCAGCCGCTGCCGGAGCTGGTCGGCCACCCGCGACTCGAACCGCTCCACCTCGGTACCTGTGCGGGCGTAGGCGGTGCGCAGGTCCCCGGTGTACACCTCGTTGACGTCGTGCTTGGCAAACTTCTGCTCCACCGCCTTGTCGGTCAGGTGCATCTCATGGAGGTAATCGCCGACGCCCTTGAGCATGCCGCCCGTCACCGCCACGCCGCCGATCGCCAGGCCCGGCAGCGCGTGGGTCTCCGCGAAGATCACCATGACGGTACCGCCGTTGACCCCCACCGGGAGCAGCTTGCTGCGCAGGTACTCGGACAAGACCGGCAGGCCCGCACCGCGCCGGTCGATGATGGTCTCCGCCACCTCACCGACGAGCTTGTGCACCACATCCGGCTCGGGGCTGCCGTGCACCTCGACCTCGAACCGGCCCCAGCGGGTGCGCTTCACGACCAGCCGCGGGTCGCCGGTACCGCCCTCGTGCATCGTGACGTCCAGCCGCACGCGATTGCCCCGGGCCACGTCGAGGCGGTATCGCAGGTGCCGCGCCCCGGCCCCGTCCTGACTGCGGTCGCCGTCGACCAACGTCACCCGGCCGGCGTGCCGCTGCCCCACGTCGGTCATCGCCTCGTACGCGGCGGGCATCGGGTCGCCGGTGCGGTGCTGGAGCGCGAGCGTGGCCGGGTCGGCGTCGGTACCGTGGGTGGCCCGGTACTCGGCGGCCCTCGCCAGGTAGGTCAGGTTGTCGGCGGCGTCTCGTGCGGTGGTGGCGGCGTTGCTCAGCTGGGTCTCCGGCACCGACTTGACGGTCCGGTCGGAGTCGAACGACTTGCCGCCGACCGACTGGCCGGCCTTGTGCTCGCCGGTCAGCGGTGAGGCGACCACCTCGCCGGCCTTGCGCAGGACGGTACCGGCCACGCTGGCCCCACCCGCGTGCGGCGAGGAAAGGTTCTGCAGCGGCATCTGGCCCAGCGCCTGGGCGATGTCGACCGCGGCGTTCTTCGCGTGGTGCACCGCCGGGTGCGCCACCTTGGTCGCGATCTCGTGCTGCTGGGCGGCCACCTTCTCGAACGCCTTGGTGAGCGCCTTGTGCAGCGTTGGCTCGTCTGCGGCCAGCAGCTCGGGCGGCACCTTGAGGGTGAACCGGCGCCGGTCCTGCACTACCTCGACCTTCGTCCGGTCGGGCGTGTTGCCGACCTCCAGCCGTACCCTCGCGTCCGCCCCGTGCTCCACGGACACTCGCAGGTAGCGGCCCAGCCGGGGTTCCTTGATGGCCGTGACGCCCTTGGCGCCGTCCGCCAACGACCCGAATGTGTCGCCGATCAGCCCCCGCAGGGTGCGGTCGGCGCCCTGGGGCACATCCGCGGTGGACATGACCGGGTCGGTCGCGCGCTTCGCCGGGGTCCAGTGCAGGTCCGACCGGGGCACGCCGAGGGCGTCCGCGACGGACTCGACCTCCGCCCGGACCTCGCTGGTGCCGGCCCGCACCTCCCTGCCTGACATCCGGGATACCTGCAGGTTCCGGGCCAGGGCCCGCTCGTGCGTCGCCTCCGCCGCGTCGAGCGCCGCGTGCCGGCTCAGGTAGCCCGCGGTCAGCACGTCGCCGATCGCGCCGCCGGCCAGCTTGAACGCCGCGGTACCAGCGCCGAGCAGCTCGGCGGCCCCGAATCCGCCGCCGCCGCCCGCCAACGTGGCGGTCCGGTCGACCAACCGGACCCGCCAGTTGGGGATCTCCGGCGGCCGCTTGAGCTGCTCCCCGATCCGGTCGCTGAGCGCCTCTTCGATGGCATCGCGCAGCTTCCCGGCTGCCTCCTCGGCGCCGGTAACGCTCGCCAGCAGATCCCGGTCGACGACCAGCCGGAAGTGCCGGGCCAGGTCGGTGCCGGTGATCTCGGCCAGCGCGCCGGCCTTTGCGGGGCGGCCGGACTCGATCTCGACGGTGAAGCCGAGCCTGCTGTCCCGCGCCCAACCCTTCGGGTCCACCCGGTACACGTCGCGGAACTCGGCGGTACCGAGCCCGAGCGGCTCCAGCTTGGCGTTGGCCAACCTGCCCTCGGCGAGGATGTGCCGGGCCAGTGCCCGGGGCGGGTCTGAGTCACGCCAGGCGGCCCGGTACTCCCTGAGCGCGGCCCGCTGCGGCTCCGACAGGTGCCGGCCGACCAGTTCGGCGCGGTGATCGGCGCCGGGCAACCCGTCGCGCAGCCCGTGCCGTTCGATGAACAGCCCGATCTCCCGGTCGACCCATTCCGTGCGGCGCGGGCCGGAGATGCCCTCGCGCAGCCGGACAAGCTCCTGGAACTCGCCCACCTTGGCGAGGTCGCCGGCGGACAGCTTGCCGTGCCCGCCGGACTCGACGGAGGTGGTCAGCGCGTCCTGTCGCCCGAACCGGCTCAGGACGCCGAGCCGGCGGGAGCGCCCCTCGGCGGCCACCTCGCCGCTGGCGTGGCCGATCGCCCGCGCGACAGCGGCGTCGGTGCGCACGCCCTGCCGCCCGTCGAGCAGCTCGGGCGAGATGCTGACCCGCCGCACGCCGTCGGGTCCTTGGCTCACCCGGAAGTGGTCGGCCCCGATGTCCTCGGCGTGCAGGCGCAGCGCGAACGGTCGCCCCTCGCGCGGGGTGACGGTGACCAGGCCGTCGTCGTGGACCTCGATGTGGTGGACGAAGTCGCCCTCGGCGGACCCGCCCAGCGCGCCGGCCACCCGCTGCAGGGACAGCTCGATCTGGTGCGCGCGCGCCTGTTCCACGCTCCCGGGCGCGGGATGTCCACTGTGGGCACCAGGCGCCCCCGGTGGCTCGGCGCCGCCCGCCGGAGCGTGCATCGGCTCCCCGGGATCGCCGCCGCCCAGGCGCTCGCCGACGACGTAGACGTGCGTCTGGGACTGCAGGCCGGTGCGCGGGTCGGTCACCCGGATGCCCTCCAGGGCCCTGGCGACCTCCGCGTCCACGCCGCGCGGGAAGTGCCACTCCAGCCGGGGCGGGCCGCCGTCGCGGTGGTACTCGCCGGACAGCAGGATCCGCAGCTGCCGGATCACCTGCGCGCGGGCGTGCTCGAAGTCGGAGCTGCGCACGCTGAAGCTGTGGTAGTCCTTGGAGTCCCGCCAGATCCAGCGCGTGCCGTTGTCGGCGACCACGTCCACGTCGGTCTTCAGGACGGTACCGTCGGCCAGCTTCACGGTCACCGGCATGCCGACCTCGGTCACGTCGCTGAACCGCTCGGCGAGCGCCACCTCCGACTCGACGCCCCGCACGTTGTTGCCCCGGTCGAGCGCCTTCTGCACCGACGGGTTGTTCTCGCCGCGCAGCTCCCTGGTGAGCTGTGTCGCCTCGTGTTCGACGGCGCGCAGCCACCGGTCGGTACCCACCACCTCCGGGTGCCTGCTCGCGTAGGACTCGATCCTCGTCCGTACCGCTTCGACACGGTCGAGCTGGGTCCGGATCTCCCGCGCGACGTCCTCGTCCGGCGGCCGGATCGCCGCCCGTTCCGCCTGCTTCAGCAGGTCGCGCTCGTGGTGCTCGACCAGCGCGTGCTCGAGGGTGTGCCCGCGCGCCTCCGCCCCCGCACGCATGCCCTCCAGCGCCCGGGCCAGCCGGCCCTGGTCGCCGCGCGCTTCGCGGAACTTGGTCTCGAAGCCCGCCCGCGCTTTCGGGTCGGTCAGCGCGTCGTACCGGGCCCGCAGATCGGGGCGCAGATCCTCGGGGCGGAATTGCGGTGCGGCAGCGCCGCCCTCCGCCGAAGGGTCGACCGCCCGCGTGCCGCGCAGGTGCTCGTGCCACGACCTCGCGCTGCTCTGCCAGTTGGAAACGGCCTGCCGGTGCTGCGTGGCCGTGGCCCGCTCGGTCGCGGCGGCGGCTTCGTGCGCCTGCGCCACCTGGCGCGCGTGGCCGGCCTCGTTGGTCGCGCTGTCCCGGGCCTGCTGCCGGGCCACCGCCTCCGCGCTGTGCCGCTGCGCGGCCAGGTCCACCTCGTCGGCCTGCCGGCGCAGCTCCGCGGCGCGGGCCAGATCCTCCGCGCCGCCACGGGCGGTCAGTTCGTCGGCGGCCCGGCGCAGCTCGTCCGCGCGTTCGGAGCGGGCCCGCGCCCGCGCCGCCTCCTCGGCCCGGGCCTGCTCGTGCTGGGCCGCGAGGCGGTCCCGGTCGACGGCGTGCCGGCGCCACGCCTCGGCCTGTCGCGCATGCTGCTCGGCGAGCAGGTCCCGCTGCCGGGCGGACTCCTCGTGGCGGTGTGCCGTCCGGTACGCATCGCGCGCTCGCTCGGCCGAGTGCGCCAGCCGCTCGGAGTGCTGGCGCATCCGGTCGGCGGACTCCTGCCGCGGGTCGCCGGTCTGATGCCGCGCGGCCTCCTGCTGGTACCGGGCGGCCTCCTGCCGGTACCGGGTGGCCTGCTGGTCGTGGTCGCTGGCGGCCTGCTCGGCGTGCTGCGAGTACCGCGACTCCAGTTGGCTCGCCTGCTGCTCGTGCACCCGCGCCTGCTGCTCGAACCAGTCCGCCGCCCGGGTCGCGGTCACCTCCCGCTGCATCGCCTGGGTCGCTTCGTTCTGCCAGTACCGCTGCGCCGTCTCCGCCTGCTGCCGCACGTTCTCGTGCTGGTACGCCTCGTTGCGCAGCCGGGTCTCGTGCGCCCGCGCCTGATCGGCGGCCGCCCGGTGCTGCTGCGCGCGGGTCGCCGCGTCGTGCATCTCCTGCGGGTTACCGCCCTGCCGCAGCCGCTCGGTGGAGTACCGGGCGGCGTCGTCGTGCCGCGCCGCCAGCGCGCGCTGCTGGTTGGCCTGGTCCCACGCGGCGTCGCGCTGGCCCTGCTCGATGCCCACCTGGCGGGCGGCGTCCTGGGCCCGGGTCTGGTGCGCCTGCGCCTCGCTGGCTTGCCGCACCGCGTCCTGCCGCGCCGTCCGGGCCTGGTTCGCGTCGCTGACCGCCTGGTTGCGCTCGGCCAGCAGGTCCCGGTGGCTCGCCTCGGCCGTCTGCGCCGAACGGACGTCCGGCGGCTGGTGGTCGAGGTACTCGGCGGTCATCGGCCGGTCGTTCCACGTGCCCGGGGGCCGGTCACCGAACGGCATCGGGCGGGCCTGGCCGTCGACCACCAACGCGTCCATGGCCTTGATACCGGCCGGGTCGTAGATCGGGTGCGGCACCTCGTGGCCGGTGGCCGGGTCGACGAAGCGCAGGCCACCGCCGTGCGGCTCGGCGATGACCACCTTGGCCTGTTGCGGGTCGACGAAGTGCACGACGCCCTCGTGGTTCACCGCCGCCCAGGCGTGCGAGCCGCCGCCCTGCCAACCGGTGACGATCGACGCGAAGGATCCGTGGCCGCCGTTGATGAGCTGCTGGTGGATCTGGTCGAAGCCGGCGCCGACCTTCGAGACCACCTGGTCGGTCCGCTGCCCGGTCAGGTTGCCCACCAGCGACTGGTACCGGCCGCCGGTCAGGTCCTCCATCCGGCCCGGGCCGCCGCGCTCGCCGAACACCGGCGCCGCACCGTTGCCGTTGCGGTACCCGTCGTAGGTCCGCGGCGCGGCGACGGTGGGCCGGCCGTGCACGAAGGTGTCATACAGTGCGGCGACCGAGTCGTTGCAGTTCTGGCCGCGGGTCGGGTCGGCGTGCAGACCGTACGCGTTGAGCAGCCGCAGCCACGCGCCCTTCGGGTCGGGTGTGCGCACGTACCCGCCGTGCCCGTCGCTGAGCGCCTGCTCCAGCCGCGCCTGATCGACGTGCAGCACCTGGCGCAGGCCGCCCTCCGCCCCGTACGGGCGGCTGCTCCAGACCGGCGGCGGCACGTCCCGCCCGGTGAGAGCGGAGACCTGGGGGCCCGGATGGTCCGGCCCGACCATCCGGAACTGGCTCTCGGCCTCGACGTTGGCCCAGCGCCACAGGCCGCGCCGCTGCCCGGCGAGCCCGCGGGTGATCTCGTTGGCGCTGCGACCGGCCTGCTCGATGCGCCGCTGCGCATCGGCGATCCGCTGCTCGGCCTGCCCCGCCCGGGTGTCCGCCTCGGCGGCCCGGGCCTCGTGCGCCGCGGCCTCGGCCTGCCTGGCGCTGGCCTGCTCGTGCAGTTGCTGGTGCCGCGGGTCGTTCGGGTCGGTCCGCTGGGCCTCGTGCCGCAGCCGCTGCGCCTCCTCGTGGGCGAGCCGGGCGTCGTTGCGGGCGTTGGCCTCGATGGAGCGCTGGTCGGCCCGCTGGCCCTCGGCGTGCTGCCGGTCGAACTCCGCGTTGCGCGCCTCCTGCCGCAGCTGGCGTACCCGCGGGTCGCCCTCCACCGTGGCGTGGACCCGCTGCTGCGCCGAGCGGATGCTCGCCTCGTACTGCGCCCGCTCTGCCGCGTCGCGGGCGGCCTGATGGGCGTCGACGGCGTCGCCGTTGCCGAACAGGTCGCCGAGCCTTGTGCGCACCCAGTCGGACAGCCGGCGCCCGGGAGCCTGTGCGCCCGGCTCCTCGGGCCGCGTCAGGCTCGTGTTGGTCCCGGTCGTGTCGCCCTCGCGCGGGTGCTCGCCGGGCCGCGCCGGCTCGTCCGCGCGCACGTGGTGGCCGTCGGTTCGCTGCTCGCCGGAGAAGGGCACCCGGTCGGTGGGCAGCGGCTCGGCCCGGGCGCCGATCACCCGGCCGGTCCTGTCATGCGTCGGGGTGGCCTCGATCCATCCGGACGACTCCTCCCGCGGGCGGCTCCGGCCCTCCTCGAAGGCGTTGTCGAAGTGCTCGGCCTCGAGCCGGACGGCGCCGTGCTCGCTGACCAGCACGTCCCGAGTAGCGGCGACCACCGTGTGGCCGGTCCGCTCGGCCACCTGGATGGCGAGCGAGGTGGGCCGGCCGCGCACCATGCCGTCGACGCCCGCCTCGCAGGTGACCAGGACGATCCGGCGGCCGCCCAGCTCCTGGGGGTGCTCGTCGATGATCCGGTTGAGCACGCGGGCGACCTCGACGCCGGTCACGTCGCGGTCGCCGATCCGCGCACCGATCGCGCCGCCCTCGACGGTGCCGTGCATGACCGCCACGACGGTGTCCGGGCCGAGATCGGGAAGCCGCATGCCGTAGTCGCGGAGCGGGTCGCCGTGCTCGACGAGGACGACGAGCCGGCGCTGCGGGTCGACGTGGGCGGTGGCGATGGCGTGGTCGACGTAGTCCGAGCGCATGCCGAGCCGGTTGAGCAGCTGGTCGTCGGTGGAGCAGGGCAGCTGCTCGGAACGGTCGAGCGGCTCACCCTCGTTGCGGTGGCTCGCCATGTACCCGTCCCGCACCGTCTCCCGGAACCGCTCGGCGAGCTGCCGGTCGTACTCGGGGGTGCCCGGCCTGGGCTCGCCGCCGCTCGCCGCCACCTCGCGGTGCAGGTCCGCGTCGACCATCTTGGCGATCCGGCTCAGGGTTGCGGGCTCGGCGCAGCGGCCGTGCGTCTGCGACCGCAGCCCGGTGGTGATGGCCG
The DNA here is from genome assembly GCF_043197855.1 of Dactylosporangium sp. NPDC048998. Taxonomy (NCBI): domain Bacteria; kingdom Bacillati; phylum Actinomycetota; class Actinomycetes; order Micromonosporales; family Micromonosporaceae; genus Dactylosporangium; species Dactylosporangium sp. NPDC048998. Next base: position 50,080 of record NZ_JBICTV010000020.1, read on the forward strand.
CGAGCTCCTGGCGGACGAGCGGATGTGTTCCCTGGTCCAGATGCAGGCCTTCCTCCGCGTTCAGCGCGCTGCGGCGGGTGGGGGCGTGCTCGCCACTCACCTCGGCGCGCTGGTCGCGGTTCAGGCGCTGCCACGAGGCGTCGTCGTGACCGGAGTCGACCTCCACCCGCGTGGTCCGCTCGCGCACGCTCGTGGCGGCGACGACCCGCCCGTCGCGCAGTACGGCGGCCGCCGACATACCGCCGATCTTGCCGAGGTCCTCGACCCGGCCGTCGCCCGCCAGCCATCGGTCGGTCGTCTCGACCAGGCGGGCGTACTCGCGCTGGGCGAGATCGTGGGCCGCCCGGTGCGCGGCCTCCCGGGCGGCCGGGCCGTCGGCGCCGCCCTCCATGTGCTCGACCGGCAACCGCTCGTAGGTCGCTTCGGTCCAGTGCCGCTCGACGTGCTCGGTGACCAGCAGCCAGCGCCGGCTGCCGTCCGTCGACATCTGCATGAACTTGCGGGTGAACTGATGCACCTCGTGGCTGGGCGGCTCGGCGAGTTCGATGCGCACGGGCTGGTGCCCGTCCGGCACCGGCTCGTGCCCGACGGATGCGTCGTGTTCGTGTTGTACGTCGTGCTCGCCGCGTACCTCGTGCTCGCTGCGTACCTCGTGTTCAGTGCGTACGTCGTGCTCGCTGCCTGCCTGGTGTTCGGTGCGTACGTCGTGCTCGGCGCGTGTGTCGTGTGGCGCGTGCGCGTCGGTGTGTTCCGGCGCGCGCTCCTGCCTGGCCCGCCCCGCGGCCGCGTCCGCCACCCGGTCCACTCGCGCCGGATCCAGCCGCCGGCCGGCCCCGTCCGGCACCGACATCTCCGCGGCGACGTACTCACGCAGACGATTCGCGGTGTCGACCTTGTCCCTCGCGCCGGACGTGGCCAGCACGCGCTCGGCCAGCTCGTGCGTGCGGGCCCGGACGACGTGCGGATCGGCGCCGGCCAGACCGCCCGGCACCCGGGTCTCCAGCACGTCCGCGAAGAGCCGCCGCGGGAACTCGTGCGGGTCGGCGGTGCGTCCGCCGGCCGCGCTCACCCAGTGCGTCCCGCCGGCGCCCGGCTCCGGCAGCCGCGAACCGGGGTGCGGCTCGGCCGTGGTGGCCTCGCGGCCCTCCACCGCGAGGTCGTGCAGCCGCTGCTCCACGCGGTCGATCGAGTGGGTGGGGTGGCCCGCCTCGGCGGTCCCCAGGTGTGTGCCCTGCTCGGCGCGCAGCGCCTCCGGTGCGCGCCGGTCGCCGGCGGCGGCCAGGACCTCTTCGGCGTGCGTCCGGCCGGCGGGCCCGCCGTGGTCGCCCTGCGGCTGGCGCACGGCGACCTGGTCCGCGGGGATCTCGGTCCGCGGCCGCTCCTGCGAGCGGACCGGATCGCGGGGCTCCGCCGTGTCGGTGTGCTCGGTCCGAGGGGCGCTGTCGACCTGCTGGTGATCGCTGCCCGGCCGCCCATGACCGTCGACCTGCTGGTGGTCGGTGTCCGTCCGCTGGTGATCCGTGTCCGCCTGCTGGTGGTCGGTGCCGGCCCGTTGTTGGTCGGTGTCCGTCCGCTGGTGATCCGTGTCCGCCTGCTGATGGTCGGTCCCGGCCCGCTGGTGATCCGTGTCCGCCTGCTGGTGGCCGGTGTCGGCCTGCTGGTGGCCGGTGCCCGGCTCGTGAGACCCGGTGCCGGGTTCCGGCTGGCGCTGCTCCGGTATACGGTGCGCCGGGGGATCGGCGCCGGGCTCCTCGCGGCCCGACGGCAGGGAGCGGTCGTTCGTCCGCGTCGAGCCGCCCTCGACGGCCCGCGTCCGGGTCGGTCCGCCCCCGTCGCCGCCGCCGCCTGGGGCGCGGTCGGCAGCGGGCCGGTCCAGCACCGCGGTCGACGTCGGTGGACCGTCGAGCTCCCGGGTGTGCGTGACGGGGCCGGAGTCGGTGTGGCCCGCCTGGTGCGAGGCGATGACCGAGCCGTCGGGGCCGAGATGCACGAAGGAGCCGTCGGCGAGCCGCCAGCCGAGACCGCCGGACTCGCTGGTGTAGCCGCCCACGCCGGTGCGCGGGTCGCCGGTCCAGACGTTGGCGCCCAGCCGCGGATCGTTCAGCGCGAACACCTGGTTACCGGGGCGGTCGCCGAAGTGCGGGACCAGCTTCGAGGCCGCGCCGGTCAGCGTGTGCGGTGCGCTGAAGACGACGCCCATCCGCACGCCGTCCTCGGCGCCCCTCCACAGGTCGGCGCCCCAGTTGATGTCGGTGTGCTGGCCGGTCACCTGGCCGATGACCCATTGACTGCCGTCGGTGGCGGCGGCGGTCGTCACCCCGGCCAAGCCGCCGGTGACCATCTGGCCGAGCACCCCGTGGCCGAACATCATCCCGCCCATCAGGGCGCCCTGGCCGAGCGAGAACGCCACCTCGCCGGCGTCGATGCTGCTGCGCTCGCCGGTGACCAGCTCGAAGCCCTGGGCGAGGAAGTCCACGCCGCCCATGAACTTCGCGCCGGCGAAGGCGAGCTGGCCGACGTACCGCCCGGCCGTGCCGAGCATGGTGGTGCGCTCGAGCTCCCGGGCGACGTACGACTCGAGCATCGAGCGGGTGCTGCCCGCGAGCGCATGCTCACCGTAGTGCTCGGCGATGTTGAAGGCCTCGTGCTCGCCGAGGTGGGCCAGCTCGCGACGGCCGAGGGACGCGGCCTCGCGACCTGTCCACTTCGCGAGCAGCCGCTCGCTCAGGTCCGCCGCTATGCGCTGGCTGAGGTCGGCGGCGGCCCGGTCCAGCGCGCGCACCGCCGCCCTCGCCTCGGCCTTGGTGCCGACCTCCGCCAGTTGCTTGCGCAGCTCCTTGCGCAGCACCGAGCGCAGCACGTCCTTGCGGAACTGGCTGGCCGCCCGGTCGGCGGCCGCCTTGGCCAGCAGCCGGCGTGGACCCAGGTTGTCCACGACGTAGTGACCCAGCGCTCGCGGAGCCTTGGCCAGTGCACTGCCCGAGTGCTTGACGAGGTCCTTTCCGGCCGTCTTGAGGAAGTCCTTGACCGCGGTCCGCTCGATGATCCGCTTCAGCTCGCCCTCGGCGATCATCTCGCCGAGCCTGAGGATGGCCTGCAGGCACTTCTCGTAGGCCTCTTTGATCGCGATCCGGGCGGCCGCATAGGCCAGGCCCATCCCGCCGAGCGAGATCCCGCCGCTGAAGATGGCACTGACGATCGCGACGATCGCCTCGATCAGCAGCTGAATCAGCGTGAAGGCGATGAAGAACTCCTCGGTCTCCAGCTGGAGACCGTAGCTCTGGACGACCATCTGCATGGAGGCCATCCCCTGGATGACGCCGCCCACGTCCTGCAGGTGGGTGTTCCACGCCTGGTTGAACGCCATCGAGGCGCCGTCGCCCTGCCAGTTCTCGCTGATCGGGTCGGCGCTGTGCAGGGCGTCGTAGTAGTAGGTGTTGAGCCGCTCCGCGACGGCGCCCCACGCGTCCGCCAACCGGTAGATGTCGGCCGGGTTCGCGTCCGGCAGCTTGCCGATCATCAGGTCGACCGGCCACGTCCCGCAGCCTGGAATCCACTCCTCGAGCTGGGCGAAGGCGTGCAGGATCTCCGCGAACAGATGGTCCTGCGCCAAGCCCTGCCTCCCCCGACGTGCCTAGCCCCTATGCGCCCGGGCCCGATGCGCATGCCCGCCGGCGGGACGCCGGCAAGTCCCGATCCCTCCCGATCCCCTCCTGATCCCCGCGCCTCAGGCCGGGTGGACCGAGCCGATGTCCGCCGCGCCCTGCCCGTCGGTGACCATGTAGTCCTGCATCGTCGACGCCACCGCGTCGCCGAACTCCGTGGCGGAGGTGGCGATGCTCCTCGCCGCCTGCTTGGTCGCGTCGGTGGCGGTCGGATCGCCCCTGCGGTAGGTCTTGACGAACTCCTCCGCGAAGGAGTCCCGGCCGATCACCGCGTCGGACTCCAAGCGCTCGATGTCGCCCAGCAGCCCGGTCAGCTCGGCGCTGAGGGCCTCCCCGTCGGCGGTGAGGACGGTGGCCGCGGCGATGAGCTGCGCCGGGCTGCTGGTGATCTTCACCACGTTGCTCATGTGCCGCTCCCGTCGCCGTTCAGGTCTGCGTCGTGCCGGCTGATCACGCCGCTGAGCGAGTCCTCGCCGCCGAAGGGCCCGCGCCGCAGGTGCACCGGGACGGCCTTGTCGACGATCTCGGTGGTCTTGCCGTTGGCGTCGGTGACGGCGTTGCGGGCGGCGGTGAGGATCGCATCGGCCAGCCCGCGGGAGTCGGGGTTGCGGAACACCCTCGGGTCGATCTCCAGGTCGACCAGTTGGCCGCGCGGGCCGACGGTCACCTTCACCAGCCGGTCCGGCGACCAGCCGGTGCCGGTGATTTGGTTGATCCGCCGTTGCGTCTCGTCGAGCGAACCGATGGCGCGCTTCAGGTCATCGACCACGGTGTGCAGACTCGCCCAATCCGGACGATCCATCCGACTCACCCCGCTTCGTGCCGTCCCCGTTGTACTGCTCCCGCTCAATGTACTCAATACCGGCGATGTTCGGCGAGGTGGCGCCGCCTTCCGGCGCGGAGGCCGGCTCCGGCGCCCACAACAGCAGCCCCGGCAGATCCGGGCCGGGCAGCCGTAGCGCGGCGTCCGTGCCGGGGTCGACGACCAGGTCGTACTCCTCGCCCGGCCAGTCGGCCAGCAGATCGGACAGCCCGGCCGATGTCCACGGCACGCCGTCCGGATGCCGCGCGGCGAGCGCCTCCGGCGAGGTGAACGCCTCGATCGCCGGGCCGGCCTCCGTCCGCGTGACCAGGTATCGCGGGTGCTGGCCCCCGGTCACCGGCACGGCGAGCCGGACCTGGTTCAGCCGGCCGAGATAGTCGTCGAGCGCGGCGTCGATCCCGTGGTCGATCGCCGGATCGGTCGCCGGGCCGGCCGGCCGGTCGGCGAGCTGGGCGAGCGTCGGCACCACCCGGCTGCCCGCGGCCGCCTCGGCCAGCGCCGGCAGCGTCACCCAGGCGTCCACCGGCGTGCCGGGGTTGACGGCGAGCCGCCACGCCGGGTCGGGCCAGCGGACGGCCAGCTCGTCGTGGCCGGTGACGGTGTAGGCGGTGACCAGCCCGCCGACGGCCCCGGCCAGGGACTGTTCCGAGGTGAACACGAGCAGGTACGTCGCGTCGAGCAGGTCGTGCGTGAGGAAGCGCTGGCCGCCGGGCTCGTCCGGGAAGGCCGGCAGATACCACGGCGCGTCCCGGATGATGCGGAAGAACTCCTGGCGGTCGTCGGCGGCGAGCGCGGTGACGAGCTCCGCCTCGACCTCGTTGCCGGGTAGCCAGGCGGGCTGGACGGGGTCCGGTGCGCTCATGGTCAGGCCCAGTCGGGCTCGGCGTACGGATCCTCCTGCGGCAGGTCGCCGTTCATGAGGGCCATGAGCGCCTGGTCGAACGTGGCGCCCACGAACTTCTCCACCGCTCCGGCCAGGTGCACCGAGCCGTCCTCGGCGATGACCAGGATCGCGGAGCCGTCCTCGATGTAGCCGATTTGGAACACCCGCCGGCCCACGCTGCCGGCGACCTCCACGGCGGTGACGGCGCCCGTGGTGAGGGTGTGCCAGTCGCCGGGCCGCGGGAAGATCACGAAGGGCACCCGGGCCGACGTGACGCCGCCGCTGTTGTCGAGGGAGCGCAGGCCGCCGAACTCGTGGAAGACCTTGCGGGCCGCGTCGAACGGCTCGTACTCGAAGTAGCCGTGCTCCGGGAACCGGAACCGGCGCAGGTCGTGCACGCTCTGCTCGAGCCACGGGTCGATCTCGGCGGAGACGTCCCGGCCCGGCCGCCAGCCCAGGTCGAACAGCCGGCGCTGGAATTCCAGCGGGAAGCGCCCCGGGTCGGCCAGCAGCCCATGCTCGATCTTCCACCGGTCACGTAGCGCGATGTAGGTCGCGTCGGCCTTGTCCAGCGCCTGCCGGGCGGCCGCCACGACGGTCTCGTCCACGGGCTCCGGGCGGTATCCGCGGGCCGTGATGTGCGCCAGGAAGTCCGGCTCCGGGGGCACGAGGTGCCAGCGCAGGTAGAACGCCACCGAGCCGTCCCAGATCCACCGGCCGTCGGTGCGGAACACCCCCGGCACGGCGAGCCGGCGCGTCGGCTCCAGCAGGTCGGTGGAGCGGGTGCCGGTGTCCAGGATGACCGTGCCGGACTCGAGGAACTCGAGCACCTTGCGCCGCTGCGCATCGTCGGTGAGCCGGCCGCGGGCCGGGTCGAGACGCGGCTGGCAGTCCTCGCCCGGGGTCTGGAAGACCCGGGCCAGGCGGAAGCCGTCCATTTCGCCCGGTTCGGGGACCGGCGGCAGCCGGACCTGTCGCGGCGTGTCGGTGAGGTGCCAGTCGCCCGGCCGGCCGTACTCGTCCACCACGGGATCAGTCACCGTTACCCCCGTCCCCGCCTTGTCGTATGCGGCGTCACCCGACCTATAGCCTAATCGTGCCGTATTTGCGGTCGGCAATCCTTGTGGCTGTCGAATAGGCTCGATGGTGGACGGCTACGGCCGCTCGGCCGCGGGACACGGGGAGGTTGCGGTGGGTGACTCGGTACAGGTCGATCCGGTGGCCTTGTTCACATACGGCGGAACGCTGGCCACGAACGTGGGCCAGGCCGAGGGGCAGCTCTCCGACGCCTTCGTCGGCATCGGGCAGCACGCCCAGTCGGCGTTCGCGACGAAGCCGCCGGGAACGATCCCGTTCGCCGAGGGCCTGACGGCGGTCGCGTACAACAACCGCAACATGTCGGACTTCCAGGCGTTCCTCAAGGACGTCGGGATCGGACTGCAGGCCATCACCTCCGCGGCCACGTCGATGGCCGTGGTCTACGCGACCACGGACGAGGAGCAGGCCGACTCGGTCAACGCGGTGGACTTCGCGTTCGCGGGCGGCAGCGGCGCCCCGGCGGGCTTCCCCAAGGACGGCGTGTCGACCATGCACGACCAGCAGTTGGCCTACGACGACGCGGCCGGCCGCAACACCACCGCCGCGGCCGCCGCCGACAACCCGGACATGCTGCAGTATGCGACGAGCCAGCAGCCGGTGCCGGGCGGGTTCGTCTACACGTTCGCCGACGGCTCGCGGCTGCAGATCACCAACGCCACCGGCCAGTCGATGTACCGCAGCGACACGTCGAAGACCGTGTCCATCTACAAGCCGGGTTCGGACAAGCCCGCGATGATCGTCACCACCGGCGACTCGACGGACTACTCGGGCCAGCCGACGAAGAGCAAGACCACGCAGACGATGACGTCGGACGGCAAGTACATCACCAGCTCCGAGTCCACCACCACGCTCTCCGGCGGCACCGTGTCCGTCACGACCTCCACGACCGACACCAACGGTCAGACGCAGATCACCGAGACGAAGATCGATCCGCCCAAGAAGACCGCTCCGGACCCGTCGACCCTCGGCGAGATCGAGAAGCGTCAGCAGCAGTACCACACGCAGGGCAGCACCGAGGGCATGCAGTACGGGCGGAACTGATGTCGGGCCAGCACTCGTCGCAGGACGACTACGGATACCAGACCGACTACGCCGCGAAGGCGCGGGAGGTCGCCCTCTGGCACCACATGGGGGAGACGGGCAATCCGCTGTATTACAGCAACGAAGTGTCCAACGGTGGCCACTACACCGACGATCCGTCCAAGGACGACCACGAACGGGCCCTCCAGCGGCTGGCGACGGACGACATCGACCAGGTCTACCACCGCATCATGGCGCAGTCCGCCGAGGACGCCAGCGCGGCCGCGGCGAGCTGGGGCAAGATGCACAACGTCCTGATGGACATGTCGAAGGCGTTCTCGGACACCACCGACAAGCTGCGCAACGGCGATGGCTGGACCGCCTGGAAGTCCGACGCCGCGGACGCCTTCTACGCCAAGGGTCCGGGGGCGGCGATGAAGTCGCTCCGCGACTGGGCGGACGCCGCGGCGGCGAACCAGGAGGCGATGAACTTCCTCAGCGGCATCATCACCGACTACAAGGGCCGGATGCAGACCTTGTACAGCCAGTACCAGGCCGCGCTGGGCCTCGCTGACCAGGAGTGGAACAAGTTCTGGGACCAATATCACGACGGCAAGTCGATGCACACGGGAACGGCGCTGCAGGGCGAGAAGAGCTTCAACCGGGACATGTACATCGACCTGATGAAGATGGTCCGCGTCGGCGCGGTTCCGATGAAGTTCAACAACCAGATGGACGTGCTGTACACCCGGGTGGCTATAGCGACCCGCAACATCAACTGGTCGGCCCAGGCGTTCCAGCTCCAGTACCAGATGGCCCAGGAGTACCGTGGCCCCCTCGGCCAGATGTACACCGGGCGGGCGCAGCGCTACGAGGGTCCCACCGACGCCACGACGGTCGACCCCAACGTGGTGGCCAGGGTCCTCCAGTCCTACGTCCAGTCGAAGATGCCCCGCGTCGGCGTACCCAACATCCGCCCGAACACGGTGCCGACGTTCGTCGTGCCCGACCTCGGCCTGAACAACAAGCCCACGCCCGATCCGAACAACACCCCCGATCCGAACAACATCCCTGACCCCGGCAAGACGCCGGACCCGGGCACCCTGCCGGACCCGAACGGCCTGCCGAACCCGAGTGGCCTGCCGGACCCCAGCGCGCTGCCGGTCGGCCTGCCGGGCGTGCCGCCGTTGACCAATGCGGGTCCGCTGCCCACGACCGGCAACCTTCCCGGCGCTCTGCCCGGCACCTCCGGGCTGCAGAACGCCTTCGGCCTGCCCAACACGCAAGGCGCGACGAGCGGGCTCATCGCCCGCCCCAACGGCGTCAGCGGTCTCAGTGGCCTGGAGAATCCCCCGGCGATGCCCGGCACCGCCCGCACCGGCCCCGGGGGGCCGGCACTGCGCCGCGGCGTGCTCGGCAAGAACCGCGACGGCGTCAACGCCTCCTCGACGGATCCCAACGCCGGCCAGCTTTCGCCGCCGCACGGCACGGGCCGGCGCGAGGTCAACCGGGAGTCCAGCGCTCCACCGCAGGCCGCCCGGTTCGACGGCCTGACCGACGGCGCCGCGCCGCCGAGCACCACGCCGGTGCTGGGCCGGTCGCGGCCGACCGGCGGGACGAGCTTCACCCGCTATGGCCAGCCGGTCGGCGACCCCGGCATGCTTGCCGCCGACGCCGGGGCCGGGCCGTCGGTGCTGCGCGCTCCCGGCGGAGCGGGCGCGACGGACCGTGGAATGCCGGGCCTGCCGCCGGGCGCCGCGCCGTCCGACCGCCGGGCCACAAGGTCCTCCACACCCGGTTACTCGATGCCGGACCAGCCGGGCGACTGGATGACCGCCCCCGGCGCGGAGACGCCGGCCGCCGCGGCACCGGTGATCGACGGCAGCGCGCGGGCGGCGCGCCTGCACTCCCAGGGCCCGGTCGACCCGATGCTGCCGCCCAGGGCGGCCGGCGCGACCTCGCCCGTGCTCGGCCGGGCGGCCGGCGCGGACGCGTCGCGCCCCGCCGTGCGCCGGCGCGCCGAGCGCGGGTTGGACCCGCGGCACCTCACCAGCACCCACGCGCCCGCCGGCGAGCCGGAAGTCCAGGGCGTGGTCACCGACGAGCAGGCGTTCAGCGTCAGCACGCCGGGCGGGTCCGTGCTGGGCGCGGCGCCACGCCAGGAGCCGGAGCAGGAGCCGCAGCAGCGCATCCAGCGGCGGGTGGCGAACGAATGACCGGGCGTCGGTAGAGTGGCTGCGACCCCGACCGAACAGGTGGAACGATGGCCCAGGTCCTGACCGTCGCCCCGGGGCGCCCCGGCGCATACCCGACACTGCGTGACGCGCTGGAGGTGGCCGGCGACGACAGCGTCATCACCGTGGCCGCCGGTAGGTATGCCGAGGTGCTGCGCCTGGACGGGCGGCGGCTGACCATCGCCGCCGCCGAGCCGGGCGCGGTCACCATCGACGCGACCGCGACCGACCAGCCGGCGCTGCGCGCTCGCGGCGGGGAGATCACCCTGCGCGGGCTGACCCTGCACGCCGGTGACGCGCACGCGGTGGAGGTCGCCGGCGGCCGGCTGACCATCGAGAACTGCACCGTCCACGCGCGGTACGGTGCCGGCGTCGGCCTGTCGGACCGGGCCGTCGTGCAGGCGAGCGAGCTGGTGGTGGCGGGCGCGCAGTTCGGCGTGCTGGTCGAGGACTCCGGCGGGGTCATCGAGCGCAGCGAGATCAAGGACGTCACCGACGACGGCGTGATCGCCCGGCTGGGCGCCGACCCGGTCATCCGGGACACGACCATCAGCGGCTGCGGCTACCGGGGCATCTACGTCTACCAGGCGAGCAACCCCACCATCGAGCGGTGCGAGATCAGCCGTACCGGCGACGCCGGCATCTCGGTGGCGCACCACAGCTCGCCGACGATCCGGGAGTCGTGGATCCACGAGACGAGCGGGGTGGGCATCTTCGTCGGGCGCGGCTGCGGCGGCCTGGTCGAGGGCTGCGCCGTCGAGTCCACCGCGACCCCCGGCATCCAGATCGACGAGGGCGCCCATCCGACCGTAGTGGCCGCTACCGGGGGGCGGACCAGGCCCAGCGTCGGCCGCCAGCCGCTCGACCGGGCCATCCAGAAGGACCCGGACCGGGTCGAGAAGCTGCTCGCCGACCTCGACGGCATGATCGGCCTGGCCGCCGTCAAGGAAGAGGTCCGCACCCTGATCGACGAGATCCAGGTGAACGAGTGGCGGCGCGCGGCGGGGCTCTCCGTCGGCGCGGTCAGCCACCACCTGATCTTCACCGGCGCGCCCGGCACCGGCAAGACCACGGTTGCCCGCATCTACGGGGAGCTGCTCAAGGCGCTGGGGGTGCTGCCCAACGGCGACTTCCGCGAGGTGAGCCGGCGCGACCTGGTCGGTCAGTACATCGGCCACACGGCCGAGAAGACCAGCGAGGTCTTCACCAGCGCGCTGGGCGGCGTGCTGTTCATCGACGAGGCCTACACGCTCACCCGCTCGACCGGCGGCAGCGACTTCGGCCGGGAGGCGGTCGACACGCTGGTCAAGCTGATGGAGGACCACCGCGACGAGATCGCCGTGATCGTCGCCGGCTACACCAAGGACATGGCCGACTTCCTGGACGCCAACGCCGGTCTGGCCTCCCGCTTCGCCAAGACGATGGAGTTCGAGAACTACGACCCCGAGCAGCTGGTGCTCATCGTGCACCGCATCGCCGAGAACGACGACTACCTGCTCGGCGCGGGCCTGTCCGACGGGCTGCTCGAGTGGTTCCGGCAGATCGAGCGGGATCAGAACTTCGGCAACGCCCGGGAGGCGCGGCGGCTGCTGGAGGGCATGCGCAAGGCGCAGTCCACCCGGCTGCGGGCGCTCGGCCGGGTGCCGAGCCGGGACGACCTGCGGACCCTGATGCTCGACGACCTGCTCCACGCCACCCGGTGACCGTGACCGACCGGCTCAGGAGAACGCGCCTCTGCAGGCCTGCCGGACCTTGTCCTGGTAGTACTCGATCTTGGATCGGGCGTCGGGCGGGGTGGACGTGGCATCGTCCAGCGTCGCCAGCACCTCGCCGACCATCTTCGCACCGTCGTTCAGCGTCTGTTTGAGCTCGGGACTGATGTCCCGGTTGACCTGCGCCACGATGCTGGCGTGCCAGTCGGAGGCCTCCGACCGGGCGTCCACCATCGCCTGGTAGTGGTCGGTGCCGCCGGTCATCCGCGCCTTGGAGATGTCCGCGTCCAGCCGGCCGCCGGTTCTGGTGGCGTCGTTGAGCGCGATCGAGCACGCGTCCTGCTGGTCGGCCGGTCCGTCCTTCCCGCAGGCGGTCAGGCCGGCGAGCACACCGACGGCGGCGATCGTGGCGATCCACGCGCGCATGCGTCTCCTTCCGCGCGGGGCCATGCCCACCGCCCCGTATTCGATGCCCGAGTTCGATGCCGGGCAATGCAACAGGGTACCGCGGCGTCGGTACACCAATTGCCGCCGCGTGGAACGCCAAGAAGGACCTGCTCGCCACGAGGCACTGGCGGTGCGACGGGGCTTTCGGGCCGTGACTACACGCGGGCGGTGAGGCCACGGGAGTTACGGTCCGGACCACGACGGACATCGCGGTAGCTCGGAATTTCTCCCGGCTCCCGGTGCCCCGCCTCCCGGATCCGCCCCGAGGAGATCGCCGCGGTGTTCCTCGTCGGCGGCTCCAGTCGCATGTCGCTGGCCCACGCTGCTGCACCAGTCGCTGGGTGTCGCGCCGACGGTGATCGAACAGCCCGAGCTCATCGTGGCCGGTGGCACCCTGCACTTCCACCTCGACGCCGGCCGCCCCGGCCCTGACGGCCCGCAAATACAACGAAATCGCATCTTTCTCGCTTCACCGGCGCTACCATGCCATAACCTCCCCGATTGGGAGCGCTCCCACAGTGCGCCCGGTACCGAGGAGTCCCATGACACGCCCATTGCGCCTGCTGACGGCCGCCGGCCTGATGCTCGCCGCCTCGCTCACCGCCGTCACCGGCGGCACCGCGCTGGCGAACACCCAGATCTGCGACAAGTACGGTTCGACCACCATCGAGGACCGCTACGTCGTCATGAACAACCGCTGGGGCGCCGACACCGCCCAGTGCATCAACGTGACGAGCACCGGATTCGCGATCACCGCGGACCACCACAAGCCGACCAACGGCGCGCCCGCCGCGTACACCGCGGTGTACTTCGGCTGCCACTACGACAACTGCTCGCCCGGTACCAACCTGCCGATGCAGGTCCGCCGGATCGGGAAAGCGACCAGCAGCGCCAGCTTCGCGTACCCGGACAGCGGCATCTACAACGTTTCCTACGACGTCTGGCTGGACCCGGCACCAAACACGCACGGGACCAACCAGCAGGAGCTCATGATCTGGTTCGCCAAGCGCGGCCCGATCCACCCCGTCGGTTCCCGTGTCGCGTCCGTGACCATCGGTGGCCGTTCCTGGGACGTCTGGTCCGGCTACAACGGGTCGAGCGACGTCGTGTCGTACGTCGCCCAGTCGTCGATGACGAAGTGGAGCTTCGACGTCATGGACTTCGTCGACGACGTCAGGACACGGAGCAAGGTCACCGACGCGTGGTACCTGACCAGCGTCCAGGCCGGCTTCGAGCCCTGGGTCGGCGGCACGGGCCTGGCAGCCACGACGTTCAGCGCCGCCGTCACTGCGGGCGTGCGGACGCCGCACGGCTCGCCGTCGCCGTCGCGTTCGCATGCCCCATCGCGCTCCGCGGTGCCCGCACCCACCAGTGCCGCACCGTCCGCGAGCCCGAGTTCCGCCGAACCGGCTCCGGCAGCCAAGCCGACCTCCGACGATCGGCATTCCGGATCGGTCCTGTGGCCGGTGATCGGCGCGGTCGTCGTGGTGCTGCTCCTGGCCGGTGGCTGGCTGTGGACCCGGCGGCGACGCGGCCCCCAGCCGGGGTGATCCGTCCGTTCGGCAGGTCCGTCTTCCGGCCGGGCTACGACGGGACATCAGCCGTGCCACTGGCTCCAGAGGGCGGCGTACGGGCCGCGCCGGGCGATCAGGTCGTCGTGGGTACCCAATTCGATGATCCGGCCCGCGTGCATCACCGCGATCCGGTCCGCATCGTGGGCCGTCTGCAGGCGGTGGGCGATGGCGATCACTGTGCGGTTGTGCAGCACGGCGGCCAGCGCCCGTTCCGCCGCGCGGGCCGCCCGGGGGTCCAGCAGCGCGGTCGCCTCGTCCAGGATCACGGTGTGCGGGTCGGCCAGCAGCACCCGGGCCAGCGCCAGTTGCTGCGCCTGGGCGCCGGTCGGCGGGTGCTCGCCCAGGTCGGTGTCCAGATCGCGGGCCCAGTCCGCGCCGACCGTGCACAGTGCCTCGCGCATTCGGTCGTCCGGCGCCGCCACCATGAGGTTGTCCCGCAGCGTCTCGCGGAAGACGTGGTGCTCCTGTGTCACCAGTACCACCTGGCGGCGCAGCAGGTCCGGGGGCAGGTCGGCCACCGCGACGCCGCCCACGGTCACCGTGCCGGTGTGTGGACGGTGTACTCCGGCCAGCAACCGGCCCAGGGTGGACTTGCCGGCTCCGGAGAGGCCGACGATCGCCAGCCGTTCGCCGGGCTGGACGGTGAGATCCACGTCGTGCAGCACGTCCGGGCCGCCGGGGTACGCGTACCGGACCCCTGTCACCTCGATACGGTCGCCTGCCGGGACGGCCGCGGCCGTCGCCGGGGCGGGCGGCACGGCGGCCAGCCCCTCGACCCGGGCGAACGACGCGCTGCTGCTCTGTAACTGCTCCAGCCAGATCAGGATGCCGTCCATCGGCCCGATCAGCTGCCGCAGGTACAGGGTGGCCGCGGCGACCGTGCCCAGCGTGATCCGGCCGTCGAGGTACAGCAGGCCGCCGACCAGCAGCACGAGCACGACCGGGATGTTGTACGAGCCCTCGGCCACCGGAAAGTACACCGAGCGCAGCCGCAGGGTGGCCAGCCGGCTGCGCTTGGTCCGCGCGATCGCGGCCCGGCCGACGGCCAGCCGGGACCGGTGCAGGCGGAAGGCCTCGATGGTGCGCGCCCCGGTGGTGGTCGCGGCCAGTTCCTCGGCCAGGTCCGAGTTGGCCGCGCCCTCCTCCAGGTACGCGCTGCGGGCCCGGCGCAGGTACCAGCGGCCGACGACCACGATGCCGGACAGCCCGAGCAGCCCGGCCACGCCCAGCAGCGGGTCGAGCACGAGCACCGCACCGACCAGAAACAGCGCCTGCGTGCCGGCCACGAAGACGCCCGGCAGCACGTCGCGCAGCGTGCCGGCGACCGCGTCCACATCGGTCGTGCCGCGGGCGGCCAAGTCGCCCGGCGGCACCCGTTCGATCATCGAGGCGGGCAAGCTCAGCGCGCGGGACAGGAAGCCGGTCCGGATGCGGGCCGCGGTGCGCTCGCCAAGCCGGTACCCGAGCAGCAACGCCCACCGCGTGAGCAACGTCTGGGCCAGCGCGCACAGCAGCACGGCCGCGGCCAGCGGGTCGATCCGGGCGTCGGCGCCCCGCGATCCGGTGACCGCGTCGACGATCCGGCCCAGCAGGTACGGCGCGCCCAGAGCGGCCGCCGCGGCCAGCACGTTGAGCAGGAGGGTGGCGGCGACGGCCCCCTTGTCGGCAGCGATCAGCCGGCCCGCTGCCCGGACTATCCGACGGGTGTCCGCGATCGGCAGGATGTCGATACTCATCGCGCCTCATCGGCCGCGGTGAGGGCCTCGTCGTCCGCGCCGAACGTACGGCTGACCAGGTCGCGGTACCCGGGCTCGCGTTCCAGCAGCGCACGGTGCGTCCCGGACGCGGCCACCCGGCCGTCGACCAGGTAGAGCACGATGTCGGCCCGGTCCAGCAGCACAGGCGACGTGGTGGCCAGTAGTGTGCCGCGCCCGGCCCGGGCGGCGGTCAGCCGCTCGGCGATGGCCGCCTCGGTGTGCGCGTCCACCGCCGAGGTCGGCTCGGCCGCGAGCAGCATCTCCGGGTCGGCGAGCAGCGCCCGGGCGAGCCGGACCCGTTGCCGCTGGCCGCCGGAGAGGTTGCGGCCGTCGCGTTCGATGCGGTGGTCAAGCCCGGCGACGTCGGTCGCCACCGCGGCCGTGATCGCGCGCCGGATCGCGTCGTCGCCGGCCCTCGTGCCGCCCGCGACCACGTCACGCAGCGTCCCGGCGAACAGGTCGGCCTCGTGGTCCGCGACCAGAATCCGTTCGCGCACCGGCGGTTTGGCCACCTCGGCGATCCGGTAGGGGCCCCAGGTGGCGGCGGTTTCGCAGTACCGGCCGAGCCGGTCGATGATCGCGGCCGCGTCCTCGGGGCGGGCCGAGGCCAGCACGGTCAGCCGGCCCGGCTCGGCGACCACGCCGGACATCGGGTCGCGCAGGACCGCCGGGCCGCCCGGGGCCACGCCGTCGCCCGGTTCCTCGACCGGCAACCGCAGAAACGCGATGATCCGCCGGGCGGCGATCACCCCGCGGCTGACGTCTCCAGCGCTGAAGATCAGCATCCAGGTGGGCACGACCAGGATCGCCGCGTAGCCATACACCGCGACCAGTTCACCGACGGTGAGATCGCCGCGGACCGTCAGCCGCGCGGCCAGCCAGGTCACCCCGCCCAGGAAAACCACCGGCAGGCCGTCGCCCAGCGCGGTGATCCAGCTCAGCGCCCCGCCCATCCGGTAGCCCTCGGCCCGGACGGCGTCCGACTCAGCGGCGTAGCGGCGCAGGTGGATCTCTTTGCCGCCGAGACCGTTGAGGATGCGCAGACCGCCGAGCACATCGACCAGCCGGGCGGCCAGCCGGCCCTGCCGTTCCCGGTACTCGCCGCCGGCGGTGTTCAGCCGGTGCAGCAGTGGCCCGAGCACCACCCCGAGGACAGCCACGCCGCCCGCCACCACGAGCGCGATCATCCCGGACACCTGCACCAGCAGGGTGATGACCACCGCGTACGCGACGATCGCACCTACTCCCGGCCCGGTCACGGTCAGTGCCCGCGCGACCAGCCACACGTCCCCGATACCGATGGTGACCACCTCACCCGCGGTGATCCGGCGGGGGAGCGCGGCACCCAACTCGACCGCATGGGTCATGACCGCGTCAGCCGTGCGCAATGCGCCGTCCAGCCGGATCTTGGTCATGGTCCGGTGCCGGAGGATGCCGAGCACCGCGTTGGCCACGCCCACCACAAAGATGGCGCCGGCCCAGGCGACCAGAGGCCCGACCTGCCGCGGGCGCAGGCCGCGGTCGATGGCCTGGGAGATCAGGTACGGCGTGACAGCCAGGCTGAGCATCCAGAGCGAACTCCACAGCCCACCGAGGACGATCCGTCGTTTCTGCCGCCACGCCAGCCACCCCAGGTATCGTCCTGGCCCCCGTGTTCGCATGCACTCATCATGTCCGATGAGCGTGCCGGCCCGAACTGCTTATTCGGCGTCGGCCGGGCGCGGCGGGAGTGGCCGCGTCGTGCGCGGGGGCTTTCGCGGGGCCGCGTGGCGGGGGGCTGCCCGCTGAGCACCGCGGCCGGGGAGCTCGAAAAGCCAGGTCGCCCGGACCCGGCGCAGCCCGGTCTCGAGCACCAGGCAGGCGACGACCACCAGGGTCGTCAGGACGGCCGGCTCGACGATCGCAAACAGCAACTGCCACCGTACGTCCACAGTCGACAGTGGATCGGCGAGCAACCAGTCCAGCACCGCGAGGATCGGCATGTGGATGACATAGATCGACAGGGTGCGCCGGCCGAGCGCGGCCAGTCCGTTTCCCAGCGCCGGCCAGCGCGCGACCTGCCCGGCGGCGGTCACCCCGAACACCACCGCGACGATGCTGACCAGCGGCCAGACGAGCGGCAATTTCTGTGACGCGGTGACCCGCACGGCGAGCAGGGCGACGGCGAAGGCGGCTCCGGTCAGGGCGAGGCGCCGCGAGTTGGAGCCCCTCGCGAGCCGTTCGACGAACGGTCGGAAGTACAGCCCGGCGAGGAAGAAGAACAGGTTTTGGTACATCGCGCTGCGGTTGCCCGGGGCCGCGACGAGGCCCGCGGCCGCGGCGGCAGAGAGCGCGAACGCGCCGCCGAGCACCACCGCGGGGGGCACCCGGCGGACCAGCTTGGCGATCGTGAAGTAGAGCGCGAGTGCGTAGAGGTACCAGAGGTTCGGCGGGCTGATGGTGATTTCTTCGAGCAGCTCGAGCGGGCTGCGGGCGCGGGTGGTGTTGAAGCCGGGGGTGAGCGAGAGCACCGCGGTGTGGATGAGCACCCACAGGAGGAACAGATAGTAGAAGCGGGCCACGTTCGACCGCCGTACGACCGACCACGGCCGGTTGACCGCGTTCACCGCGAAGAGGCCGGAGATCGTGAAGAACAGCGGCATCCGCAGGGGGACCAGCAACTCGACGAGCGTCCGCCACACGTCCGGGATCGGTAGCGAGACGTCCCAGGTGATCTCGATGTAGTGCTTCTTGACGATGTGCCAGAGCACGACCATCAAGATGCAGGCCCCCTTCGCCGCGTCGGCCCAGGTCTCGCGCGGCGCGCGGGCGGAGTTTCCGGCGGAGTGCCCAGCGGCCGCGCCTGGCTCGGTGACGGTCGGCGTGCCACCCCCGGTGTGCTCTGCAGAAGTGGTCATCGCCCGGCTCGTACCTTTCTGAAAGAGTCTCCTACCCACGACGTCGAGGACGTTACACAGCGGCGAGGGCGGCTCAGCGGGTGCCCGCGGGCTCCGGCCGGGCGCTGCGCAGGATCGCGGCGAGCCAGTGCAGCTGCCGCCGGACCTGGTACGCGTCGCCGCCCTCGTGGTGGTTGAACGGGTACACGTGGATCGTGTTCTGCTCCGGCGCCGCCCCGCCGCGCGCCTGCCCGTACTGGTTGTACGCGGCGAAGATGGTGCTCGGCGGGCAGACGGTGTCACGCAGGCCGACACCGAAGTGTGCGGGCGCGGTGGCCCGGCGGGCGAAGCTCACGCCGTCCACATAGGACAGTGTGCGGCGCACTGCCGCCTCTTGCTCCCGGTTGACGGCCAGGTAGTTGACGATCTCGCCGTACGGCGGCGCATCGGTGATGTCGATGGCGCGCTGGACGTGGCACAGCAGCGGCGCGGTGGCGATGAGCGCGGCGAGGCCGGGAACGAGTCCGGCGACGGCGAGCGCGAGCGCGCCGCCCTGGCTGTTGCCGGCGGCGACCACCCGCGCCGGGTCGACCCCGGCAAGCCCGCGCACCGCGTCGACCGCGGCGACCGCGTCGGTGATGAGCCGCCGGTAGTAGTAGTCGTGCGGGCTCGTGATGCCCCAGGTGATCGGCCACGGGCCGCCGCGGGTGCCGCCGTGCGGGTCCGGGGTGTCGCCGCCGCTGCCGTACTGGCTGCCCTGGCCCCGGGAGTCCATGAGCAGGTGGGCGTAGCCGGCCACCGGCCAGGTGAGGCGCTCGTGCGGCAGGCCGCGGCCGCGGCCGTAGCCGACGTACTCGACCACGGCGGGCAGCGGCGAGTCCACCCCGGCCGGGCGGGTGTACCAGGCGCGCACCGGCTCGCCGTCGAAGCCGGCGAAGGTGACGTCCCAGGTGTCGACCAGCCGCAGGCCGGTCGGCTCGGGCCGGACGTCGAGCAGCACCGGCGCGGTGGCTTCGCGGTGCAGCGTGGCCGCCCAG
Source organism: Dactylosporangium sp. NPDC048998 (assembly GCF_043197855.1). Lineage (NCBI taxonomy): Bacteria > Bacillati > Actinomycetota > Actinomycetes > Micromonosporales > Micromonosporaceae > Dactylosporangium > Dactylosporangium sp. NPDC048998. Next base: position 69,206 of record NZ_JBICTV010000020.1, read on the forward strand.
AACTCGTCGAAGTCGGCGGGCTCGCTGACCGCCGGGGCGTACCGGCGGAGTTCGTCGAGCGGCAGGTCGAACAGTGCCATGGATCCTCAAACCCGGTCGATAGCCGGTCAGGAGCTGACCGGCGGTGCGGTGCTCTCCCGCACGATCAGTTCGGTGACAAGGTCGATGCGGCTGGTGGTGATGGGTACGCCGCGGGCCAGGTCGAGCAGGATGCGGGCGGCGGTGCCGGCCATGTCGCGCAGCGGCTGGTTGATGGTGGTCAATGCCGGGTCGGTCCAGGCCGCCATGGGCAGGTTGTCGTAGCCGATCAGGGAGAGGTCGTCGGGGATGCGCAGGCCGAGACGGCGGGCCGCGCGCAGCACGCCGACCGCCTGCATGTCGGCGCCGGCGAAGATGGCGGTGGGGCGGACCGGCCGGCTGAGCAGGTCCATGCCGTGCCGGTACCCGCTTTCGACCGAGAAGTTGCCGTAGCGCACCAGCTCCCCATCGACCGCGATGCCGGCCTCCTCGTGGGCGAACCGGAATCCGGCGACCCGCTCCCGGCTGCACAGCACGTCCTCTTGGCCGGAAATCATCGCGAGCCGCCGGTGTCCCAGCTCCAGCAGGTGGCGGGTGGCCTGCAGGCCGCCGTTGAAGTTGCTGGAGCCGACGGTGGGCACCGATGCCGATGTGGCGCTGTCGGTGTCGATGACCACGAACGGGATCCGCTGGCGCAGCAGCTGCTGCTGCTGTGCCTGGGTCGGGCTGGAGACGACGAAGAGGACACCGAGGGGTCGGCGGTGCAGGAGCGCGTCGAGCCACTGCTGCTGGGGATGATGCCGGCCGCCGAGCTGCGAGAGCACCACGGCATGGCCGGAGACGGCGCAGACCGCCTCGACGCCCTGGATGATCTCCATGGCCCACTCCGAGTCGAACTCGTGGAAGACCAGGTCGATCTGGCCGGCGCTGGCGGTCGCCTGCCGGGGCACCCGGCGGCGGTAGCTGTGCCTTTCGAGGCTGGCCTCGACCCGTGCGCGGGTCTCTGGCGCGACGTCGGCGCGTCCGTTGAGGACCTTGCTGACGGTGGCCACCGAGACTCCGACCTCGTTAGCGATGGTCGCGATGGTGGTGGAGCCGGGTCTGTCGGTGGTCATCGAAATCCCGTAGGCGTTGTCCCTTAACTTTCGACGGACTGTAGCACCGGCGGCCGATGGCGGTGATCCTTTCTTCGGCGCTCGCGTCGCGGCCGTTCCGGTGTCCGTGCTGGCACGAAGGGCTGAGCGCAGTCCCGGCGTCCCCCTTGACACCCACACATGGATGAACCTAGATTTTCGGCCACGTAACACCAAATTTCCGAAAGTTTCGATGATCGGAGCCCTGGGCGGTCGGCCCGCAGCCACCGCCGGCGAGCCCATCAGGTCAGCGGAAGGACGGCATGAGCAGCCAGGTGTCGGTGGAGAGGGAACCAGCGCCGGGCGAAATCCCGCCGTGGCGCGATCCGGCGCGCTCCTGCGTCGAGCGGGCCGAGGCGCTCATTGCGCTGATGGCGCTGGAGGAGAAGATCGCCCAGCTGGTCGGGGTCTGGGTCGGCGCCGACGCCACCGGCGTGGCGGTCGCCCCCCACCAGGCCGACATGGGTGGCGGCGTCCACTGGCCGGAGGTCATCCGACACGGTCTGGGCCAGCTCACCCGGCCCTTCGGCACCGCCCCGGTCGAGCCGGCGACCGGTGCGAAGGCCCTCGCCGCCGCCCAGGCCGAGATCGCGGCGAACAACCGGTTCGGGATCCCGGCCCAGGTGCACGAGGAGTGCCTGACCGGCTTCGCCGCCTGGGGCGCGACCGTCTACCCCACTCCGTTGAGCTGGGGCGCCGCCTTCGACCCGGAACTGGTCGAGCAGATGGCCGGCCGGATCGGTGCCGGCATGCGCGCCGCCGGCGGGATACCCAGCACCTACCTGGCCCCGCCGCTGGGCCGGCGCTCGGAGGTCTCCGCCGTCGACCCCACCGCGGCGTACCCCTTCGGGCACGGCCTCGGCTACACCGAATTCGACTGGACCGACGCCACCGTGCCCGGCCCGGACGGGCAGCCGGCGGCATCGGACGGCCCGGTCGACTGGCCGGTCGACGCCGAGGTCAGCGTCGCCGTCCAGGTCCGCAACCTCGGCACCCGCGCCGGCACCGAGGTGGTCCAGCTCTACCTGCACGACCCGGTGGCGCAGACGACGCGGCCGGTGGTCCGCCTGGTCGGCTACGCCCGTGTCCCGCTGGCCGCCGGCGAGCAGGCACGCGTGACGTTCGCGGTCCCGGCCGACGTCACGTCGTTCACCGGGGTGCACGGGCGCCGCATCGTCGAGCCCGGCGCCGTGGAGTTGCGCTTCGGCCGCTCCAGCGCGCGGTTCGAGGCGACCGTGCCGCTGCGCCTCGTCGGAGACGTCCGCGAGGTGGGCCACCAGCGACGGCTGGTGTCGCTCGCCGCTGTCGAGCCGACGTCCCCGCCCGCCCCCCTGGAGGCTCACCGGTGAGCACACCCACCACCCTCGGCGCCCCACCGGGCGCGCGCGGCGCGCCGGAGCCCGGGCCCGTACGTGGACGGCGACGCACCTGGCGGCAGTCACTGCGCCGGGACTGGCAGCTGTATTCGCTGGCTGTGCTGCCGCTGCTGTTCTTCGTGATCTTCCGGTACCTGCCGATGATCGGCAACGTCATCGCGTTCCGCAAGTACCAGCCCGGCGGCAGCATCTTCGGCTCCCAGTGGCGCGGCCTGCACTACTTCGAGATGTTCCTCGACGACCCCTCGTTCTGGCACGTCTTCGCCAACACGATCATCCTCGGCCTGCTGACCCTGCTGTTCTGCTTCCCGTTGCCGATCGTGCTGGCGCTGCTGCTCAACGAGCTGCGCAGCCGCTTCCTCAAGCGGTTCGTGCAGACCATCTCGTACCTGCCGCACTTCCTGTCGATCGTCGTGGTGGCCGCGCTCGTCTACGAGACGGTCTCGATGGACGGCGTGGTGAACCAGGCGCTCAAGGCGGTCGGGCACGAGCGGATCGCGTTCATCCAGGAGCCCGGCTGGTTCCGCACGATCTACATCTCCTCCGAGATGTGGCAGACGGTCGGCTGGGGCACCATCCTCTACTTCGCCGCGCTGACCACCATCGACCAGGACCTGTACGAGGCGGCCCGGATCGACGGGGCGAACCGGTGGCAGCAGACCTGGCACGTCACGCTGCCCGGGATCCGGCCGACCATGGTCACCCTGCTGATCCTCAACATCGGCACCTTCCTGGCGGTCGGGTTCGAGAAGGTGCTGCTGCTCTACAACCCGCTGACCTATCCGACCGCCGACGTCATCCCCACCTACCTGTACCGGGTCGGCGTCGTCGGCGGCAGCTTCAGCTACGCCGCGGCGATCGGGCTGTTCGAGTCGGTCATCGGCCTGGCGCTGGTGCTGTCGGCGAACTTCATCTCGCGTCGAGCGGTAGGGACGAGCCTGTGGTGACCGAAGTAGCGGCCAAGCCGGTGCTGGCCCCACGCCGGCGCAAGGGACAGCGCCCCAGTCGCGGGTATCGGGTGTTCCAGGCGGTCAACGCGGTCATCCTGACCGGTGTCGTGGTGCTGACCCTGTTCCCCTTCTTCAACATCGTGTCCATCTCGTTCAGCGACGAGCACCACATCCGGACCGGACAGGTCTCCTTCTGGCCGCGCGGGTTCAACCTCACCACCTACAAGCGGGTGATGTCGGACGCGATGTTCTGGACCAACTACCGCAACACCGTGATCTACACCGTGGTCGCCACGCTCATCTCGATCGTGCTGACCACCTGCTACGCCTACGTGCTGTCGAAGAAGCACCTGCGCGGCCGGGGGCTCCTCGTCGGGATCGCCGTGTTCACCATGTTCTTCAACGGCGGCCTGATCCCCAACTACGTGCTGATCAGCGGTCTGGGACTGCGCAACACGCTGTGGGCCATCGTGCTGCCCAACGCGATCAACGTCTTCAACCTGCTCGTGATGAAGGCGTTCTTCGAGAGCATGCCGGTGGAGCTGGAGGAGGCCGCCGCGGTCGACGGCCTGAACACCTACCAGACCCTGCTGCGCATCGTGTTGCCGCTGTCCAAGGCGGTCATCGCCACGATGCTGCTGTTCTACGCGGTCTCCTTCTGGAACTCGTGGTTCTCCGCCTTCCTCTACATGGACCGGCTGGATCTCTTCCCGGTGACCGTGTATCTGCGCAACCTCATGGCCGGTGCGACCGGCGGCTCCAACGAGGGCGAGGCCAGCGAAACCGCGCTGCAGATCGCCGCGAACATCAAGGCGGTGACCATCGTGCTCACTGTCCTGCCGATCATGTTCATCTATCCCTTCATCCAGCGGTACTTCGTCCGCGGCGTGATGCTCGGCGCGGTCAAGGGCTAGCCGCGCACCGCCACACCCCACGAGAAACACCCCCACGAAAAGAGGCAGTCCATGGCTCAACTCTCTCGGCGGCAGGTGCTCGCCGGCGCGTTCGGCTCGGTCGCCGCGATGGCGCTCGCCGCATGTGACAGCGGCGGCGACGACTCCGGCAAGAGCGACAACCTCTCCGCCAACCGTGTCGGCGCGATGGACAAGTACGCCATCGGCGACCAGTTCAAGGCCACCGAGGCCCTGAGCTTCCCGATCATGCTGCTGAGCAGCACGAGCTACCCGTACAAGAGCGACTGGCTGTTCTGGTCGGAGCTGACCAAGCGGACCAACGTCACGCTGCAGCCCACCGTGATCCCGGCCAGCGACTACAACCAGAAGCGCAGCGTCATGGTCAGCGGCGGCGACGCCCCGTTCATCATCCCGAAGACGTACCACCCGGACGAGGAGGCGTACATCGCCGGCGGCGCCATCCTCCCGGTGAGCGACTACATCGACCTGATGCCCAACTACAAGGACCAGATCACCAGGTGGAACATGAAGGCCGACCTGGACACCTACAAGGCGTCCGACGGCAAGTACTACCTGCTGCCCGGCCTGCACGAGGACGTCTGGCTGGACTATTCGCTGGCCGTGCGCACCGACGTGCTCCAGCAGCTGGGCCTGCAGACGCCCTCCACCTGGGACGACGTGGCCAACATGCTGCGGGCGATGAAGCAGCTCAACCCGGCCGACTACCCGATGTCGGACCGGTGGAGCCACAACCCGCCCGACGCCCCCGCCGGCAACCTGCTCGGCATCGTGAGCGCCGCCTACGGCACCCAGGCCGGCTGGGCCTACCAGAACCACACCTGGGACGAAAGCGCCGGCAAGTTCGTCCTCACCGGCACCATGGACCGGTACAAGCAGATGGTGCAGTTCCTCAACACGCTCGTCAGTGAGAAGCTGCTCGACCCGGAGAGCTTCACTCAGCAGGACGACCAGGCGCGGCAGAAGTTCGCCAACGGCAAGTCGCTGGTGATGAGCTGCAACGCGCAGACCCTGGTGAACGAGTGCCGCAAGGACATCGCGAAGCTCCCCGGTGCGACGGTGACCAAGATCCCGGTCCCGATGGGCCCGATGGGCGCCACCAAGCCGGGCGTGGTCCGGCTGGAGAACGGCGTCATGATCTCCAAGAAGGCCCGGGACAGCAAGAACTTCGTGGCCATGATGCAGTTCATCGACTGGCTGTACTACTCCGACGCCGGCAAGGTGTTCGCCAAGTGGGGCGTCGAGGGCACCACCTACACCGGGAAGGTCGACGACGGCAGCTTCAAGCTGGCTTCGGACGTCAACTGGGGCGGCCTCAACCCGTCGGGCACCAAGAGCCTCCAGGTGGAGTACGGCTTCTTCAACGGCGTGTTCGTCTACGGCGGCAGCACCAAGCTGCTCAACTCGCAGTTCCCGGCCGAGGAGCAGAAGTTCCAGGAGGTCATGAACGGGCGCAAGGCGCGGCCGGTGCCGCCGCCGGCCCCGCTCAACGCCGACGAGCGGGAGCAGGCCTCCCTCTGGGCGACCGCCATCAAGGACTACGTGACCCAGCAGACGGTGAAGTTCATCCTCGGCCAGCGGCCGCTGAGCGAGTGGGACACCTACGTCGGCGAGCTCAAGGCCAAGAACGCGCAGCAGTACATCGACCTGGTCAACAAGGCGTACGAGCGGGCCAAGAAGAACGGCTGAGCGTCGCGCGGTCCGGTCGTGTCACGAGGCACGGCCGGACCCGTACCGCACCGTGGGACCAGACCGAAGGACAGGCGGAGGAGCAGTGGCGATCGTCGTTCCCGACCGGCCTACCGGCCGGCTGGCCGAGGCTTGGCGGTACTGCGTCGGTACGGGCCGGTTCGAGCTGGCGCTGCGGCGCGACTACCAGGACTCACTGGCGCTCATCCAGCGGGACATCGGGTTCCGCCACATCCGCGGCCACGGGCTGCTCAGCGACGGCGTCGGCGTCTACCAGCCCTACGAGCACCGCGGCGCGCGGCACGTGCGATACGGGTTCAGCTACGTCGACCAGGTCGTCGACGCCTACCTCGAACTGGGCATCCGGCCCTTCGTGGAGCTGGGTTTCATGCCCTCCGCGCTGGCCTCCGGCGAGCAGACGGTGTTCTGGTGGCAGGGCAACGTCACCCCGCCGCGGTCCTGGACGCAGTGGGCGGAGCTGGTCCGGGCCACCGTCGGGCACCTGGTCGACAGGTACGGGCTGGACGAGGTGCGCACCTGGCCGATCGAGGTGTGGAACGAGCCCAACCTCAAGGAGTTCTGGCGTGACGCCGATCCCGAGGCGTACCACCGGCTCTACGAGGTCACCGCGCACGCGGTCAAAGATGTGGACGCCGCGTTGCGGGTGGGCGGGCCGGCGATCTCGCCCGGCGCGGACGAGTGGCTGGTGCGCTTCGCCGAGTTCGTCACCGACCGGTCGGTGCCCATCGACTTCGTCAGCCGGCACGCCTACACGTCCGGTCCCGCGCAGCACGTACCGTTCGGGGTGTACCAGACCCTGCAGCCGGCCGAGCACCTGCTGGAGCAGTTCGCCCAGCCACGCCGGCAGCTGGCCGGCACGGCGCTGGCCGGCCTGCCGGTGCACATCACCGAGTTCAACTCCTCGTACCGGCCGGACAACCCGATCCACGACACCGCCTTCCACGCCGCCTACCTGGCCCCGGTACTGGCCCGCGGCGGCGACCTGGTGGACTCCTTCTCCTACTGGACCTTCAGCGACATGTTCGAGGAGGCCGGGGTGCCGACGTCGCTGTTCCACGGCGGCTTCGGACTGCTCACCCACCGCCAGGTGAAGAAGCCGACCTACCACCTCTACGCCTTCCTCGCCCGGATGGGCGAGGAGATCCTGGCCCGCGGCGACGACCACCTGGTGACCCGGGACGCCGGCGGGCGGGCGACCGTGCTGGCCTGGGCGCCGGTCGACGTCACCCAGCCGTACCCGAGCGCCGCCTCCGGCGGCGCGCATCGCGTCCAGCTCTCGATCCCGGTCGGCACCGCGCGGAGCGCCTCGGCCGCGGTGGTCCGGTCCACCGTCAACGAGGAGGCCGGCAACGCCTGGACGGCGTGGGCAGAGCTGGGACGGCCGCGCTCGCCGCGCCCGGCGCAGCTGGACACGCTGCGTGAGCTGGCCGAGCCGGCACGCGGCCACCGGAGCCTGCCGATCGTGGACGGCCGGGTCGAACTGGACCTGACGCTGTCCCGGCATGAGGTGACCCTGGTCGAGATCACCGCCGTGGCCGACGAGACCCCGCCCTGGTGGGACGAGGCACGGTTGCTCGGCCATCCGTCCGGGGACGGAAGCGTCGGGGAGGACCAGCGGTGAGCGCGACGACCGGGACGGGACGGCAGTTCGGCGAAGGGCCGCTCTCCCGCGTGGCCTCGTTCGTCTACACCCTGCTCGTCGTGGAGCTGCTGCTGGTGGCCACCATGCTGCCGGGCCTCGCGGTGCTGATCGTCCTGGACCGCGACGCCAGCAATGTGCCGCTCGCCGCCGCCTGCGCGCTGCCCTTCGGCCCGGCGCTGTCGGCCGCGCTCTACGCGCTGCACCACCGCCGCCAGGACCTCACCGAGCTGGCGCCGGCGCCGGCGTTCTGGCGGGGGTACCGCGCCAACGCGGTCGGCGTGCTGAAGATCTGGGCGCCCTGGCTGGCCTTTGTGACCGTCGTCGGGGTGAACCTGACCCACCTGAGCGTCGCCGGGATCCCGCGCTGGTGGGCGGTGCTGCTCGTGGTGGTCGCCGTGGTGGCCACCCTGTGCGCGGTCAACGCGCTGGTGATCACCTCGCTGTTCACGTTCCGGGCCGTCGACGTGGCGCGGCTCGCCTGCTATTTCCTCGTCCGGACACCTTCGGTGGCCCTGGGCAACGCGGGCCTGCTGGCGGTGGCGGCCACCGTCACGGTGCTCAGCTCCGAGGCGGTGCTCGCGCTCGCGGGTTCGCTGCTCGCGCTGGCGTTGCTGCGGACCAGCCAGCCGATGACCACCCTGGTCCGGGAGCAGTTCACCGCGTAGGCGGCACCCGTACGACAGGAGCACAAGGACAACCATGAACCCTCGCATGGCCGCGTTCCGCGCCCGCATCGACGGCTTCGCCTTCGGCGGCGACTACAACCCCGAACAGTGGGACCCCGCCGTGTGGAAGGAGGACGTCCTGCTGATGCGGCGGGCCGGGGTCAACCTGGTCACCCTCGGCGTGTTCGCCTGGGCGTCGCTGGAGCCGGAGCCCGGACAGTTCACCCCCGAGTGGCTGGACGAGGTGATGGACCTGCTGCACGACGCCGGCATCAGCGTCGACCTCGCCACCCCCACCGCCGCGCCGCCGGTGTGGCTCAGCCACCGGCACCCGGAGGTGCTGCCCGTGGTGGAGGACGGCACCACCTTCGGGTTCGGCAACCGGCTTCAGTTCGACCCCACCTCGGCGCACTACCGCAGCGCCGCCGCCCGGATCACCCGCCTGCTGGCGCAGCGGTATTCGCAGCACCCGGCGCTGGCCATGTGGCACATCAGCAACGAGTACGGGCCGGTGGCGTACACGCCCAGCAGCGCCGCCGCGTTCCGGCAGTGGCTGCGGCGCCGCTACGGCGACCTGGAGGGGCTCAACGACGCCTGGTACACCCGGTTCTGGGGGCAGCGCTACACCTCCTGGGAACAGGTGAACCCGCCGGAGCTGCCGCGCTCCTGGTCCAACCCCACCCGCCGGCTGGACTATCAGCGGTTCGTCTCCGACGCCCTGCTCGAGTGCTTCGTCGCGGAACGGGACATCGTCCGGGAGTACCGCGACGACATCCCGGTGCTCACCAACTTCATGCGCTTCTACCGCCGCGCCAACTACTGGGACTGGGCCGCCGCCGAGGACGCCGTGGCGCTGGACATCTACCCCGACCCGGGGCAGGCCGACTCGCACGTCGCGGCGGCGCTCAACTTCGACCTGATGCGCTCGCTGCGCGGCGAACCCTGGATCCTCATGGAGCAGGCGGTCAGCGGCGTCTCCCAGTGGAAGGTCAACAACGTCAAGCGCCCCGGCCGGATGCGGCTCGGCTCCTACCAGGCGATCGCGCACGGCGCGGACAGCGTGCTGTACTTCCAGTGGCGGGCCGGGCGGGGCGGGCACGAGCGGTTCCACTCCGCGATGCTGCCCCACTCGGGCACGCGGTCACGCGGCTGGAACGAGGTGGAGGCGCTCGGCAACGAACTGCCCCGCATCGCCGAGGCGGCCGGCTCCACCTCCACCGCGCAGGTCGCCGTGCTCTTCGACTGGAACGCCTGGTGGGGCCTGGAGACCACGTACGGTCTGCCGCGCAACGACTTCGACTACCCGCGGTTGACCACCGAGCACTACCGTCCGCTGCTGCAGGCCCAGCACGCGGTGGACCTGATCTCCTTCGACTCCGACCTGAGCCGCTACCGCGTCGTGGTGGTGCCCAACGCCTACCTGATCAGCGACGAGTTCGCCGCGGCGCTGGCGGAGTTCGTCGCCGGAGGCGGGACGCTGCTCTGCTCGTTCTTCTCCGGTGTGGTGGACCTCGCGAACCAGGTGCGCCAGCCGGCCTACCCGGGGGCGCTGCGCCGGCTCATCGGCGCGTACATCGACGAATACTGGCCGGCCCGTGAGGGAGAGACGTTCGCCGTCCGGTTCGCCGACGGGACGGTCAGCACCGCGGACTGGTGGCAGGACAGCCTGCACCCGGAGACCGCCCGGGTGCTCGCCGGCTACGACGGTGGCGAGCTGGACGGCCGGGCCGCGATCGTGGAGAACACGGTGGGGGAGGGCCGTGTGGTGTACATCGGCACCCGGCTGGCCGAGGCCGCGCTGCGGGACACGCTGCTGGACGCGGTCCGCGCCGCCGGGGTCGCCCCGGTGGTGGCCGGCGCGCCGGAGCACGTGGAGGCGACCCGGCGGGTCCGCGACGGCGCCGAATACCTGTTCCTGCTCAACCACTCGGACACCGCGAGCGCCACCGTTCCGCTGCCGGTGCCCGGGGTGGACCTGCTCACCGGCGCCGCCGTGGCCGGCTCGGTGACGCTCGAGCCGGCCGGCGTCGCGGTGATCCGCACGGTGGCGTAACGGTCGCGGCGGGCCGGCGCTCAGAAGATGCGCCGGCCGTGCGCGTCGGGGATGCCGGACTTGCGCAAGAAGTACGTGTTGATCTGGTCGCGCCATTCGTGCGCGCTGCGCACCTGCTCGTCCAGGCGCTCGCCGACCCGGGCGTACAGCGCCGGGTCGACCAGCCCGGCCGGCAGGTCGCGCCACAGCTCGCGCATCTGCTCGGTGCGCCGCGCACCAGCGAAATGCGTGTCGTAGATGTGCTGGATGACGGTGCGCCCGCTGTGCAGCACATGCTGGTACGGCACGTGGTGGAAGAAGAGCAGCAGCTCGTCGGGGCAGGTGCCGAGCGACTCGTAGATGTCCGACCAGGGGGCCGGGTATTGGCCGGTGTAGCCGGTGCCGGTGGCCCGGGTCCGGTCCACGCCGATGCCGTCCCGGTCGGCGAAGTGGTAGGTGCCCCACGGGCTGTACTCGTAGCCGTCCACGTCGGGGCCGTAGTGATGGCCCGGGCGGACCATGAAGCCCACCCCTAGCGGCGCGGTGTACTGCTCGTAGGTCTGCCAGGAGCTGTCCATCAGCTCGTGCAGGGTGCGCCGCAGGGTCTGCGGGTCGGCGGTGTCGTCCGGCTGGAAGGTCAGCTCGATCCACTCGTCGAGGATGGCCGCCGGGTCGAGCGTCGGATCCCAGGTGAGCCGGCCGAAGGCGTAGAGATTGGCCTGGGCCAGCGGGTGCCCCGTCCAGTAGGGGTCGTCGCCGACGTTGGAGACGCAGACCAGCCCGCCGCCCCCGGTCCCGGCCGGCCCCGCGGGACCGGCGTCTCCCGCCGCCACCCGCGCCACGGTGGGTCCGCCCTCGCCCCAGGGCTGGAAGCCCAGCACCGTACGCCACATCGGGGCCAGGTAGCAGACGTGCCGCTGCTGGCCGGTGTACTCCTGGGTGGCCTGCAGCTCGACCGCCACCCGGGTCCGCGGCATGGCGGCGATCACCGGGGACACCGGCTCGCGGGTCTGGAAGTCCAGCGGGCCGTGCTTGACCTGGAGCACGGCGTTGTCGCGGAACTCGCCGTCGAGCGGGACGAAGTGGTCGTACGCCGCCCGCGCCCGGTCGGTGCCGCGGTCCCGCCAGTCCTGGTGGTGGTTGTAGACGAAGGCGCGCCAGTGCACCACGCCGCCGAACGGGGCGAGCGCGTCGGCGAGCATGTTCGCGCCGTCGGCGTGGGTCCGCCCGTAGGCGAACGGGCCGGGCTGCCCCTCCGAGTCGGCCTTCACCAGGTAACCCCCGAAGTCGGGGATGGTCTGGTAAACCCGGCGGGTGGTGTGCGCCCACCAGTCGCGCACCCGCTCGTCGAGCGGGTCGGCGGTGGGCAGCCCGCCGAGCCGCACCGGCGAGGCGAAGTTGACCGACAGGTGGATCCGGATGCCGTACGGCCGGAGCAGGCCGGCGACCGCCTCGACCTCGCCGAGCCGGTCGGTGAGCAGGTGCGCCTCGCCGGCGTGGACGTTGACGTTGTTGACGGCGAGGCCGTTGATCCCACAGGAGGCGAGCAGCCGGGCGTAGCCGGCGACCCGGCTCAGGTCCGTGCGCTGCACGCCGTCGCGCCAGACGATGGAGCCGCCGGCATAGCCGCGCTCGACCTGACCCATCACCGGGTGTACGTCGACGTTGTCCCAGTCGTTGACGATGCGGCGGTGCAGCGCGGGCCGGTGGTGCTCGGCGGGGCGGTGCCCGGTGAACGCCGGCTCGCCCAGGCGGGCCAGCTGGAACAGGCCGTAGAGCAGCCCGGCGGGCGTGTCGGCGAGCAGTACCGTGATGCCGTCGCGGCGGGCCAGCACGAAGCCCTCGGCGCCGGTGCTGCCGGCCTCGGCACGCACCCTGGCGGCAACCTGGGACTGGGGCGACGGGGGCAGGGGTGTCGCGGACAGGGCGAGGACCAGGTCGAGCGGCGCCGCGCCGGCTTCGCCCCCGTGGCGCACGGTGCCGCCGTGGCGCCCGGTGGCCGCGCGCAGCTCGGCCAGGACGGTGTCGACGAGCGGGCCGTCGCCGTGGACCACGGTGTGCCGGGAGCCGACGGACCGGAACGCTTCGGGTGGCAGCCAGGCGGCGTGGACCATGATGCCTCGATCCCCGCCCGTCACGCCTGGTCCGCGCGTTGGTAGAGGCGCCGGGGGATGCCGTACGCCAGGTCGATCGCGGTTTCGGTCGCCTCGTCCAGGTCGAGCAGGTGCCCGGCGACGAGCTCGGCGAGGTAGCCGGCGTCGATGCGGCGGGCCAGGTCGTGCCGGGCCGGGATCGAGGCGAAGGCGCGGGTGTCGTCGACGAAGCCGGCCGTACGGTAGAAGCCGGCCGCGTCGGTGACCGCCTCGCGGAACCGGCGCAGTCCGCCGGGGCTGTCGAGGAACCACCACGGCGCCCCGAGGTGCAGCGCCGGGTAGACCCCGGCGAGCGGGGCGAGCTCGCGGCTGTACGAGGTCTCATCGACGGTGAACACGACCATGCGGAAGCGCGGCTCGTGGCCGAACGCCTCCAGCAGCGGGCGCAGCGCCCGGGTGAACTCGGTTGCGACCGGGATGTCGAACCCGCGGTCCGGGCCGAAGCGGCGCAGCATCCCGGCGTGGTGGTTGCGCAGCACGCCCGGGTGCAGCTGCAGCACCAAACCGTCCGCGCAGGACATCCGGGCGAACTCGAAGAGCATGTGCCCGGCGAACGCCGCCTGCTCCGCGGCGCCGATCTGCCCGCGCAGCGCCGCGGCGTAGATGCGCCGGGCCTCCTGGGCCGGCAGCGGCTCGCTGCCGGCCGACTCGTGGCCGTGGTCGGTGGCCAGCGCGCCCGCGGCGACGAAGTCCTGCCGCCGCTGCCGAAGCGCCGCGAGGTAGCCGTCGTAGGTGGCGGTGTCGACGCCGGTGCGCCGCCCGAGCTCGGCGACCTCGCCGGCCCAGCCCGGATGACCGAGCTGAACGAGGGAGTCCGGGCGGAACGTCGGGATCACCCGAGCGCCCCATCCGTCCTCGGCGAGACGGCGGTGCGCGGCCAGATCGGCCAGCGCGGCGTCGGTCGTGGCGAGCACCTCGATGCCGAACCGTTCGAACAGCGCCTGCGGGCGGAACCGGGACTCGGCCAGTCGCTCGCACAGCTCGTCGTAGAGCAGGTCGGCGGTGCCGGGTGACGGCGCCCGGTCCACCCCGAACACCTCGACCAGCTCGTGCGTGAGCCAGAACCGCGACGGTGTGCCGCGGAAGAGGTGCCAGTGCTCGCAGAAGGTGCGCCAGATCCGGCGCGGGTCGCGCTCCACGTCCGGGCCGTCGCCGACGCCGAGCCACTCCAGCGGGACCCCGGCCGCGTGGATCAGCCGGGTCACGTAGTGATCGCCGGTGATGAACATGGCCGCCGGGTCGGGGAACGGCTCGTCGTCGGCGAGCACGGCCGCGTCGACGTGGCCGTGCATGCAGACCAGCGGCAGCGACCGGGTGGCGGCGTAGATCTCTCGCGCGATGTCGCGGGCCGCCGGGTCGAGCGGCAGCGCCCGGTCGTCATGCAGCCGCAGCCGTTTCACCCGATATCCTCCCTGCTGCAAACCTTTGCATCACGATGATGGCAAATATCGCTTGCGTCAAGAGCCGGGCAGAGCGGCACCCTTGACACGTTGTGCAAAGGATTTCAGACTGCTCGGCGCAGCCGACGAACGCCACGGAGGCCTGATGCCCGCCACGATCAAGGACGTTGCCCGCGCGGCCGGCGTCTCGGCGTCGACGGTCAGCCGTGCACTGTCCATGCCCGATCTGGTGCTGCCGCGGACGCGGGAGCGCGTCCAGCGGGTCGCGGACGAGCTCGGTTATCACCCCAACCGGGCCGCGCGCGGGCTCATCACCGGCCGTACCGGCAACATCGGCCTGATCGTGCCCGACCTCACCAACCCGTTCTTCCCCGGCGTGGTCAAGGGCGTGCAGGGCCGTGCGCGGGAGGCCGACTACTCGGTCTTCCTCGCTGACACCGACGAGCGGGCCGCGGCCGAGGTCGGCCTGGTTCGCAAGCTCGGCAAGCAGGTCGACGGGATCGTGCTGTGCTCACCCCGCACGAGCGAGGCCGAACTGCTCGACGCCTGCGGCGAGACGCCGATCGTGCTGCTCAACCGGCGCATCGGACGCGTCCCGTCGGTGACCGTCGACAACGGCGACGCCGTCCGGCAGGCCGTGGCGCACCTCGCGGCGCTGGGGCACCACCGCGTCGGGTACGTCGCCGGGCCGCGCATGTCGTGGTCCAACCGCGAGCGGCTGCGCGCGTTGCGCGTGACCACCGCCGCGGCGGGCGTCGAGCTGGTGGAGGTCGCGACGGTCGCGCCCCGGTTCACCGGCGGCGTGGCCGCCGCCGACCTGGTGCTGGCGTCGGGCGTCACCGCCGTCATCGCCTACAACGACCTGGTGGGCCTGGGCCTGCTCAACCGGTTCAACGCGCGGGGCGTCGCCGTTCCTCGCGACATCAGCGTCGTCGGCTTCGACGACATCGTCTTCGCCGAGATGGCGAGCCCGGCGCTGACCACCCTCGCCCAGCCTACGGAGGAGACCGGCCGGGCCGGGGTGGAGTTGCTGCTGCGGTTGTTGGAAGAGCCCGACCGCGCCGCGACCGCCCGGCGCGAGTTGTCCGCCCAGCTGATGGTGCGTGCATCGACCGGTCAGGCCGCGACCGTGCGGCGCGCGCCTCACGCACACCCCGACGACACGGGTCCCGCCGTCATCGGGCCCGGAGAGGAACCGCAATGAACATCGTCGACGTCCGCGTCATCGTCACGTGCCCGGACCGCAACTTCGTCACGGTGAAGATCGTCACGGACGAGGGCGTGTACGGGCTGGGTGACGCCACGCTCAACGGGCGTGAACTGGCGGTCGCGTCGTACCTGCGCGACCACGTCGCCCCGGTGCTCATCGGGCGCGACCCGAGCCGGATCGAGGACACCTGGCAGTACCTCTACAAGGGCGCGTACTGGCGCCGGGGCCCGGTGACGATGAGCGCGATCGCCGCCGTGGACACCGCGCTGTGGGACATCCTGGGCAAGGTCGCCGGGCTACCGGTCTACAAGCTGCTCGGCGGCCGCTCCCGGGAGGGCGTGACGGTCTACGGCCACGCCAACGGCGAGACGGTCGACGACGTGCTGGTCGAGGTGGCCCGCTACGTCGAGATGGGCTACCGGGCGGTGCGGGTGCAGACCGGGGTGCCCGGGCTGGCCAGCACCTACGGGGTGAGCCACGACAAGATGTTCTACGAGCCGGCGGACGCGGCGGTGCCGACCGAGAACGTGTGGTCGACCGAGCGCTACCTCGCGCACGTGCCGTCGGTGTTCGCCCGGGTGCGTGCGGAGTTCGGCCCGACGCTGCGGCTGCTGCACGACGTGCACCACCGGCTCACCCCGATCGAGGCCGCCCGGCTCGGCAAGAGCCTGGAGCCGTACGCGCTGACCTGGATGGAGGACCCGGTCCCGGCCGAGCTGCAGGACGGTTTCCGGCTGATCCGCCAGCACACCACTACCCCGATCGCGGTCGGCGAGGTGTTCAACACGATCTGGGACTGCGAGCGGCTCATCCGCGAACAGCTCATCGACTACATCCGCACGACGGTCGTGCACGCCGGTGGGATCTCGCACCTGCGCCGCATCTTCGACCTCGCCGCGCTGCACCACGTGCGGTCCGGGTCCCACGGAGCCACCGACCTCTCGCCGGTGTGCATGGCCGCCGCGCTGCACCTCGACGTGGCCATCCCGAACTTCGGGCTGCAGGAGTACATGCGGCACACCGAGGCCACCGACGCGGTCTTCCCGCACGGGTACCACTACGCCGGCGGCTACCTGCACCCCGCCGAGACGCCGGGCCTCGGGGTCGACATCGACGAAGAGCTGGCCGCCCAGTACCCGTACCGCCCGGCGTCGCTGCCGCTGAACCGCCTCGAGGACGGCACGGTGCACAGCTGGTGAGCCGCCTCGGCCCATCAGAGGGGTAGCTCGGTCCGGAGTTCCGCGAGGGCCGCGACCTCGTCGTCGGTCTGCCCGGCCAGCGGGATTCCGGCCCGGTGCAGGATGCCGATCGACACGATCAGCGGACCCCTGAGGAGGCATCGGAATTCCCAGTGCCCACTGTCCGTGTACACCCGCAGGAGCTCGGCGACGAAGTTCCGGTAGGTGTCCGGCTCGATGGTGAACCAGGTCCCGGCGAGATCGGTCAGCCCGGACGGCTGGTCGAGGAGGCGTGTGAGCGTGTCCACCGTGCCGAGGTAGAGCTCGGCGACCAGGTTGCCCGGGCTCCACACCGTCTCATCGCCGATGTCGAAGACAAAACTCACGGCCACTCCCGAGTGCCCGTCATCCGGGCTGCAGCGCGGCGAGGGCCACCGTGACGAGCCGGGTGCGGGCCGCGCGGGTTGCGGGTAGGTCGGCGGCGGCGCCGAGGGCGTGCAGGCAGTACGCGGCGAGCTCGGCGGCGGGAACGTCGGTCCGGACGGTGCCCGCGTCGGCCGCGGCGCGGATGACGTCGGTGAGCAGCGTGTGTAACTGGTGGCGGGCCCGGTGCAGGTGTTCGGCGCGGTGCAGTGGCACGGCCAGGTCCGGGCCGTGGCCGACCGGCGCGGCGCCGGGCTGGTGCCGGCCGCCGGTCAGCTCGGCGAGGGTGGTCAGCACGATCCGCAGCCGCTCGCCTGGTTCGGCGGCGGCCGCGGCCGCGTGGGTGAGCTGGGCCAGGTGCTCGCCGACCTGCCGTTCGTGCCAGGCGACGACGATCGCCTCCACGTCCGGGAAGTACTTGTACAGCGTCGCCCGGCCGATCCCGGCCCGCGCGGCGATTTGCGACATCGTCACCCCGGTCAGCCCGTGCTCGGCGACCAGCGCGGCGGTGGTGTCCAGGATCGCGGCGTGCACGGTGCGCCGGTGCTCGTCGATGGTCGCGTTCCACAGCCTCGGCACCCCATCATGATACATGCCGACGCCATTGCGACACTTTGTCTTGTAAAGTCGTTGGCGCCGACGCCGAGGCCGACGAGCTTGTCCACCTCGTCGGCGCGGGCGGTGAGTATGACGACGTAGCAGTCGCTGAACGTGCGCACCTGCCGGCACACCTCGATGCCGTCGAGGCCGGGCAGGCCCAGGTCCAGCACGATCACGTCGGGCGGGTGCCGCCGGGCGGCGGCGACGGCGGCCGGGCCGTCGAAGACGCAGTCGACCTCGTGCCCGTCGCGCTGCAGGTAGCTGGCCACCACCTTGGCCAGGCTCTGCTCGTCCTCGACGACCAGGACCCGTGTGCTCATGTTCTCATCCTGCCTGCACGCTGCCGGAACACGGCACGGGCGCCGCCGGGCTTCATCGAACCTTCAGGAAAGCCGCCGGGGTTTGCTCATCGACCGGGCGGACCGTGGCTGAGGGGGCTGACCGCCGGCCCCGGCGCCCAAGGAGTCTCGATGCCACCCATCATCACCCGCCGCCGACTGCTGGCCGGCGCCGCCGGGCTGACCGGCCTCGCCGGCGCCGGCCTTGCCACCGCCTGGGGCACCGGCGTCTTCGACGGCGCGCCGCGGCTGCTCGACCCCCACGCCGAGGTCGTCGGCCGGGTCGAGGCCGCCAGGCACCGTACCGGCCGTACCGTCTCCGCCACGCTGACGCCGCGACCGGTCACCGTCGACCTCGGCGGCCCGGCGGTGCAGACCTGGGGGTACTCCGAATCGGCTCCCGGCCCGCTGATCCGCGCGGGCGCCGGCGACCTGGTCCACGTCGAGGTCGACAACCGGCTACCGGTGGACACCAGCGTGCACTGGCACGGGATCGCACTGCGCAACGACATGGACGGCGTCCCCGGCGTGACACAGCCGCCGATCGCCCCCGGTGGGCGGTTCACGTACGAGTTCACCGCGCCCGACCCGGGCACCTACTTCTATCATCCACACTCCGGCGTCCAGCTCGACCGCGCTCTGTACGGCGTGCTCATCGTCGACGATCCGAGCGATCCCGGCCGCTACGACGCCGAATGGATCGTGGTTTTCGACGACTGGGTCGACGGCACCGGCCGTACCCCGGACGACGTCCTCGCGTCGCTGCGGTCGATGGCCGGCATGCACGGCGACATGGGCGGCATGATGGGAATGGGCGGGGGCATGGCCGGCATGGAGACGATGACCTCGCCGCTGCTCGGCGGCGCCGGCGACATCACCTACCCGCACTATCTGATCAACGGCCGGGTTCCCGCCGCGCCGGCCACCCTCATTGGCAAGCCCGGCCAGCGGGTCCGAATCAGGCTCATCAACGCCGGCTCCGACACCGCGTTCCGGATCGCGCTCGGCGGCCACCGGCTCAGCATCACCCACACCGACGGCTACCCGGTCACGCCGGCCGATACCGACGCTCTCCTGCTGGGTATGGGGGAGCGCGCCGACGTCACCGTGACCCTCGCCGACGGCGTGTTTCCGCTCGTGGCCCTCGCTGAGGGCAAGACCGGCCAGGCCCTCGCCGTGGTCCGCACCGGCGCCGGCGATCCGCCGCGAGCCGATGCCCACCCCGCCGAACTCGACCGTACCGTCACCATGACGGGCGTTCTGCGCGCCGCCGAGCAGGTCCGTCTCGACGAGCGCCGCCCCGACCGCACCCACCGCCTCGAGCTCG
The DNA here is from genome assembly GCF_043197855.1 of Dactylosporangium sp. NPDC048998. Lineage (NCBI taxonomy): Bacteria > Bacillati > Actinomycetota > Actinomycetes > Micromonosporales > Micromonosporaceae > Dactylosporangium > Dactylosporangium sp. NPDC048998. The sequence goes on from NZ_JBICTV010000020.1 coordinate 88,293, forward strand.
GCGGCGGCATGATGCCGTACCGGTGGACGATCAACGGCAGCACCTTCGACCACGCCACGCCGCTGCCGGTCGCGCAGGGTGAACGGGTGCGGCTGCGGTTCGTCAACCGCACGACCATGTTCCACCCGATGCATGTGCACGGGCACACCTTCGCGCTGGCCGGCGGCGGCGCCCGCAAGGACACGGTCATCGTGCTGCCGAACCAGACCGTCACCGTCGACCTCGATGCCATCAATCCCGGCCAGTGGATGACCCACTGCCACAACCTCTACCACGCCGAGACCGGCATGATGATCAACCTGGGTTACCGGGCGTGACCGACGCCTCTTGGCGACGATACCCCCAGGGGGTATTGTCGGTGGGGTGAACACGACAGCGGCAAGTGCCCACGACGGTCACCACAACCACGAGGCCGCCACGATGACACCGGAAGCCCACGTCGGTCACGCGGGCGGCCACGCGGGTCACGGCGGGCATGCCGGCGGCCACGACAAGCACGCCGGGCACGACCCGGAGCTGTTCCGGCGCAAGTTCTGGCTGAGCCTGATCCTGACCGTGCCGGTCGTGCTGACCAGCGAGATGGTCATGGAGTGGTTCGGCTACCGGATCGACATCCCCGGCATCTCCTGGGTCGGCCCTGTCCTCGGCTCCATCGTGTTGCTCTATGGCGGCTGGCCGTTCCTGGTCGGCGGCGTCCGGGAGGTCCGCGACCGGGCCCCGGGCATGATGCTGCTCATCTCGATGGCGCTCACCGTCGCCTACACCGCGTCGGTGGCCACCAGTGCCGGCCTGTTCCACCTGGACTTCTGGTGGGAGCTGGCCGCCCTGGTCACCATCATGCTGCTGGGGCACTGGCAGGAGATGAAGGCGATCGGACAGGCCCAGGGCGCCCTCGCGGCTCTTGCCGCGCTGCTGCCCGACGAGGCCGAACGAGTGTCGCCGGACGGTGCCGTCGAGGCGGTGCCGGTGGCGCACCTTCGGGTCGGTGACGTGGTCCTCGTGCGTTCCGGCGGCCGCGTCCCGGCGGACGGGCGGGTCGTGGACGGCGAGGCCGAACTGGACGAGTCGATGATCACGGGCGAGTCCAAGCCGGTTCGCCGGGGGATAGGGGACCGGGTCGTGGCCGGCACGGTGGCCACCGACTCGGCGCTGCGGGTGCGCGTGGACGCGGTCGGCGAGGACACCGCCCTGGCCGGCATCGGCCGGCTCGTCGCGCAGGCTCAGCAGTCCAGCGGGCGCGCGCAGGTCCTCGCGGACCGGTTCGCAGCGCTGCTGTTCTATGTCGCCACCGCCGCCGCGGCCGTCACGTTCGGCGTCTGGTGGGCGCTCGGCGACGTCGACCAGTCCGTGGTACGCACCGTCACGGTGCTCGTGATTGCCTGCCCGCACGCGCTCGGCCTGGCCATCCCGCTGGTGATCGCGCTGTCCACGGCGGTGTCCGCGAAGGCGGGCATCCTGGTCAAGGACCGCCTCGCCCTGGAGCGTATGCGCACCGTCGACGCGGTGCTGTTCGACAAGACCGGCACCCTGACCCGCGGCGCCCACGTGGTCACCGGCATCGCCGCCGCCGGCGGTATGACCGAGGACGACGTGCTGCGGCTGGCCGGCGGGGTGGAGGCCGACAGCGAACACCCCCTCGCGAAGGCGATCGTCGCGGCCGCCGGAGGCAGGCAGGCGCAGGCGAGCGACTTCCGGTCGCTGACCGGCCGGGGCGTGCAGGCCGCCATCGACGGCAACCGCTACGCCGTCGGCGGTCCGGCCCTGCTGCGCGAGCTCGCGGCGACCGTGCCCGCCGACCTCGCAGCGCGGACCGCCGCGTGGTCGGGCCGTGGTGCCGCGGTACTGCACCTGCTGCGGCTCAGCGACGCCGGGGCCGAGGTGCTCGGCGCCCTGGCGCTCGAGGACGAGGTACGGCCCGAGGCCCGGCGGGCCATCGCCCAGCTGCGCGCCGCAGGTGTCCGGAAGATCGTCATGATCACCGGGGATGCCCGACCGGTCGCCGAGGCGGTCGCCGCCGACCTCGGCCTGGACGAGGTATTCGCCGAGGTGCTGCCCGCCGACAAGGACCAGGCCGTCGCCGAGTTGCAGGCGCGGGGCCTCACCGTGGCGATGGTCGGTGACGGGGTCAACGACGCCCCGGCCCTGGCCCGTGCCGACGTGGGCATCGCCATCGGCGCCGGCACCGACGTCGCCATCGAGTCCGCCGGCGTCGTACTCGCCTCCTCCGACCCCCGCGGCGTCACCGGCGTGATCCGCCTGTCCCGCGCCTCCTACCGCAAGATGATCCAGAACCTGGCCTGGGCCGCCGGATACAACGTCATCGCCATTCCCCTGGCCGCCGGCTTGTTCGCCTGGGCCGGCATCACGCTCAGCCCCGCCATCGGTGCGGTCCTCATGTCCGCCTCCACCATCGTGGTGGCCCTCAACGCCCAACTCCTGCGCCGGGTCCGGCTGAGCCCGGAAGCGGCTTGAGATACCTCTCTCGGGGTGACGGAGCGCGGCTGACCGCTCCTACCGGTGGTGCGCCACCGCGGCGTGGGTGTCCGCGGTATCCGGGTCGGTGTGGATGGTGGCCGCGGTGAGCCGGGGCACGGCATGAAGGAGCCGGTGTTCGGCATCGACGGCGATGGCGTGGGCCTGCACCACGGTGAGAGCGTCCGACACGAGCAGGTCGGTCTCGGCGTGCAGGCGGTGGCCGATCCAGCGCATCCGCAGCGCCGCGACACCGAGTACGCCCGGGGTGCCGGCGAGGGTCTGCTCGGCCTTCGTGACGAGGACGGGATCGACGGCGTCCATGAGCCGGCGGTACACCTCCCTGGCGGCGTCCTTCAGCACGAACAGGATCGCGACGGTGATGAGCAGGCCGACGGCCGGGTCGGCCCACCGCCAGCCGACGGCCACGCCGCCGGCGCCAAGGAGCACGGCGAGCGAGGTGAACCCGTCGGTACGGGCGTGCAGGCCGTCGGCGACGAGAGCCGCGGAGCCGATGCGGCGGCCGACGATGATGCGGTACCGCGCGACGAGCTCGTTGCCGGCGAAACCGACGATGCCGGCGGCGGCCACCCATGGCAAGTGGGTGACGTCGGCCGGGTTGAACAGGCGATCGATGGCCTCGTAGGCTGCGAACGCGGCCGACGCGATGATGGTGAGCACGATGAGGATGCCGGCGAGGTCTTCGGCACGGCCGTAGCCGTAGGTGTACCGGCGGTTGGCCACTCGGCGCCCGAGAACGAACGCCACCCCGAGCGGTACCGCGGTGAGCGCGTCGGCGACGTTGTGCAGCGTGTCGCCGAGCAGGGCCACCGAGCCGGACAGCAGCACGATCACCACCTGCAGTGCGGCTGTCACGCCGAGGACCAGCAGCGAGATCCACAGCGCGCGGATGCCGTCCTTCGACGACTCCATCGCCGAATCGACCTTGTCCGCGGCGTCGTGCGAGTGCGGTGTGAGCAGATGGCTCAGCCGGTGCCGCAACGCCTGCCGGCCGCCCGCGGACATCCCGTGGCCGTGGTCATGATCGTGGTCATGATCATGGCCGTGGTCGTGGTTGTCGTGGTGGTGGTGACCCTCCTGCATGGACGTATGATATGTGCTCATGTACGCACGCGACAACGTTGCAACTGCCGGCGATCGGCAACAGCCACCGACGAGCGCGCAGGTCGAGACTGCGGTGACCGCGTTGCGGATGCTCGCCGACCCGACTCGGCTGCGCCTGCTGTGGGAATTGCGCGAGGGGGAGCACGACGTGACGACGCTGACCGCCGCGGTCGGTGCGGCCCGGCCGGCAGTGTCGCAACATCTGGGCAAATTGCTGCTCGCGGGTCTGGTCAGCTCGCGTCGTGAGGGCCGCCGGGTGCTGTACCGCGCCCGCGGCGGGCACGTACGTCGACTGGTGACCGAGGTGTTCCACGCCGCCGACCATCATCTGACCGGAGCGCCGGAACACGACTGACAGACGCTGAGGACGTTTCGAACGGCTCGCCTCGCCGATGGAAATGGTGCGAAATGGGACCCGGCTCCCGATCAAGGTGTGATGTCCGGTCGGGTTGTCCGGCGATGGCCGGCGCAACAACGCTCCGACCGCCACCTGATCCCGGCCAGGGCGATCCGCCGGGCTGCGTGACCCGCGCGGACGAGGCTAGGACGGCTCCGACCGGCCGCCGACCCGCCACGCCACCGCGAGCAGCAGCGCGACGCTGGCCAGCCAGCTCGCCGGCACCGCGAGGGCGCCGGGCCAGCGCGGCAGCGGCAGCCCCGGCACGTCCTCGCCGAACACCGGCAGCGCCCATCCGGTCAGCCGCCACACGGCCAGCGCGATGGCCAGGCCGAGCAGCCCGGCCGCGAGCACCAGCGCCGGATAGGTCCACAGCTTCGCCCGCCGGACGGTCCGCCGGGAGATGCCCTGCGTCCGCAGCGCCGCCTCGTCGGCGCCGCGCCCGCCACGGTCGACGCCGGCGATGAGGCCGAGGCCGCCGGCGGCGAGCAACACTGCGAGCGCGCCGGCGAGCAGGTGGAACCACATGGCCAGGGCCGGGCCCTGGGCATCGAGGCGGCGGCGGGTGCCCTCGACGCCGATGTCGCCGGTCACGATGAGGCCCTCGCGGGCCAGCCGGGTCAGCACGTCCGGCGGCGCGTCGGCGTTGAGCCACACCTCCGGCCGGGTGGCGCTGCCCGCGTCGGTTGAGACGCGGTCGGCGTACTCCAGGTCGACCAGCGTCCCGCTGGTGCCCAGCCGGGGCAGCGCCTCGGCCCGCCCGACGGCCCGCACCTCGATCGGCCGCCCGTCCAGCCCGGTCACCGGCGCGGGGCCCGGGTCCGTCCCGGCGGGCAGGACCGGCAGCGGGTAGGGGGCGTCGACCGGCTGGAGCCAGGCGCCGTCGGGCTTCCCGGCCGGCGCGTCGACGCTCAGTCGCAGCCCGGCGGGGCCGGCGGTGAGCGTGCCGCCGGTGGCCCGCCAGTGCGCGGGATCGGCGGAGCCGAGTCCGCGCAGGGTGAGGGTGAACGCGAGGCTGGTCGGGGTCGTGCTCTGCGCCCGCAGGTGCAGCGCGACCACGCGGCAGCCGTCGACACAGACCGGGGTGCGCTGCCGTAACGCGTACGGGCCCGCTGCGGCGAACTTGAACGGCAGGGTCACACTGCCCCGGCCGGTGCGCGAGGACAGCACCAGCCCGACCTCCACCGGCACGCTCATGCGCACGTCGGCGACGTCGATGTCGAACGCGACGTCCTGGCCCGGGACCACGACCGGGTCCGGGGCCGCCGGGTGCAGCCGTTCGGCCACCTGCCCGGCGCCGAGCTGGCCGTACTGCGGCAGCCAGTCCACGACCCGCTCGAGCCGGCCGGCGTCGACGGCGAGCTTGGGCGGCTCGCCCGACTCGCCGGCCGGGATCTGGGCGACGGCCATGGCGAAGTCGCCGTGCGGGTCGACGGCGCGCACCGCGTGCAGCAGGTGCTCGCGGGTGACCGGCAAGACCGGCACGACCCGGGGCGCGCCGGTGCCGATCCGGGCGGCCAGCTCCCGGTCCTTCGCCGACACGTCGGCGCCGGCCACCGCGTAGCCGAGGACCGCGACGGAGGCGATGAGCAGCAGCACCAGCCGCTGCGGGCCGGGGCGACGGGCCAGTTGCAGCGCGGCGAGCGCGGCGCTGAGCCGGCCGCGGCGCAGCGCCGCGCGGCCGAGCGCGCCGGCGGCCGGGGCGACCAGCCGGGCGCAGGCGACGGCGAGGGCGAGGATCGTCAAGGCTGGCGCGAGCATCGCGACGCCGGTGAGCCGCCCGCCGCCGAGGAACAGCTGGGCCAGCGCAGCGGCGGCGAGGACGCCGACGAGGATCTCGCCGATCGGCGCGCGCCAGCTGCGCTGATGCGCCCGGGAACGGACCCGGCGCAGCAGCTCGGCGACCGGGCTGAACAGGTGCCGGCGCTGGGCGAGCAGCGCGACCAGCAGCGCGCCGGCGGCCGTGACGGGCGCGAGCCGAAGCGCGCCGGCGTCGAACAGCGGCACGCCCAGGCCCGGGAACTGCCAGGCGGCGATGGCGCCGACGGCGAGCTGGCCGGCGACGCAGCCGCCGAGCGCGCCGGCGGCGATGGCCGCGACGCTCTCCCCGAGGGCCAGCAGCCACCGGTGCCACCAGCCGCCGCCGCGCAGCGCGATGACCGCGAGCTCGGGCCGCCGGCCCTCGACGCCGTAGTCGACGGCCAGGTACAGCACGAGATAGGCGAGCAGCAGCAGCGGTACCGCGCCCACCGGCACGGTCTGGCGGGCCAGCGCCCGGCTGCGTTCGACCCGGTCGACGAGGCCGGGGATGTCGGTCCGGACGGCGAACTGCTGGCTCAGCCGCGCCGCGCGCTCCTTGAGCTCGGCGAGCTCGCCCCGCAGCCGGCCCAGCCGCTCGGCGTCGAACGTCGCCGTCGCGGCCGTCGCGTCGACCGCGACGGTGGTCTGGTTGCGCTTGATCAGCGCGAACGTCGCCGCGTCGGCGAACACCGGCTCGCCGGCACGGCCGCTGCCGTCGACCGCGAAGTAGTCGTGCCGGCCCCAGTACTCCTCCTGCGGTTCGGCCGGCCGGTAGACGCCCACGACGGTCAGCGGCGTCGCCGGGCCGAGGGCGACGTAGATCGTCCCGGTCGGCGAGCTGCTCGGCACGGCGGACGCGAGGCCGATCGGGTCGCCGGCGCCGAGCCCGAGCCGCTCGGCGGCGTGCTCGCCGAGCATCACCTCGCCGGAGCCGAGCAGGCACCGCCCGGCCAGCAGGGTCAGGTGCGCGCAGACGTCCTGGCGGTACGTGACGCGGCTCGTGTCGCGCGGCTCGGGCTCGATGCCGACCGCCGGGAACTCGGCGGAGTACACCTGGGTGAAGCCGGGCACGGTGAGCAGCGCCCCGGCCACGTCGGTGAAGTCGACCGAGGCCGAGGCGCGGCTGTCCACGACGGCCTCGAGCGCGACGGTGCGCTCGCCGGGCGCGGCCGCGGTCACCTCGCTGCGCACGACGGCGAGGTCGACCGCCCGCAGGTACCCGGGCACGGCGACGGTCGCGCCGACCACCACGAGGGTCAGCAGGGCGAGGGTCACCGCCTGGCCGCGCCGGGTGCGCAGCATCGCGAGCACCAGGGAGATCATCGGCCGGCCTCCGCGCGCAGGCGGCGAGCCAGCGGGAGCAGCGCGGCGCCGGACGCCGCGGCGAGGACCGCGACGGCGGCCAGCCCGACCACGCCGAGCGTGGCCGGACGCAGCGCCTGCGGCGCCGGCAGCCACGACCAGTCGTCGGCGACGGCGGCCGCGGCGGCGCCGGTGAGCCGGTCGGCGACGACGGCGACGAGCACGCCGCCGAGCCCGGCCAGCCCCGCGAGAGCCGCCTGCCCGCCGGCCTCCACGGCGGCCGGGGCGCGGGCCGGCAGCCCCTGTGCGCGCAGCGCGTGCCACTCCCGCACCCGGGCCCGCTGCTGCACGGTCACCGCCGCGGCGGCGGCCACGGCCGCGAGCAGCAGCCCGGCGCCGGCGGCGAGCAGCTGGAACCCGGCCGCGAGGGCGGCGCCGTGGCGGCCGAGCCGGTCGAGGCGCGCGGTGGCGGTGTCGGCGCCGGAGACGCTCACGCCGGCGGCGGCCAGCCGCTCGGTGATGCGGTCGACGGCCGCCGGCGGCGTGCCGCGGGCGATCCACACCTGCGGTACACCGATCAGCCCCGCGTCCGGCGCGGCGCGCAGCACGGCGTCGAGGTCGGCGAGCACGCCGGCCGGACCGTAGACGGGCAGCAGCGGCGCGGTCGCGGCCACCCGCACCCGCACGCCGGCGGCGCCGAACAGCGGCAGTGCCGGGTCGCCGGCCAGCCAGGCCTTCGGCGCGGGCCCGGCAAGGATCACCGGCACGGCGGCCGGGGTGTCCACGACGTAGGCCTGGTTGTCGGCCGGCGCCGCGTCCTGCTCCCGTTGCGGGTACCGCAGCGTCAGCGCACCCGCCCGGGCCCCGACGCCCATCCCGATGCCGGCCGCGGCGCCCCGCCACCGCCGCTGGTCGCCGAGGTTCGCCGCGTCGAGGATCACCGCGTCGGGCCCCTGCTGGCGCAGCGCGCGGACGGTGAGCGCGCTGCCGCCCGGCGGCTTCGCCGGCCGGCCGTCCGCGTCCTCCTCCCCGGCCAGCCGCAGCCCGACGAGCCGGCAACCGGGGGGCGGCTCGCAGCCGCGGACCGGGGCGGACACCTCGTGCTCGCCGGGCGGCACTGGGCCGAGGGCCACGGTCAGGTCGGCGCCCGCGGCGGCCTGCCGCAGGGTCATCAATACCCGCAGCGGCCGCGCGGAGGCGTTGCCGGCGGTCAGCGCGAGCGCCGAGCCGTGAATCAGCGGCAGCGGGTCGGGTCGCGGGCCGGGCGGCTGCAGTGCGCCCGGCGCCCCGTACTGCGCGCGCCAGTCGGCCACGGCGGCGACCCGGCCCGCGTCGACGGCGAGGACCGGCGGGGACGCCGCCGGGTCGGCCAGCACCGCCATCGCGGTGCGCCCCTGCGGGTCGGCCTGGCGCACCGCGGCCAGCAGCGCGGTCGGGTTGGCCGCCTGCACGGCGAGCACCTGCCCGGCGCCGAGCTCGACGCTGACCCGCTCGGCCCGCCGGGCGCGGCCGGCCGCGGCGCCCTCGGCGGCCAGCCCGAGCAGCGCCACCGCGACCGCCATGAGCACGAAGATCCGGTCGACGCCCGGCCCGCGGGAGAATCGCAGCGCGCCGAGGGCCAGTCGCACCCGCCCGTACCGCAGCGCGCCACCGCCCAGCCGCGCGCTGCCGGCGGCGAACAGCCGGGCGAGCAGGGTCGCGGCGGCGAGCGCGACAAGCGCCGGCGCCGCCGCACCGACGCCGCCGGGCCCGGAGGCGCGCACCTGGTACAGCGCCGCCGCGGCCACGGCCAGCACGACCACATCCAGCGTGACCCGCCGCCCGCTCCCGCGCGGCGGCACCCGCCGCAGCAGTGCCGCAACCGGGGCGCGCAGGGCGGGCGCTTCCCCCAGCGCCAGCACCGCGACGCCGGCGGCGAGGGCGCCCGCGACGGCCGCCGCGGTGAGCCGCGCGATCGCCGCGCCGTCGGCCGCGAGCACCCCGGCGCCGGCCGCGGCCCGGGCGCCGGCGATGCCGAGCGGCACCCCGACGGGCACGGCGATGAGCATCGGCAGCAGGTGCTGACCGACGATCAGCCGTGCGGTCCGCCGCCGGGTCGCGCCGCGCAGCTTGAGCAGCGCCACGTCCTGGCGCCGGTCCTGCGCGGTGTGCCGCCCGACGACGGCCAGCGCCAGCCAGCACAGCGCGAGCGCCTGCACCCACCCGGCGAGCAGCCCTCGCCGGATGGCGCCCCGGTCGGCATCGACCGCCCGCAGCAGGTCCTCGCTCGGCGGCACGAGGTCGAACCCCTTGTCGCGAAGGGCCGTCCGCGTCGCCGCCAGCCGCTCGGCGACCGCACCGGCGCTGAGCCCGCCGACGAGCCACGGCGGCAGCGGCGCGGTGTAGACGGCGGTCGGCTCGTCCAGGTGCGCATCGGCGAACGTCGCGAGATCGACGAACACCGGGTCGAGCGACTCCTCGCCGGCCGCGATCCGCCCGGGCCCGAACATCGGCTCCGCCCAATATTCGCCGGACTCGTCGGCGCGCTCGTAGACGCCGGTGACGCGCAGGGTCACCTCCAGCCCCGCCTCGGTGCGCAGCGTGAGCGGGTCGCCCTCGTGGACGCCGAGGGTGTTCGCCGCGTGCCGGCTGACCACCGCCTCACCCGCCGCGTCGGGGCACACGCCCGTGATGCGCATGTGGGCGCACGCGTCGTCGCGGTAGGCGACCGGCGCGGTCCGCGCGGAGCCGGCAATGCTGATGAGCGTCCGGGTCAGCCCGAGCACGGGCCGCGCGCTACCCGGCGGCAAGATCGCTTCGACGGTACGCCGGAACTCGGCCAACGCCCCCTCGGGATCCCCGGCGGCCGGCGCACCGCGGCGCACGGTGAGCAGCCGCTGGGCCGGCGCCGCGGTGTCGATGTCGGCGGCGGCCGCCCGGGCCATGGCCGCGGCGGCGAACTGCGGCCCGGCGGCGGCGATCGCGCAGAGCAGCACCCCGAGCGCGAACACGGCGGCCGCTTGGGCCGGCCGCCGCCGCAATGCACCGAGTACGAGCTGGAGCATGCCGCCTCCCTCGCCTGCCGTCGATGACCGGATAAGCGGGCGGCGGCCACCTGCCGGCCCCGCCCCGACCGCACGACCATCTATGGCCGATCTCACTTATGTCAAGACCAAAAATAAGCATGTGATTACTCAGCGTGCGCTCTGGCACGTTGCGGGTCGCGCATAGCCGACAGCGGTCGGATAACCGACCTCCCCGGCATCCGCCGCCCGACCGTGCGGCCGCCCGTACACCGCCAGACTTGGCGACCATGACTGCGCCACACCAACCGCCCTACCAGGGCGCTCCATATACAGCACCGCCGTTCCCGCCGCCGCCGGCCCCCGCGCCGAACCGCAAGAAGGTCCTCGGCCTCGTGCTCGGCCTCGTCGGCGGGGTGTTCGCGCTCTGTCTCGTCCTCGGGACGGTCCTCGTCCTCGCCGACGGCAACGGCGACCAGCCGGCCGCCACCAACCCGGCCACCCCGGCGGCCACCCAGGCCGCGAACCCGGCCGGCGGCTACAAGCAGCCCACCGACCCGTGCGCGCTCGCCGACCCGAGTCTGCTCGGCCCGCGCGTCGGCACCGGCACGGGGGAGCCCGTCGAGGAGAAGACCAGGTACACCCTCAACGGCTGCGAGTACTTCCTCTCCGCCGCCGACGGCGCTCAGGGGCTCAAGACGTTCGCCAACGTCGACGGCGACACCGCGGCCCGCTACAAGGAGTCCGCCGAGGTGTACCCGAAGATCTCCGGCTTCGACGACGAGAAGGTCACCGGCTGCGGCTCGCAGGGTTTCTACACCCGGCGGCTCAGCGCCGGCGACAAGCGCATCGAGGCGATCCTCGTCTGCGTCGACCAGAACCTGTACGTCGAGGTCCGCTTCACCGCCGGCGGCACCGAGCCCTGGGACTCGGACGCCATGAAGACGAACATGGCCGCCCTCGCGAAGGGCATGATGGCGAAAATCCCGAAGGCATGACGGCGTGGGCCGGGCCGTCGCGCGGCCCGGTCCCTCGCCCGTTCGTGCTCGCTCGGCTTCGCAACGGACCTCTCCGGTCGCAGCTGACCTGCACGCCCCGACACTAGATCAGGTCTGCTTCGCGGTCAGGTGCCGGTGATGATCTGGATGAGTGCGTGTTCGGCCGGGTTTGGCGTGCGGCGGCGTGTGATGAGGCCGAGGTCGATCGAGCCGAGGTCGGGCAGCCCTGCGGTGACTCGGCCGAGTTCGGGTGGGGCGAGCGATTGGGAGTGTGGCAATAGGCCGAGCCCGGCCAGCGCGGCGGCGCGCAGTCCGGACAGGCTGCTCGCAGTGCATGCGGTACGGAAGGGCACGCCGCGCTCGTGAAGCACCTTCAGCGCGACGGCTCGGGTGACGCTCGGCTCGGGGTAGAGAATCAGTGGGATCGGCTCGCCTGGGCGGAGCGCGAGTTCGGGCGTGCCCAGCCATACGAGTCGGTCGCGTTGGACGATCCGCACGTCGGAGGGGTGGGCGTCGGCGACCTGTTTGGCCAGGATCAGGTCGAGGTCACGGGCTCGCATTCGCTGGTAGAGCACGCCGCTGAGTGCCACGGTCAGCTCCACGTCCACGTCGGGGTAGCGCTGGCGCAGGGTGCGCAGGATGCCAGGTAGCCGGACCTGAGCGAAGTCCTCGGAGATGCCGAAGCGGACGCGGCCGCGCGGGCGGCTCGCGGCGAAGTAGTCACGTGCCACGGCCTGGCTGTCCAGGATGTTGTGCGCGAAGCCGAGCATGGCCTCGCCGTCGACGGTCAGCGCCACCCTGTGGGTGTCGCGTTCGAGGAGCACGCGCCCGCAGGCGCGCTCAAGTTTGCGTACGTGCTGGCTCACCGTCGAGGGGCCGAGCTGGAGCAGCCGGGCAGCGTGGGCGAAGCTGCGCGCTTCGGCCACGGTGACGAACGTGCGCAGCTGAACAGGATCGAATCCGTCTTCGCGATCTGCGTTCACAGTGCTCACGGTATCCCCGTTACGGGAACACCCTCGCCTTGCCGACGATGGGATCGTGTCGTTCTTGCTCCGTCTCAGCCGGACCGTGTCGGGCAACGTTGATCGCTTCGTGATCTTCCTGCTGCTCACCGTCGCAGTGGCGACGCTGCTGCCCGCCCGTGGGAGCGTTCTGACCGGAGCCGGGCACGCGAGTACCGCGGCCGTGTGCTTGTTGTTCTTCCTCCACGGCGCCAAGCTGTCCCCACGCGACATCCTCGACGGTGCACGCCAGTGGCGACTGCACGGTCTGGTGTTCGCGACGACGTTCGTCGTGTTCCCGGTCCTCGGCCTGGCCTGCCGCGGACTCGTCCCGGGGGTGCTCACGCACCAGCTCTGGATCGGGGTCGTCTTCCTGGCTGCCCTGCCCTCGACCGTGCAGAGCTCGATCGCGTTCACCGCGATCGCTCGCGGGAACGTTGCCGCCGCGCTCTGCTCCGCGTCGGTGTCCAACCTCCTCGGTGTCGTGCTCACACCGGTCCTGCTCGCGCTGCTGATCGGCTCGTCCGCCGGCATCTCGGGCCACTCGGTGCTGTCGATCTGCGCCGAGCTGCTCGCGCCGTTCGCCCTCGGCCAACTCGCCCGCCCGCGGCTACGGGCGGTTCTGCAGCGCCACGCGTCCGCGACCGGCATCGTCGACCGTGGCTCCGTCCTGCTGGTCGTCTACGTCGCCTTCAGCGCCGGCGTTGACCAGGGCGTCTGGCATCGGCTCCCGGCCGGCCGCCTCGTCGTGCTCGCGCTCGTGTGCTGCCTGCTGCTTGCGCTCGTGCTCGGCATCACCTGGTGGGCCGGCGGACGACTTGGCTTCCCGCGCGCGGACAAGATCGTGGCGATGTTCTGCGGGTCCAAGAAGAGCCTGGTCAGCGGCCTGCCCATGGCGACCGTCCTGTTCCCCAGGGCCACTGTCGCGATCGTCATCGTTCCGCTGATCGTGTTCCACATGATCCAGCTCATCACCTGTGCCGTGCTCGCCCGACGCCTCGCGACCGCCGCCGAGCGTGCCGACACCGAAGCGGCGACGGCTCTCGCCGGACTGGCGGAGACACCGACGCCCTGACACCAGCGGCGGCCCTGGCCTCAACCAGCCCAGGGCGCGGACCTACGACGGCCGACGCGGTTCGCCGGGTGCGAACTCGCGTTCAGCCGAGCGCCTGCATCACCGGGATGAACCAGCGGCCGCGATCACCTGGTAACGGTTGGGCGCCGTGGACCATCACGGCCGTGGAGTTCCGTACTGGGACCGCGTGCTGCGTCGCCCATTCGCGCAGCTGCGGATGCCGGTCGTCGAGGTCGAATCGCACTGGTCCGCTGATGGTTCCGGCGAGATCGGCGATCAACGTCTTCGCGTCGTTGACGGTCTCTGCGAGGACGGGGCCGATGAGGACGTTGTCGATGTTTCGCCACGCGCCGGCGTATCCGCTGACCACCCCTCCCCGCTCGACAACGCGTAGCTGCTCGGCGAAGCCCGGCAGCCGCTGCACGAGGTGGCTGCGGTCGGCACCGTTGATTTCCGTGTCGAGCTTGAGGATTGCGGGGAGGTCGCCCGGAACCGCCGGTCGCGACCCGGCTGGACCCGCCGGCGGCGCAAACCGGCCCACATGCGTGTAGGTCGTGCCGACCGAGACGAAGCCGAGCTTCTCATACAGCGGGCGGCCCTGCTCGGTCGCGTTGAGGAACACCGTCGCGTCGCCCGCCTCGGCCAGCGCATGTTGCATCAGCTGCCGGCCGAGGCCACGGCCACCGTAATGGGCTGCGACGAGCACCATGCTGATCGCCGCGAGCTGGGCGCCGTATCGGGTGAGGATCGTGGTGCCGACCAGGTCGCCGACCTCGTTGCGAAGGCCGTACACGCTGCCGACGTCGAATAGCAGACGCCACTTGTGCTGCTCGGGCAGCCACTCGCGGTCCTGGGCCAGAGCGAGGCAGTCAGGGAGCTCGTCGAGCGTCAGGCGCTGGATCCGGTCGATCACAGGTAGATCCTCACTGACAGGCCACCCGGCCGCCATCGTATTTGTCACAAGAGTGATTCGCTTCAATATTGACGACTTGCAATGTTAGATTCTTCGCGACCCGATCGGTGACTGCCGGCGCGGATGGCGTCCCGGGTCGCTCACATGCACCCTTTCTACACATGTCCCGGAAAGGACGTGAAAGGTGACGAGACGTCTCTGGAAGTGGCGAGCCGGCAGCGCGGCTGCCTTGATGGTGCTGGCCGGCCTCGCCGTTCCCGACCCGGCCTCGGCTGCCTCGTCGGTGCGGACCGGGATGACCTGGACCGTCCTCGGCCAGCAGGGTGACTCGGTCCGCGTCGGCGCAGACTCGCAGACCAACCCGTACACCGGCGACACGACCGTCGACCAGCCCAGGGCCATCCTGTGCCTGCTCGTCGACGGTCGTGCCAAGCCGCCGGACGTGGTGACCGGGCCCTACAACGGCTGGGCCGCGGGCGCGGTGCAGGTCACCCCGCAGATTCCGGGACTGGTGCTGACCTCGCAGGCCCAGGGCGACACGATCTGCGCGGAGACGTTCGGTACGGGCTGGCGGCTGGCGGAGTTCCACGACGGCGGCGGGTGGAGCTTCTGGGCCAGCGGCTCGATCCCGCCCGGCACCCGGTTCTGGACCGCGATCAACGACCAGCCGGCCAACCCGTGGGACTCCGCAGGCGACATGCCGGCCAGCGTTGCGCAGCCGAAGTTCCTCACCTCCGAGGCGCCCGTGCCGGGGCAGTTCATCGCGATGCTGCCCGAGTCCACCTCCCCCGACGACGTCGCGGGCATCGCGAACAGCCTGGTGGCCACCTACGGCGGCACGATCATCGACACGATGGAATCGGGCATGTTCAGCTTCACCGCCAGCGACGCGCAGGCGCAGGCCATGAGTCTGGACTCGCGGGTCGAGTCGGTCGAGCAGGACACCTACGGCCAGCCGAGTGAGTACTCGTGGGCGATCGACCGCGTGGACCAGCGCAACCTGCCACTCGACGGCGCCCCGTACACCGGTGGCGGCGCGACGGGCGCCGGCGTCAAGATCTACATCCTGGACACCGGTTTCCGCCCGAGCCACCAGGAGTTCGGCGGGCGGGCCAGCCAGGCCGTCGACTTCATCCGGTTCTTCGGCCAGCGCGACGACTGCAACGGCCACGGCACCGCCGTCGGCAGCGTCGCCGGGGGCGCAACCGTCGGCGTCGCCCCCGGGGCGACCCTGATCTCGGTGCGGATCGCGGGTTGCCGCGGTAACGCGTACAACCCGTTCGTCTCGGTCTTCAACTCGACGATCGTCGCGGGCCTCAACTGGGTGGCCAACCACCACTCCGGACCGTCGGTCGCCAACGTCAGCTACGGCGTCCCGCCGGGCTTCTGGCGGCGCTGGCTGCGCCTGTCCAGCCCGACCGACCGGGCCGCCAAGTTCGCCATCAGCCGAGGCGTGACCGTGGTCGCCGCCGCCGGCAACGAGAACAGGAGCGCCGACAAGTCCAGCCCGGCCCGCGCCGGCGGCGTCATCTCGGTCAGCGCCACCGACCGCTTCGATACCAGGACGAGCTGGGGCAACTACGGCAAAGTCGACATGTTCGCCCCCGGCGACGGCGTACGCGCGGCGTGGCTGGACGCCGACAACCAGTACGCCTACGTCAACGGCACCTCGTTTTCCTCGCCTCTGGTGGCCGGCGCGGCCGCGCTCTACCTGCAGAGTCACCCCAGCGCGTCGCCCTCCGCCGTGGCCAGCGCGCTCTACGCCAACGCGACGCCCAACAAGGTGATCAACCCCGGCCCCGGCTCGGCCAACCGGCTGCTGTTCGTCGGGGCGCCGCCGGCCACCCACGCCGGGATGACCTGGGCGCGACTGACCCAGCGCAGCGACGGCATCGTGCAGGTGGGCCGGGATGCCACCACCAACGCGTACACCGGAGACACCCCTGCCTCGGCGGCCCTGCCGGTGCTGTGCATCTACGTGGACGGCCGGCCGGCACCCGCCGGAATCCCGACCACCGGCTTCGGCCGGTGGGCCGGCGGCGCGGTCGCGGCCACCCCGGCCATCCCGGGCGCCCAGTTGACCAGCGTCGCGGCGGCCAACGCGATCTGCTCGACGCAATTCGGCAGCGGCTGGCGGATGGCGGAGTTCCACGACGGCGGCGGCTGGTCCCTCTGGGCCTCCGGCAACCTGCCGGCCAGCCGCTTCTGGACCAGCATCAACGACCAGCCCGCCAACCCCTGGAACTGACGGCAGGCAGCATCCGGCCCGGGTGACGATCGCCCGCCCTCGGGCCGGGTGGCGGCTACTGCCCAGCCAGTCGTAGGCGCGTTTGCCGCCGCACTATGTACCGATCGTGGCGGGGGCGGCCCCGCGTTGCCCCCGCCACGATCTTCCTACTCAGGTCGAGATCGCGATGAACGATCCGGTACCGACGAGTTCGGCGTTGTACGTGTAGTTGTAGAGATCAATGAGGTTCATGATGTGGGTGACGTTGTTCGCCGGGTCCCAGACGTTGAACGTCTGGATGTCGTAGGGCACGCCGGTGGCGATCGCGTCCTTCTGCCCGCCGTATCCGTAGATCATGATGTAGTGCCGCAGGATGGTGCCCTTGGAGATGTTCCAGCTCGCGGGCAACTTGTTCGGGTTCACCAGCAGGATCACCGGACGGCCCCGTTCCAGCGACTGGCGCAGCGACTCCAGCCCGACCAGCTCGGGCAGGCCCTCGTTGGGGTAGAAGTACGCCCCGTAGCCACCACCGGACACCCGCGAGTTCAGTGACGGTGGGATGCTGGTCGGCATGGTGAAGTCGAGATCGTTGGTGCGCTCCTCGGTCGCCAGCACGTCCTGCGACGGCATGGCCAGCCCCATGGTGCCCAGCGCGGCCTGGGTGCTGGCCGGGCCGCAGTAGTTCCACTTGGTCTGCTGGTTGCCCGCCAGCTTCATGGAGAACGCCCGCTGGTGCTTCTGGTCCTTGTCGTTCACCGTGATGTCGGCATCGGCGTGGAAGCTCTGCGCGGTCACCGATATCCAGGGTGTCGCGCACGTTCGGAAGCCCGATGCATAGATGGTCAGGCACCGGGTGGTCTGTGCCGTGCCGCTGCCCATGGTCACCGAGACGGTCGCGCCGTAGGACTTGGGCCCGTTGGGCGCGGCCAGCACGATGCCACGGACGCCGCCGCCGTTGAACTGGAGGCAGAGCACATACTGCGGGGTGGAGCCGCTGAGGTCCAGCGCGCAGACCGGGTCGGCGTTGCCGGAGTTGTAGTCGCTGAGCCACTTGGTGTCGCCCGAGTCGTTGACCGGGGCCACCACCGCGAAGATCCCACCGTCACCCGGGTGGTACGACGCGGCCGAGCTGGGCTGGTACGGCCCGACCTTCATCACCTGGTCGCTGAAGTTGCCCTCGATCGTGGTGATCGCTCCACTGGAATCGACATCGACCACCACCCCGATGTGATTACTGGCTCCCGCGCTGGTGCCGAACAGCACCACGTCACCGGGCCGGATGTTGCTGGTCGAGCGCAGCGTGCCGTGGCTGGACCCCCAGTGGTAGAAGTCACCGCTGTAAGGCAGGTAGATGTTGATGCCCGCCTGGCGCCACGCCCAGCTGGCGAAGATGGAGCACCACGCCGACCCGCAGATCACGCCGTTGAGACCGTACGGGTTGCAGTTGTCACCCCACTCGTGGGTACCGAGCTGTCCGGCCACCGCGTTGACGATCTTCTGGCGCATCTCCGAGGAGGCGATGCTGCCCGTCGCCGGGGTCGGCGGCACGCTCGGGTTGCCCGGGCCGTTGGTGGGCTTCGGGTCGCTGTCGCACTTGGGCATGAAGATGTCGACGTAGCCGGTCTTCACGTAGTAGTCGGCGACCCACAGACCATCGCTGGTCTTGTCCCATACCGCCGAGCCGCCGTAGTTGAACTCGCCGTACGCCTGGCAGGTGATGGTGATGTAACTGCCGGCCGGGTACTTGTCGTTGACGTAACTGGCGGTCAGGCTCTTGGCGCGGTACCCGTTGAGCGTGGTCTTGGCCAGGTACTTGCCACCACCGCTCGAACTGCCCGAGGGGTTGTCGTTGTCGCAGCGCTTCATCACGAAGCCCATCGACCCGGTGTGCACGTAGTAGTCGGCCACCCAGTAGCCCTCGGCGGTACGGTCCCAGATCGCGTCGCCACCGTAGTTGTACTCGCCGTACGCCTGGCACATGATCGTGATGTACTCGCCGGCCCGGTACGCGTTGTTCACGGAGCTGGACGACAGGCTCTTGGCGCTCCACCCGTTGAGGTCGGTCGCCGCGGAGAAGCGCTGGCCACCGTTGAGGTTGGTGGGCGCCTTGCCGTCGATACCGATGGATGAGCAGATCGGCATGCCCGGGACCACGCCGTCGGTACCGGTCTTGATGTAGGTGTCCGGCACCCAGTACCCGTTGGCGGTGTAGTCCCACACCGTGTCGCCGGCCACGGCCGGTCCGTAGTCCTGGCACTTGATGAACACCTGCTGGCCGGCCAGGTACGCGTTGTACTTGATCCGGTCGTCCGGGTTCATGCTGCCCCGACCGTCCACGTCCACCTTGGCCACGTACTCGCCCTTGACGGTGCCGACCTTGGAGCGCCCGTCGATACCCAGGGACAGGCAGCGGGGCATGCCGCTGACGAATCCGTCGATGCCGGTCTTCACATAGGCGTCCGGCTCCCAGTAGCCGTCCGTGGTGTAGTCCCAGATGGTGCTGCCCCCGTAGGAGGGACCCGTGTCCTGGCAGATCAGGTACATGGTGGCACCCAGCAGGTAGGCGTTGGTCTTGATCCGGTCGTCCACGTTCATGCTGCCGCGACCGTCGATGTCAGCCTTTGCTGTGTACGGCCCGAACCGCACCGGGTTGTTCACTGCCTGTGCCGGACTCGCGGTGACCGCGAGGAACCCGGCCAGACAGCTCATCGCGGCCAGCGCGAGCGCCAGCCTCGATCGTTTTGTGGCCATCGTGTCCTGATCCTCCTTGCACTGTGCCGTTGGCGCGCATCGCGCCGCAGGCATCCTGGCGCGGTCCGGTATCGCCGTGGTATCGCCAGGCGTCGACATTTATGATCATGGTCGGGGGATCGGCTGCAAGAGAGACTGAGGTTGGCGCAATGGGTGAACCAGCCCCGGCGGTCCAGCCGTGTTACCGGGTACTGGGCGCGGTCGCGGTGCACCACGACACCACCGGTTGGCAGGCCGTACCCGCCGCGAAACAACGCCTGCTCCTGGCGGTGCTGCTGGCCCGCGGCAGCCAGTTGACCCCGGTCGACCTACTCGTCGACGAACTGTGGGGACGCGATGCACCGGCGAACGCGGCCAAGGCAGTGCACAACTACGTACTGCGACTGCGCCGGCTGCTGCGCGACCCGCACGGCGAGAGGATCATCACACACCGCCCGGGGTACCGGCTGCCGGTGCGCTCCGGCGAGGTCGACGCCGATCTCGTGGGGCACCTGATCAGCGTCGGCCGCGCCCAGTTGCGTACCGGGCAACCGGCCAGCGCCCAGCAGACCCTGGCCCGGGCCGCCCGGCTGTGGCACGGCCGGCCACTGGAGGACGTGACCCACACCCGGTTCATCGCCGGATACGTCGACCGGCTGGAGTCGCTGCGGCTGGACCTGCTCGAGGCGCGGGCCGACGCCGGGCTCGCCATGGGCCCGCCCCCCGACCTGGCCATCGACCTGGCCAACGGGGCACACACGGCGCCGCTGCGCGAGACGCTGTGGGCGCGGTACGTGCGGGTGTTGCATGCGTTGGGCCGCCCGGCCGACGCCGTGGCCGCCTACCAGCAGGTGGCCCGGCATCTGCGCGAGGAACTGGGCCTCGCCCCCGGCGCCGAGCTGCGCGGGGCGTACCGCAGTGTGCTCGACGCCCCGCCGTCGCCCCGATCGCCGGTGTCCCATGCCGCCGCGGCCACCGTCCCCGCCTCCGGTGGTGCCGGCACCGGCGCGCCGCCCGCCGGCATCGCGCCGGCACCGCAACCCAGCGCCTGGCGGCAGGAGCAGGGCATCCCGCTGCGGCCCCGGCAGGTGCCCCGCGATCTGTCCACCTTCGCCGGGCGGGACGGGGAGCTGGCCACCCTGCTGGGCTGGCTGGCCCCGGCCGGCAAGGCCGGCGGCGTAGCGATCATCAGCGGCCCCGGTGGGGTGGGCAAGTCGGCGCTGGCCAACCGTGCCGCCCACCGGCTGTCCGGGTACGCGCCGGACGGGCAGCTGCACGTGGATCTGCACGGCCAGGACCGGGACCCGAGCGTGGTACCGGCGCAGGCGGTGCTGGACAGCTTCCTGCGGGCGTTGGGCGTGCCACCCGGGCAGATCCCGGCCGGCCACACCGAGGCGCAGGCCATGTACCGGACCATGACCGCGGGCCGCCGGCTGCTCGTCATCCTGGACAACGCGGCCTCGGCCGGCCAGGTGGCGCCGCTGCTGCCCAGCGGCTCGGCCAGCATCACGCTGGTGACCAGCCGGGCACCGCTGGCCCTGGAGGACGCCCACCGGCTGGCCCTGGACGTGTTACCGGTCAGGGACGCGGCCTCGATGCTCGGCCGGTATGTCGGCCCGGACCGGGCGGCGGCCCAGCCGCAGTGTCTGCACCAGCTGGCGGAGCTGTGCGGCCGGCTGCCGCTGGCCCTGCGCATCGCCGGGGCGCGGCTGGCCGGCCGTCCCGAGTGGCCGGTCAACCGGCTGGTCGAACGGCTGGCGGACGAACGCCACCGGCTCGACGAACTGCGCGTGGACGACCTCGCGGTACGCGGCAGCATCCAGCTGAGCTACCGGATGTTCGAGCCCACCTCGGCACCGGCGCGTACCTTCCGGTCGATGGCCCTGACCGGCTGCGCCGACCTGCCCGAACCGGCGGTGTCCGCGCTGATCGGCGAGCCGGCCGGCCCGGCCCTCGACGAACTCGGGTACGCCCAGCTGGTGCAGGAACACGAGCCGGGCCGGTACCGGATGCATGACCTGACCCGGCTCGTGGCCCGGGAACTGGCCCAGCAGCACGAGCCGGCGCCGGCTCAGGCGGCGGCCCGCACGCGGCTGGCCGATCACTACCTGTCCGCCGCGCAGGAAGCCCGCACTCGGCTGCGGCCGGCCGCGGGAGGTCCCGGCGACCCGGAATACGCAGCGGCCCTGGAGTGGTTCGACACCGAACGCGCCAACCTGCTGGCCATCGTCACCCAGGCCGATCCCGCCGATCCGGCGCAAGCCAGGTCCGCGGTGCTCATCGCCCGGGCCGCCGCGCCCTACTTCCGGGTCCGGATGCGCCTGGACGACCTGGCCGACAGCAGCGGTGCCGCGATCCGGCTCAGCCAGGCCATCGGCGACCTCGCCGGACAGGCGCAGGCGCTGGACGACCACGCCTCGGCCTGCTTCCTGCTGGGCCGGTACCCGGAGGCTGCCGTACGGCTGGAGGAGGCGCTGCGTATCGTGCAGCAGCTGGGCGACCCGACCGGGCAGGCCCGGCGGTGGGGCAACCTGGGCATCGTGCTCAACGCGTTGCGCGACTATCCGCGCGCCGCCTACTGCCAGGACCAGGCCTGGCGGGGCTTCGGCGAGATCGGTGACCGGATCGGGCAGAGCCGGGCGCTGAACAACCTCGGCGAGGTGTACCTGGACTGCCGGCGGTACCGTTCGGCCTTTGCCGCCCTGGCCGGCTGCCTGACGCTCTGCCAGGAGAACAACGACCTGGGCGGCGAGGCGGTCGCCCTGGGCAGCCTGGGACTGGTTCTGATCGGCGCGGGCCAACCCGAGAAGGCCCGGCCCTATCTGCAATATGGCCTGTTCCTGCACCGGCACCTGGGCGGCGTCCAGGGCCAGGCGATCTGCCTGCAGGGCCTGGCGGAGACGCACCGCCAGGCCGGCCGGTTCACTCTGGCCCTGATGCAGGCCAACGCCAGCCTCGCCCTGGCCCGCCGCAGCGGCTGGCCGCCCGGCACGGGCCGGGCGCTGCTCACCGCCGGCCTGGCTCACCTGGCCGAGGGCCGGACCGCGGCGGGCCAGGACTGCCTGCGTCAGGCGCTGGCCACCGGCGGCCTGATGCCCCACGAATCCGACCAGGCCCGAGAGGCGCTCGCCGGATGATCCGACCTGTGCCGCCGATCCGGGCGGGGATTGACGAATGCGGAGGTCACCTGGCGCAGCGTCCTTCGCGGCGTCGGACTGTTTGGTTGCTCGGTGTTGGTCGATCGATGGCTTGCCTTCGTCGCCCCGGTCGCATCCACGTTGGCCGGTTGTGGAACGGGCTGGCGCTTTCGAGTCGGGTCTAGTCGGCGTCGGTCGCCGCCCCGCCGGAGGCATTCGGGTGGCTTAGCCGGCTCGGCAGCGGGTAGCTGAGCTGGCATGAGGCTCGGGTATGTCTTGTCGTGTGAAGAGAACGGGCCGGCTGATCTGATCGAACGGGCTATGGCGGCCGAGCGGGCCGGCTTCGAGGGTCTGTGGATCTCGGATCACTACCATCCCTGGCTGGACGAGCAGGGGCAGTGCCCGTTCGTCTGGTCGATGATCGGCGCGCTCAGTCAGGTCTGCTCACTGCCGATCACCACCGCGGTGACCTGTCCTACGGTTCGCATCCACCCTGCGGTCGTCGCCCAGGCGGCGGCGACGAGCGCGGTGCTCACGGGCGGGAAGTTCACCCTGGGCGTGGGCACCGGTGAAGCCCTCAACGAGCACATCCTCGGCGATCCCTGGCCGCCGGCCGGCGTCCGCCTCGCCATGCTCGAAGAGGCCGTCGAGGTCATGCGCAAGCTGTGGACCGGAAGGTCCGTCACCCACCACGGTGAGCACTACAGCGTAGAGAACGCGCGGCTCTACACGCTGCCCGACCAGCCGCCGAAGGTGTACATGTCCGCCCTCGGGCCGAAAGCCGTCAAACTGGCCGCGCGGATCGCCGACGGGTACATCGGCATCGCGCCGGAGCGCGACCTGGTGCAACGGTTCCGTACCGGCGGAGGCGGATCGAAACCCACTCAGGCCGCCTTCTTCGCGTGCTACGCCCAGACCGAGGACGAGGCGCTGCGGATCGCGCACGAGAAGTGGCGCACGATGGCCCTGCCTGGTGAACTGGCCGTGGTGCTGCCGTCACCCCGCCACTTCGAGCAGGCCAGCCGGTTGGTCACACCGGACATGCTCAAAAGCGTGGTCGTGCTTGGCGCGGACCCCGACCGGCACCTGGCCATGATCGAGCAGTACGACAGGGCCGGCTACGACGAGGTGTACGTCGCCAACATCGGCCCGCACTACCGGGAGTTCTGCGACCTGTACGCCAGCGAGGTCCTGCCCCGCGTGCGACAGCGGGCGACCATCGGCGCCTGACGCGTGTCGACGGCTCATGCACAACCAACGATGAAGGGTCCGCGCGACATGAAGGCGATAGTGTTCGACACATTCGGCGGCCCCGAGGTGCTGCACGTGGCCGACGTTCCTGTGCCCGATCCAGGACCGCAGCAGGTGCGAATCAGGGTGCATGCGAGCGGGGTCAACCCGGTGGACTCCACGATCCGATCCGGTGCAATGCAGGCCATCATCCCGACCACTTTGCCGGCAATCCCCGGCATCGACGTTGCCGGCGTCGTCGACGGGGTCGGAGAAGATGTGACGGATGTTGCGGTAGGCGAGCGGGTGGCCGGTTGGGCCGACCCTCCGGCTGGTTCGTACGCCGAATATGCCCTGGCCAGCCAGATTGCTCGCATACCGACCGAGCTGTCGTTCGCCGATGCGGTCACGTTGCCCACCGCTGGTGAGACCGCCAAACGCGGCTTGGACCTACTGGGAGTACGAGCCGGGGAAACCGTGGTCATCCACGGGGCCAGCGGGTCGGTGGGGACCGTAGCCGTTCAGCTGGCCGTTGCCCGCGGCGCAACGGTCATCGGCACCGCGAGCGAAGACAATCAGGACTATGTCCGGTCGTTGGGCGCCATCCCGATACTTTACGGTGAGGGCCTCGTCGACCGGGTTCGTGCATTGTCCCGGCAGGTCGACGCCGTGTTCGACGTGGCCGGGAAAGGTGCGCTCCCCGACTCCATCGTGCTGCGTGGAGGAACCGACCGGATCGTCACCGTCGCCGACCCGGCCGCAGGGGAGCTAGGCGTAACCTTCAGTGCTGGCACGCCGAAGGACTGGTCCACGGGCGATCTGGCCGGGCTGGCGGAGCTGGCCGCGCGCGGCGACTTGACCACCACGGTAGCCGGCACGTATCCACTCGAACGCGCCGCCGAGGTACAACGCCTCAGCCAGGGTGGCCATGTTCACGGCAAACTCGTGCTCGTCCCCTGAGAGGGTGACCTAGGCGACCGTGGCGCCGCCGCCGGCGAGTCGGAACTGGACTTCACCGGCCCACCACAAGGATGAGGCCGCCACAGACCAGCACCGCCAGGGCGATAGCGCTGCCGATCCGCGTCAGGGTGTAGGCGGTGTCGCTGGGCTCGTTGGCCTCCGGGTTGCGGTAGCTCCAGGCCTGCAGCGTCCTCCACTGCGACTCCGGGGAGATGACGCCCCACAGCAGGAGCGCGAGGAGCAGGATAAAGCTGAGCACCAGGACCATGCCCGGAAGCTATCGCCCTGACCCGATGGCCGGCATCCATCGGTGGATGGAGCGGAATGGTCCGCGAGATTGACGACAGTGTCGGTCGGACCCCTAGCGTCATGGGCCCTCCCCGAGGAAGCTCCGCGTGCCGCGGATGCGCTGGAGAAGGCTGGGCTGGCGTGGGTAACCCCCGCGCAGTGCCCGGGGGTGCCGCGATAGGGTCCTGCGGTGATCGATCAAGATGGGTACTTCGGGGAACGGATCGCGGCCAGGTACGACGAGTCGTCGGCGGACATTGCCGACCCGGCGATGGTCGAACCGGTCGTCGACACGCTCGTCGAGCTCGCCGACGGGGGCCGGGCGCTGGAGCTCGGCATCGGCACTGGGCGGATCGCGCTGCCGCTGGCGGCCCGCGGCGTCGCCGTGCAGGGCATCGACCTGTCGCGGGCCATGGTCGCCCGGCTGCGCGAGAAGCCCGGCGGCGACGCTATCGGCGTGACGATCGGGGACTTCGCCACGACGCGGGTGGACGGGGCCTTCTCCGTGGCGTACCTGGTCTTCAACACGATCATGAACCTGACGACGCAGGCGGCGCAGGTGGCCTGCTTCCGCAACGTCGCGGCGCACCTGCAGCCCGGCGGCCGGTTCGTCATCGAGGTCATGATGCCGGACCTGCGAAGGCTCCCGCCCGGGCAGGATGCCGTGCCGTTCCACGTGAGCGAGACGCGGTGGGCCTACGACCTGTACGACGTCGCGACCCAGTCCATGAGCTCGAACTACGTCGAGGTCGTCAACGGCCGCGGCGGCTTCCACTCGATCCCGTTTCGCTACGTCTGGCCCGCCGAGCTGGACTTGATGGCCCAGATGGCCGGCCTGCACCTGCGCGACCGGTGGGCGAACTGGCACCGCGAGCCGTTCACGAGCGAGAGCGCCCAGCACGTGTCCGTCTGGGAGAAGCCAGTCCTGCCGGACTGACGGCGACTCGGATCGACCGCTGATCAACTGCCGGCCGCACAACGACATCACCGCAACGACGGCGACGGCAGCTCGGCCGGCATTCGTGCCGCGGTCCGTGCCGGGCGGATCGTCAGGAGGCCGCCGGCGAGGTCGGCGACCAGGACCATGGGTTCGCCGGTGGCGCGTGGCTGGTCGTGACCGTTTCCGGCATTGGATGGACGAGCTACGACGTGACAACAACTCCGCCGATGCCTGTGCGCCCGGCCGGGGTGCCTACGAGTTCGACCGTGACGCCGGCGCGCACGCGTTCCCCGAAGACGTCGACGATGGCGTCCGTGACCCCGGAGACGAGGCGGGCGACGATATCGTCGGCGTCGGGGCGGCTGAACGCGGCCTCCTTGATGCCGAACGTGACCCTGGGCGAGGGCGCCTGTGCCGGCGCGCCGCCGACACCCCATCGGTTGGGCGCCAGGCCGATCAACTGCACGACCACGATGCTTCGGGCCCACTCCCCGTAGACGGCGACGACCGCGTCGGTCAGTTTCTCAATCAAAGCGGTTTCACGGCCGGCCAGGTCGCTCTCCAGCACGTGGACGCCGAGGTGGGGCATACCATCCTCCGCAACAGGTTTGACTGCAAATCATCTTTAGAAACAAAAGTATTTGGGGGGATGGGCGGATGTCAACGGCTGATACCACGGACAACGCGGTCAGGGAGTTGCTCCTGGTGATGCCAAGGCTGGTCGGCAGGGTCAAACGTCTGCCGTTGCCGGAACAGCTACGGTCACTTGATCTCGCGCCGAGGCACTTGTCGATGCTGTCCCTGCTCCTGCTCGACGGTCCGCTGACCGTCTCTCAACTGGCCGGGATGCTGGGTGTGGCACCGACCACGGTGAGCCTGATCGTGAGCGATCTGAGCCGCAAAGGTGTCTTGGTACGGCGCGAAGACGACGCAGACCGCCGCCGGCGCATCATCGACATCAGCCCTGACAGCCGTCCCGCCATCGCCCAATGGCTGTCTCCGGGTGCCCGTGCATGGCGACACGCCCTCGCGCCGCTGAGCCCAGCACAACAACGGATATTCGTCGATACCTTGCTCAGGTACGAGGCGGCCGTCTCAACCCCAACGCGGACGGCACCAAGGCGCGGTTAGAAGCGCATCGCACGCGGCTCCGGGCGTGCGCTGCCTACCGCGCATTGTCATCGGCAATCAAGCATGAGCGTGCTGGCAGGGCAGCAGCCGCCGGAGCGGACCTGGAACTCACACACCGTTACTGTTGACGCCCGCGACCTGCCCCAGTTCGAGGGCGTCGTGGAGCGCGTCGGCACGCACGGGGAGCTGCGCACGCACATCGTGCTGTCGGCGCAGTACGAGGGCCGGACGGTCGCCCCGCTGGACACCCCGCGCCCGGGTCACCCCGTCGGAGGGGTCGGAGCCCACGGTAGGCCGAGCGGGGGTGGCGCGGTTTGGGGATACGCGGGCCAGAACCGGGCGCCTATCGTTCAGCACGAACACCCACCGCAACATTCCGAGGGACGGACAGGATGAGCGACTACGACGACGGCGGCCACCTCGACCCCGGCTACACCGGCAACGACCAGCCGGAGACGCTCGACCCGGGTTTCACAGGCAACGACCAGCCCGACGCCTTCGGCGGCCACGACGTCGGCTTTGGCCACTACGAGGCGGGCCAGGAGCACAGCGCGCTGGACCAGCTGCACGAGGACCACGGCTCGGAGACGGACTTCGGCCAGCAGTTCGGCGTGTTCGAGCACGACCACGCGCAGGCCGAGACGAGCGCGCTTGAGCATGGGCAGCACGTCGAGTACCGCGTCGGCTACGACGAGGGCGAGCAGCCGTCGTTCACGGGTGGCGACATCGACGACCTGCACGACCGCCTGAGCGGCCTCGGCGGCGAGGAGAACGGCGGCGAGGCCCACCTGGGCGTCGCCTCCAGCTGACGCATGCCGCCGCACCCGGCCGTGGTCACCCGACCCCGGCCGGGTGCGAAGCGGAGGGGGCCCAGCCTCACCGCGCCAGGCTGCGAGGTTGGCCCGGGTGGTTAACGTGTCGGGGTGGTAAGGACCGAGCATCCGTACCCGGTCGGCAAGCAGCTCTTCGTGGCCGCCGGCACCCTGATGCCGATGCCGTATCTGCTGTTCCTGTACGAGTTGCGGCTCGCACCTCACCGTCGGCGCCTAGGGCTGCAGCGCGCGGGCCACGGTGTCGTGTAGCAGCTGGTCGAACGGCGGGCTGTTCTGCAGAATCCGGGGCAGCTCGGCCCGGCCGAACCACGCGTACTCGGTGTGCTTGTCCCACTCCAGCTTCGGATCCGTGAGATCCCCGCCGACCTCGACCACGTAGCTCACCTCGTGGCGCCGCACCCCGTCGTTACCGGTGTAGACGACCACGCCGAGATCCCGCACGACCCGTTGCAGGCTCCACCCGGTCTCCTCGGTGATCTCCCGCGCGAGCGCCTCCCGCAACGTCTCGCCGGGCTCCACATGCCCGGCCACGAGGTCCCAGCACCCGGGGAACAGCGACCGGTCCGGCCCGCGCCGCTGCAGGAACGCCCGCCCCTGTGCGTCGAGGACCACCGCCCCGACACACCACACCTGTTCCGCGTCCGGCACCGCGTCCAGCTCGCACATGTCGTCACAGTATGCGGCCGGACGGGGTACGTCATGCACGAGGTCACGGTGCGCCGATACCAGTGGGATCGGCTCGAACATCGCCGGCTCGTCCTCGGGGAAGCGGGCGGTCGGGCCGTAGATCCAGTCCGTGAAGGAGTAGTCGTCGGCCTCCCGGGCGCGGAGCAGGACGTTGCGCTGCTCGCGCTCGACGCCGTCGAGGTGCCACAGTTCGCCCCACGCGCGAGCCGTCAGCACCACGCGTCGGCAGTGCTCCGGTCGGACCGCCTCGTAGGCCGCGAGTGCGCCCGCCCAGTCGACGGCGCCGTCGTCGCCCAGAAGTCGCTTGACGTGCCCGGCGAGTACCCAGCCGTCCTCGATCGCCATGATCGCGCCTTGCGCCAGGTATTGCAGCGGCGGGTGGGCGGCGTCGCCCAGGAGGGCGATCCGGCCGTCGACCCAGGTGGTGATCGGGTCGCGGTCGTACATCCGCCACCACTTGTCGCGCCACATGTGCGGCAGTCCCTGCTGAACGGCGTCGCAGGTCCCGGCGAAGGCGGTGTCGAGCTCGTCGGGTGTTCCCCAGTCCTCGAGCCCGGCGAGTGCCTTGGGGGACTCGAAGACGGCGACCTGGTTGAGGAGGTCGCCACCGCGCAGTCCGTAATGGACGAAGTGGCAGCGGGGGCCGACGTACACGACGACCTCGGAGAGGTCGACCGGGCGGCCCGCCTCCGCGATCGGCACGGTGCCGCGGTAGGCCACGTAGGCCGAGTTGACGGGCTGGTCGTCGATGAAACGTTTCCGGGCGACGGAGTGCAGGCCATCGGCGGCGATCACCACGGCCGCCTCATGGACGGTGCCGGCTTCGGTCGTCGCGGTGGCGGTGTCCCCTTCGTGCGAGTACGCCGCGACCCGCTGTTCGGTGAGCAGTTCGACGCCGGCCTCGCGGCAGGCCTCGAGGAATAGTCCGTGCAGGTCGCTGCGGTGGATGACCAGGTACGGGAAGCCGTACTTCCGCTCGAGGTCACGGAGGTCGAGCGAGGTCAGGTCGCTGCCGTCGACCGCGTCGCGCATCACCATTCTTTCGGGTACGACGCCGCGGGCCTTGGCCTCCTCGAGCAGCCCGTAGTCATCGAGGATCCGCGTGCAGTTCGGTGCGAGCTGGATGCCCGCGCCGACCTCGCCGAATTCCTTCGCCTGCTCGAGGACCCGCACCTGCAGTCCGATGCGGGACAGCGCGAAGGCGGCGCTCAGCCCGCCGATTCCGCCGCCGACGATGACAACGTCAGGGGTGCTCAAGTTCCTTGCCTTCCTCAGAGCCAGGGGCCGAGGTCGGGAACCCCGGCGAGGGTGTGGGGACGGCCGGTCAGGTAGGCGACCACCTCGGGCAGCGGTCCGTCGGGAACCCCGACGAGACCGCGCTTGGCCTGGATGTCCACCGCGAGCGCGGAAAGGAACCCGTCGGGGAGGTCTGCGAAGGCCAGCCCGGTGCCGAGATCGACGGCGTGCACGCAGACCTCGCGGGCCCGCAGCCACGGGATCTCCGTGGCGGAGACGGTCCGGCCTTGGGCGGTGACGACCTCGGCGCGCCACTGGTCCGTGGTGAGGTCGTCCATCGCGACCGCGAGGTTGCGCGCGGATGCGTTCATCCACGCCGCCAGTTGGGCCGCGGAGAGCCTCGCGCCGGACTCGATGTCGGCGTTTCGCTGGTCCATCGAGGAGTACATCGGCGTGCGCTCGCCGGTCCTGGCCCAGTGCACGAGGTTGCTAAGCGCGTCGGCGTTGGCGGCGATGTGCGCCACGAGGTGCTTGCGGGTCCAGCCGGGCAGGGCGCTGGGCTCGGTCATCGCCTGCTCGTCCAGCGCGGCGACCTGCGTGGCGAGCAGGTGCGTTCCGTGCTCGACCCACTGCAGCGATTCGGCGTGCGTGCGCGGCATCAGGACGCCTTGACGACCTGGTTGGTGCAGGCACCGATCCCGGCGATCTCGGTCACGACGGTCTCGCCGCCGACGAGGTACACCTTCGGGTCGCGCGCGTGGCCGACACCTGCGGGCGTGCCGGTCGCGATCAGGTCGCCCGGGTTGAGCCGGATCACCGTGGACACGTACCGCACCAGGTGCACCGGGTCGAACAGCAGCGTTCCGGTGTCGTCCTGCTGCATGACCTGGCCGTCGACGGTCGTCTTCACCTCGAGCGCCGGGCGGACGCCGCCGACCTCGTCGGGCGTCACGACGTACGGGCCGACGGGGGTGGAGGAGTCCCAGATCTTGCCCTGGGTCCACTCGATGGTCCGGAACTGCCAGTCGCGGACAGAGATGTCGTTCATGACGGTGAAGCCGGCGATGGCGGCCTCGGCCTCCGCCTCGGTGGCGCGCCGCACGGGCTTGCCGACCACGACCACGAGCTCGACCTCCCAGTCCAGGGCGTCGGTCTCGGCGGGCTTGGCGATGGGGTCGTTGGGCCCGATGAGGGTGTCGGCGAACTTGGTGAAGAGGGTCGGGTACGCCGGCAGCTCGCGACCCATCTCCTTGATGTGGTTGGTGTAGTTGTGGCCGACGCAGACCACCTTCGACGGGTGGGGCACGACCGGAGCCAGGTCTGCGCCCTCGGCCGGCCAGGTCTCACCGGTCGCGGAGGCCGCGGTCGTGGCCCAGCCGTCCTGCGCGAACAGGGCGCCGAGGTCGCAGTGGCCGAGGTCGACGAGGACGTCCCCGTCGAGGCGGACGGCACGGGTACCGCCGTTGACGCGGAGGGTGGCGAGCTTCATCGGAGGTTCTCCTGACGGTCGAGTCGCAGCGCCTCGAAGACGGGCGCGTCCGAGAAACGGAAGAGGTCGAGGGCGCCGGAATCGGAGTCAGTGGTGCCGGCCTCGGACCGGGCGGAGAACGGCTCCCAGGACGGCACCACGAACAGGTCGCCCCGGGTGACCGACCAGGTCCGGTCGCCGACGGTCACCGTGCCGGAGCCGTCGAAGACCTGGTAGACCGACGACCCGGTCTCGCGGAGCGGTGCGGTCTGCGCGCCGCGGGTGATCCGGTGGAACTCCGCGCGGATCGTGGGAAGCACGTCCGTGCCGTCGTGGGGGTTGCTGAACCGGACGGCCGCGTGGCCGGGCTCGACGGTGCCGCCGTACCCCTCCTGCTCCAGCAGCAGTTGGTCGTCGAGGGCGGCGTCGGTGTGCTCCCACTTGTAGGCCAGCAGCGGCGATCCGGGGGCGACCTCGCCCACCGAGAGCGGACGCAGGCCCGGGTGGCCCCACAGCCGCTCGGAGCGCGAGCGTTCCGGCGTGATCCGTTCAGCCGCGCTGATCTGCTCGCGGCCGAACTGGAAGAACTGCGACTCGGTGACGTACTGCAACGGGATGTCGAGACCGTCGATCCAGGCCATCGGCTTGGAGGTCGCGTTGTGGTGCGCGTGCCAGTTCCAGCCGGCCTGCGGCAGGAAGTCGCCGCGGCGCATCGGGACCGCGTCGCCGACCGCCGTCTCGCCGCTGCCGCCGACCACGGTCCACACACCGGAGCCCTCGACGACGAACCGGAAGGCATGCTGGGTGTGCCGGTGCTCGGGAGCGTCCTCGCCGGGCATCAGGTACTGGATCGCCGCCCACAGCGTCGGCGTCGCGAACGGCCGACCGCCGAGCGTCGGGTTCGCCAGGGCGATCGCACGACGTTCACCCCCGCGGCCGACCGGGACGATGTTGCCCGCCCGCTCAGCGAGGCGAAGCAAGTTGCCCCAACGCCACAGGTGCGGCACTGCCCGCGACCGCGGGTGCGCCGGCATCAGGTCGCCGATCTCGGTCCACAGGGGCACCAGCAGCTCCTGCTCGAAGCCGCGGTACAGCTCCTCGAGCGCAGGCGTCACGTCCGGCTGGTCCGGCGCCGAGACCGCCTTCAGGCGGACGGGGGTGTCAGGCCTGGTCATATCGCTACGATGACGCTGGTGGCATCAGCAGAACGCAGAATTCTGCAGAACGGAACGAGCAGGACATGGGCAGTGCGGAACCGAAGATCCCACCGACGTATCTGGTGACCAGTGCCGACCATGCGCTCCGCATCGCGGTCATGCTGCAGCTGGAGGGCCGGCTCGCGGTGAGCCAGGTCGCCGAGCGGCTCGGGGTGGCGCGCTCGACAGCCCACCGATTGCTGCAGACGCTCGTCTACCGCGACTTCGCGGTCCAGGACGACCGGCGGGTCTACCGTCCGGGACCGGTCCTCGAACTCGCCACGCACTCGCAGTCGCGCACGTCGCAGCTGCGGGCCGCTGCCCTGCCGCATCTCCAGCGGCTCGTCGACGTCGTGGGGGAGTCGGCGAACCTGTCCATCCGCACGGGCGACACGACGCGGTTCATCGCGAGCGTCGAGTGCCGGCAGGCGCTCCGGGTGGGTTCGCGCGAGGGCATGGTGTTCCCGGCCCACCGCACCACGGCCGGGCTCGTGCTGCTCGCGGAGCTCCAGCCGGCCGAGGTCGACGAGCTCTACGCCGCTGAGCGGTACGTCCAGCGCCCTGACGAACGACCGGACATGGCGACCCTTCGCGGTCGGCTCACCCGCGTCCGCCGGGCCGGGTTCGCGCTCAACAACGGGCTGTCGGAGCGGGGGGTCGTCGCGCTCGGCGTCCCGGTCCGCGACGCGGACGGTACGGCGCTCGCCGGACTCTCCATCTCGATGCCGGCGGTCCGCTACGACCGCCATCAGCTTCCGGCGCTCGTCGCCACCCTCCGCGGGGCGGCCGGGGCCATCGAGGCAGGCGGCGACTGAGTGGATGCATGCACCATGTGCATGTCGCGTCATGCACAACATGCGTTTGCCTGATGTGAGCGTGGCCACTTCCAATGGGCTCACCGAATGTGCCGACCCGAGGTGAACCCATGACCGACTCAGCCGTTCCCATCTGCGATCTCGACCTGTTCGACGACACGGTGCTCGTCGACCCGTACCCCTCGTACGCAGCACTGCGCGACCTTGGAGGCGTCGTCCATCTGCCGGCGAACGACGTCTATGTGCTCACGAGGTACGACGTCATCCGCAACGCCCTGGGTGACTGGGAGAGCTTCTCCTCCGAAGGGGCGATCGGGTTCAACCCGATGGTCAACGAGGCGCTCACGGGCACGTCCCTCGCCTCCGACCCGCCGGTCCACACGCGGCTGCGGGCGACCCTGACCGCGAACCTGTCGCCGCGTGCGCTCCGCGGCCTGAAGGACAGCATCGACGCCAAGGCCGACTCGCTCGTCGAGGAACTGGTCGACAAGGGCTCGTTCGAGGCCATCGACGGGCTGGCCCGCGCGCTGCCGCTCGAGGTCGTCGCGGATCTCATCGGGTTCACCGGCCACGTCCGCGACAACATGCTGCGCTGGGGCCAGGCCGCGATGCAGGTCATCGGACCGATGAACCAGCGCACCGCGGAGAGCTTCCCGATCGCCGGCGAGCTGTACCAATGGTGCTCGACCATCACCGCCGAGGACCTGACGCCCGGCTCGGTCGGCCGGGGGATCTTCGAGGCCGAGGCGCGCGGCGACATCCCGCCCAACGCGGCGGGCCACATCATCCACCAGTACCTCGGTGCCGGCGTCGACACCACGATCGCCTCGATCGGCAACATCGTGGCCCTGTTCGCGGCCCACCCCGAGCAGCTCGCGCTCGTCCGGGAGAACTCGTCGCTCGTGCCGGCCGCGTTCAACGAGGTGCTGCGCTACTGGGCGCCGATCCATGCCTGGGGACGTCGCGCGACCCGGGACGTGGAGGTCGACGGTGTCCTGATCCCGCAGGGCGCGAAGGTCGCGATCCTGTTCGGCGCCGGCAACCGGGACCCTCGCCACTACGAGAACCCCGACACGTTCCTGGTCGAGCGCAACCCGATCGACCACCTGTCCTTCGGGTACGGCCCGCACGGCTGCGCCGGGCAGGGGCTGGCCCGCCTCGAGGCGCACGCCGTCATCGACGCACTGGCCCGCCGGGTCGAGCGACTGATCGCCGGCCCCGAGGTCCGCGTCCCCAGCAACATCACCCGCAGCATCGAGGAGCTGCCGGTCCTGGAGGTGGTGCCGGCATGAAGATCGTCCTGGACCGGGCGCGCTGCGAGGGACACGGGCTGTGCGAGGAGGCCGCCTCCGGCCTGATGCACCTCGACGACGACGGCGAGCTGGTGATCGACCGCGAGGAGATCAGCGCCGCCGACACCGGGCTGGCCAGCGCCGCGGTCCGGGTCTGCCCGGTCGCGGCCCTGCGGCTCGTATGAGTACGCCGATCCAGCGGGTCGTCGTCGTCGGAAACGGCATCGCCAGCCTTACCGCGGCCGACACGCTCCGTGACGTCGGCTTCGACGGTGAGATCACCATCGTCGGCGACGAGACGCACGCGGCGTACAGCCGTCCGGCGCTGTCGAAGACGCTGCTGCTCGACGGCGACGACATGTCGTCCCACGAGCTTCCGCCGACCACCCACGGGGCGACCGAGCTTTTGGGCGTACGCGCGACTGGACTCGCCGTCGACCGTCGACTCGTCACACTCG
Source organism: Dactylosporangium sp. NPDC048998 (assembly GCF_043197855.1). Taxonomy (NCBI): domain Bacteria; kingdom Bacillati; phylum Actinomycetota; class Actinomycetes; order Micromonosporales; family Micromonosporaceae; genus Dactylosporangium; species Dactylosporangium sp. NPDC048998. Next base: position 123,006 of record NZ_JBICTV010000020.1, read on the forward strand.
ACGACGGCACGGCGCTCTCCTACGACCGTGTCGTCCTCGCCACCGGGTCCCGTGCGCGACGGTTGTCCGGCCTTCCCGAGGAGTTCACGCTGCGCGGCCTCGACGATGCACTTGCCCTGCGCAAGCGCCTCGCTGGACGACCATCAGTCGTCGTGGTCGGCGGGGGTCCGCTCGGCATGGAGATCGCGTCGGGCTGCCTGACCGCGGGTTGTCGGGTCACCCTTGTCTCCCGGGGCGTGCCGCTGATCCTGCAGCTCGGCCCATACCTGGCCGACGTCTTCGTCACGGCAGCGCTGGAGCGCGGGCTCACCATCGTGGAGACCGGATCGGCGCGACTCGAGGGGCGTGGCGGCGACGCACGTGTCGTACTCGACGACGGCGCCGTCCTCGAGGCCGAGCTGGTGGTGACCGCCGTCGGTGACGTCCCCAACACGGAGTGGCTCGCGGACACGGGCCTGGCCGACCAGGGCGTCGTTCAGGTCGACCCGCGCGGACTGGTGCGCCCCGACGTCGCAGCCGTCGGCGACCTGGCCGCGTTCCCGACGCCCTACGGGCTGCGACGCATCCCGCTGTGGAGCAGCGCCATCGAGCAGGCGAAGGTTGCTGCGGCTGCCCTCGTTCGCGGGGACGACACGCCGCCGCTGCAGTTCCAGCCGTACTTCTGGACCGAGCAGTTCGGGCTCAGTCTCAAGGCCGTCGGCTATCTCCCGCTGGACGGAGCGCCGAGGTACGTCGAGGGAGGGCCCGGCGGTCCGGCGCTGATGCGCTGGTCGCACGACGACGGCTCCGGTGCGGCTGCGGCGCTGAACTACCGGATACCGATCCCGCGACTGCGTCGTGCGAGCCAGGAACCCGTGTAGCGTTTCGTCACGATGAGCGACGACGCAGAGGGCACCACGGGTTCCGGGTTGTATCGACTGACGTCGGTCAACCTCAATCTGCTGGTGCCCCTCCTCGCGCTCCTGGAGGAGCGCTCGGTGACGAAGGCGGCCCAGCGCGTCGGTCTGACGCAGCCGGCGATGAGCCACGCGCTGGCTCGCATGCGTCATCTCTTCGGCGACGACCTGCTCGTCCGGCAAGGGAGCAGTGTCACGCTGACTCCCCGCGCGCTTGAGCTGATCGGGCCGTTGCGGGCGACGCTCCAGCAGGCCGCGGACGTGGTCAATTTCCCGGGCTTCGATCCGGCGACGGATCGTCGTGTCATCACCGTCGCGATGACCACCAGCACGGCCTTCGTCCTCGGGGCACGGCTGGTTCGGCTTGTGGCGGAACGAGCCCCGAACGCGATCCTCCGCGTGCGCACCATCACCGTGCCGACGGAGACCACCTTCACGGAGCACGGTGTCGACGTCGTGCTGCTCTCCGAGGCGTTCACGTCGCCGTACCCGCGGGAGCGCCTGTACGACGACCGCATCGTGGTGGTGGCCTCGACAGGCACACCACCGGAAGCAAGCACGCTCGACCTGCTGACGACGCAGCCGCACGTCATCGTCGACACCGAGCGGCGGGTCTTTCCGTACTCGGTGCTCGACGAGAAGGGGGTCACCTACCGCGTCGGCCAGCTGATCTCCGACTTCCTGCTCGTCCCGTACCTGGTCGGACGGGCCGGCGGTGTCGCCCTCCTTCGCTACCGGGTCGCCGCTGAGATGCGGACGCTCGTCGGCCTGCGGATCGAGGAGTTCCCGTTCCAACTCCCGGGGCTGGGCATCGACATGGTGTGGAACCCGCATCTGGGCGACCACTACTTCATCTCATGGCTGCGCCAGCTCCTGTTCGACGCAGCGAGACCGTGACACGCATCGTGCGGCGCTGACGTGTCGCACGGGCCGGCGCGGCCTAGCGCTCAGTGGCGCCCGATCGAGCCGACCCAGCTCTCGGTGAGGACGTCCAGCATCTCGTCGTGCCCGACACCCCAGGTCCCCGCTGTCCAGTGGCGCGCGACGTGGTCGAGCTCGGTGATGGCGATGACGCTGCGCATGTGGCGGGTGCCGGCTGGAAACCGGTCGGCACGGTCGAGCCCGTCCTTGATGTCACCGATGGCCTCGTTCAGCCACTCGTCGAGGAGCGTGCGGATCTCGGGGTCGACGGCTGCGGCCTCGAAGGCGGCCGTGGTGTAGGGGCGAATCGCATCCCATCGTTGCGAGGTCGACGCGAGCCACGCGCGGATCCGCTCCTGCGAGCCGTCCTCGACCACGGCGACCAACTCGCGCTCGGTCGACCCGTGCTCGGCCGAGGGGACCCGGTCGAGCACGGCGTTGAGCCGCTCCGAGATGAGGGCCTTCATCAGGTCGACCTTGGAGGGGAAGTACGCATAGAAGGTCACCCGCGTCGTCCCCGCCGCCGACGCGATGTCGTCGACCGTCGTCGTCGCATAGCCCTTGGACACGAACAGGTCCAGGCCGGCGTCGAGCAGGAGCTTTCGCGTCATCTCCTTCTGTGCCTCACGAAGCGTCGCCATGCCCGCCAGCATAGAGCATGCTGGCTGCGTTCTATGCGTACCGGCCGTTCTGATTACGTGTTGCTCAGACTCTTGACGCCGTGTCAAGCGTTATGACACCTTGCACATCCAACAGGTGATCGCGCTCACTTCGGGGTGGCCGATCCCGCGCGGTCGGAACCGATCGCCCCCGGCTTATCGACAAGGAGAAGTCCGCAATGACGCAGACCGCTGCGCGCAAGCAGGGCTACACCGCCACGGTGGTCGCCGGCTGCTTCGCCGTACTCCTCGCGCAGGTGGCGTACTCGCTGCCTGGCGCGCTCAACGGCACCCTCCAGCAGGAGTTCCAGACCACCGGCGCCGAACTGACCTGGGTCACGGCCGCCTTCGCCATCCCCATGGTCGTCTTCGAGCTGACCACCGGCGTGATCGGTGACCTGTTCGGTCGCAAGCGGCTGCTGCAGGTCGGTGCTCTGCTCACCGTCGCCGGCTCGCTCGTCAGCTACGTCGCCGAGACGGTCCAGATCCTGTGGGTCGGGCAGGTCGTCGCGGGTCTCGGAGCCGCGATCCTCTATCCGATCTCGCTCGCCATGCTGGCCGCGGTCAGCCCGTCGCAGGAGTCCCGATCCAAAGCCATCGCCGTCTGGGCCGGCTTCCTCTCGATCGGTGCGGCGATCTCCCCGCTGATGGGTGGGTGGCTGGCCGCAGCGGGCAACTGGCGAACGTCGTACATCGTGGTCATCGCGGCGGCGGTCGTCTCGCTCGTCATCACCCAGTTCGCCGCCGACTCCTCGGCGCCGGAGGGGCGCAAGCTGGACATACCGGGCCAAGTCACGCTGGCCCTCGGTCTGATCGCCATCCTCTTCGCTGCCACGCAGGGCTCGGAAGCCGGCTTCGCCCGCCCTGAGATCATCGGCGCCTTCGTCGCGGGCCTCGTGCTCCTCGGTGCCTTCGTCGTCATCGAGCTGCGGACGGACGTCCCGCTGCTGCACCTCAACATCTTCGCCAACCGTTCCTACGCGATCGTCGCGATCGCCACGGTGGTCGGCATGTTCGCGTTCCTCGCGACCTGCTACTCGACGAGCATCTGGCTCGGCGCGATCCAGCACCAGAGCGCTCTGAAGATCGGCGTGCTGTTCCTGTTCATCCAGGGGCCGGCCTTCGTGCTGGTGCCGGTTGTCTCCCACCTGATCCGGAACTTCTCGCCTCGTTGGGTGCTCACTGTCGGCTTCGCCCTGATCGCCCTCAGCGGCATCTGGTGCTCGACGTTCGACATTCACGACATGGGCTGGACGCAGTTCATCGGTCCGATGCTGGTCCTCGGTGTCGGCTTCGCGCTCACCGTCGGCTCGATCACGGCCGTCGCGATCAACACCGTTCCGCTGCGGCTCGCCGGCATGGCCAGTGCCACCACCAACCTGCTGCGCGACTTCGGCTTCGCGCTCGGTCCGGTGCTCATCGCCGCGTTCGCGGTCAGCCGGGCGAACGGTGACCTGAGCGCTGGTGTCGGCGGGGCGATCGGCGAGTCCGGGCTCACGCCGCCGTACACCGACATCGCCGGGGGCATCGCACATGAGGGTGGTGCCATGGCGATCAACTCGATGCCGGTCGTGCCCGGTGCCGGTCCGGACATGCCGCCGGTGCCGATGCCGGCCAGCCTGCACATGCTCGCGTTCGACTCGCTCGGCAGCGCCTACAGCCTCGCGTTCCTGGTCGCCGGCCTCTGTGCCGCCGCTGCCGCGGCGCTGACGCTGTTCGGGCTCTTCGGCTCGAAGCGTGCCGAGGTCGAGGCGCCGGTGATCGACGAGGAGTTCGTCCCCGCCGGGTGAGCTGCACGCCGTCGAGCCGATTGAGGTCCCCGCGAGAGTAGTCTTTACCTACTGAATGATTTCTTGACACGATGTAAATCGACATGACATCGTTCACATCGCCGGCGTGACCGCGGTCACTCGGCGAGATCGAGAGGAATGCCAGTGAAAGGCGCCCAACCCGCCGAGCGCACCGCCGGCGCCACCGTCAACACCGTCCTTGGCCCCGTCCCCGCGCAGCGGTTGGGGGTCGTCGCGGTGCACGAGGCCCTGCTGTCGGTTTTTCCGGGAGCGCAGTACGCGTTCGACGTCACCATCGACCGCGCCGAAATCTTCGAGGCCCTGGCCGGGAAGCTGAAGGACTTCCGCAGCCACGGCGGCGGGACGATCGTCGACAGCACCGGCATGTTCCACGGGCGCGATATGAGGCTGTACGAGGCCCTGTCACGCGCGACCGGCGTGCACATCGTCGCGTCGACGGGCCAGGGCCCCGAGGAGATGCTCGGCGGCTACTTCCTGACGCCGCAGACCAACCCCCCGACGCCGTGGCCGGCCGAGAAGTTCGCCGACCTCTTCGCCAAGGAGGTCGTCGAGGGCATGGTGGTTCCCCGTGTCGAGCGGCGGGGTGCCGCGGGCCTCGTGGCCACCGCCGCGACCCTCGCGGGCATGACCGCGACCGACGAGAGCCTGTTCCGCGGTGCGGCCCGCGCCGCCCTGACCACCGGTGTTGCGGTGTCCATCCGCTACGGCAACGACGCCGTGCACGACCTCGAGGTCGTGCTGGACGAGAAGCTGCCGGCCGACCGCGTCGTCGTCGGCGGGCTCGACCGCAAGGACGCCGTCGCCGCCGGCGCGCCGCTCGAGGTCGCGACCCGCGGCGCCTACGTCGCCCTCGACCACGTGGGCACCGAGGACGACACCCACGTCGCCGACGCCGAGCGCGCCGCCCTGGTCGTCGAGTTGGTTGCGGCCGGCCACGGCAACCGGATCCTGCTCTCGAGCAACGTGACCGGCGTCGCCAAGGGCCACCCGGCCAAAGACCTGCCCTACAGCTACGTGCTGACCACGTTCGTCCCCCTCCTCAAGGCACAGGGCCTCAGCGAATCCGACGTCCAGCGGATGCTCGTGGACAACCCGCGTGACCTGCTGTCGGTGCGCTGAACGCGCGACAGGCCAAGGCATCAAGTCTCTTTGCAAAGGTGAGTGCTGTGTCGAGAGTGAACACCGTCCTCGGGCCGATCCCGGCCGAAGAACTGGGTCTCGTGGCCGTCCATGAGCACATCGGGTACGGCATGCCGGGCTCCGAGCTGGACACGAAGTGGTGGAAGAGCCCCGAGCAGCGATACGAGGAGACCGTCCCGAAGCTGCGTCAGTTCCACGAGTACGGCGGCGGCACCTTCGTCGACGTGACCGGAATCTGCAACGGGCGGGACATCGACCATTACAAGTCGCTGTCCGCGAAGACCGGGGTGCACATCGTCGCCTGCACCGGCTTCGTCGGCGGCGACACCGCGCTGCCGTTCTTCGCCCGGGCGAGCGTGGACTACCTGACCCGGCACTTCATCCACGAGATCACCGTCGGCATCGGGGACACCGGCAGCCGCGCCGGCGTCATCAAGGTCGGGGTGAGCCGCGGTGGCCGCATGACGGACCTGGACAAGCGCATCTACCGCGCCGCTGCCCGCGCGGCGCTGACCACCGGCGTGCCCATCCTGACCCACCTCGCGATCGACGCCGAGAACGCGATCGCCATCTTCAACGAGGAGGGTCTCCCGCTCGACCGCGTCCTGTTCGGGCATGTCGACGACGGCGTCAACGCCGACAAGACCCGCGACACCTGGATCGCGGAGCAGGGCGGGCGGATCGGGTTCGACACCTTCGGCTACGAGACCGAGCTTCCGGACCCGCCGTTCTGGGCCCGTCCGCGCAAGGAGCGGCTGGAGCACTTCCTCCGGTTCATCGGTCAGGGCCACCTGGGCAACGTGCTCGCCTCGGCGGACGCCAACTGCAGCCCGCTGGGCTGGCCGGGCGTGAAGGGCCACACCGTCAACTACATCTTCGAGGATCTCATCCCGGATCTCCGCGCCGCCGGTCTCGACGAGGCCGCGATCAAGACCATCTTCGTCGACAACCCCGCCGACTTTCTGACCATCAAGAACTGACCGAGGACAGAACCATGCAGACCTCAGACCTCAAGAACCTGAACGTCGCCATCGTCGGCGCGGGGTATGCGGGTGCGGCGGCGGCCAAGGCGCTCTCGCTCCTCGGTGCCGATGTCAACGTGTACGAGCAGGCGAACCAGATCCGCGAGGTTGGCGCCGGCATCGGCCTGCGCCCCTCCACCATGGACCGGTTCCGCCAGTGGGGGATCTTCGACGCGATCGCCAAGGTGAGCTCGCCGAGCGACTACTTCGAGATCCTCACCGCCACGGGCGACCCGATCATGAAGGAGGCGTGGCCGGAGATCGACACCTTCGGCGCGAAGACCCACCTGATCCACCGCGGGGACTTCATCGATGCACTGGTGGGCGTGCTCCCCGAGGGCATGGTGCACCTCGGCCACAAGCTGGAGACCATCAAGGACCAGGGCGACCACTCCGTCCTCACCTTCGCCAACGCAACGACCGTCGAGGCCGATCTGGTCGTCGGCGCGGACGGCATCAAGTCGGTGGTGCGCCAGCAGCTCTTCAGCGACAAGGGCCCGGTGTTCTCCGGTGAGCACGCCTACCGCGCGGTGATCTCCGCCGACGACGCCTACGGGATGTGCGTCGACGACAACCTCCGGATGTACATCGGCCGGGGCACCAAGGTGTACTTCCTGCCGCTGCGCCACCGCAACCAGGTCTCGTTCGACATCACCGCCCTGTGCCCGGACAGCACCTGGGCGCCCCAGGTCACGAAGGACGATCTCCTGGCGACGGTGGAGGGTTTCGACGAGCGGATCGTGAACATCACCCGCGACCTCGACATGGACGCTGCGAACGTTCGCGCGGTCTACGACATCGACCCGGTCGACACGTGGCACTCGCACTCCGTCGTCCTCGTCGGCGACGCGGCCCACTCCATGCTGCACCACCAGGGCCAGGGCGCCAACTCGGCGATCATGGACGCCGGCGCCCTCGCCGACGCCCTTGCCCAGGCCGACTCCGTCAAGGAAGCGATGGCCCTCTACCAGGCGACCCGCAAGCCGGTGACCGACGAGCTGCAGCGCATCTCGCGCCAGGGGTGGAGCGAGGATGAGGTCAACGAAGTCTTCCCCGGGCAGAAGCCCGCGTCCCAGCAGCCGCAGGCGGCCTGACGCGATGGCGATGCACCCCGAGATCGCCAAGGTCCTGGCGAGCCTCCCGGCCCCGCCCGAGGGTCCGCTCGACCCAGTCGCCATGCGCGCAGCCGAGGAGGTGCAGGTGCCTCCCATGCGGGAGCGCCTGCCGCTCCACTCGGTCGAGGACGCCACGGCGCAGACTCCGACGGGCGAGATCCCCGTGCGCATCTACACGCCGGTCGACGCCGAGGCGTACGGCCTGCTGGTCTACTTTCACGGCGGCGCCTTCTTCCTCGGCAGCCTCGACACGCACGACCACGTCGCGCGCTCGCTGGCCAAGGAGACCGGGTGCAAGGTCGTCTCCGTCGGCTACCGCCGGGCGCCCGAGGCCGCCTTCCCGGCCGGCCTCCAGGACTGCCACGCGGTGGTGCGATGGGCCGCCGAGAACGGCGAGCGCCTTGCCTGGGACGGCGCCACTCTCGCCATCGCCGGTGACAGCTCGGGCGGCACCTTCGTCGCGGCCGTCGCCGCGATGGCCCACGACGAGGGATTCGATCGCATCACGCACCAGGTCCTCTTCTACCCCTCACTCGATCTCGACTTCGACGTCGATCGCTACGCCTCGCTGCGCGAGAACGCCGCCGGCTACGGCCTGGAGACGGCTGGGCTGAAGCCGTTCAACGCCTTCTACCTCGAAAGCGGCGCCGACCCCGCCGATCCGCTGGTCTCGCCGATCAAGCGGGCCGACCTCACCGGGCTGCCGCCCGCGCTGATCGTGACCGCGGAGTACGACCCGCTGCGCGATGAGGGCGAACGCTACGGCCAGCGGCTCAAGGAGGCCGGAGTCGACGCCACGGTGAGTCGCTACGCGGGCGCCGGCCACGGATTCGTGCAGCACTTCTCCTGGATCCCGGCGTACCACCGGGTCTTCGAGGAGACGGCCGCCTTGCTGCGGAGCGACTCATGACGCACGTGAACGTTCATCCCCTGGTCTCGCCGTGGGGTCGGTTCGGTCTGTACAGCTTCTTCATCGACGCCCCCGAGCCGACCATCGTCGACACCGGGATCGCCTCCTCGCCCGCCGCGGGCATGGCCCCCGCGCTCGAGGCCATCGGGTGCCGCATCGAGGACGTGCGCTGGATCCTGCTGACCCACGGTCACATCGACCACGTCGGCGGCGCCTACGCCCTGTGGGAGCTCACCGGCCGGCGCGCGCAGGTGGTCATCCACGAGGCCGACGTCGCGATGCTGCGCTCGCGCCGGGCGCACGTGGATGAGTACCTCCACGGTCGGGCGCGGTACCTGAACGACCCCGGCGGCGAGGCGAAGGTGACGGCCGCGGCCAATGCGGTCATCTCCGGCGAGATGGAGCCGACCATGCTGCTCCAGGGCGGCGAGACCCTCTCGCTCGGCGGCGACGTCACCGTCTCCGTCCGCTCGATCCCGGGCCACACGCCCGGATCGGTGGCCTATGTGATCGACGGCCAGCGCTCGGTGTTCGTCGGCGACGCCGTCCAGGTCCATGGGGCCGCCAACGGCTTCCCCGGCTATGTGGATCCGGTCGCGTACCGCGCCAGCCTGCAGTACCTGCGCGACGACATCCGTCCGCAGCACCTGTACCTCGGGCACCCGTACCGCCGCGCAGACGGCACGCCGTACGGCGTCGAGCTCGACGCCGACCAGGCCCGGGAGGCGATCCAGGGGAGCCTGGACATCGAGGCCGGTGTCAGCGACGCGGCCTGCCGCTGCCTTCAGGACGGACTGCAGGAGACGGACTCGCCGTACTCCCCGTTCGCCCCGGTCGCCGATGAGCTCGGCTACACCGGCGACCCCACGCTCGAGCCGTCGCCGTTCTTCACGTCGATGCACGGCTACCGCACGAACTTCAACCAGAACTCGTGAGAGTGGACAAGGAACTTCGCACTCATGGCTGACTTCCAGACGATCCAGGCGGGCGAGCAGACGATCGCCGTCCGCAAGGACCTGCGGGTGCCGATGCGCGACGGGGTCACCCTCGCCGTCGACGCCTACCACGGCACGCAGGACAAGCCGCGGCCGGCCCTGATCGCGATGAGCGCCTACGGCAAGGAGCTGCAGGCCCTCGCCCTCACCACGCCGCCGCAGCGTCGCCCCAGCCCGATGTGGGACGGCTGTATCGAGGCCGGTGACATCGCGCGCGTCGTCAAGGAGGACTACGTCCACGTCATCGGTGACATGCGTGGCACCGGCGACTCCGGCGGCGTGATGATCGGCAACTACAACTTCGGTGGCGTTGCCCAGGGCCAGGACCTGTACGACCTCATCGAGTGGGTCGCCGAGCAGCCGTGGTGCGACGGAAACGTCGGCATGATCGGCATCTCCTATTTCGGGTCGATGCAGGTGCTCGCCGCGGCCGAGCGGCCGCCACACCTGAAGGCGATCTTTGTCAGCGGCGGCCATTTCGACTTCTACGAGACCACCTACCACGGCGGCATCATGTGGTTCATGCCTCGGGCTGCCCGCGAGGGACGCGGTGGCGACTCCGGCATCGCGCACACCAACGTCAAGTCCCGCATGCGGGAGGTCTACTCCCCGGAGGAGCTCAAGAAACTCGTCGCCGAGCGCCTGGCGGACCCGGACGTGGCCGCGTGGCCGAACCTCGTGCACGTGCTGAAGTACCCGAAGCACCGCGAGTTCTGGTTCGACATCGTGATGAACAACCTCGACGGGGAGTGGTACGAGGAGCGCAACCCCATCACGCTGGCCGAAAACATCGACATACCGGTCTATCTGCAGATCGACCAGGGCCGCGGCTGGACCGTGGACGGCCACATCGAGCTGTTCAACGTGCTGAAGGGTCCCAAGAAGCTCGACATCGGCTCCTACCCGCCGATGCAGTCGCGCCCCTGGATCGAGGAGCACGACACGATGTTCCGCTGGTACGAGTACTGGCTCAAGGGCATCGACAACGGCATCATGGACGAGCCGGCCGTGAGCGTCTTCGTCGAGGGCTCGCGTGAGGTGGTCACCGCAGCGCAGTGGCCGCCGAAAGAGATCGAGTACAGGCCGCTGTATCTGCGCCCGCGCCACAAGCTCTCCCCGGAGCCTGAGCTGATGGGCGCCGAGCACGCCGCCCCGGACGGCTTCTACCAGGCACCGCTGACGGTGACCGACAAGGTAGCGACTGTCAGCTGGAGCACCGAGCCGTTCGAGGAGCCCACAGAGCTCATCGGCACCGGTGCGGCGCACCTGTTCGCCGAGATCGACCAGGACGACACGAACTTCATCATGCGGCTGTGGGACGTCGCCCCGAACGGAAGCCGCCAGCTGATCACCACAGGCTTCCTCAAGGCATCGCACCGCGAGTTGGACGACCGGACGACCGAGGGCAACCCGTACCACCCGCACACCCGCGCCGTGCCGGTGGAGCCCGGGAAGATCGAGGAGTACGTCCTGCGGCTCTACCCGTTCGCGGCGACGTTCAACCCCGGCCACCGCCTGGTCGTGGAGCTGTCCAACGACGAACCGCTCGCCGACGCGCACAACGCGCTGCTGCCGCCGGACGCATTCCACCTGCCGGTGGGGCGCCCCGTCACCCACAAGATCTATCGCGACGCCGCCCACCGGTCCCGGCTCGTGCTGCCGTTCACGGCGCGCACCGCGGTGGAGAGGAGGTAGCGATGTTGGTCCAGGCAGCTGCCGCGCCCGGGACGTGCGGGCGCGGCAGCCGGTTCGTGCGCGTCGTCAGCAGTCGGGGATGACCACGCCGTTGTTGTCCTTGGCCTCGTCGTTGCCCCAGCGGCTCAGGTAGTACGCCGAAACGTATTGATTGGCCGGTCCGACGTCCGGGTCGGTCTTGAGCCACCAGTGGTTGTAGCTGCTGCCACTGCCGATCTGGCGACCCCAGACCTTGCAAAAGACGTAGTTCGTACCGGCGTACAGCGTGCCGGTCACGGAGGTGCTGGTCGCCGAAGCGTAGACCGAAACGGTGTCCCACGTGTCGACCCAGTACTTGGCCGGTGGCGGCGGCGGGCTGCTCGCGCAGTCGGGGATGACCACGCCGCTGTTGTCCTTGGCCTCGTCGTTGCCCCAGCGGCTCAGGTAGTACGCCGAAACGTATTGATCAGCCGGTCCGACGTCCGGGTCGGTCTTGAGCCACCAGTGGTTGTAGCTGCTGCCACTGCCGATCTGGCGACCCCAGACCTTGCAATAGACATAGTTCGTACCGCCGTTCAGCGTGCCCGTCTGCGTGGTGCTGGTCGCGGAGGCGTACACGGCGGCATTGGCGAACGTATCGACCCAGTACTTCGTCGCCGTCGGTGGTGGTGGCGGGGTCTGCGCGCAATCCCGGATGACCACGCCGCTGTTGTCCTTGGCCTCGTCGTTGCCCCAGCGGCTCAGGTAGTACGCCGAAACGAACTGGTTCGGTGCACCCTCGTCCGGATCGGTCTTGAGCCACCAGTGGTTGTAGCTGCTGCCACTGCCGATCTGGCGACCCCAGACCTTGCAGTACACGTAGTTGGTGCCGGCGTACAGCGTGCCGGTCTGCGTCGTGCTGCTCGGCGTCTCATAGGTCGGCGCGTTCGCGAACGTGTCCACGAGTTGTGTGTTCGGGTTCGGCGTCGGCGGGGGCGGCGGCGGAGGCGTGCCGCCGCCCGGGTTGTAGAGGCGGATCGCGCCGTAGTAGTCGCCGTGGCTGGATAGCGACGCGACGCTGACGAGCGCCCCCGAGTGCGGCGCCTCGACGATGTAGCCTTGGCCGAGATACATCGCCACGTGGTGGATGTTCTGGGAGGTGCCGAAGAACACCAGGTCACCGGGGAGTAGCGGGGCCGTCCCGTCGGACTTCCCCCACCGCCGGACCGCCCGCGACGAGTAGTACTGGTCCTGTGCGGTGGTCCGGCCGAGGACGTCGGAGCCGACCGCCAGGTAATACGCGTACCTCGTCAGACCGGAGCAGTCCAGGCCGTAGACGTGGCAGTCGTTCGGCGCGCCGACGTCCGCGCGGCAGGCGCCGTAGGACAGTCCAGGTGTCGCCCCGTGGCCGCCACCCCAGGAGTACGGCACGCCGATCTGCTGGCAGGCCTTGGTCACCGCGGTCATCGCCTGTGACGCGGCGCCGGACACCTTCGCGTTGCAGGTCGGCGCGGCGCTGGCCGGGCCGGGTTTCGCGGCGATCGCGAACGTGCCGGTCACCACTACCAGCAGTGCCAGCACCGCGCCGGTCCGCGCGAGTCGCTTGAGCATCGACATTCTTTCGTCCACCTCAGTAGCGGCCGGTGCAGCCGAGCCGGCTGCCGGGGGTGGTCGCCCAGGCCAGTTGCAGGCAGGCACGGATCTCCACGCTGTGGTCCTGGACCATCCGTGACCACTCGTCGTTGCCGGTGAAGTACTCCCACTCAGCGACCGCGGTGTAGCCGCCGATGCCGTCGTACCGCTCGAACACGACCTTGTCCTGGTTGCTCGCGCCGTAGAGGCGGGCCCAGACCATCTCGCAGTTGTTGCTGTACCGCAGCTGCAGCGTGCGGCCGTAACCGGCGTACGTGGACACCGTCACGGCGTCGGTCCCGCACGGGTTCGACGACGGGTAGGTCTGCGGGTTCTGGCCCACGCAGCTACTGCCGCAGTACCACTTCGCCGCGGCCGCGGGTGAGGCGCCGGACAGCAGCGTCGCGAGTACCGCGAGCACCGCGAGCGACACTCCCACGGCGGCGGATCTCACGGATTTGATCGGAACGGACATCAGCGCCACCCATCTGGACGAGTTGGAAACGTGACGCCGGAGATCTTCGTCGGGCGCGCGACTAATCGGTACCTGTGACCTCACAGGGACAGCCGCGATCCGCGCGCGTTATCTCACGTACCGACGGCTTAAGTGTCCGAAGTGGACGGTTAGTCAGCGCGTAGTGTTGCTACCTACGCAACCCTGGAGCCTCACAGGATCCCGCCACCGGCGGAGCGCGACACAATCAACACGCCGAAGCAGTCGAAGCGTCCGCCGCGACCACCGCCATCAGCTGTCCAGCATCGGTCGATCCAACGAACGCCACGAACACGAGTTCGGTGTTCACGGTGCCCGTGGGCAGCGGCAAGACGATGTATCTGTGGTCGGGTTATGTCGGCGGCATCCAGTACGCCTGGACGAAATTCGACTCCTCGGCAAGTGGGAACCAGATCTGGCTCGACTACTCGACCGACGGCGGGGCGAACTGGCCTCAGTGTGATCTGCGGACACTGGACAGTGGACGAAACTATGGAACGGCGTTTAGGGCCAGCTCCGACACAAAGGTGAAGATGCGGGCAGGGTCGAGGCCGAAGGGCGGCGCTTCACAAACCAGCAACTGGTGGTCCGACAAAACGACGCAAAACATCGACATGAAGGCGGCCCTTCCAAGATCTACTTCGTAGAGGTCCCACGTCGACGATGAGTGTCGACCTGCACCTCAACGCTCAGCGTGCGCGGTGAGGCCCCTGCTGCGACTACCTCCACGAGGGCGTCGGGGTACTCGCAGTCCGTGCCCCAAGGCTGGAATTCGCATGCCCTGATCAGCTATCTTCGATGCTCCGGTGCCGCGCCGGGGTAATCGAATGCGGGTGAAACGGGGGCAAGGTTGGGCACACTACTGGTGCACGTTCCGGCCATCGGTCAACGGGCGGCCTGTTCGCTGCAGTTGCCGGCGGGAGAGACCGCCAGGTTCGGTCGGGGCGTCGATGACTGTCCGGTGAGCATCGTCGTGTCGGATCCGGCCGTGCCACGAGTGGCCGGCGAAATCCTGGCCACCGACACCTACTGGCACTTGAGCAATCTCAGTGCCGAGCAGAGCCTGCTGGTGGAAAACCCGGAGGGTGCGGGCGAATACATTCGCATCGCGCCGCGGCGGTTGTCCGCGCCTGTTCCGTTCGAATTCAGCCGGGTGGTGCTGGCGACCCGCGCAGGCAGCGTGAGTTTTCAGGTGTACGCGCCCAGCCACAGCTACCTCGACACGAACGCGCTGCCGTCACGCCCGGGCGCGGGCACCGTCAGCCCGTTCTCGCTCAACGAAGAGGCGACATACTTCCTCGTGCTCGTGGCGCTGTGTGAGCCGCGACTGCGCGATCTGTCCTGTGTCGCCGTTCCCACCACGCCGCAGGTGGTGGAGCGTCTGCGCCAACACCCGAAGCACCGGGAGGTGAGCGCGTCTGGGGTCGGCTTCCACATTGACTACCTCGCCGATACCAAGCTCCGGGTCAAATCGCCGTCACAGCATGGCCGGCTGGACTGGAAGCGCGAGACGCTGGTCTCGGTCGCCATACGGTTCGGCCTCGTCGAGGAACGGCACCTCGCGCTGCTCCCGCCGCACCCCCGAATGAAGGCGCCGGTCGTGCAGGGCGTGACGCGATGACCGCGCCGGAAACCGGCATGGGTTGGGCTGTACGCGTGCCGGTCGGCTACCGCGTCGGAGCGTGGGAGGTGACGGCGCCGATCGCCACCGGCAACTTCGGCAGCGTGTACGCCGCGCGGCGGTTCGACGGTGAGGCCCACGCCGCCGATGTTGCGTTGAAGTTCATGGCAACCGGCCCGTCAGGGCTGCGCCGCTTCCGCGAAATACAGGAGCTGGCGCAGCGCGAGGTCGCCTTCAGCAAGAGTGTGGCCCACGAGCGCCTCATTACGGTCCACCACTCGCTTGTGGTCGAGGATCCCGACACCGAGTTCGACGGCGCCGTCGTGCTCGTCATGGAGCGTGCGGAGAAGAGCCTCCAGGATCTGCTCGATGAGGCTGCATCGCGACTGCCGCTGCCCGACGCGGCCCGGCTGACCGCGCAGATCTGCGAAGGGCTGGAATACCTGCACTCCTCGGGTTGGGTGCACGGTGACCTCAAGCCGTCCAACATCCTGCTCACGGCCGACGGCTCGGTGCGGCTGGCCGACTTCGGTCTCGTCACGCAGCTCGACGGCACCCATGGATACGGCCTGCCGCTGGGATCGACGGACTACTCGCCGCCGGAGCGGTGGGACGACCAGTTGGGTGAGCGTGGTGTCCGGGTGCGGACGAGCGCCGACGTGTGGGCGCTGGGCATCACCGCGTACCAGCTTGTCACCGGTGGCTCGTTCCCCTTTGCCGGGGGCACCGCCGGTACGCGCGCCGCGGCCGCCCAGGAGTTCGCCGCGGGTCGGACACCGCTCCGGCTGCAGAGTGACCTGAACGAAGACTGGCGCGAGTTCATCGTCCGGTGCCTCACCCCGGACCACGTCAACCGGCCATCTGCTCGCGAATTGCTCGACCGTGCCAGACGGCTCGCGGATGAGGCGCGACCGCCGCGGACGTGGGACTCGCGGCGGGTCCGATCGCTGGTCTACGTGCTCGCCCCGCTCGCCGCGACGGCAGGCGTCTGGTGGACGGTCGCCGATCACGGCACGCCCGCTCAGGCCGATACGACCGTGCAGCTGCGTGTGTACAACGCCGAGGTGTCCTGCCGCGACGACCCAGCGTACAGCTGCAGCCTGGGGCTGGCGCTCGATCCGCACCAGCCTTACGACGCCGATAACGTGTCCAAGCATCGTGTGCGACACGGGGACCGGCTCGCCGCCAGCTGCGTCGTTTATGACGCCACCAGAGTGTCGGACGAATACGGTGTCGGCTCCAACACCTGGTACCGGGTGGCCGTGGACGTCGAGCCCAGCGGGTACGCGTGGCTTCCCGCGGTGCGCACCCGGGACGACGCCAGCAAATTGACGGTCTGTCCCTCATGAGGCCCGGCCGTCGGCTCACAGCGACGGCCCGGTTTGTTGCTGCCTGACGTTCGGCGATCGACGTCAGGGTGTCGCCGGGCGCGCCGGTATCAACGTGCTCCGCACACCACCACAGGCGCCGAGAGCAAACGCCTTCGCGGAAAGTCCCTGAACTGGGAAAACATCCGCCAGAGTCGTGGACATACGCATCCGGCGGCCCTGCATGCCATCCTCGCACAATCTGCCGACCGCATGTGCCTGACTACTGATGAAGTAGTCGGACAGCGCGATGGTCACCCCGGGGCCGCAGCCAACCCGGAGGATCGGTCGTCCGGCCGACCTACCGAAGCCCCGGGTGAGGTGCCCGCGGCGTCGCCGGTCCGCGGGTGTGAAGCGGTTCGGCAGCGACAGGCTGGCACGTAGTGAGAACGTGGCCCGAACGAGCGAAGCACGATGAACCTGGATGTTTGGTGTCGTCCTGAGTGGAGAGGCAGGGGTCGTCTCCGGGGGAGCCATGAACTGTGCGGACATGTGGCCCGTGCTCGAGGCGGCCACCATGACTCCGCGAAAGGACACCGTCCCCTTGCCCGCTCGGTTTTCAATCCGCAATCGACGACAGGCATCTGCCGCGCTCATCGCCGTGCTGCTGGCACTCGGGATCGTATTTACCGTGGCAGTTGCCAGATACCTTACGCAGACGACCTCGCATACCCAGCCGCATACATGGGCGACCCCCGCGGCGGCGCCGGAGCAGGCCAGGCCGACGTTCGACCCGAGCGTCGGCGCGCCGCTGCCGAAGAACCGGATCGTGGCGTTCTACGCGGTGCCGGGCGCGGCGGCGACCGGGCCGGCCTACCAGCTCAGCCCGGCGATGCTCACCCGGCTGAAAGACCAGGCCGCGCAATATCAAGCCCTCGACCCCCAGCACCCCGTCGTCGCCGGGATCGACCTGGTGGTCAGCGTGCCCGACGGATACCGCGGGTCTGCCGGCACCTACAGCCACCACGTCGACAACGCGACCATCGACAGCTACGTCGATTTCTGCCGTACCAACGGGCTGGTGTTGTTCCTGGACCTCAACTTCGGCTGGACGGATCCGCTCACCGAGCTCAACGCCTTCCGCGAGTACCTCAAGCTGCCCTTTGTGCACGTCGCGGTCGACCCGGAGTGGATGTTCCCCCGGCGCAACGGCATTCCCGGCACAAACCTGGCGAACGTCCGCGCGTCCGACCTCAACCCGCTCATTGAGGCGGTCGCCGCGATGCCGGAGGAGTACAAGGTGCCACGCAAGATGTTCCTCATCCACCAGTACCGCCCCGACGGCGACGGCCTCGCCGATCCGTACGATCCCAGCAAGGCGCTGATCGCCGACAAGCGCAACCTCGTCAACGACGACCGGGTCGACGTCATTGTCCACGTCGACTCCGTCGGCGGCTGGCCCGGCGACATCGAGCTCAAGGTACAGCAGTACTCCGCCTGGGTCGGCCAAAGCATGCAGCAGTACGGCAACTTCAAGTACGGCGGATTCAAGATCTTCTACCAGCTGGAGTCGAAGCACAGGCTGATGACCCCACAGGAAGTGATGGCCCTGCAACCTCAGCCGATGGTCATCACGTACGGCAACTGACCGCTACCGGCGGCGGGCAGCGCGGCGGCGGAAGTAGACGTACACGAGGACGTTGAACAACAACGCCAGACTCATCGCCAGGCCGGCGGCGGTCCGCACGGTCACCGACTGCAGCGCGGCGAACGTCATCGCGCCGAGCAGGATGCTGAACAGGTTCAGGAAGGTGAAGGCCAGCACCGTAGCGCGCCGGAACAGCCGCACCAGGTGGTACGTGGACAGGATCCGCTCGGATTGGCGCTCCAGGGTGGTGAGGCTCAGCGTGGGGTCCTCGGGACGGATCAGCTCCAGCTCGCGACCTAGCCGGGCGTCGTACAGCACCGCGGCGCTCCAGCAGACCTGGTGTACGCCGGCCAGCCGTAGCAGCAGGTCGACGGCGGGGTCGGCGAACGATTCGGTCACCACGGAGCAGTGCCGGCCAATCCGGATGATCGACGCCGGGTACTCCTGCACCGGGCAGTCCAGCCCGTCGGTCGCGCTGGAGAAGTCAGCCCAGCGCGGCCGCCTTGCGCAGCAGCACTGAGCGTTCGTGCTGGTTGGCGCACAGCCGGGCCGCCAGCTCCAGCTCGGCGCGCGCCTCCGCTCGCCGACCGAGGCGGGCCAGCAGCTCACCGCGTACGGTCGGAACCAAATGTGAACCGGGGAGCCGGTCCAAGGCGATCAGTTCGTCCACTATGGCCAGGGCTTGTGCCGGACCCGAGGCCATGGCCACGGCGACGGCCCGGTTGAGCTCGACCACCGGCGAGGGCGCGACCCGGCCGAGCGCCTCGTAGAGCACCACGATCCGGTCCCAGTCGGTCGCCTCCACCGACGGCGCCGACGCGTGGGCGGCGGCGATCGCAGCCTGCAGGCCGTAGGGGCCGAGCCCGCGGGCCGATGCCTTGGCCAGCGCGGCCAGCCCGCGGCGGATCGCCGAGAAGTCCCACCGCCGCCGGTCCTGGTCTGCCAGCAGGATCGGCGAACCGTCCGGGCCGGTCCGGGCCGGGAAGCGCGCGGCCGTCAGCTCGCACAGCGCGAGCAAACCGTGCACCTCCGGTTCGTCCGGCTGTAGCGCGGCCAGCGTGCGGGCCAGCCGGATCGCCTCGTACGCGACGCCGGGGCGTAGCAGCCGGTCGCCCGACGTGGCCGTCGACCCCTCGGTGAAGATCACGTAGACGACGCTGAGCACGCCGCCCAGCCGTTCCCGGCGCTCATCGGCCGGCGGCAGTTCGAACGGCACCCCGGCCGCCGCGATCGTCTTCTTCGCCCGGGTGATGCGGGCCTGCACGGTCGGCACGGGTACCAGGAACGCGCGGGCGATCTGTTCGGTGGACAGGCCGCCGACCACGCGCAGGGTCAGCGCCACCCGGGCCTCGGGGGAGAGCACCGGGTGGCAGCTGACGAACATCAGCGCCAGGATGTCGTCGTCGATCCGGTCGGGGTCGATGTCCTCGTCGACCACCGGGTCAGCCGCCAGCAGGGCGTATCGGTCCTGCAGGGCGGTCCGGCGGCGGATCGCGTCGATCGCCCGCCGCCGGGCCGTGGCCATCAGCCAGCCGGCCGGATTGGCCGGAGAGGTGAGCGGCCACGACACCAGCGCCTCGGCCACCGCCTCCTGGGCGGCATCCTCGGCCAGCCCGAAATCGCCGGTGAACCGGGTCAGCGCGGCGACGATCCGCGCCGACTCGATCCGCCAGACGGCCTCGACGTCGGCCGTACCCATCAGATCCGGCCGGTGCTCTCGCTCCCGGCCCGTTCCTCGACGGACCCCGCGGTGTCCTGCGGCATCTCGTCGTCCCCGGCCACCCGTCGGATCTCGATCTTGGACCCGGTGACCGCCGGGACCCGCTTGGCCCACTCGACCGCCTCCTGCTTCGAGGCGACATCGAGCAGGAAGTAGCCCCCGAACAGTTCCTTGGTCTCTCCGTACGGCCCGTCCGTGACCACCGGGGCTTCGCCGCTGAAGTCGACCACGACGCCCTGGCCCGCATCGTCCAGCCCTTCGGCCGCGACGAACACGCCGGCCTTGACCAGCTCCTCGATGTAGTGGTACGTCTTGGCCGCCGACTCTTCGAACCCGGCCATCAGGGCCGCGTTCGACTCATCGGTGCCCCGCATGATCAGCATGTACTTCGGCATCGTGTTCTCCTCGTCCGGCGGGACCGCCTCTCGGCCCTCGCACTCGCACCCACACGTCGAACGAGCGGCCCGCGGATCGACACGGCCCCGGAGAATCTCTCGCCGCGACGCAGCCGAATCCGTCCGACCCGCGTTGCGCCCGTCAGACCTGGCCCTGAGCGATGGCTGACGCGGACGCCATGCTGATCCGAAAGCTTATCGTCGCAGCTTTGGAAGGCGGCGACGCTCACACGGATCTGCCGGATGCGACGCCCCATGCCGCTGGCGCCGCGGTCAGATGGCCGACCCGCGGCGCCGATACTCGAGCATCTCATCGAAGTCCATGAACCGGCATTCGCCGGTGTCGAGGTCGACCACGATCGGCAGGTTGCCGGCCAGTTCGGCGTCCAGGATGCCGTGGTCGAGCAGATCGACCCCCGGGCAGGGGTGCCGCGCGGTGCCAACGTCCACAGAGGATTCCCCAGGGACGACGCCCTGGGCGGCCACTTCGCGGTGCTGCGGTCCGGTGACGGCGCTGCCGCGGGGTGGCATGCTGGTTCGATGTCAGGCCCGGTCACCGCCGACGGCAGACCCGTCGGCCTCTACGAAGCGCTCCCGCCGACCGGAGTGCCGAAGTTCATCCACAGCAACATCCCGCCCGGCGCGGCGATCCTGGACCTCGGCGGCACCGGTGGCCTTGTCGCGCATCGGCTGATCGAGCTGGGCCATCCGGTGGTCGTCGTCGACGACTCCACAGAGATGCTGGCCCAGGTGCGCGTCGCCCGGACCGTCCAAGCCGACATCGAGACGCTGGACCTCGGCGAGGATTTCCCGGTAGTACTGGTGGTGAGCCCCGGCATCAACACGGCGGACGATCGGCAGCGGGCCGCGCTGCTCGCCGCGTGCCGGCGCCATGTCAGCCCAACCGGTCAGGTCATCGCGCGGTGGCTACCGCCGTGGTGGTTCGACACGGCGGTCTCGTGGACGGGCCAAAACCCGCCGGACGCGACCGCGTTCGAGGTGCTGTCCTTCGACGGCACAGTAATGCAAGGCCGCATATCGTACCGGCTGAAGAAGGGGCCGAACTGGGAGCACGAGGTCGCTTGGCGGCGGCTCAGCCCGGACGAGCTGGACGCCGCGCTGGCGGACGCGGGACTGCGCTTCAATCGACACCTGAGACGCGGGCGGCAGCTCTTTTCAGCCGTGCCGATCGACGTCCAACCCACTTGACGCGTAGGTTTCCGGCTTCCGTTAGCCGGTGTCCGAGGCGTGTGTGAGATCGGCACCGATCCTGATGAACGCGAAGTACACCGGCCGGCTCGGGCTAACGAGCCCGATGGTTACCTTCTCGGCTCGTACCGCATCGCCACCGCCCCCGAGGCGAGCTCCAGCCGGCTCACGAGCTCCAAGTCGACATACTTCGATAGCCCCGCGAACAATGTCGGCCCGTGGCCCGCAAGCCTGGGATGCACCACGAACTCGTACTCATCGATCAAGCCCAGATTCAGCTCGGCGTCCAGTCGCGTCCGAGCTGCGCGGCCCGCGACTCCAGATAGCGCTGCTCGGGCCGGCTGAGCGTGAGCCGCGCCGCCAGCCGGTAATGCTCCCGCGCCCCGGCCCGGTCGCCGGTCAGCTCCAGCAGATGGGCCCGCACCGCCGCGGTCCGGTGGTGCCGGGCCAGCACCGGATCCTCGGCGATCTGGTCCAGAGCGGCGAGCCCGGCTTCCGGGCCGTCGACCATGGCACGCGCCACGATCCGGTTCAGCGTGACCATCGGGCTCGGGGCGAGTGCGTGCAGCATCCCGTACAGGGCGAGGATCTGCGGCCAATCGGTGTCCTCGGCGCGCGCCGCCTCGTCGTGCACCGCCGCGATCGCGGCCTGCAGCTGGAACGGGCCGATCGGGGCCCGCGCCAGCGTGTGGGTGATGATCGCGACGCCTTCGGCGATCGCGGCCGCGTCCCAGCGGCGCCGGTCCTGCTCGGCGAGTGGGACCAGGGTGCCGTCCGGCCCGGTACGCGAGGGCCGACGCGCGTCGGTGAGCAGCATCAACGCGAGCAGCCCGGCCACCTCGCCGTCGTCCGGCAGGCGCCGGTGCAGCTGCCGGGTCAGCCGGATCGCCTCCCGGGTCAGCTCCACCCGGTTCAAGGCGTCGCCGGAGCTGGCCGTGTAGCCCTCGTTGAAGATCAGGTAGAGCACGTGGCGGACCGCGGTGAGACGCTCGCCGAGCTCGCCCGGCGCGGGCATCTCGAACCGGGTGCCGGTGTCGCGGATCCGCTGCTTGGCCCGGCTGATCCGCTGGCCAACGGTGGCCTCCGGCAGCAGCAGCGCCCGGGCGATCTCCGCGGTGGTGAGCCCGCCGACCGCCCGCAGGGTGAGCGTGACCTGCGCCGGCACGCTCAGCGCGGGATGGCAGCAGAGCAGCAGCAACGCCAGCTCGTCGTCGCCACGGACCTGCGGCGCGGGCTCGTGGCGGACCGCCTCCTCGCGGCGGCGGCGGGCCGTCTCGTTGCGCAGCAGCTCCACCCGCCGGCGGCTCGCCACGGTGATCAGCCAGTTCCGCGGCTGCTGCGGGACGCCGGTCTCCGGCCACTGCCGGGCGGCCGCGATCAGCGCCTCCTGCACCGCGTCCTCGCAGGCCTCGAAGTCGCCGTAGCGGCGCACCACGGCGGCCAGGACCTGCGGCGCGCACTCGCGCAGCAGGTCCGGCAGCCCGGTCACAGCTCCCATGTGCTCATATCGAGGATCGGGCGCACCTCGACCCGGGTGTACGCGGCGTCCGGCGCTTTCGCGGCCCAGGCGACCGCCTCGTCGAGATCCGCGACGTCGATCAGGTAGAAGCCGGCCAGATGCTCCTTGACCTCGGCGTACGGGCCGTCGGAGGTGATCGTCCTACCGTCACGCACCGAGACCTGGGTGGCCAGGGCCGGATCGCCCAGCCCTTCGCTGACCACCAGCACGCCGGCCTCGCGCATCTCCTCGGTCAGCCGCAGGTGACCGACGCCGAAATCGGCCCGCTGCTGATCGGTCAGCGTCTCCCAGACGGCCAGCGACTGCGGGTTCGACTGGATCAGGATCAGGTATTTCACGGCTTCTCTCCTTCTCTCTTGCCCGGGATGTCGAAACCGGCCGGCCTGGCTTCGACATCCCGGGCAAGAGAGAAAGGTAGGACCTGTCATGGACGAGATCCGGGAAGCCATCGAGGGCAAGGCCGCGCTGCTGCAGCAAGGTGACGCCAAGGCCATCATGTCGTACTACGCGCCCAGCTACGTCGAGTACACCCTCGCCCCGCCGCTGCGCCAGCCCGGCGACGGCCGGAACCCGGCCGCGCTGGAGGCCTGGATGGCCACCTTCGTCGCGCCGCCGCGCCGCGAGGTCACCCAGCTGGAGATCACCACGGACGGCGACGTGGCGTTCGCGACCAGCCTCGACTGCCTGACCGCCGTGCCTCGCGGCTCGACCGAGCCCTTCAGCCTGTGGTTCCGGGTGACGCTGGGCCTGCGCCGCATCGACGGGCGCTGGCTGGTGACGCACGAGCACGAGTCGGTGCCGTTCGAGATGGACGGCTCGTTCCGCGCCTCGACCGGGCTGACCCCCACCGACTGAGATGATCAGGAGCGCTGGGCCCGCCGCCGACGCCCCTCGGCGGCGGCCCCAGCCGGAGGCTCGGCGAGGTCGTGGACCGCGATGCCGAGACCGCAGTTTGGCGGTGGTGTGAAGCACGCATTGAGCCTACATTTATCAATGTCGATGCTAGGTCTCCATCTGCACGGGAGTACCCATGAGAGTAATGACCAAGGTCGCTGTGGCGATGACGCTGCTGGCGACCGTGATCTCCGCTACCGCACAGGCGGCGGTCGCGCGCACCACGGCCGCGTCCCAGACGATCTGCTTCAACACCCCACCGCCGACCGGCTGGATGATCACGGCCTACTACGACTCGAACACGTGCGGCACTCCGGGCAGCGTTGTCTACAACGCGAAGTCGATCGTGGACGTGCAGGGCACGCCGGCGGGCGGCCGGGTGAACGCGTGCCAGATGCCGCCGCCCAGCGGCTTCTACGCGACCTCGTGGTCGTACTCCTTCTCGTGCGAGGCCAGCAAGACCCCCAACCGGCTGTTCAACAACCTGCAGGTCGTCACGAACCTGAACGGACTGCCGTCGGGTACCAGTATGGTCATTTGCGGCATCCAGGACGCCCCGGCGGGCTGGGTGCTGGTTGCCGTGGTCTCGGCGTACCAATGCATCTACGTGAACGGCGGCGGTCTGGGACAGAACGCCGTATCGATCCGCAAGAGCTGAACCGGCGCAGCCGATTCGGTTGCTGTGCAGGTGGCACCGGCGTGGCGGGCCAGCCAGGCCCGCACCGCCGGGGTCCTGCGGGTGCAGCGCGCGGTGCCGGTCGCCGCTACAGGAGGAACGCTTCCTCGGCCGTGGGGTCGCCCAACGCCGTGGTCCGCTCCATCGGCATCGCCCGCGCCGCCCCGTCCCGGAGACAAAATGCCGGCCGATGCCTATCGGCGGGGCACGCTACGCACGCGGAAGCGCGAAGTCGACGGTGATGTGGAGGCCGCCGCCGGGGCGTGGGCCGGCGGTCAGAGGGGCGCGGTGCGCGTGGGCGATCGCGGCGATGATGGCCAGACCGATGCCGTGCCCGTCGCTCTGATCGGTGCGGTCCGCCCCGAGGCGCTGGAAGGGCTGCAAGAGGCGGCCGATCTCGGCAGCGGGGATTGCAGGCCCGGTGTTGCTGACGGTGAGGCGGCCGGAAGGAGCCGTGGCGATCTCGACGATGCCGCCGGGCACGTTGTGCCGCAGTGCGTTGTCGACCAGGTTCGTGACCAGGCTTGCGGCCAGGCGCGGATCGCCGGTCACCGTGACCGGGGCGAGCGCTGTGCGCACGCCGATGCCGCGCCGCGAGGCCTCCGCGCGGTGGTCCAGGACGACCCTCCGGGTGAGGTCGGCGAGGTCGAACCGCTCCCAGTGCGAGATCCCCTGATGGCCGCTCGCGAGGGTGAGCAGCGCGTCGATCAGGTGCTCCTGCTGCTCGCCCAGGGCGAGCAGCTCGTCGCAGGCGGATCGCAGTGTCTTGGCCGAGGCGTCGGGGTCGGCGAGGGTCAGCTGGAGGAGGGTCCGCTGGACGGTCAGTGGCGTGCGCAGCTCGTGGGAGGCGTTCGCGATGAACTGGCGCTGCGCTGTGAAGGACTCGTGCAGGCGCTGGCGCAGGGCGTCGAAGGTGGCGGCGAGCTCGGTGAACTCGCGGTAGGCGGCGGGGACCGCCAGGCGGTGGTCCAGCGTGTCCGCGGACATGGTGCGGGCGGACAGGGTCATCGCGTGGAGAGGGCGCAGTGCCCGGCTGGCGATCCACCAGCCGAGGGCGACCGAGACCGCGGCGAGGACGACGAGGGCGACGGCGGAGTACCGCAACAGCTCGAAAAGGTTGGTGGTGGTCTCGGCGGCGGCGGGCTCACCGGGTGCCGGCCTGTGCGTGGTCTGGCCGATGCTGAGCAACGGCAGGTCCACGATGGCGAGCAGCACCACGCTGCAGGCGAAAGCTAGGCCAGCGTGGAGGAGCGCGAGCCGGGTGCGCAGGCGGGGGCGGGTCACGGCTCGCCGATCCGGTAGCCGCCCTCGCGGACGGTGTGGATGGCCGGAGGCTGGCCGAGCTTGGCGCGCAGGCGGCCGATCGTGGTCTTCACCGTCGTGGTGAACGGGTCGGTCGCGTCGTCCCAGACGCGTTCGAGGAGCTCCTCGGTCGACACGACGCGGCCGGCCGCCGCGAGCAGGTACTCCAGGACCGCGAACTCCTTCGGGCTCAGGTCCAGCCGGCGGCCGGCGCGCGAGGCGACGCGGCGGTTGGGGTCCACGGTCAGGTCGCCGTTGTCCAGGACCGGGGGCAGCGGCGGGGTGCTGCGGCGCGCCAGCGCCCGCACGCGCGCGACCAGCTCGGCGAAGTCGAACGGCTTCGGCAGGTAGTCGTCGGCGCCGAGGCCCAGGCCCTCGACGCGGTCACGGACGGTGCCGGCGGCGGTGAGCATCAGGACGCGGGCGCCCGAACCGCCGGCCACGATCCGGCGGCACACCTCGTCGCCGTGCACGCCGGGCAGGTCCCGGTCCAGGACCACGACGTCGTAGCGGGTCGCGGACAGCTGCTCCAGCGCGGCGTGGCCGTCAAGGGCCGTGTCCACGGCCATCGCCTCGCGGCGCAGGCCCGACGTGACCAGCGCGTTCAGCGTGCGGTGATCCTCGACGACCAGCACCCTCATGGGGTCAACGATGCCAGGCGCCGGGTGACAGGCCGGTCACAGCGTCGCGTACCGGGCTGTCACCGGCTCCGGCGTACAAACCCTTGGCATGACTGATGCCACGATCGAGGTCGCGGGGCTGCGGAAACGGTACGGGTCCACGACCGCGCTGGACGGGATGACGTTCACGGCCGAACCGGGGCGGGTGACCGGGTTCGTCGGGCCCAACGGCGCCGGCAAGTCCACCACCATGCGGATCATCCTCGGGCTGCACGCCGCCGACGCGGGGCGCGCGCTGGTCGGCGGGCGGCCGTACCGGTCGCTGCGCCGCCCGATGCGGCACCTGGGCGCGCTGCTGGACGCCTCCGCGCTGCACCCGGCGCGGACCGGGCGCAACCACCTGCTGTGGCTCGCGCAGTCGCAGGGCCTCGACGGCCGCCGCGTCGACGAGGTCCTCGAGCGCGTCGGGCTGGCCTCGGCCGGCCGCCGCCCGGCTGGCGGGTACTCCCTCGGCATGCGGCAGCGGCTCGGTCTCGCCGCCGCGCTGCTGGCCAACCCGCCGGCGATCATGCTTGACGAGCCGTTCAACGGGATGGACCCCGAGGGCATCGTGTGGCTGCGCGGCTTCCTGCGCGCCCTCGCCGGACAGCAACGGGCCGTGCTGGTGTCCAGCCACCTGATGAGCGAGCTGCAGGGCATGGCCGACCACGTGGTGGTGGTCGGGCGCGGCCGGGTCATCGCCGACACGAGCGTCGCCGGCCTGATCGCGGCTGCGTCCGGTGACCGGGTGCGGGTGCGCACGAGCGCGCCGCAGCCGGCCGCGGCGGCGCTGACCGCCGCGGGCGCGCAGGTGACCCGCGCGGGCGAGGACGTGCTCGACATCAGCAATCTCACCGCCGAGCGGATCGTCGCGGTGCTCACCACCGGCGGGCTGCCGTTCTCTGAGCTCGCGCCGCACCGTGCCACCCTCGAGGAGGCGTACCTCGACCTGACCCGCGACGCCGTCGAGTACCGCGCCGCCGCGGACGGAGCGGCGCGGTGAACCGGCGCCTGCTGCGGGCGGAATGGACGAAGTTCCGATCGGTACCCGCCTGGGTGCGCGCCGGCGCCGCCGCGGCCCTGATGATCCTGGTGTTCCCCGTCCTCGGCATGGGCGGCGCAGGGGGCGGCGAATCGACGCAGGTCCCGATCGGGCCGGACGGCGTGGCGGTCAGCGACGGGTACTACTTCGTGCACCGCCCCCTGTCCGGCGACGGCCGGATCACCGTCCAGGTCGCCTCGCTGACCTCCGCGCGTGCACCGCAAGCCGGGGCCGTGCCGTGGGCGAAGGCCGGGCTCATCGTCACCGCCGGCCCGGACCTCGGCTCCCGCTACGCCGCGGTCATGGTCACCGGCGGGCACGGCGTGCGGATGCAGCACGACTACCTCCACGACCGCGCCGGGCAGCCGGCCGCGGCGCGCTGGCTGCGGCTGACCCGCTCCGGCGACACGATCACCGGCGAGGCCTCGGCCGACGGTGCGACCTGGAGCGAGATCGACACCGTCCGGCTGCCCGGGCTCCCCGCGACCGTCCGGGCCGGCCTGTTCGTGGCCTGCCCGCCGCGCGTGGACGGCATCGGCACGGCCGTGGACGCGGCCACCGCCGAGTTCGGCGAGCCGGAGCTGTCCGGCGGCTGGCCCGCCGAGACCTGGACCGGCGACCAGATCGGCGCGCACACCGCCACCTTCGCCGGCTACCCGCGCGGCGTCACCGGCGGGTTCGCGCCGGCCGGCGACGGGTTCACCGTGACCGGTGCCGGCGACCTCGCCCCCGCCACGCGCGGCGACCTGCCCGTCGGCGCCGCGCCGAGCGACCTGCTCTACGGGACGTTCCCGGCGCTGATCGTGATCGTCGTCGTGGCCACCCTGATGATGACGACCGAGTACCGGTACCAGATGATCCGCACCACGCTCAGCGCCGGCACGGGCCGCATCCGCGTGCTCGCCGCCAAGGCCGTCGTGATCGCCGGCGTCACGTTCGCCACCACCCTGGCCGCCGCCGCGGTCGCGGTGCCGCTGTGGACGCGGCTCGTCCGCGGCCTCGGCATCTACGTGTTCCCGGCACCGCCCGGCGACCTGCTGCGCGCCGAGGCCGGCACCGCCGCGCTGCTCGCCGTCGTCGCCGTGCTCGCCCTGGCCGTCGGCACCATCCTGCGGCGCAGCGCCACCGCGGTCACCGCCGTCGTCGCCGTCACCGTGCTGCCCTACTTCCTGGCGCTCATCCCGTTCATGCCGCCGCCCATGGCACGGTGGCTGACCGAGGTCACCCCCGTCGCCGCGCTGGCAATGCAACAAACCCTCATCCGGTACCCCCAGGTCGACACGATCTACACCCCCGCCAACGGCTACTACCCACTGCCGCCGTGGGCCGGAATGGCGGTGCTGTGCGGCTACACCACTCTCGCCCTCGCGGTCGCCGCCGTCCTGCTGCGCCGGAGGGACGCGTGAGCGGTCCGGAGCGAAGCGGAGGAGCCGCGAACCATGTGAACAGCTTTGGCTCGCGCCGTCGCCGGAGCGAAGCGGAGGTGGCGGCGTGAGCACCGCATGGAACGCGATACGCGCGGAATGGACGAAACTGCGCACCGCTCCCGGCCCCGCGTGGCTGCTTTTGATCACCGCGGCCGTCACCGTGGCGCTGGGCGCCGCGATATCCGCCGCAGCCGACTGCGCGCGGGACGGCTGCGGGGCCGACGCCACCCGGCTCGCCCTCAGCGGCGTGTACCTGGGGCAGGCCCCCGTCGCGGTGCTGGCCGTCCTCGCCGTCAGCGGCGAGTACAGCACGACATTGATCCGCACCACCGTGACCGCGATCCCGAACCGCGCGGTGGTGCTGGCCGCCAAGGCGCTGGTGCTCGCCGTCACGGTCGCCGCGGCAGCGAGCCTCACCCAGCTCGCCTCTGTGCTGGTCGCCGGCACCCTCCTGCCGCGCCTCTCGCTCGCCGACGGCCCCGTCCTGCGCGCCACCGCCGGCTCGGTCGCCTACCTGGTGCTGATCGCGCTCCTCAGCCTCGGCACCGCCGCCGCCGTGCGCGACTCCGGCGTCGCGATCGGCACAGTGCTCGGCCTGCTGTACCTCCCGCCGATCCTCGCCCAAATGGTGACCGACCCGCAATGGCATCGGCTGTTCGAACGTATCGCCCCGATGACCGCCGGTAAGGGCGTGCTCGTCGCCTGGGCGTGCGGGACACTGCTGATCGGCGCGCTCCTGCTGAGGTTTCGCGACGTATAAGAAATGCATGTACTCCATAGCACCGCGGCGCCAGGGGGTCGCTTCGCGCCCTGCTCAGCGACCGGCAGCGCATCTTCCGCCGGCCGTACAACTACGACGAGCCGCCCGGCCCGGACGGCACCGCCGACGCCGGGCTCATCTTCGCCGCCTATCAGCGCGACATCGCTCGGCAGTTCCTGCCCATCCAGCGCAACCTCGCCGAGGCCGACCTGCTCAACGAATGGATCACCCCGATCGGCTCCGCGGTGTTCGCCGTTGCGCCGGGCTGCCAGCCCGGCGGCTGGATCGGCCAGGGCCTGCTCGGATGAGCGAGAGGCCTGGCCGCGGACGCGATCCTTCGGGACCTGAACTGCGCGGACGTGGTGGCCGTCACCCGCGGGGTCCTCGGCCGCGGTGGCGACGAGGCGTGCCTGGCGCCGCACCGCTGACATGGCGGATGTCTCAGCCGCGTGGGGAGGATCCCTTGCCTGCGGGGTTGGCCAGTACCGTCGGCGAACTGTGCTCGATCCTCGACCGGAAGGTGGTTGTGTGACCGGAACGCCGTCGCGGCAACAGGCCGCTGGCGCTGGGCTGCGCGGTGCGGATGCCGTCGGCGATGGGCGGTTGCGGCCGTGGGATCGGCGTGACTGGTGGCGCACCGTGGGCCTGCTGGGTGTCATCGCCGTGCTGCATGTGCTGGCCTGGGGTGTGCTGCTGCTCGCGGTGGTGCCGCAGCGGTACCAGGTGGGCAGCACGGTGTTCGGGCTCGGCCTCGGGGTGACCGCGTACGTGCTGGGGGTGCGGCACGCCTTCGACGTGGACCACATCGCCGCGATCGACAACACCACCCGCAAGCTGATGGTGGACGGGCGGCGGCCGGTGTCGGCCGGGTTCTGGTTCGCCCTCGGGCACAGCACCGTGGTCGTCGTGCTGGCGACCCTGATCGCCGTGGGTGCGCGCACGGCCAGCAATGCCCTGCTCGACGACGGGTCCCGGCTGCATCAGACCCTGGGCGTGGTCGGCACGAGCGTGTCGGGACTGTTCCTGTACCTCATCGGTGCGCTCAACCTGGTGGCGCTGGCCGGGGTCGTGCGGCTGTTCGCCCGGGTTCGGCGAGGCGAGGTCGACGCCGCGAGCCTGGACACCGGGCTGGCGGCGCGGGGCGTGCTGAGCCGGCTGGTGCGGCGGCTGACCCGCTCGATCACCCGACCGGGTCAGATGTTTCCGATCGGGCTGCTGTTCGGCCTGGGGTTCGACACCGCCACCGAGGTCACCCTGCTGGTGCTGGCCGGGTCGGGCGCGGCGTCCGGGCTGCCGTGGTACGCGGTACTCGTGCTGCCGTTGCTGTTCGCCGCCGGGATGAGCCTGTTCGACACCCTGGACGGGGCGTTCATGGCCGTGGCGTACCGGTGGGCGTTCGCCAAGCCGATCCGCAAGGTGTACTACAACCTGGCCATCACCGGCCTGTCCGTCGCCGTCGCGCTCGTCATCGGCACGATCGAGCTGGTCACGGTACTGCACGACAAGCTCCGCCTCGCCGACCCGGTCACCGGCTGGATCGCCTCCCTCGACCTGGGCAACGTCGGCTTCGTCATCGTCGGTCTGTTTGTCGTGGTGTGGGCGGCTGCGGTCGGCTACTGGCACCTGGCCAAGGTCGAAGACCGCTGGGCGGTCCCATCCCGGGAGCCGAGCTGAGCCGACGGTCGCGCCGCCCGGGCCGGCGAGCCGTGTTCCCAGGCAGGGACGGCCGCCGGAGGGCACGAGGTGCCACGGCGGGCGGTGGCGCCAGTAGACGTACGGATGTGCAGGTGATGGGCCCGCCAGAGGCCGTCGGCGAAGGCCAGCGCGGCGCCGACGTTGACCGCGGTGAAACTGCGCGCGGAGGGCCGCGCCGGCGGACCGGCAAGTGCGGTGACCGTGCCGATGGCGGTGGCCACCTGCGCCAGCACGATGGCGTCCCGGTCGACGTGCCGCGCTTCCGCCACGGCCTCGACGAGCAGGACGGCCGTCGCGAGCTCGGAGCCGATCAACACGTGCGCACCCCACGGCGGCGGTGAGCCCTCCGTGTGTACGCCGAGCCCACAGTCCGCGGTACCCAGTGCCGGCCGATCGCCCGAGAGCAGCATGACCGCCCCGCCGGCGGCCTGGATCTCGCGTACCACCCCGACCAGTCCGTGGCGACGGTCCACGACGGCGTCGGTGTAGTCGGCTCGCGGTCGCCGCTCATCCGTGGCGAGCACGACCTTGAGTCCGGCGCGGCGGGCCGCGGCGACGACGGTGTCATGGTCGGGTGCCGTGGCCGCCTCGGCCACCAAGACGGCTTCCAGCCGCCTCCGCCGGGCCAGGCCCAGCACCACTCCGGCGCCGGCCTTGGCCAACCGGCGCTGCTGCCGGACCCCGGTGCGTCCGCGCAGCTCAAGCTGATCGACCGGGCCCATCGTCCACTCGCCGGCCCGCCGTACCGCCCAAGGGTTCTCCGGGCCGAACAATGCGAAGCCGTGCTCGGCCACCTCGCCGGCGTCCACACCCGCCAGTGGGACCAGGCCGGTCAGCGCCCAGTGACCACCGCGCAGCACCGTGTCGTCCAGCACCAGTGTGTCGAGCCGGTCCAGACGGCGCAGCACCGCCCGATCCATCACGAGTGCGCCGCTGCGAGACAGTACCTGGCCCAGGTGCGACGCGAACGCCGCGCGACCCGCCTCGGTCGCCTTGGGCAGTGTGGCGAGCCCGACGGCCGCCGCGCGCCGAAGACCGACCAGTGGTACAGCTGCCGGCACCGCGGCGGCGCCGGCGGCGAGTATCCGGCGCTGGTAGCGCTCCACCGGGCCGTCCGGCAAGGGGCGCGGACGCTCGACCACCATCGGATCAGCCCCGGCATCCTCGGGACCACGGATGAGCCGTGGCTCCGCCGCGCGCCACGCCTGCTGATCGGCGCGGGCCTCCTGCCACCGGCCGATGCGTTCGGCGAAATCCACCACCAAGCCCGACCCGCCGGCCGCGAGGGCATGCGCCAAACCGGCGGCCATGGACAGCAGCGATTCGGCCCGGTCGTGCCCGTGCAGCCGCCTGGCGGCCAAGTCACGCAACCGTGGATGTAGCTCAACGGCGGACACGAGGCCCGCCAACTCGGTCGGCAGCGGCGCCCATGGTGCCACCCTGATAAGGCCGGCCAGCCCGAACGCGACCGCGTCGACCACCAGGTTCGCCAGCGCACCGGTACGTCGCGGGCTCTCGGCAGGGTGGTGCAGCTCCTCCTCGGCGACCTCCTCGTCCAGGCTCGTCGGGGCGGACTCGGCCTGCGCCACCAGGGCCACCACCTCCCGGCGCGGCGGTGGCGGATCGGTCAGCGCGACCACGACCCGGCAGGCCGGCGCGTTCACCCTCGCCCACACCACTCCCGGATGCCGCTCCAGGGCGCGCTCCACCCGCCGGGCCACGCGTGCGCCGTTGGCGCCGTGTACGCCGTGCGTCTCGATGTGCAGGCGGCCTGCGCACGCCCACACATCACGGCCCCCACCCGTGAGCCGGGCCGCTACCGCGGTGGCCAAGCCGATCGCGCCGGAGACGGCAGTGGGCGCATGCCGGTCCACCAGCACCATGACGCTCCTGTCTCTTCGACCCATGCGCGGAATTGTTGTTCCCGCATCCGCCGCCACTATGCCGCCGGACCGGCGCGGGTACCTCGGACGCACCGCGGCCTCGACTTCGTCCAGGGTGGGCCGGACGTACCGCCGCCGACGTCGTTGTTGCAACCCCTTGGCAAATGCAGGAGACTCCTATCAGGTGAGGCTGGTTCGGTGCCGCCCGATGGGGATGTTGTGTGCGCCGCGCTGGGCGGCCTCACCGACGAGACGCCGTGGTCGGCTCTGAGTGGGCCTTGGGGCCGGCTTGGCGTGGCGGCGCCCAGCGCGATGGTCCTCAACCTCTTTGGGCGCCGCCACCTTTGCCGATTCTGCACCAGCGGGCGCACTGCCGGCCCGGTGAGGCGCATCGGGCTCGGCTTCGCCTCGCGGCGGGGTCAGGACGGCGGTGCGGGGAGGACCTGTTCCACGAGGATGTTGAGCTCCTGGACGAGCTCGTCCACGGTCTGGCCGGTTTGGGAGCGGACGAGGCCGAGGGCGAGTTCGGCAAGCAGGCAGAACGCCCGGGTCTGTTCGGTCGGGCCGGTGAAGGCGGTGAGGAGGGCCTCGGCGCCGTCGAGGTCACCGCGGTGGCGTGCGGCGATGACCCCGGTGGCGCGCTGGACCGCCTCGGCCGTGCGGGCCGGGGACGGCGGGCCGTCCTGCAAGTGCTGACCGCTGGCCGCCAACCTGATCCACCAGCGCGCCACGGGCGTCGGTGAGGTCGGCGCGGCGGGGCACCGGCCCCGCCAGGCCAGGCCGACCACGACGTCCGGCAGGTAGTCGCCGGAACCGTCCACGGGGTCCCCGGCAAACGCCGAGCTGCACCGGCGGCGCGATGGTCAGGCGCGTTCGGCCTCGGCCTGCGGACGTCCGGGAACTTTCCGGCGTGTGGCAGCGACTACCCGTCGGCCATCTCGCTGAGCTCAATCAGACAGATCTGGAAGGATCATCGATGCGTCGTACCGTCCTCCTTCGTGCCGGCGTCGCCGTGCTCGCCGCCGCGGCGGCCGCTCTCGCGCTGCCCGGCCCGGTGTCCGCGCACGTCACGGTCAGCTCCGCCTCGGCCGTGCAGGGCGGCTACAGCAAGGTCACCTTCCGGGTGCCGAACGAGAAGGACAACGCCAGCACCGT
>NZ_JBICTV010000021.1:0-148265 GCF_043197855.1 Dactylosporangium sp. NPDC048998
CCGCAGGCCGACCAGCTCGTCTTCAAGGCCCTGCAGACCTACTCCGACGGCGACGTCGTGCGCTGGATCGACGAACCCGCGCCCGGCGCGGAAGCCGATCACCCCGCCCCGACGCTGAAGCTGGCCAAGTCCGCCACCGCCGGCGGTGCCGGCACCACGACCAGCACCGCGGCGCAGGACGCCGCCGCGACCATGAACAGCGGCAAGAACGACACCGATGGTACCGCCGTCGGGCTCGGCGTCGCCGGACTCGTCCTCGGCCTCGCGGGCCTCGTCGCAGGCGCCCTCGCCTACCGCCGCGCCGGCCGCACCGCTTAGCCCCGGCGCGCCGCCGACCGGCCGGACTCGTGGTTCGGCCGGTCGGACCGCAGTCTCGACAGCGCCGGACCCATCATCGATGGGACGGGTGAACTCAGCTGACGGCAGCAATACAAGGCCGGGCCGCTTAGCCTCGTCGTGGTCGTGGTCGTGGCTGTGACCGTGGTGATGGTGATGATGGCCGTGGCCGCGCACATGCCGGCGCACCATCCACAGGCCGGTCGCGAGGACAATCAGTCCGGCCGCCACCTGCAGCCAACTCGTCAGCTGCTCCATGCGCAGGACGTCGGACAGGGACAGGAACGTCCATGCAACGCCGATCACCAAGACCGACAGCGTGTGCATCACCGCGACCGAGCCGCCCAGCCAGGCGGCATCCCTGATGCGACCGCGGGAGCCGGCGAGGTACGCCGCGGCGAGGCTCTTGCCGTGCCCGGGAGCGACCGCGTGGCCCGCGCCGGCGAGGAACGCGAGCAGGAACGCCAGCAGCGGTACGCCTGGCGCGTGCATGAGCTCCTGCAGCCGGTCCGAGGCGGACGCGACGAACGTGGCGAGCGCGGTCATGCCAGCACCTCCCGCCGGCGTCCGCGGAGCCGGCGGCACACGAGGAGTGCGGCGACCGCGGCGAGCAGGACGCCACCGATTACGGCCGCGATCTGGCCGGCGGCGCTGCGGCCGAGGCCAGGACCGGTGCCGCCCGCCGCGGTCGCGCCGGCGAGGTTCCGGTCGGAGGCCGCGATGACCGCGGGGTCGGTGTACCGGTAGTCGACCGCACCCCCGGGGGTGACCCGGTCCTGCGGCAGCAGCCGGGTCGGCGGCCAAACCACGAGGTGCTGGCCGCCGCCGGCGCATGGGGCTGTCCAGCACCGGGTCGTCGCCGGTGCTGGCCGTGATCTGGTTGATCTCCGCGAGCCGCGTGTCCGGCACACAGGCGGGTGCTCGGCAGCCGTCGGCGACTGCGCGCCGGTAGAGGGCACCGTAACGCGGTGATCATGACCCAGACAGCTCTGAACCAGGGCCCGCCCGACCAGCGCTCCCACCTTCCAGCCGCCGCCCCGCTGGCACGTGGCCAGCAGTAGCCGCCTTCGACGTCGACGCGTGTGCAGCGCCAGGGTCATTCCGGGTGGTTGACGGTTCCGGACCCGGTCAGGAATGGGCTCGTGACCCCGGTGTAGCCGAGGTGCAGGATCATCCCGTTGGCGGCGTGTTCGAGGTTGTGGCAGTGATCCATCCACAGGCCGGGGTTGTCGGCGCGGAACGCCACCCGGTAGGTCTCGCCCGGGCCGACGTCGAGGGTGTCGACCCACCACGGGCTGCCGGTGGTCGCCCGGCCGTTGCGGGACAGCACGAGCATGTGATGGCCGTGCAGGTGCATCGGGTGGTGCTGGCCGCTGCGGTTGACGTAGGTGACCTCAACCAGGTCGCCATCGGCGACCATGAGCATCGGCACGTCCGGGAACGAGGCGCCATTCAGCGTGTACAGCACCGCCGGGTGGCCGTCGTAGAAGCCGAGCCGCTCGTCGACGCGCAGGGTGAACCGCCGGTCGAAATGGCTGCTCGTCCCGAACGCAGTCGCGGTCGGGGTCCCGTAGCGGGCCGGGTCCAGCACCGCCGGCGCGGCGGTACGGTCCGGGCCCGCGTCGCCGTGCGGGCTGTAGACGATGCTCGGCCCGTCCGCGCGCAGCGTCACCGGCCGGTCGGGCATGGTGAACACCACGTCGTAGCGGGCGCCGCCCCCGACGAGGATCCGCACCCCGGGCAGCACCCCCGGTTCGTGGACGTCGGTGCCGTCGATCGCCACGACGCGGACCGGGGTGCCGGTCAGGGTGAAGGTGGCGGGGTTGCCGTCGGTGTTGACCAGACGCAGCCGCACCTGCCGCCCGGCGGGCACCGACCGCCGTTGCACACCGGTGGCCAGGCCGAGCGTCGCCACACCGTCCTCGCCGCCCCAGGTGTGCCGCAGGACCGTCTCGTCGACCGTGTCGTCCTGCGCTGGAGCATCGGCGGGCAGCACAACCAGGGCGCCGAACAGGCCGCGGCGGACCTGGACCGAGGACATCTCGTGCGAGTGGTACCAGTACGTGCCCGCCTGTAGGGCGCGGAACCGGTACACGAAGCTGGCCCCGGGTGCGACCGCGTCCTGGGTCACCCCGGCCACTCCGTCCATCGCGTTGGGCACGTCCACGCCGTGCCAGTGCACCGTCACGCCGACCCCGGGCAGCCGGTTGACCAGCGTCACCTCTACCAGATCGCCCTGCCGGACCAGCAACTGCGGGCCGGGCGTGACGCCGTTGAACGTCCACGCCGTCACTCGCATGCCGGAGTCCAGCCGCACCGTGGTCTCCTGCGCCGTCAACGTGAACCGGCGCACCGCCACATCCCCACCACCCGCGGAAGCCGTGGTGTCCGCGCCGGTCAGGTCGGTCACGCTGATACCGCCATGGTGCTGATGCCCCGCCGCGGTACCGCCGCCGGTGTCCGCGGCACCGCCGGTCATGCTGCTGCGCGCCGGCAGGACGCTCGCCGCGGACAGGCCCACCGCCGCCGCGGCGACCAGAGCCATACCAACAGCTGCCCGCGCCGCAGTACGCCACCATCCGACACGCGCGGGTACGTGATCGCGCCGGAGCGTCCGGTACGCCCATCTCATCGCCGACGCCCCGAGGACGGCGAAGCCGACCACAACGGCGGCGCCCGCACCAGCCAACTGTGCCACGGCCGCGACGAGCACGACACCGACCGCGCCGACCACCGCAGCCACGCATGCCGGGCCACTCCCATACCGCACCGGCGCCTCGCCCGACGGCTTCCTGGCCGAGCGCAGCCACACCAGGTACAGCGTGGCCGCTACCGCCAGCGTCGGCGCCACAAACACCAGACGAGGCCCGGCGAATTCCCACCCCCAGGGCAGCAGCAGCACCCCGGCGACCAGCCGCAGCACAGCCCCACCGATGAACAGCGCGAACGCCGCCGCCAGCAACCGCGGCCTTGCGGTCTGCCCGACCTGCAGGCCTGGAGCGGCCCACCACGCCGCCACGGCGACGGGCAGCTGCAACAACGCGATCACCATGTCGGTGTAGTGAACCCACAGAAACACGCCATCGCCTCCACCCGCACGCCGCGGGTGCGCCCCGTGCCGCCCACGTCATGCGGACCATACCCCGCGGCACAGCACCGGCGAACCGATCCTCTGGGGCATTGGCGGCCGTCGAATAATCGGCCGCAGCGTACCTCACCACCGGGGACATGCTGGCGTGTCGACGTTCGCGATATTGGCCGAGGCCAGGTTCATGTCAACTTCGAGGACGGTGACCGATCCTTCCCGGCTTGCGCTTTCCGTCCCGGCCCTACCGCGCCAGCACGAATGGGAATCAGGCCGAGTAGCCCGACCCACGGCGACGGCAGCGGCGACCGTGCCGAGCATCTGATCCACGGCTCAGTCTTCGCCACGCCAGGCTTCGATGCCTTCCCACACGCACAGCGCGGCGATGGCCAGTGCGACGACTGGGTCGAGCCACCACCAGCCGAACAGGGTGTTGGCGAGCAGGCCGAGCAGGACGCCTGCGGCGAGGTAGCCGCAGATGAGGTTCTGGGTGCCTTCGCCGGCGACGGCTTCGGAGTCCAGTTGTGTGCCGAGCCGCTGCTTCATGATGCCGAGGATGGGCATGACGGCGAGGGAGAGCGCGGACAGGGCGATGCCCAGCCAGCTGGTTTCTGCGTGCTCGCGGCCGATGAGCTTGCTGATGGCTTCGTAGGCGACGTAGGGGGCGAGGAGGAAGAAGCTGACCGCGACCGCGTATTGGGCGCGGCGTTCGGCGGTTTCGGACAGGGTGCGGCTGCCGGTGAACCGCCACACGATGATGATGCTGGCGAGGGCTTCGATGGCCGAGTCGATGCCGAAGCCCAGCAGGGCAACGGATCCGGCGAGGATGGCGGCGATGACAGCGATGGCGCCTTCGAGGCCCATGTAGGCCAGCGACAGCCAGGACAGGTGCTTGGCGCGGGTCGCCGCGCGTTGCCATTGTGGGCTGCCGTGGGGCAGGGGGACGATGCGGGCTTCGGTGGTCACCGGTGTGCCTCCTCAGCAGTCTGGGGTGCCGTAGTTGGGGCACAGGCTGATCTGCTGGCCGGTGGTGGCGAGCAGCCGCTGCGCGGCGGCGAGCAGGTCGAGCAGTTCCGGTTGGGCCAGGGCGTAGAACATCTGGCGGCCCTCGGGGCGGGCGGTGACCAGACCGCAGTCGCGCAGGCAGGCCAGGTGCCCGGAGACGGTCGATTGGGCCAACCCGAGGATGCCGGTCAGGTCGACCACGCGGGCCTCGCCGCTGGCGAGGTTTCGCAGGATGGCCAGTCGCGTGGGGTCGGCCAGCCCGCGAAACAACGCGCCGGCGGCGGACAGGTCGGCACGGTCGCAGACGCGCGCAGGATTCATCGCCACAACCCGATGATATCGCCAGTCTCCGCTTCTGTGCGGGCTGGTGCGCCCGGGCTCAGGTCGGGTTGGCCAGCCGGGGTGCCCGCAGGTGCGCACGATCCGCAGCCCACAGCAGGTTCCTCCAGCAGGCGCGGTGCTTGTGAGGTGGTCGAGGGCCGCGAACGACGGCACGTCGGCGAGGGGTGAGCGCTCAACAGCGACATCGAACGTCACCTGAGGGCCGCCACCGCGGCGTCCGGGCCGCCGCGCCAGATGGTGCCGGCCTCGGCGAATCCGGCGTCGACGAACCGAAAACCGGCTACGGCGGGCCGGCCACCGCGCGCCGGGGTCGAAAGGTTGCAGCCCTCCGCCCTGCTTGTCGAGGCGACCGGCACCAGCAGGGACGCGGTTCCGTCCGGCGTGTACGACATCATCATCCCGGCCCCGCTGGACCAGCACAGTCCCCGCCGTTCAAGACCTTGCTACGCAAGGTATCTTGCTTGCATGGACAACGCGCGCGAGCGGATCACCACCAACATCCGCAAGGGCGTACTGGAGTACTGCGTGCTCGCGCTGCTCTCGCAGCGCGACATGTACGGCCTGGAACTGGCCGACTCGCTCGTCGCTCGCGGCCTGACCGCGAGCGAGGGCAGCCTGTACCCGCTGCTCGCCCGCATGCGGCAGGCGGGCAGCGTCGAAACCCACTGGCTGACCCCCGAACAGGGGCATGCCCGGCGGTACTACGCGATCACGGCCCAGGGACGGGCGCAGTTGCGCGTGTTCGCGGCGGTATGGCGCGACATCCAGCCGCACGTGGACGAACTGATAGCGGAGGAAGCATGACCAACGACGCCCTACCCGACGCGGCAGAGACCTACCTGCGGGCGCTCCGCGTGGAGTTGTCGGACGCGCCATCCGACACCGTGCGCGAGATCATCGACGATGTCCGCGCGCACATCGCCGACGCCCTGGACAGTGGGCGGACCATGGACCAGGCTCTGGCCGGTCTCGGCAGCCCGCAGGCCGTGGCGGGGCAGGCGCGCGAGGAACTCGCACTTCCGAATGGGGCTCTGGACCACGCGGCGCGTGCCGGCCGGACCCTACGCGCGGTCGCCGTGGCACTTGGCGTGCTGACCGCTGTGTGCGTGAGCTTCCTGCTGCGGTCCACGGCGCTGCCACTGCATCTGACCCAGGCCGGTCCTGACGAGCAGAGCATCATGCAACGGTACGGCCCCGGGCTCGCGATGCTCACCCTGCTGCCGGCGCTCATCGCGGCCGCGCCGTTCGCGCTGCCCGCCAGGGCGCGCGGTGTGGCCGGGGTCGTCGGCGCAGTGGTTCTCACCGCGCTCACGTTCGTCTCGGGCGAGATCGGCCTGTACTACTTCCCGCTCGTGCTCCTGCTCTGGGTGGCGACGATCGTGCCGTCGGCGGTGCGGCGTGGGATCGGCCCGGTCGCCGTACGGTCGTGGCACCTCGCCGCCGCGGCGTTCGTGGCCCTGCCCGGACTCCTGGCCGCGTCCTCGGCGGCCACCGGCACAGTCGGTCTGGACTGGGTCGGTGTGGCGCTGTGGGTCGTCGGGCCGCTCGTCCTCGGTGTGCTGTGCGCGTGCGCAATCCGGGCGGGGTACGCCGTGATCGCGCTGGCCGGTGCACTGGTCATGATCCTCGCGATGGTCGAGCCTGGCTTCCTGTTCGCGGCCTTCTGGCTATTCGGAGGGCTGTACCTGATGATCGGGGCCAGCGGTTTCGTCGCGGTGCGGGCCGGGGCGCGCAACCGGGTCGAGCAACGACCTCCGGCGGCTCGACGGCCCCGAACCCCCGACCGCCGCTCGTCGAACTGCGCTCCCTTCCAGGAACCCACGTAACCCGGCGACATCGGCTTGCGGTCTTCTGGAATTTCCGCCGGAGACTTGACCGGATGGGCCAGCGCCGATCCCGGAGTCGGCATCGGGGCGGTGGCGGCGCTACGCGCCGAGATGGTGGGCATGGCCGACGCGCTGCCCTCGGCGGACTGCTGCGACGATCCGGACTGCCCGCCGGACTGCGGCTGCTGACCACATACACCCTTGTGGTCCGTCGAGCGCGCCGACGGACCACACCTCGATGCCGAGCCGGCTCAGCGTGCCGGCCGGGCGGTGATCGTGGCGGCGACCAGGGAGGCGGCCATCCACACGGCGGCGTACCCGAATCCCACCGCTGGGGAGATGGTGGCCCACAGCAGGCCGACAACGGCGGACGAGACGAAGTCGCCGCCGGCCTGGACCACGCCGAGCAGCCCGAACCCGCTACCCCGCAGCCGATCCGGCAACGCACCGGCGACCAGCGTTGACTCGGCCGTTTCGGCCAACCCGATCCCGGTACCGGCCAGAGCGAACGCGACGGCCAACACCGGCCACACACCGGACCCGGCGGCCAGCACGGCGTACGCGGCAATGTAGACGGCGGCGCCGGCCGCGAAGACCGGACGGGGACCAACACGGTCGACCAGCGCACCACCGGCCAGCGAGACAGCGGCGGCGACCGCGTTGTGACCCGCGTATATCAGGATCGCCAGCGAGGTGGCCGCCGTCAGATCTCGGCCGTTGGCGTGCAGCAGGTCGGTGGCGCGTAGGATCAACAACGTCGTGGCGATGTTGCCGCACTCGAACAGTGCCACCGGTACCAACGTGCGGGCCAGCCCGGCCGCTCGCAGTTCGGTCAGGTTGAGTCGCAACCGCCGCCGTCCCACCGGCGCGGCCACCGCACGGCGGGCCTCCCGGGCGGCGAGGGTGATCGCGACCGCGGCGAACACACCCGGCACAGCGGCCAGCAACAGCGTCTCCCGCACCCCGACCACAGCAACCAGCACAGCCGCGAGCAGCGGCCCGACCAGGGCGCCGAGGTTGTCCCCGGCCCGTTCCAACCCGTACGCCTTCCCGTACCCGGTGGGCGGGGCGAGGGAGGCCAGCAACGCATCCCGAGACGGGGAACGCAGACCGCGAGCCACCCACGACCCGGCCCGCAGGATCGCGACCTGCCACACCGCCACGGTCAGCCCGATCGCCCCGCCAAGCACGGCGGTGCCCAGATAGCCGCCTCGCGCCAGACGGGCACGCATCGACGGATCGTCCGCCAGGGGTCCGCCAGCCAGCTTCGACACCCCGATCAGCGCATCAGACGCGCCCTCGATCAGCCCCAACGCGCCCGCACCGGCATGCAACGTCCCGGTCAGAAACGACGGCAGCATCGCCGTTGTGATCTCGTGGCCGGCATCGGAGAAGAAACTGGCCGCCCCCACCCCGCCCACACCCGGAGTCAGCCACCGCACCGATCCAGCGCCGACCTCGCCCGGAGCGGTGAGGTCCCCCGCGAGCGCGCTGATCTGGTGGTCGTGTTCAACCGTTTGGGGCACCGAACGCGACTCGTGCCCCAACGCCGACCAGAAGCAGTTCGCCGCCCCGCTCGCCGACGCCGGCGCCGACATGGTCATCAGCGCGCACGCACACGTGCTGCAGGGCGACGGGTGGCTGGGCCGGACGTACCTCACGGGAACATGCCCCCGACTGCCGACAGGATTCTGCCCGCTGTCGGGCGGTTGGACGGCCGCGGTCGGACGGCCGGGGTACACGGCGCCGCAGCCGCTTCGGCTCCACAAGATCCTATGTTTACCGATACGCCGTCGAACAAAAGCGACGGTTTCCGCGTTGATTGCCGGTTGACAACCGAGATACATCCAATGTCTACTCGACCACGTCGGCGTACATGGTTCATCCCTTCCTCGTTCGTCCCCCCACGTCTTGAGGAGCGTCGATGCAAATCCGATGGCGTCCCGCCGCGCTGGCTTCGCGGAGCGCGGCCGCAGTGCTCTCGTCCCTCGGCCTGGCAGTGACCACGGCCAGTGCCGCCACCCCGACCGTGCGGCACGCCGCACCCACCCGCGGCGGTCGAGGCGCTGCGGTCCGATATCTTCGGAAGGCAACGGTGGCCGGTGCGGTCTCCGTCGCCGCAGCAGCTGTGTTCGTCAGCGTTCAGGCACTCGCAGCCACCGGGGTGACGCTGTACGCTTCGCCGTCCGGAACGGGAAGTACATGCACGCAGACCGCGCCGTGTTCGCTGTCGGGTGCGCAGAGTGCTGTTCGGACCTCGCTCGCGGCCAACCCCGGCGCCGACGTCAGCGTCCTGCTCGCCGACGGCGTCTACCGACTGTCGAGCACGTGGCAGTTCGGGACCGCGGATTCGGGCAGTGCGGGCCATCCCGTTGTGTGGTCGGCGGCGCCGGGAGCGCACCCGGTCATCTCCGGCGCGACGCGGGTCACCGGGTGGACCCAGGTGGGCACGAGCGGTGTGTGGTCGGCAACGACTCCGTCGGCAAGTGCCAGCCGCCAGCTGTATGTCGACGGCGTGCAGGCGCCGGTCGCCCAGTCCACCCCCGCGGGGCTGGGCATGTCCGGCGGCTGGGTCGGCTCCTCGACCGGGTACAACATCGGCGGCGACTCGGCCGCGAAGGCATGGTTCGGCGGTCTCACCGCCGCGCAGGTCGCCAATGTGGAGTTCGCCTATCCCGGTGGCAACGGCGCGTGGACGGAGTCACGGTGCCGGGTGGCCTCGTACTCGGCGAGCGCGAGCACGTTGACGATGGCCCAGCCGTGCTGGACCAACGTCACGGACCGGGCGGGGTTCAGCCAGGGCAGCGGCGGCTTGCCGTCGATGTCTGTCAACACCATGCCCGCCCGCATCCTGAACGCGCGGAACCTGCTGCTCAGCCCGGGGCAGTGGTACCTCGATGGCCCAGTCAACACGCTGTACTACATGCCGCGCCCCGGCCAGTCGATGTCGGCCGCAGACGTCGAGCTCCCGCGGCTTGAGTCACTGGTCCAGGGCGCCGGTACCCTGGCGGCTCCGCTGCACGACATCACCTTCAGCGGCCTGCAGTTCTCGTATGCGACGTGGAACGCCCCGTCGGCCGGTGCCGGATTCGCCGAAGTCCAGAGCAACCTGCGCATGACCGGCGCCCGGAACCAGGGCATGTGCACGTTCTCCAACCCGGCCGGCAGTTGTCCGTGGGGAGCCCTGACACAGCCACTGGGGAACGTCGCGTTCACCGCCACCAAGAACCTCTCCCTCACTGGCAACAGGTTCTCCGAACTCGGTGGCGCGGGCCTGAGCGTGATGTACGGCGCCTCGAACACGCTGATAGACAGTAATGAGTTTACGGATATCGCCTCGACGGCACTGCTGTTGGGATGCACCTACGACCCGCTCCCGACCGACCCTGCGCAAGCCGCGGGGATCAAGCAGAACTGCACGCCGAACCCCTCGGCGGTGGCCGGCGACGCCATCGGTACCAACGAGATCCTGACCAATACGACCGTGTCCAACAACGTCATTCACCACATCGGCACGGACTATTCCGCTGCCTGTGGCATCACGTTGCTGTTCTCCCAGGGTACGACCATCCAGAACAACAACCTGTACGACTTGCCGTACACCGGCATCACCGCTGGCGTCATCCAGGGCCACGTCGACCAGGCGAGCACGCCGCAGAATTCGACAAACATCAACAAGAACAACACGATCAAGAACAACATTCTCCACGACTACCTGTCGGTGCGCAGCGACGGCGGCGCCATCTACGTCGAAGGCCATCAGGCCCAGTACGTGTTCCAGTCCGGCACCACGACGGTCGACCCGGTGGCCACGCTGGCGCAGGGCCTGCAGGTTACCGGGAACATCGCGTACAACGGCGGCAACACCAACTTCACGTACTACGACGACGCCGGATCGGAGTGGATCAACTGGCAGGGCAACGTCGCGTTCAACCACGCCGGAAGCGCGGCGCAGGGCGGATGCAGCCCGACCGGCCACTTCTGGATCACCGGAAACTTCTTCGCCGCCGGCACGCAGTCCTATCCCTGCGCCGCGCCGGTCGACTCGAACGCGAGCGGCAACACGACCATCGCCGACACTCCCGGGGTCGGCGTTGTCCCGAACGCCAAACTCACCGCCGCCGGGATCAGCCTCACCGGCACGGGTCCGGCTGGCGCACGCAGCCCGCAGATCTTCTACGTCTCGCCGACCACCGGCGTCACGCAGGTGCTCGTTGCGGGCGAGGGCTTCACGTCCAAC
Organism: Dactylosporangium sp. NPDC048998; assembly: GCF_043197855.1. NCBI lineage: Bacteria > Bacillati > Actinomycetota > Actinomycetes > Micromonosporales > Micromonosporaceae > Dactylosporangium > Dactylosporangium sp. NPDC048998. The sequence goes on from NZ_JBICTV010000021.1 coordinate 10,835, forward strand.
ACGCCCGTGTATGTCGGCAGCACGCAGGTCAGCAATGTGGCGCGCTTGTCGAGCGGCTTCCTGATCGTACCGATCACGCCTGGCACACGGGCCTCGCTCATCGGCGTGGGCCAGCCCGTCACGTCGGAACGGATCAACGACACCGACCCGTCGATCAGCTACACCAACTTCACCCTCGCCAGCAATCGGGGGCTCGGTGACTACCAGGATGACGTCCACTACGCCACAGCCAACGGGGCGACCGCGACGTTCACCTTCACCGGAACCGGCATCCAGGTCTACGGCGAGCAGAACACCGATCAGGGCAACATCGGTGTGCGCATCGACGGAGGCACCCAGACCACGGTCAGCACCGTTCCCAGCGACGGAACGCGACACTCCAACGTTGCCGTCTACAGCCTCACCGGCTTGACATCAGGGACGCACACCGTCGTGGTCACCAAGCTGTCCGGCACCTACAGCACCCTCGACGGATTCCAGGTCTCGGGGCAGTCCGGCCCGACGAACCCGCAGTCATCGATCAGTCTGCGATCGCACGCGAACAGCAGGTACGTGTGCGCCGACAACGCGGGAAGCCAGCCGCTCATCGCCAACCGCACGGCCATCGGGCCGTGGGAGACATTCGACGTGCTGGACGCAGGCAACGGCGCCATCGCGCTGCGCTCACACGCGAACAACCTGATCGTGACCGCAGAAAACGCCGGAGCGCAGCCGCTCATCGCGAACCGGACCACGATCGGGCCGTGGGAGACATTCCAACTCATCCACAACACCGACGGCAGCGTCAGCCTCAAGGCCATGGCCAACAACCAGTACGTCACCGCCGAGAATGCCGGCGCCCAGCCGCTGATCGCCAACCGGACCGCGATCGGCCAATGGGAGGAGTTCGATCTCATCAACGACTGATTCCCCAAGCCGCCGTACCGGCTTGAGGCTCGGTGACGATGTCGCGGAGGACGGGTGTGGGGAAGGTCGCCTGGTGTCCGATGAGGACTCGGTGAGGGCCTTCCCCGCCCTGCTCGTGCGCTGCGCCACCAGTGCACGCCCTCGGCCACCGTCCACCCCAGCTGCTTCGCCGGCACCCGCGCTACGCGCTGGTCCGCAGGATCGCGTAGTGGGCGGGCACCTCCACCAGCGGGCCGCCCGCGCGCAGCGGCACCGCGTAGATCACGGCGGGCCCGCTCTCCAGAACCCGCCACCCCTCCGGCGGAAAGTGGGCCGCGACCTCGGCCTGGCCGAAGTGTCTTGGTCGGCGGACACCCGCGGTGATCACACTGCGCATCGCCGGGGGTATGCCGGTCCCCGTGATGCCCTGGAGGCGCAGCAGGTCCAGCGGGTTGCCGCCAATGTTGGTCTCACAGACATAGGCTGTGCCGCGAGTGCCCAGCATCGCGGCAACGTTCCGCACGACGGCGGAGCAGGCCTTCGGCCCGACGATGTGCAGCATGCCACGGATGTGGACGTTGACATCACCGAACTCCGCATGGAGCCGCTCACCGAGCCCGTCCTCGGCGGCGTCGCCGACCCGGAACTCCACACCCTCGCCCGCGGTGGCGCTCGCCCGCGTGATCGCGGCGGCGGCACCATCGATGCCGATCACCCGAGGTGCGAGCTGGGTCAACGTCCCGATCTGGCCGCCGTTACCGCAACCAAGGTCGATGATCGGCAATGTCAGGTCGGCGTGTGCACGCAGCCGCGCGGCCAGCGCCTCCGCCTCCGCGCGCTCGCCGGCGTCCCAGAAGATCTCGCCGTCGCGGACCCTGGACCAGTACCGCTGCCAGGCCCGTCGCTGGTCACGCGGCGCAGCCAGGCCGTGCATCATCAATTGCGGGATCGACAGGTACGTGCGCCAACTCATCGACGGTCCTCCTTGCCGATGGGCTCGTGCCAAGAGCAGAGTGAGCTTAACCAACCATGGCCGCCCGCGGGCCCGGAGCTCACGGGCTGATGAGTGTGAGTGTCAGCGTGCTGGCTCCGGCGCAAAGACGGCGGTCGGCGGTTAGCGACGTTATGCCAGCAGGATCCGCTGTCGTAGGAGTGCGAAGCCGGCCGCCCGGGCTCGATCCGGCCGTCGGTCGAGGGGGATCACGACGTCCGGGTCGTGGTGGGGCGGGTGCTGGTCGAGGCTCTGATGTGGGCGGTGTTCGTTGAAATGCTGTGCGTGCTGAGCCGACCGCTCGTGCCCGACGGCGACGGATAGGATCTTCGGTATGAATGGTGCGCTGCGGATACGGCCGGCCGCTCCGGCCGACACCGATCTGGTTACCGGCATCATCACCGGCGCGTTCGCGGCCGATCCGCTGTGGTCGCATGCGTTGGCCCGCCCGGATGGCGACACCAGCTTCCATCCGGCGTACTGGCGGCTGTTTGTCGACGGCGCCTTGCGCTACCCCACCACCCGGTTGGCCGGCGATGGCCAAGCGGTCGCCGTCTGGATCCCACCCGGGGGCACCGAATTCACCGACGAGGGCGAGGCGGCACTCGAGGCGCTCGTCGCCGACCACCTGTCCGGCAAGGCAGCCGAGCTCACCGCGCTGCTCGAATTGTTCGCCGCGGCCCGCCCCGCTCAGCCGCACTACTACCTGACCCTGCTGGGCACCCACCCCCACCATCGCGGCCACGGCATCGGCATGGATCTGCTGCGGGCCAACCTCGCCGAATGGGACGCCGAGGGTGTGCCGGCGTATCTGGAATCGTCGAACCCGGCCAACAACAAGCGGTACGCCGGCGTCGGGTTCCGGCCCCGCGGCGGGTTCGCCTACCCCCACGGTGGACCGGTCGTCACCACCATGTGGCGCGAACCGGCCCACTGACGGAGGCAGGGCGCCGGCGGACGAGGCAGCGTGGCAACGAAAGCCCTCGGCCCACACCGTCACCCTGCAACCCGCCGTCCGACCGAGCCCGCGAACGTCCAACAGCGAGGACGCGGCGATGGCGAAGCAGCTCGGCGGCTATTTGCAGGTCCAGACCACGTTGCGCGGGTCGGGCGGGTTGTCGGCCTGCAGAGTGCTGGTGATCCGGGTGCCGTCGAGGCTGACTTCGCCCATCATTCCGAAGGGCCGCTCGGGATCGGTGGGTAGCCACGTGACGGTGCCGTTGACCCACACCGCCGGGTGCGGCGGGGCCAGGTCGGGCGCCTCGCCGAAGATCCGCCCGAACTTGTCGACCCTGCGCACGAGGATGCCGCTGACGTGGTCGAGCGAGCCGGTGCGCACGTTCCACCGGGCGGATCCGCCGACGATCCAGTCGCCGTTCACGTCGGCCATCGACGTGTCGCCCCCGACCGTGGGCAGGTCCCGGCGGCTGCCATCGGGCAGCCAGGCGACCGCGCCGCTCACCGTCCGGCCGTCCACCACGGTCTTGTAGGCCGCGGCGACCATGCCGTCATCGGTGATACCGCCGAGGGTCGCCGTCGCCCTGGGCAGCTCGAAGACGGTGAGGGCGGGCGGCATGGCCGCGGGCCACACCGCGACCCTCATCCCGGACAGCTCGCCGCTCGGGCCGGCGAAACCGAGCAGCACGACGACGTCGCCGCGCCGATTCATCCGGGCGTCGCGGACCTCGGACGTGCCGGCGGGCAGCGGCATTTCGTGGAAGGCGCCGTCGCGGTAGACCCACGGCTTGTACGAGTCGCCGCCGAGCACGTCGCCGCGGGCATTGACCGCAGTGAACGACGGCGCCAGGTTCGGCGGGGCGGTGACCCGCCGCGGGGCTCCGCCCAGGTACAGGTCGAAGCCGCGGCCGGCCGGGATGGCCCAGACCTTGCCGTCGCGGTCGCTGTGGACGCCGCTGCCGAGGCCGCCCGGCTCGCCCGGGATCGGCTCGTCCGCGAACGTGCAGGTGCCCAGCGGCGGCGCGGCGGGCGCCGGCCCGGTCCGCGCCGGGGCGGCCGACGCCGCCGGCGAGCCCGTCTCGGACCGCCCGTGCGCGCGGTGGATCAAGGTCACCGCGCCGACGACCGCGAGGACCGCCACGCAGCCGGTCACCGCCGCCAGCAGGCCCCGCCGGGGCCTCGTCATCTCGTTCACTGCCCTCTCCGCTCGTCGCCGGGCAGCCGAGCCGCCCGGTCCCCGAGGCGCCTGCGCAGCGCGGCAAGCCCATCGGAGGTCTGACTCTTGACCGTGCCTTCCGAACAGCCGAGCAGCTCCGCGACCTCCGCCACCGGCAGGTCGCACAGGAACCGCAGCACCAGCACCGCCTGCTGGCGCGGGGGCAGCCGGCGCAGGGCGGCCCGCACGACCACCCGCTCGTCGATCGGCTGCCCCGTGACAGCCGCTCGATCGGGCAGGCGCTCGCTGAGCAGCACCCGCGACCACAGCCGCCGCCGCTCCCGCAGGAACGTGTTGACCACGACCCTGCGCACGTAGGCGTCGACGTTGTCCGCCTGCCGGGCGTGCTTCCACCGGACGAACAGGCTGGTGGCCGCCGCCTGCACGATGTCATCGGCCCGGTCGTGGTCGCCGCACAGCAGCACCGCGAGGCGGCGCAAGCCGGGCAGGCGGGCCTCGAAGTAGGCGATGTACTCCCGCTCGAGCTCGTCGCCGTCCCCGCTGCCGGGTTCCGCCGAGCGCGGCGCCGGCTCCTCACGGGGCACCGAGGCGGAAGCGGCGGGCATAGCGCTGTCGGTCATCGGCACGACCACACCGCCGCGCGCCACTCGCCGGTCGCCTCCACGCCGATCCTGCCGACGATCCGCGACCCGTCGTCGCTGACCGCGGAGATCATCCCGACCCACTCGCGGCCGTCGACCGGCAGCACGCCGGCCTTGCCGTTGGCCCAGTAGCCCGGGTGCGGTGGGGAGAGCTGCGGCTGGTCGCCGTAGACCCGGCCCTGTGTGTCGACGAACCGGGCCCAGATGTCGTCGATCACGTCGATCGCGCCGGTCTTGAGGTTCCACCGCACGCCGCGGGCCAGCACCCAGTCGCCGGTGATGTCTGTCATCAGCAGGCTGCGGGCGTCGGCCGGGACGGGCAACTGGCGCAGCAGCCGGCCGGTGCGGTCCCAGACGACCGGCGCCGAGTCAGACAGCTCGCCGACCTTGCGGTTGACGTAGCCGGCGACGATGCCGTCCTCGTTGATGGCGATGGCGACCGCCGCGTATCCGGGCGGCGTCTGCAGCGACCGTAGCTCCCCGCCGGCCGGCCCGACCTCGCCGTCGGAGATCACGTCACCGTGGGAGTTCGCGCTCTTGACGGTCGGGAGCGGGGTGAACTTCCCGCCGCTGTAGCGGCCGTTGCGCGTCACGAAGTCGCCATTCGTGCCGACCGCGATGACCTCGCCGGTGTCGCCCTGCGGGGCGACGTGCTCGACCCGGCCGCCGACCGAGCGCAGGTAGTCGCCGAACGCGTGGTCGCCGACCGTCTGGCGGCCGACGCCGACCCGCCCTGTGGGGTCGAACACGAACGTCCCCGCGCTCGTGGCGTCGACGCCGAGCACGGTCTCGTCGCCGACGACGCAGGAGACGCCGGGCGTGGCGGGCGCCGTCGCGTAGCCCGTCACCGGCGGCTGTACCTCGAACGGCGTCGCCGACGTCGTCGCCGCGGGCCGCTGCGGCGGCCCGGCGGCGACGAAGGCCCGGTTGACCACCGTGACCGCGGCGAGCACCGCCACGCAGGTGAGCCCGGCGGCCGTTGCCGCACGGGCGCGCTTGCGGCGCCGGCCGGCCCGTACCGCCCGGCGCAGATCCACCTTGCTCGGTGGCAGTTCGTCAATCATCAGGGGCTGCAGCAGCCCCGGCCCGTCACGCATCGTGAGAGCCGCCTCCCCCGCTCCGTCGGATGATCCTGTCACCCTTCAGAGCCCACCGGTCCCCGTTCGGGTTGGGCGCGATTTTCCGCACCGCCGCCCGGCGTCAGGCGGCGCCGGTGGGCGGTGCGGTGGAGGGAACCGTTGCATTACTCGGCGATCCTGGCCCGTTCCGGGGCGACCACGGCCATGATCAACCCGCCCCGGAGCATCCCGGTCTTGATGTCAGCACGATCCGGCGCGGCAGCGGCAATGCCCCGCAGAACAGTAGTGAATGCATCGGTGCGCCCTTGATGAAGGCGTAGCCGCCGACGCCGACCGGCGTGCGACGCCGGCAGCGCCACCGCCCAGGGCCACCAGCAGCAGCGCAAACACCGCCGCGTTCACGGCGACCTGGCCGTAGCCGATCGTCGGGACGTCGAGGAACGGGTACAGGTAACGGTCGGCGGCGGTGCTCCACCATGTCGCCCGCGCCAGTACCACCGCCAGGTAGGCCAGCGGATACGCCAGCCACAGCAGCGAGGCCCAGCGCGGCAACGGGCGCGCCGGCCTGTTGCGGAACCAGTCGATGACCACGAACACCGGCACGGCTACGTGCAGCAGCAGGTTGGCCACGTCAGAGACCGGGCCGCGGGCGGCGGTCGTGTCGACCATCTGGTAGCCGCTCCACGGATTTGCCAGTACCAACACGAAAACCACCGCTGTGGAAGCGATGTAGGCGGTCGTCGCGGTGCGGATCCCGTCGCCCGCGCGCAGCGCGACGACCGCCAGGTAAAGCAGGTCGACCTGGATGGTGAAGAACAGCAGCAACTCGGGCGTAGGCGCGAACAGCACCGACAGCGCCAGCCCCACGACGATCGTCCCGACGGCCAGCCGTCGCCACATGCGCGCTACGCTACCATGATCGATATATCTGTCCTGGATGACATCCGTTCGGTTCTCGCCGCGACGGCGGACCGCGAGCCGGAATCCGGCCTGGCGTTGCTCGGCGACAAGCGTTTCCACTTCTCGCGGTCGCGGCGGACGTTCGTCATGTACGGCCACTGTGGACGGTCGTGGATCGCACTCGGCCCGCCGGTCGGCTCGTCCGACGCCTCGGCCTGGCAGTCCTTCAGCGCCGACGCCTTCGATGCGGGCCGCCGGCCCGCCGTGTACAACGTCGGCGCCGCCGAGATTCCGGCGCTGCGCCGGGCCGGACTGACCTCTCGCCAGGTCGGCCTGGCCGCGCACATCGACCTGCCGCGGTTCACGCCGCCCGGCCCGGCGCGGCGAAGCTGGCAACGCCTCGCCCGCGACCCGTCGGTCACGTTCGAGGTGCGGCCGGGCGACGCTGTCGTCGCCGAACTCCGACCGGTGTCCGATGCGTGGCTGGCGCAGCGCGGCGGGCGGGACATGGGGTTTTCGCTCGGCGGTTTTCTCGAGGCGTACCTCCAGCCGCTGTCGATCGGCGTAGCCCGCCACGACGGGACGGCGGTGGCGTTCGTGAGCCTGTGGACCACAGCGGGCGGTCGCGTGGCGGTGGACCTGATGCGCCACCACCCGTCCGCGCCCCGACGCGTCATGGACTATCTGTTCGTGGAGCTGTTCCGGTGGGCGCGCGACGCCGGGTTCCACACCTTCGACCTCGGCCTCGCCCCGCTCTACGGACTCACCGGCGGGGACCCCCTCGCCCGGGTGGGCCGCCTGGTGTACCGCTACGGCGAGCGCCTGCACCACTTCGACGGCGTTCGCCAGTTCAAGGCCAAGTTCCGCCCACAGTGGACTCCGCGGTTCATGGCGACGGTCAGCGCCCGCGAGGTGCCGCTGGTGCTCTCCCAGGTCGCCTACCTCAGTAGGTCGTCCGGCGCCGGCCGCAGCTGCGGGTAGGCGAGCCGGAACCCGTACCGAAGGAACCCACCTGAAGGTGGTGCCCGGCGACGGCGCGAAACCGATCGAGGTGCCCAGCTGCTACCGGCTGCCCTACCTGGTGCGGCTGCCCAAGCCCGGCACGTACCGGCTGGAACTGACCGGGACCGGCGACTACGCCTTCCACTTCGTCACGGTCAAGCCCCGCACGGTGCCGGCGCGGCTCGGTGAACAGGTCACCGGGCGACTGGAGGTGCCCGGCCGGGTGGACCGGCGAGAGTTCGACGCCGCCGGCGCGAGCACGGTCCGGGTCAGCGGCGGGACCGGGCTGTGCACGGCGATCACGATGCAGGTGTACGACGCCAGGACCGGCGAGCGGCTCGGCCTGGACGTGCCCGCCCCGCTGTGCGACGGGCTGTCCCAGCCGCTGCCGGACCCGGCTGGCCGGTACACCGTCGAGGTGTCCTCACGCGGCGGGGTGGTCGGCGACTACGCCTTCACCCTCGGACGTTGACACTAGCTACGAATAGCCCGAACAGTGACTGCGGGCCCTCTTCGAAGAGGGCCCGCAGTCCTGTCTGAGCAGCCCCGCGGCGCTCACATACCGAGCGCGGCCGTCACCTGACGGACCGCCTGGATGACCGGGGCGCCGACCTGGCCCACCACCATCGCCACCCCCGCGACCGTGCTCAACGCCCGGCGCAGCGTGCCCCGGTCCTGGTCCGGGCCGGCCGAGAGGACGCCCAGCTGCTCGTCGACGAGCTCCCGGTCCGCCGGTGAGACCTGCGCCCGCAGCGTCCGCACGGCCAGCAGCAGGTCGTGGTACGCGCGCGCCGGGTCGGCCGCGCCGTGGTGCTCGATACGGCCGATGCTGTGGGCGCCGTACTGGTTGTACTGGTCGCCGCCGACATAGTTCGTCAATGGGTCACCTTTCCCGTGCTGTTGCGGCCGTACTGGTTGTACTGATCGCCCATGACAATGTTGGTGATGGTGTGCGAGAAGGTCGCCGACGGATCGTTGATCGCCGTGACGATCTCGCGGACCAGGGTGGTGATCAGGCGCTTGTCGGCGCTGATCACCGCTCGGTGCGACGTGCCCGCAGTCTCGATGATCAGGGCCCACAGGCCGCGCCGCAGCAGCAAAGACAGCAGTGCGACGAGGCGGACCAGGATCAGCAGACCGACCACGCCGCCGGCCACCGTGATCGCGAGCTCGGTCTGCTCGTCGGTCTGCAGCACGCCGGTGACGAAGAGCGCCACCAGCGCGACGATGCCGAGCAGGATCCAGAACAGGGTGTACCCGACGAACCGCGCGACGGCGGCCCCCTTGCGGTACACGACCTCGGCGGTCGATACGCGGGCGATGTTCTGCAGCGGATAGGCCTCGGCACCGATCCAGAGGACCCGCTGGCGTACGCCGACCTCGATCGTTTCGGTCTTCATGCGCGCAACTCCATGCAGGACCGATGCACGGGCGCACGATCTGATACGTGCGGCGACTCAGCCCGCGCCGATCGCGGTGAACGAGCAGGCCGTCGCGTTGCCCAAGGGGTCGCCGGCCGCCTCCGCGCGCATCGTGCACAGCGCCTCGGCCATGCTCAGGCCGGACCGCAGGCCGCGGTGCAGGCTCTGCATGAGCCCCGCGGTCGCCTCGTCGTTCACCGGCACGACGCTCGCCACCAGCGCGGCGGTGCCCAGCGGCAGCAGTGCCGCCGCGAGCCCGAGCAGCTCGTCGGCGCCCGACGGGGCCAGCCGCGCGGAGTCGCAGCTGGACAGGACCAGCCGGTACGGCGCGGTCTGCAGCCGCTCGAAGTCGTGGACGGTGACCGGGCCGTCGACCATGTGCAGGGCCGAGAACAGGGGGCTGTCGGCGCGGAAGGTGCCGTGGGCGGCGATGTGCGCCAGCCGGGCGCCGTCCAGGGCGTCCAGCACGCGACCGGCCGTCGCCTGGGCCCGGTCCAGCAGCGTGGGCTGCTCGTACAGCTTCGCGATCGCCGCCACCTCGTCGGGACCGGTCGCCAGGCCCGGCCCGGAGACCAGCACCACGTCGTCGCGCTCCGGCTCGGGCACCGCGCGGGCCCGCAGCCAGGCCCGCGCGGACGGCGCGACGCTCACGGCCAGCGGCCGCAGCACCGGCAGCAGCGCCCACGGCATCCAGTGCAGCCAGCCGGGCGGCACGACGACGATCGGACCGTCCCGCAACCGTCCCGCCGCCGGCCCGAGCAGCAGCTCCTCCAGCCTGCGGCCGCTGGCCTCCAGCGCCGCCATGGTCTCCCGCGGCCGGCGGCCCGCGCCGAACGCGAGCCGCTGCAGACCCGCCCGCGCGAACTCCAGCTCGGCGGCGAGCTCAGCGGTGGGCCCGGCCGCGAAGCGGCGCACCCGGCCGCCACCGCACAACAGGACGTGGAACCGGCCGTCGATGTCGAGCAGCTCGACGAGCTGCCCCTCGCCCAGCGCGTCGAAGAGCACCGGCACCGACAGCGGCTGGTGCGCGCGCGAGCCGTCGCGGGTGCCGTCGCCGGGCCGCCGCAGCGCCCGGGCGCGGATACGGCGCTCCAGCGCGCGCTGGGCCCGCTGCAGTTGCGGCGCGGCCCGCCCTTCGGCCTGCACTTCCTCCAGGCGGCTGCTGATGCCGCGGTACCGCACCAGCTCGGCGCGCAACGTGCGGTCGGGCTCGGGCCGGGCCGGGGGGACGGCCAGCGCGATCGCCCGCCAGCGCTCACCCCAGACCAGCAGCCGGCGGGGCCCGGCGGTGCGCAGGCAGGCGCGCAGGGCGACCGCGGCCAGCTCGGCGCCGCGGGCGGTCGACTGCGCCCGCAGCTCCGAGCCGCCGAGGGTGAGCTGATGGCGCTCCAGGACGTCGAACCCGTGCCGGCACGCCCGCAGGGTGCGTTGCGGCCGGCCGGCGGCCTCCGAACGCAGCGCCTCGGCGAGCCAGCCGGTCGCCCGGGCCAGCGCCGGCCCGTGCGTGCGCGACCGCGCGGCCGCCGCCAGGTGCCGGTCGGCGTCGGCGGGACGGCCGAGCGCGACCGCAGCCCGTCCGGCCAGCAGATGCGCCTGCGCCGCCTCGGGCGAGCCGAGCTCGGCGAGCCGCTCGGCGACGGCGGCGGCCTGGCGCACGAGCGACGGCGCGACGGCCCCGGCGGCGAGGCGGCTCTGCAGGAGCACCAACCGGGAATGCACCGCCCACCAGTCCCGCCGCTGGGCCGCGAACAGCCGCCCCGCCGCGGCCGTGCGGGACTGCGCGGCCGCCGGATCCGCCGCGGCCAGCGCCGCCCGCCCCGCGGCCAGCAGCAGCTCCGCCCGGCGGGTCGCCTGCCCGCGCAGGGACTCCAGCTCCCGCACCCCGGCGTCGGCCACGTCGAGCGCCTCACGGGGAAGGCCGGCGGTCAGCAGTACCGCGCACCGGTCGATGCTCAGGTCGGGCGCCGGCGTGCCGAGCCGGCGATACCGCTGAGCGGCGTCGTCCAGATGCGCGAGCGCGGCCGGCAGGTCACCGGCGCGGAACGCGACGAGGCCACGGTTGTGCACGGCCACGGCCACGTCGTGCTCCTGCTCGGTCGTGGCGAAGAGCCGCTCGGCGACGCCGAGGTCGTCCTCGGCGCCGGCGACCGAACCCTGCGCCAGGTGGATCAGCGCCCGCAGGGTCAGCGCCCGGGCCGTCCAGATCGGGTCCCCGGCCCGGCGCAACACCGGCAGCGCCACGCGCAGGTCGTCGAGGGCGGCGGCGTGCCGGCCGAGCACCCACAGGACACGGGCACGCCGGAACCGTACCCGGGCGGCCTCACCGCCCCCGGCCAGCCGGACGGCGCGGTCGAGCGTGGCCAGCCCGGCCCGGGTCCGCCCGGCGTGGACGAGGGCCACCCCGAACGCGGCCAGGGCGTCGGCCTCCCGCGCCGCCGAACCGGACCGGTGGGCCAGCCGTACGGCGACGCGCAGCCGGGCGACCGCGGCCGAGGCGTCGCCGAAGTCACGCTCGAACACCCCGATCACCTGCTGGGCGATGGACGCGTCGTGCGGCGTCGGGTCGGCGGCCAGCACGCGATGCGCCCCGGCCAGCGCCTCACGAGGCCGGGCGAAGACCATCGGCAGCAGCTCGGCGGGGCCGCCACCGGCATCGGACACACGTCGGATGCGACCGGGCATTCGCCAATGCTATTGCTGTGACCGGAAACGTTGACCGGGTTTTCTGTCGTACCCCTGTGCTGCGGTGTATCAGACGGACAACTTTTCCATCATCACGTCGAGCGAACCGCGTTCATTTTCGAGAAGGGCCAACGATGGCGCGTCCCCTGCATGATCCGCAGCAGCGATTCTGGGAACAGGTCGAAGGCATCCGCGACGGCTTCGGGGCGACCGCGGTGGGGCCGCCCGGCACCGAGGAGGACCCTTCGGCCACGCCCCGGTACCTGATGGAGCCCGGCCACGTCCTGGTCCGCGCGCACGACCTGCCGCACGTCCGGTCCCTCGCGGCCGTCCGCAGTGACGCCGAACCCAGGGTGGTGCACGGCATCGCGCGGGTACCGGTCGACGGGGACGCGCCCGCCTTCGCCCGTCAGACGCCCATGGCGCACCCGAATCACCTGGTGACGATCACACCGGTGAACAGCTGCCCGGCGGACGAGCCGACCCTGCCACCGCCGGCCGGCCCGCGGGCGCGCTCGTTGCTGACCCCGCCGCGGCACCCGGACGAGCACGCGGGCCAGGGTGTGGACGTGCTGGTGGTGGACACCGGCCTGGTGCCCGATTTCCTGCACCACGAGACGCTCGCCGACGTCACCGGATTCCCCAACCAGCCGGTACCGCCGAACGTCGTCACGCAGTACTACGGGCACGGCACCTTCATCGCCGGTGTCCTGAAGAACACCGCGCCGGGCGTGAGTCTGCACGTGTCGAACGAGCTCATGCGCGCCGGCACCATCAGCGAGTTCGAGCTGGGCGAGAAGCTGCTGGCCGCGCTGCCCGAGCACGACGCCTGGCCGCACATCATCAGCCTGTCGGCCGGCGCCCCCACCGAGAGCGACGACCCGCTGATGGGGCTGGAGGAGTTCATCCGCCGGCTCGTCGAAGACCACCCGGAGACCGTCCTGGTCGCGGCGGCCGGCAACGACGGGGAGCCCAGCCAGCCGTTCTGGCCGGCCGCGCTGGCCCCGCGGTACGCCGAGTCCAGGGCGATCGTCGCCGTCGGCGCGCTGCGCGAGGACGGCGAGGGCCGGGCCTGTTTCAGCAACTACGGCGACTGGGTCAGCGTCTACGCGCCGGGGGAGCGGCTGGTCAACACGTTCGCGACCGGGACCTACCAGAACGTGCACGGCAACACCCGGGACTGCCGGTACTACCCGGGCTACGACCCGCTCTACCGCGACTGTACGTGCGTGACCGCCGGAGCCCAGGGTGCGACGGTGCAGTTCCACGGCCTCGCCCGCTGGAGCGGCACGTCGTTCGCCACCCCGATCGTGGCGGGGCGCATCGCACGCTGCATGGATCTCGACGGCCGCAAGCGCACGTCGCGGGAGGCGGCGCAGTATCTGCTCACCCGGCGGGTGCGCACGATCCGGGATCGCGCTGACGGCTTGCCATTGCCGGTACTGTTCGAGGAGGACAGCGCGCCGGCGTGACGCTCGACCCGGCATCCGGCAGGTGACGACGGGACGATCGACAGTGGACGTTGACGAAACCGGTGCGTGGGTGCGACTGGCGGCGACGGGCGATCGCACCGCATGGGCCGCACTCGTCCGGCGCTTCGGCGGGCTCGTCTGGTCGGTGGCCCGGTCCCACCAGCTCGGGCAGGCCGACGCCGAAGAGGTGTACCAGATCACCTGGCTGCGGCTCACCGAGCACATCGACCGTCTCAAACAGCCCGAGCGCGTCGGTGCCTGGCTGGCGACGACCGCCCGCAACGAGTCCCTGATGCTGATCCGGGCGGGTGGTCGCCTCACCGTCACCAGCGATCCGGAGCTGCTGGACCGGGGCAGCGTCGAGGACTCCCCGGAGCGGGTGGTCCTCGACGCCGAGCAGGCCGCCGCCGACGAGCAGCGCCTCCGGCAGGTCTGGGAGGCGTTCCGCGGGCTGCCGGAGCGTTGCCAGCAGCTGCTGCGGCTGCTGCTCGCGGCGCCCCGGCCGAGCTACGCGGAGATCGGTGCGTTGTTGAGCATCCCGGTCGGTAGCATCGGCCCGAACCGCGCCCGCTGCCTCAACCGCCTCCGCGGACTGCTTGCGGCTTGAATGGGGACTGGCATGTACGAGGACGACACCGACCTCGAACGCGACCTGGAGCTTGCGTTGGACCTCTTCGACCCGGTGCCCGACCGGCTTGAGGCGGTCGCCATGGAGACCTTCGACCGGCGCGTCGACGCGGAACTCGCCGAGCTCGTGTTCGACTCCCTGACCACCGCCGCCAGCGCGCGCGGCTCAGGGCAGCCGCGCCTGCTGACGTTCGAGGCCGGCCCGCTGAGCATCGACGTCGAGGTGACCTCCCGCCCGTCCGGCACGACGCCGGCGCGGCGCTTCGTGGTGCGGCTGGAGCCGGCGCAGCGGACCGAGTACCAGCTGTGGGCAGGCAGCGAGCAGCTGTCCGGCACCTCCGACGACCTCGGCCGCTTCGCCGTCACCGTGCCCGGCACGGGCCCGTTCCGCCTGCGCTGCCGCCCCGCCGGCAACCCGCAGGCCCGTTCCGTTGTCACCCAGTGGACAACCGCATAGGCGTACCAGGCGCTGCACCTCCGCATCTCACAGGAGCAGGAGAGGTGGAGCACAGACGACCGAAGCAATCCCCGGCGAGGTCGCGGACATGACCGCGCCACGCAACAGCCAGCCCGTGTGGGGCCCGAAACTACGGTCACCTCAGGCGGGCCGCCACCACCCCGCCTCGTTTACTGCATCGGGTGAGGTTCTCCTGTGAGTGCGGCGAGTGCGGCGGCGATCTCGCTGAGTTTGGCCCGCACGTAGCGGGCGGTGGTGCCGGCCTCGCTGTTGCCGTCGGCGTGCCCGGCGTATGCCTGCGCGATGGCGCAGCCGAAGTTGCGTTCCACCCAGGTGAGCGTGGTGTGTCGCAGCCAGTGGATGCTGACCTGCTGCGTGACCACCCGCGGGCTGGCGAAAGTCGGGCGCACCCGTCTTCGAGGCTGTCACCGGCTGGGCCCATCCGCACGCGTCGCATCACGGAGCGGCAATAGGCGTAAGTCGGTCAGAAGATCAGAGCGGGGTTGCGTTCCCGCGGGAGTAGATGGGGAACGGCGTCTGGATCGGCTTGGGCAAGGACTCCACGTCCTCGAAGTGGAGGTGCTTGCCGCCGAAGGTCGCGCGGGCGTCTTCGAACAGCACGCGCAGGGCGCGTAGGCCCTCGTACGTCAGCTCGGGTCGCGAGCGAGTCGTTGTCCTCGGCGAGGGCCTTCCGGGCGGCCGTGCGCCTGGCGGTGTCAGCCGCGGCGCAGCAAGCGTCCAACGGCGGCCATCATTTCGGTCGTCATCTCGTCGCTTTTGCCCTCCTCGGCGCCGTGGTGCATGCAGTGCCGGGCATGGTCGTCGAGGAGCCCCAGCGCGACCTTGTCCAGGGCGGCCTGGATTGCGCTGATCTGGGTGAGCACGTCGATGCAGTAGCGGTCCTCGTCGACCATTTTCTCCACGCCGCGGACCTGGCCCTCGATGCGGCGCAGGCGGCTCTGAAGCTGGTCCTTGGTCGCGGTGTAGCCGCGGGTGGGCGTGGTTGTCATACCAACCACTGTAGCGAACCCCCTGGGGGTATTCCCAGGTGCCGCCCGCTCGGTGGGCCGTCGGACGCCGAGGTGTGAGCGCGATCCCGGCCACACCGGGACGGAGTCACCGCTACGCCGATTTCCGCAGGTCGACACCGATCGGCAACTTGTCGGCACAGGCGGCTCGCCGCCGGTGCGAGCGCACCGCGAGGCCCCATCGGTTGACAGGGATACCCCTAGGGGGTAAGTCTGACGTCGACAGATACCCGTACCCCCTAGGGGCATAGAGGAGTGATGTGTGATGGCATCCCGATCCCGGCGGCGATGGGCATTGGGGCTCATCGCCTTGGCCCAGTTCATGGTCATTATGGACACGTCGATCATCGGTGTGGCGCTGCCACGGATGCGGCAGGATCTCGGGTTCTCGGCCGAAGACCTGTCCTGGGTGTTCAACGCCTACGTGGTGGCGTTCGGCGGGCTGCTGCTGCTCGGCGGCCGGCTGTCGGACCTGTTCGGCGCCCGGCGCGTGTTCGGCATCGGCTGGGCCGTTCTGCTGACCGGTTCCGCCGCGGCGGGCCTGGCCGACGGTGTTGCAGTCGAGCTGGCTGCGCGGGCGGTGCAGGGCGTCGGCGCGGCGCTCATCGCCCCGGCCGCGCTGACGCTGCTCATGATGCTGTTCGGTGCCGAGCCGAAGGAACTGACCAGGGCCCTGGCGCTGTACGGGGCGGCGGCGCCTGCGGGTGGGACGGCCGGGGTGTTCCTCGGCGGTGTCATTACTGAGTACGCCAGCTGGCCGTGGGTGTTCTACCTCAACATCCCGATCGCCCTGCTCGTCCTCGCCGCGATCCCGGCGGTGATGCCGGCCGGCGGCGCCCGCCGCGGCTCGTTGGACCTGTTCGGTGCGCTCTTGGTGACTGCCGGGCTGGGTGCGGCCGTGTTCGCGGTCGTACGGGCGCCGCAGGTCGGGTGGAGTTCCGGGCAGACGTGGCTGGTCCTGGCCGGTGCGGTGGCCGTGCTGGCGGCGTTCGTGGCGATCCAGGCGACTCGCCGGGAGCCGCTGGTCCGGCTGTCGATCTTCCGAGCGCCGCAGCTGGCCGCGGCGAACGTCGCCCAGTTGCTGCTCGGGGCGGCGTGGATCCCGATGTGGTTCTACCTCAACCTGTACCTGCAGCAGGTCCTCGGCTACAGCGCCTTCCCCAGTGGTGCCGCGCTGCTGCCCATGACCGTCCTCATCATGGCCGGCATGATCGCCATCGCGCCGCGGGCGATGGCCAGGTTTGGCCCGAAGCCGATGGTCGTCGCCGGCCTCGCGCTGCTGGCGGGAGGGCTGGGCTGGCTGGCGTTCGTCCGCCCGTCCGGCAGCTTCGTGGTTGACGTGCTGCCCGCCTCGCTCGTCGCCGCGCTGGGCATGTCCCTGGCGTTCATCCCGTCGCTGGGCACCGCGATCGGCGCCGCCCGGCCCGAGGAGGGCGGCCTTGCCTCCGGCATCGTCAACACCAGCTATCAGGTCGGCTCCGCGCTCGGCCTGGCCGCGATGACCGCGGTCGCCGCCGCGGCCGGTGCCGATCGCCTGGGCGACCTGCCCGCCCTCACCGACGGCTACTCGGCGGCGTTCACGGGCGCCGCGGCCATCGCCGCGGCTGGCGCGATCATCGCGGCCTTCACCCTGCGCACGGCTCGTGCCGCGGCGGCCGGGACGGCCTCGGCTCCGTCGGCCGAGCCGGAGGTTGCCAACCGATCCTGAATGTTGTACCCCTGGGGGGTACCGGTATGTTGGTGTCGACCGTGACGCCGAACCACTCGAAACCGCAGCCTCCGACACCGTGGGCCGACAACATAAGGAGATCGTCATGACGACGCAGACCTACACCGTGACCGGCATGACCTGCAGCCACTGCGTGCAGTCCGTCAGCAGCGAGCTCGGCAAGCTCGACGGCGTCCAGAACGTCCAGATCGACCTGGCCAGCGGCGCCGTCACCGTCACCAGCGAGCAGGCCCTCGACGACGTCGCGGTTCGCGCCGCAGTCGACGAGGCCGGATACCAGGTGGCGAGCTAGCCATGCGTACCCCGCTCAAGCTCGGCGCCTACGCGCTCGGGCTGGCGGCCGTATTCGCCGCCGCGGTCGGGGTCGGCAGTTTCGCCGGCCCCGCCCCGGCCCCGGCCGCCCACACCGACACCCACCACCCCGCCGCCACGCCCACCGGCGAACACCGGGACGGCGCTTCCGCAAGCCTGCCCGGTGGGCTGCAGGTCACCGAGGACGGCTACCGCCTGCAGCCGCTCACCACCACGCTGAGCACGACCACCGCGGCGCCGTTCCGCTTCCGCATCATCGGGCCCGACGCTGAGCCGGTCACGGGGTACGCGGTCAGCCATGACAAGGAGTTACACCTCATCGTGGTGCGCCGGGACCTGACCGGGTTCCAGCACCTGCACCCGCAACGCGACCCGGAAGGCACCTGGAGCGTGCCCCTCGCCGTGGCCGCGGCAGGGCAGTACCGCGTCTTCGCCGACTTCCAGCCGGCCGGGCACGGGCGCGGGCTGACCCTCGGCGTCGACATGCCCGCCCCCGGTGACTACCAGCCCGTGGCGCTGCCGGCGCCGCAGCGGACCGCGACCGTGGACGGCTACACCGTCAGCCTCGACGGTGCGCTCACTCCCGGTACCGCGTCGAAGCTGACCCTGACCGTGACCCGCGACGGCGCCCCGGTCACCGACCTGCAGCCCTACCTCGGCGCCTACGGGCACCTCGTCGCCCTGCGCCACGGCGACCTCGCCTACCTGCACGTCCACCCCGACGGCGCCCCCGGCGACGGCCACACCGCGGCAGGCCCGCAGATCACGTTCTTCGCCGAGGTGCCCAGCGCTGGCACCTACCGGCTATTCCTGGACTTCCAGCACGCCGGGACGGTCCGTACCGCCGAGTTCACCGCCGTCGCCGGCGCCGCACCCGCGGCCCCGTCCACGCCGGCCGCGTCGCCGTCGGCGGCAGACCATGGCGAGCCCGGCCACACGCACAGCTGAAGGAGGCATCGATGCCATCCCAGACCAGGCCGCTGATCGCGGTACCGAACCACATCGAGCTGTCTATCGGCGGCATGACGTGCGCCTCCTGCGCCATGCGGATCGAGAAGAAGCTCAACCGTCTCGACGGGGTCACCGCGAGCGTCAACTACGCCACCGAGAAGGCCGCCGTCACCTATTCCGGCGACGTGACCCCGCAGGACCTCATCGCGACCGTCGAACGGACGGGGTACACGGCGGCCCTGCCCGCCCTGGAGGAACCGGCGCCCCGGGAACGGGAGCGCGACGAGCTGCGCACCCGCCTGCTCGTCAGCCTCGTGCTCACCGTACCGGGGATCGTCCTGGCGATGGTGCCGGCGTGGCAGTTCACCTTTTGGCAGTGGGCGTCGCTCACCCTCGCCGCGCCGGTTGTCGTCTACGGCGGGTGGCCGTTTCACCGGGCCGCGTGGACGAACCTGCGCCACGGCGCGGCCACCATGGACACCCTCGTCTCGCTGGGCACGATCGCCGCGTTCGGCTGGTCGCTGTGGGCGCTGTTCCTGGGCACCGCCGGCACGCCCGGCATGACGCATGCGTTCGAGCTGTCGATCGAGCGCACAGACGGCGCCGGGAACATCTACCTCGAGGCCGCTGCCGGCGTGACCCTGTTCATCCTGGCCGGCCGCTACTTCGAGGCCCGCGCCAAGCGTCGCGCCGGAGCGGCCCTGCGCGCCCTGCTTGAACTCGGCGCCAAGGACGTCGCAGTGTTGCGCGATGGCGCCGAGATCCGTGTCCCGGTCGAGCGGCTGTCGGTCGGTGACCGGTTCGTCGTGCGGCCCGGTGAGAAGATCGCCACCGACGGGATCGTTGAGGACGGCACCTCCGCCGTCGACGCGAGCATGCTCACCGGCGAGTCCGTCCCGGTCGAGGTCGGCCCCGGCACCCCGGTGGTCGGCGCGACCGTCAACGCCGGCGGGCGGCTCGTCGTCCGCGCGACCCGCGTCGGCGCCGACACCCAGCTGGCCCAGATGGCCCGGCTCGTCGAGGACGCCCAGGCCGGCAAGGCCGCCGTACAGCGCCTGGCCGACCGCATCTCCGGCGTGTTCGTCCCGATCGTCATCGCGCTCGCCGTCGCCACCCTCGGCTACTGGATCGGCACCGGAACCGGGCTCACCGCCGCGTTCACCGCCGCGGTCGCGGTGCTCATCATCGCCTGCCCCTGCGCGCTGGGCCTGGCCACGCCCACCGCGCTGCTCGTCGGCACCGGCCGCGGCGCCCAGCTCGGCATCCTCATCAAGGGCCCGGAGGCCCTCGAGTCCACCCGGCGGGTCGACACTGTCGTGCTGGACAAGACCGGCACCGTCACCACCGGCCAGATGACCCTCCACGACGTCATCGCCGCCGACGGCACCGACCCCGGCGAGGTCCTGCGCGTCGCCGGCGCACTTGAGGCTGCCTCCGAGCACCCGATCGCCCGCGCGATCGCCGCGGCCGCAGCCGACCGGCACGGCACCCTGCCCGACGTTACCGAGTTCGGCAACGTCGAAGGGCTCGGGGCCCGCGGTACCGTCGGCGGCCGCGCCGTCACCGTGGGCCGGGCCAAGCTGCTGCTCGACGAGGGCCTACACGTCCCGGAGCCGCTGCGTGCCGCCCACGCCGCCGCCGAGCAGACCGGGCAGAGCGCCGTCCTCGCCGGCTGGGACGGGCATGCCCGCGGCCTGCTCACCGTCGCCGACGCGGTCAAACCGACCAGCCGTCAGGCGGTCACCGCCCTGCGCGTGCTCGGGCTCACCCCGATCCTGCTCACCGGCGACAATCCCACCGTTGCCCGCACCGTGGCCGACCAGGTCGGCATCGCCGAGGTCATTGCCGACGTCCTGCCTGCCGACAAGGTCGACGTCATCAAGCGGCTGCAGGCCGACGGCAAGGTCGTCGCGATGGTCGGCGACGGCGTCAATGACGCCGCGGCGCTTGCCCAGGCTGACCTCGGCCTGGCCATGGGCACCGGCACCGACGTCGCCATCGAAGCATCCGACCTGACCCTCGTCCGCGGCGACCTGCTGGCCGCCGTCGACGCGATCCGCCTGTCGCGGCGGACGCTGCGGACCATCCAGGGCAACCTGTTCTGGGCGTTCGCCTACAACGTCGCCGCCCTGCCGCTCGCGGCTTCCGGGCTGCTCAACCCGATGCTCGCCGGCGCCGCGATGGCGTTGTCCTCCGTGTTCGTCGTCACCAACAGTCTGCGCCTGCGGCGGTTCAAGCCGGCGCACCGCAGTACCGGCGGCACAGAGCCCGCCGGCATGTGACGAGTGGGTGGTGCCAGCCCCGGGCGATCCGGCGTCCGGCGCTGACCGTCGTTCAGCGCGGTACCGGCAGCTCGACGGTGAAGGTGGCGCCACGGCCGGGTCCGTCGCTGTCGGCGGTGACCCGGCCGCCGTGTGCCGTGACGATCGCGCGCACGATGGCCAGGCCGATGCCGGAGCCGCCGTGGTCGCGGTCGCGGGCGGTGTCGGCGCGGTAGAAGCGTTCGAACAGGTGGGGCAGGTGCTCGGCGGCGATGCCGTCGCCGGTGTCGGTCACCCGGATGCGTACGTCGCCGTCGTGGCGGTCGGCGGTGACGGTGACGGTGCCCCCGGGCGGGGTGTGGCGCAGGGCGTTGTCGAGCAGGTTGCCCAGGACCTGGCCGAGCCGCTCCGGGTCGACGTCCAGTGCCGGCAGCCCCGTGGCGATCCGGGTGGTCAGCGTGACGTTGTGGGCCGCGTAGCGGGGTTGCGCGGCGGCCGCCGCCGCGTCGACGAGGTCGGCGGGGGAGGTGGTCCGGCGGTGCAGGTCGAGGCGGTGTTCCTCGGCGCGGGAGACCGCGGTGAGGTCTTCGGCGAGGCGTCGTAGCCGGGTGGTCTGGGTGCGCAGCACGGTGAGGGTGTCCTCGTCGTCGACGCCGATGCCGTCTTCGGCGGCGTCGAGGTACGCCTCGATCGTGGCAAGGGGAGTGCGCATCTCGTGGCCGAGGTCGCCGAGCAGTCGCCGGCGGGTGTCTTCGACGTCGCGCAGCCGGCCGGCCATGGTGTTGAACGCGGCGGCGACGGTGTCGAATTCGGCGCCGATCCCGGGTGCCGGGGCGCGGACTTCGTATTGGCCGTCGGTGATGTCCGCGGCGACTCGGGCGAGCTGCCCGATCGGGTGGGCAACCCGGCGGGCGACGTAGGCGCTGACGGCTAGGGCGGCGGCCAGCGCGCACAGCATGGCTACGCCGAGCGACAGGGCACTGGCGGAGGCGTATGCCTCCTCGATGTGCCGGCTGGCCTCCGGGCTGATGGTCCCGGCGTGGTGCAGGTGGTCGCGGAAGATGGCCGGGCCGACGGCCGCGGCGACCAGTCCGGCGGTGACCACGCCGACGAACACCACGAGGGTTTGCGCGGCGAGCAACCGGCCGCCCAGCCCAACATGCCGCCCTGGCCGCCTCATCCGTCACCCATCCGGTAGCCGACGCCGCGGACCGTGCGGATGAAGCGTGGTGCGGTGGGGTCGTCGCCGAGCTTGCGGCGCAGGTGGCCGATGTGGACGTCAACGAGGTGTTCGTCGCCGACCCAGTCCTCGCCCCATACGGCGTCGATAAGCTGCCGCCGCGCGAATGCCATCCGCGGTCGGGCGGCCAAGGCGGCGAGCAGGTCGAACTCGGTTCGGGTCAGCTCAACCGCCGCGGCGGCGACGTGGACCTCCCGTGCGACCGGGTCGACCCGTAGGTCACCGAATACGCGTACCGGGTCCGGTTCGGCCGTTCCGGGCCCGCGGGGGCGGCGCAGCATGACCCGGACCCGGGCCACGAGCTCGCGGGGGCTGAAGGGCTTGGTCAGGTAGTCGTCGGCGCCGACGCCGAGGCCGACGAGCTTGTCCACCTCGTCGGCGCGGGCGGTGAGCATGACGACGTAGCAGTCGCTGAACGTGCGCACCTGCCGGCACACCTCGATGCCGTCGAGTCCGGGCAGGCCCAGGTCCAGCACGATCACGTCCGGCGGGTGCCGCCGGGCGGCGGCGACGGCGGCCGGGCCGTCGAAGACGCAGTCGACCTCGTGCCCGTCGCGCTGCAGGTAGCTGGCCACCACCTTGGCCAGGCTCTGCTCGTCCTCGACGACCAGGACCCGTGTGCTCATGCTCTCATCCTGCCCGCAAGCTGCCGGAACACGGCACGGGCGCCGCCGGGCTTCATCGAACCTTCAGGAAAGCCGCCGGGGTTTGCTCATCGACCGGGCGGACCGTGGCTGAGGGGGCTGACCGCCGGCCCCGGCGCCCAAGGAGGCCCGATGCCACCGACAGTCACGCTGGTTCACACCACGGCCTGCCACTTCTGCGCCGACGCCGAGCGGGCCCTGGCCGAGCTCGCCCGGCGCACGGCGTTGCGGGTGGAGCTGGTCGACGCCGGCAGCGACGCCGGCGCCGCCCTCGTCGCGGCGCACCGCCCCGCCACGTTTCCGCTAGTGCTGCTGGACGGGGAGTATTTCAGCGCGGGCCGGCTGCCCCGCCGCAAGCTGGCCTCGCCGCTGATCATGGTGCCGATCACGCTCGGGATGAGCCTGGTGGCTGGCACCATCGCCAAGTACCACGCGCCGTTCTACTACGCCGGCGGCGCGCTGATGCTGCTGCTGGCCGCGTACTCGCTGTCCGGGCACATGTGGAGCCTGCCCGCGGTACTGCGCGCGCCGGACACCGCCCGCGGCGACTCGGCGAGCTTCTTCGCCCTCGGCGTGTTCTCCGGCATCGCCTCCAGTTGCTGCGCCCCGGTCCTGGCCGGGGTGATGACGCTGTCCGCGCTGTCGGGTTCGGCGCTGGGGTCCGTTCCACCGGGCCGGGGCGCCCGGCCCGGCGGGATCGGTGGGTCAGGCGGGGCGGCGATAGCCGGTGATGGGTCGGCCGTCGAGTTTGGCCATGCGGACGTAGTCGCCGGTGGTAGGGGCATGGACCATCCAGCCGCCGCCGACGTACATGCCCATGTGGTGCAGGTCGCTGTAGAAGAACACCAGGTCGCCGGGGCGTAGGTCGGCGCGGGAGACGGCCTTGTTGTCGTCCCACTGCCACTTGGTGTAATGGCGCAGCGTGACTCCGGCGGCGGCCCAGGCGGCCATGGTGAGTCCCGAGCAGTCGTAGCCGTTGGGGCCGGCTGCGCCCCAGATGTAGGGCTTGCCGATCAGCTCGCAGGCCCTCTTCGCCGCGGTACCGCCGGGCCCGCCGAGGTACTCCACCGGGCAAGCGACCGGTTTGAGGGTGCCGGTGCCGCCGCTGCTGCCGTACGCCTGCTGGCGCAGCTTCTGCAGGGCGGCCAGCTTCGCCTCGATGTCCTTCTTCTTCGCCGCGAGGTCGGCATCCTGCTGGGCCTGCTGCGCGATGGCCGTATCGAGGGCCTGCTTGTCGCCGGCGAGCTTGTCCCGAGCGGCGGCCACGCTCTGGATCTGGGCGTGCTGGTTGCGGGCGATCGCGTTGATCAGGCCCAGTTGGTCCAGCAGCGCGGTCGGGGTGTCCCCGCGCAGTAGCGCGTCGAGGGTGGTCAGCCGCCCGGTCTTGTACTGCTGCACGGCGAGGTCGCTGACCTGGCCCATGGCGGCGTCGACCTGGGCCTCCAGCGGCTGCAGCTGCTGCTGCAGTGCCGCGGCTTTGGCCTGGTTCTCCTTGAGCTGGGCGTGGATCTGGTTGTAGTGCTCGATGATGGGCTCGAGCTGGTTCCACGCCTCGTCGATCTGCGCTTCGAGCTCGGCCGGGGTCGGTGCGGCCTGCGCCGCACCGGTGCCGGCGAGCAGCACTGCCACCGCGGCGAGGACCGCGGCGGCTGTGCGCGCCAGCGACCTGCTCCGGTCGGGCCGTCGCTGCGGGATGGTGATGGTGGGGACACGTCGCGGGCGGCGTGGCGGCACGTGCGGCAGGCTCCTTCTTCCCTCGACCGCCTACCGGGTTAGCTGACGGGTTCGGCCGGGAAGTGCGCCCTACCGCATGAAGCGGATACACCCCGAGTGCTGTTGCGTGGGTCCCCGGCTCGACATCGATTCGGCGGTGGCGGGCCTGTGCCCCGATCGGGGTGATCGGCGCCTCGCGGCCCGGCCGGTGCAGACCTTACGCACCGTCGATGCCCCACACAACCCCACATCCTATGTGTGATAGGAGGTAATCGGCACCGTTGTGCCGGTGTTTCGGCACGTCACCTTGCATGCACGCGGTGCTTCCGGGTGTTGTGACATGCGGGATAGTTGTTGCTCGAGGTCACGCCAGTACCGTTCGACCGTTACGTCGAGGCCTGTGGTGTGCACGGATGGTGACGGTGCTGACCGGGAGCGTTGCGGCCCGGTCCACGATGCGGGGTGAGCCTCACCGGAAGGCCTGTTCCCAGGTGCGTGCGTCGGCGATCGGCGACACGCATGGCCTACCCCAATGTGGAGCGAGAACCTGTACTCCATGGTTCCCTCATATACCCCTACCGGGTAGGGAATTTGGGGCTGACGTCTGACTACGTGCCGTAGTCGCAGGGCGGACGCCACCTCCTCGCTGAGAGGGATGCGGCGACGCGCGACCCGGATTCGGCGCGACGCGCTGTATGCGGTCGGATTGCCCGGGTTATACAGTTCGCGCGGATATGGGTGCCTGCTCGAAGGGCCGATCAAGCCGATGTTGAAGACGGTTCGCTTACTGAAGATCATTCGGGGCAGTGTTCGCGCGCGCCGACACCGGGTGCTGGCCGTCACCATGGCGACCGGCCTGGTCCTCGCCGCATGTGGCGGCACCAGCGGTCAGGCGCCCGCCGTGGCTGCCGGCGCATCCGCCGCCGGGAGCCACGGGGCGTCCGCCTCGGCGACGCCCGACCACGGCGGCATGCCTGGCATGAGCCACAACCACAACATGCCTACCGGCGACGGGCTGACCGCCTCGGTCCCGTCGTACCGGCTCGCTCCGACGGCGACGGCGGTGACCGCCGGGCAACCGGGCACCATTCGATTCCAGATCATCGGGCCGGACGGCATGCCGGTGACCACGTTCGCCGACGACCAGACCAAGCAGATGCACTTCTACGTCGTCCGCAGCGACCTGACCGGGTTCCAGCACCTCCACCCGACGATGGCGGCCGACGGCACCTGGAGCGCATCGCTGGCCGCACCGCCGCCCGGCTCGTACCGGATGTACGCGTCGTTCATCGCCGTCGCCGGCGACAAGCAGACCGCGTTGCTACTCGGCGAGCCGTTCACCGTTGCCGGTGCCGTCACCACGGTGCCGCTGCCGGCCGTGGCGAGCACCGCGGAGGTTGACGGCTACACCCTCACCTTCGCCGGCCATACCGTGACCGGACTGGACGGCAACCTGACCGCCACCGTCACCAAGGACGGCAAGCCGGTCACCGACCTGCAGCCGTACCTGGAGAGCTACGCCCACGTGAGCGCAGTGCACGCCGGCGATCTCGCCTTCGCTCATCTCCACCCAGAGGGCGAGGTCAACGGTGACCACGGCGGCCCGACGCTGTCGTTCAACACCGCCTTCGGCAAGCCCGGCGACTGGCGCCTGTTCGTGCAATTCCAGACCGGTGGCGTGCTGCACACCGCCGCCGTCACGATCAACGTGGCATGACAGCGACCGCCGGTCGCGGCAGCCCTCGCGGTCCGCGGGTCAGGGCTCGTCCCAGCCCCACTGCCGCCGCGGAGGGACGGCTGCGGCCGGCGCCGGTCGGGCCGTCGCGCCCGGTCGTGCCGGCTCGCGCTCAGACGACTCGCACTCCCGGATGGGCGCATCGTCGCGGCGACCTGGCGATATCTGCTGCCCGACGAGTAGCCGCCGCGTGTCAGCTGGGGAGCGTGTGCTCGACCGCGGCGATCACGACCGGCAGTACCGGCGCAAGCGCGAACCCCGCGGCGACCATGCGAGACAGCCCGGCGGGCAGAGGCCGGCGTGGCTGCAGCAGCCGGTGCAGCCGCTCTGTGGTGTCGCCGCCGTGCGCGGCCAGCAGCGGCGGCCCGTCCGGCGCAGCGAGCGGGCCGTCACCGCGACTACCCGGCCCGGCTGCGGCGTGTTCGGCCCGGGCTTCGGCCAGTGCGACGAGGGCGCCGGCCAATGCGATCGGGGCGCTGCTGCGGGCGGCGACATCGTCGGCGCGCAGCTCGACGAGCCGCTGCACCTGCCGCAACGCGGTGCCGAAGCACGACAGGCGTGGAAACGCACGGTGCAGCAGTTGTACCGTGCGCAGCAGCCGGTAGTGCCGGCCGGTGGCATGCGCCCGCTCGTGGGCGGTGACCGCTTGCAGTTGCTCGGCGGTGAGCCGGCTCACCGCGGCCGAGGTGACCACCACGTCCTGTTCTCCGCCGCCCGGCAGCAGATAGGCGTCGGGATGCTCGGCGGGCACCACGACCACGCCGATTCCGGGCAGGCGCCGGCCGGTCTGCTGTAGCAGGCCACGCAGCCGCCGCCGCTGCCGCCGGTCCGCCGAGGCCAGCCGCCATCCGGCAGTCACCAGCCGGCCGGCGAGCAGCACGAGCAAGGCGGCCCCGCCGCACGCCGTCAGCTGGGCGGCCGGGCCATGCGCTCCCAACAACGCATCGAGGCAGACCCGCCAGGCGCGGCAGACCACGCCGTGCGTGCGGTCCCAGTGCAGGGTCGCGGTCACCCCGGTCAGCACCGCGCTAGCCAGGACCGCCACACACCACATCTGCCAGGCGAAGATCCCGAGGCCGGGTGCGCGGGCCACCCATCGCGCTCGGGCCAGTCGCGGCCCGGCCGCCAGGACCAGACCGGCCGCGTACGCGGCAATCAGCACCGCGGTCAATGCCCGCTGATCTTCCGCTCATAGCTGTTCAGCGCTGCCCGCAACGCCGCTGCCTCCTCGAGGGTCATCTGGCCGACGAAGTGCAGCAGTGCCTGCTCCCGGTCGCCGCTGTCGGTCAGCGCCTCACGCATCAGTCCGGCCCCGTACTTCTCCCGGCTGGTCACCGGCCAGTAGACGTGCGCGCGGCCCTGCGGCTCCCGCTGCAGCCAGCCCTTGCGGTACAGCTTGTCCGTCACCGTCAGCACCGTCGTGTACGCCAGCACGCGCTGGCCGCAGAGTGCGGTATGCACTTGCCGCACAGTCACCGGCTCTCCCGCCGCCCACAGCTGGGCCATGACCGCAGCCTCCAGCTCACCGAACCCGCGCACCGCACCTCCCGACCGACATCCGCCATCCGATGCTACGGCCCGGCCGGCCGTCATCGCGACCACTGGCGGCCCCGGGCCCGGCTGCGACGCCCCGCACTCGTACGCCGGATCGGAGCACCACGCCGGGACGCGGCCCGTGCACGCTGCTCTGGACATCGCCGCGGCCGTGCCGATTCGACCATCTCCTATTTGGCATAGGAACAATACTTGCATGGACGCCGATGGAATGGGACGGTCTAGGACAACCCTCGATCCGCGCGGACATACAAGGAGCCGAACATGCGGATGCGACTGCTCGCGGCGGCGACCGCCGCTGCCCTGGCCGCACTTGGCGTGCTGACCGCTCCCGGAACCGCCGTCGCCAGCCACAGCTGGGGCGGTTACCACTGGGCCCGCACCGCCAACCCGTTCACTGTGGAGCTGGACAACAACCTCACCTCGGCGTGGACGTCGAGCAACGCACCCCAACGCCCACGACTACGCCGAGCTGGAGACCATCTACAGCCACCTCGACAGCACCAGCACCACCCTGGCGTCCAAGGACCCAGCCTCGCCGTCGGCGAAAGCCCGTCGACCTGGGGCACGCTCACTCGCGGCAGCGTCGACCGGCACGGCGCCGCCACCTACCATCGCGACCTCGGCAGCGGCCAGCAGGTCATCACCTTCGTCCTCTGGGCCTGAACGCCCGACCCGGAGACGCCCGACGTCGAACTCCGACAGCCGGTCGATCTCGTCCGGCCGGATACGCCCCGGTCCACCGCCGGGCGCGCAGGCGGCGACCGATTGTGAGCGCAACAGCAATCGGCCGCCGCCGCGCGGTCGGCTTCATGGCGATAATGTCCGTAGTCGGTTTACGACTAATTGCCGTGCGGCACCAGGCCGGTGGGCAAATCGCCGTAATCAACGAATACTGCGAACCCATATAGGCGGGCCGGAGTGCCGTTGGTAACAGGCGAAGGTCTTGGCAGCGTCTGTGCCCATCTGTAAGGTCAGGGAACATCTGACCCGGTCATTGGCCACATCAGGTGGCACCGGGACGGACCGCCGAGTCGCGCTTTGCGTGAGCCGGGGACCCACCGTAAGTCTGGGGTGAATCCGCGGGCCGAAGGCCCGTGGTAGGGCGACCTTTCGCGCCCGAATCCGTCAGCTAACTCGGTAGGCGGACGCGTAAGGAGATGTATCGGTGCACGCTTTCTCGGCTCCCGGCCGCGCAAATTTCCTCGCGGTGTCCGCATGCACGTGTCCAGCCGGTCGGCTCCGCGCTAATCCCTGACAGCGAGACCTTTGCCGCGTCCGCTCAGGCGCGACGCTGAGGCCCCACGTGGCCGAATGTTCGCACCTGCTGATCCGCATCGGGCCGTGCCCTCGTCATGCGGTCCGCGGACGCATCTCGACTTGTCTGTCCTTTGCTTGCATATCCGGGCCATCACGCGCGTCTGTCGCCATTGTGATGGCCCAGTTCGGCTTGGAGAATCACAGTGGATCGTGGACCATTGCTTCGGCATTTCCGGAATGTGACGAGTTCTCGTCCGCGGCGCCTGGCATTTGTTTCGGGTGGGCTTCTTGCCGTAGCCGCTGTGGCCGGTATCGCGCTGAGCCAGATCGACGGCGGGGCCTCGGCCGTGGCGGGGTCCGGTACTACAACAATGACGACCCAATCGCCCACGGGCCAGGTTTCGACGCCCGCTGAGTCGCAGATTCCTGCCCAGCCCGCGACGAAGATCCTCCAATACCAGTTCCAGTTACAGCCGAACTATTACTACTGCGGACCGGCGGCCACCCGGATCGCCCTCTCGGCGACCGGCCACACGGTGAGCCAGGATCAGGCCGCCGCGCTGCTGGGCACCACCACCAATGGCACGGACTCAGCCTTCGACACCACCCGCGGGCTCAACAGCGTCATCGGCCACGGGCGCACGGTCTATCAGACCCGTGAGATCCCGGCCTACCCTGCGACCCCGGCTCAGGCCGACCAGCTTCGGACCGACGTCCTGAACACCATCAACAGCGGCCGCGCCATCGTCGCCAACATCGCCGGCCACCTGACCGACACCGCCGGCACCTACCACGCCTACGAAGGCGGCCACTACCTGACGATCGTCGGATACAAGGACAGCGGCAAGACCGTGAAGATCGCCGACCCGGCCAACCCCAACGGTGACGGCACGTACTGGGTGACCACCACCAACATGGCCAACTGGATCGCCCAGCGGGGCTACTCGTACTGACCAATGGCGTCGACGGCCACGCCCCGGCGTGTGCCACACCTGCGGTCGGCAGGGCTGCGACCCGGCACGAGGGCGATCGTCGAGGGACCGTACGGGCGGCTGACCGCCGACCGTCGCACCGCCCCCCAGGTCACGATGATCGCCTGCGGGGCCGGCATCACGCCGTTGCGCGCGCTGCTCGACGAGCTGCCGTACGCCCCGGGCGAGGCGACACTGCTCTACCGTGCGCGCTGTGAGGCCGATCTGGTGTTCCGCGACGAGCTGGAGCACCTCGCGGCCGTGCGGGGGCTCCGGGTGCGGTACCTCCTCGGCCCCCGAGAAAGGGAGGGCTCCTGGCTGCCGACCGGCTGGGGCGACGACACGACGGCCCTGCGCGACCTCGTCCCCACTATCGCACACCACGACGTGTTCGTCTGTGGCCCGGACGGCTGGACGGCGGCGGTCGTGCAGGCGGCGCGGGCGGCCCGCGTGCCCGCCGCCCGCATCCACCTCGAGCGCTTCACCTGGTAACCCGCGGAAGGGCGCGACATGCGAAAGATCATCACGTGGTTCGCCGCCACCGCCGCGGTGGTCGTCCTCCTGTTCAATTACCGCACCTCGACCATGGGAGCGCCCCGCGCCGTCTCGGCGGTTGCCGCCACCGCCGGCGGTACGCCGGGCATCGTCGCCGGAACGCCGCCGCCCGCAGCCGGTGGTCCACCCGATCAGGCCGACCAAACCGCGCCGCAGTCCAGCGCCAGCGGCGCCACGAGCCCTCGGCCCAGCCCCGGAACCGTCTCGACCTCCGGCTCCACCCTCGTGGTCAACGGCTCGATCGTGACCACCCAGTGGGGGCCGGTCCAGGTCCAGGCCAGCATCAGTCGGGACCGGATCACCGACGTGACCGCCCTGCAGGTTCCCGGCGGATTCTCCCGCGAACTCAGCGACCTGGCGGTGCCGCGACTGCGGTCGCAGGCGCTCGCGGCGCAAAGCGCCAACATCGACGTGGTGAGCGGCGCGACCCAGACCAGCGAGGGCTACCGCACCTCCCTGCAAGCGGCCCTCGACGCCGTCCACTTCAAGGCCACCCGCTGACCGGACGATCGTTCACGTGCGCGAAGCACTCAGCGTACGGTCGTCAGCCATCGTGGTGGCCGCTGTGTCCCGTGCTGGCCGGCAGCGGCGTGCATGGTCGCGCGGTCGATACCGGCCGTCTCGCGACGACGGGTGTGACCGCACGGATTCAGACTCACCGGCCGGGTGCTGGGCAGCCGGCGTGGTTTGGCGACCTTCTGGGCCGGCGGCGGTGACGTGACCGTCGGCGACGGCGTGCTTGTAGAGGCAGCGCAGCGCGGCGATGAGCAGTTCAGCGGCGCTGCGCCCGCCGCGGCCGTTGCGGCGTGCGACGACGTTGGCCTTGACGTGCTGGGCGAGGCGTTCGATGTCGGATGGGCTGGGCTCGTCAAGCCGCCGGTCGGCCCAGTGCTCGACCACCCGGTTCCAGTAGGAGCAGTACGCACGGCGGCTGCCGTCGCTGACCGCAGCCGCGACGACCGGGACGTACTCGGCGAACGTCGGCGCCGGCCGGTGGTCGCGGCCAGCGCCGAGCAGGTCGGCCGGTGACACGCCGAGGCGGTCGAGCAGCAGCCGGGCGGCTTCCAGGTCGGCGCGTGCGGGCGACACCGGTGACAGGTCGGTCATGCGGCGCCACCGCCCAGCACGGTGGTGTGGAGTTGGGCGATCATGGCGTCGATGGCGGCCGGTGGATGGACCACGAGACGGTGCTCGGCCGGTTGGTCGAGCCCGAGTTCGTAGTGGCCGCGGCGGAGGTTCTGGATGAAGGCGTGTCCGGCGATGATCGTCAAAATACACAGCGATCCGCTACACCGACGCTCTCACCGGCGTGCGAATGCACGCCTGCACAGTGGAGGCGTCAGGTGCGGTCGCGGAGGATGGCGACGCCGTCGCCCGTGAGATCATCGAGCGCCTGGGTACGCCCGGTCATGGCCATCACCAGTGCAATCGCCGGTCCGGCGACCTCTGGTCCGGTGCCGTGGCTCCATTCGGCGTCAGTCGCGCGCAGCGTGACTCCGGCGATACGTTTCTTCGCGCCGATGAGCAGGTTGCTGCCGGCGTAGAAGTCGGCGACCGCGACCACGTGCTCGATCGGGTGGTCGCGGTACGGCCCGAGGGCACGGAAGATGTCCTCGCCGTGCACGATCGTCTCCCCAAGCCAGGACGTGGCAGGGCCGGGTGGCGCGTTGCGGGTGCCGACCCGGGACCGGAGCAGCTCGACCAGGTCGGCGTTACTGCGTCCCATGAGGATTTGTCGGATGTTGCTGGCTGTCATCACCTGGAACCGGAATCCGCTGGCGGCCAGCTTGCCGAAGAACGTCGGCGGCGTCATCTGCGCCGTCGCGATCATGTGCGCGACCACCTCCCGGACCTGCCAGCCCCTGCACAGCGACGGCTTGTCCCACGCCGCATCGGGCAGCCCCGCCAGGGCGTCGACCAGGGACGCCCGTTCGGTCCGAATCGCTTCCCATGTCTGCATGACCCCTCCGCTGCTGCGCGTAGAGTGGATGTTCCACCAGGTCATGATGCATACCAGGTGGGGGCCGCGTCCGCATATCCGCCCGAAGGTCGAGCAGCCGGCTGGGATCCCGCCTCCCAGCCACCCGACCTCAGTGGGCGTCTGTTGCTACGGCGGAGCGTTGGCCGGATCGACCCCGGCGACGCACCTCCTGCACGCCCTGCTGTGACCGGCCGGCGCTCATCCGTGCGTGAGGTGCTCCCACTCGCTCCTAGAAGATCAACGAAGGAGGGATACGCCGCACGCTCGGCCTGACGGTCACGGCACGGCGGCGTGGGCCGGCGCAGGCACGTCGGGCAAGGCGAAGACCGCAGCGAAGCCGCTGACGGCCAGTCGCACGCTCGTCGCCGGGGCGGGGATGGGCGTGCCCATGACGCGAGCGACCACTTCGGGGCCGGCCGGTTCGAGGTGCAGGCGGACGGTGGCGTCGTGGCCGAAGTAGGTGACCTCTGCGACCCGGGCGGGAACGCCGTCGCCGTCGCGGTCGGCCACGATCCGGATCTGTTCGGGGCGCAGGAGCACCAGCGCCGGCCCTTGCACGGATCCGGGCGGCACCGTGACCGTCCCGAGTGGGCATTCGGCGCGCTCGCCGCGCACGGTGGCCGCCATGGTGACCGCTGCGCCGACGAAGGCGGCCACCGCCGGGTCGGCGGGCCTGGTGTAGACGGCGTCGGGCGGCCCCGCCTGGACCAGCCGGCCGTCCCGCATGACGGCGACCTGGTCGGCCAGCGACAGTGCTTCGTCCTGGTCGTGGGTGACCAGGACGGCGGTGGCGTGAGCGGCACGCACCGCGTGCACGACGGCGCGGGCGGTGCCCAGGCGCAGGGCGGCATCCAGGGATGAGAACGGCTCGTCGAGCAGCACGACAGACGGTTTCGGCGCCAGTGCACGGGCCAGCGCGACGCGCTGCTGCTGACCGCCCGACAGCTCGTGCGGGTACCGCCCGGCGAGGCGACGGTCGAGTTCGACGAGGTCGAGCAGCTCGTCGACGCGCTGCCGGGAGCGGCGGGCGGCGCGCGGCAGACCGAACGTGATGTTCGCGGCGACGTCGAGATGCGGAAACAGCGCCCCTTCCTGTGGCACGTAGCCGACCCGGCGCCGCTGCGGCGGGACGTACCCGCCGGGGCCGGCCACCTGCCGGTCACCGAAGACGATCGTGCCGCTGTCGGGGGCGGCGAACCCGGCGACCAGCCGCAGCAGGGTCGTCTTTCCGCAGCCGGACGGCCCGAGCACAGCCGTCAGACGCTCAGCGGGCACATCGAGGTCGACCCCGGCCAGTGCCTGAACAGACCCGTAGCGCTTGGTGACTCCGCGGATCGTCAGTGCCGTCATGACGCGTACCTCGCACTTCGGGTGAGCAGGTAGGTGGCCGGCGCCGAGATGAGCACCATGAGGGCGGCGTAGGGGGCGGCGGCGCCGTAGTCGATATCGCTGCTGTGGCTCCAGAACCGGGTGGCCAGGGTCTGCGTACCGGTGGGGGCCAGCAGCAGCGTGGCGGTGAGTTCGGTGACCACGGCCAGGAACACCAAGGCAGCGCCGGCGCCGATGCCCGGGGCGATCAGCGGCAGGACCACCCGCCGCAGCGTGGCCGAGCCTCGGGTGCCAAGGGAGCGCGCGACGTCCTCGAGCACCGGCGGGGCCTGGGCGATCGCGGCCCGGGCGCTGACCATCGCCCGGGGCAGGAAGAGGATCGCGTACCCGGCCAGCAGCACGCCGGTCGTCTGGTAAACGGTTGGCACGAACCGGATCGACACCGTGACCAGCGCCAGCGCCACGACGATCCCCGGCAGGGCGTTGGCGACGTACGTGCTGCGTTCCAGCAGCGTGCTGACGCTGCCCCGGTGGCGTACCGACAACCAGGCGACCGGCAGCGCGAGCGCGGTGGTCAGCAGCGCCGCCACCAGCCCCAGACCGATCGAAGTGACGGCCGTCGCCACCAGGGACCCCACCGGGAACGCCGTCGACGCGCCGGCCGCCAGCCAATACACCAAGCTGCCCAGCGGCACCCCGAGGGCGAGCGCCACGGTGGCGGCCACCGCCGCAAGGGCGGGCACGGTCGCACCGCCCAGCCGTACCAGTTCGGCGCTGCGGGCGGCGCCGCGGCCCACCCGCGCGTACCGCCGCGACCCCTGCAGCCGCAGCTCGGCGGTGAGCAGCAGCACGCAACACAGCACCAGCACCGCCGCCAGCATGTTGGCCGCCGGCGCGTTGAACGCCGACTCGTACTGGTCGAAGATCGCGGTGGTGAAGGTCGGATACCGCAGCATCTGCAACGCGCCGAACTCGGCGAGCAGATGCAGCCCGACCAGCAGCGAGCCGCCCAGCACGGCCGGGCGCAGCTGCGGAAGCACCACCCGGGCGAACACCCGCCACGGCCCGTGGCCGAGCGCGCGGGCGGTCTCCTCCAGCGCCGGGTCGAGGCCGCGCAACGCCGCCGCGGCAGGCAGGTAGACCAGCGGGTAATACGACAGCGTGAC
Organism: Dactylosporangium sp. NPDC048998; assembly: GCF_043197855.1. Classification (NCBI taxonomy): domain Bacteria; kingdom Bacillati; phylum Actinomycetota; class Actinomycetes; order Micromonosporales; family Micromonosporaceae; genus Dactylosporangium; species Dactylosporangium sp. NPDC048998. The sequence goes on from NZ_JBICTV010000021.1 coordinate 45,555, forward strand.
GATGAGCAGCGCGCCCCAGTACCCCTCGACCAGCGGGGTGAGCGACACCCATCCGTAACTGGTCACGAACGCGGGAACCGCCAGCGGAGCCGCGAGCAGGGCGTTCCAGATCCGCCGGCCCGGCAGGCTGGTGCGCTCCACGAGCCAGGCCGCGGCGGTGCCCAGCACGGCCGAGAGCAGCATGCAGCCCAGGGCGAGCCGGGCGGTGTTGACCAGCAGGTCGCCGATGCGTGGTCGGACCAGCAGCCGCCACGCCTCGTCCCATCCTGTGCTGATCGTGTACGCGATGACGAAGATCAGCGGGATCGCGGCGATCCCGGCGACGAGGACGCAGACGGCGAGCAGCAGGGGCGGGTACGCCGCGGCCCGGCGCCCCACCCCTGCTCTGCGGAACGGAATGCCGCTCAGAGCAGACCTGCCTGCTGCATGAGCTCGACCACCTTCGGCCCGTTGAGCTTGGCGACGTCCAGCTCCGGCGGGCTGAGCTCGGACAGCGGCTTGAGCTTGGCGTTGGTGGGAACATCGGCCGAGATCGAGTACTCCCCGGACTTGCCCTCGGCGAGGATCTGCTGGCCGTTCTTGCCGGTCAGGTACTTCACGAGCTGCTGCGCCTGGTCCTGGTGCTTGCTGGCCTTGAGCACGCCGGCGCCGGAGACGCTGACGAAGGCGCCGGGGTCGGCGTTGCCGAAGTAGTGCAGCTCGGTGTTGGCGCTGTTGGCGCCAGACTCGGCCCGGTCGTTGACCCAGTAGTAGTGGTAGATGACGCCGGCGGAGATCTCGCCGGAGTTGACGGCCTTCATCACCGCGCCGTTGCCCTGGTAGATCTTGGCGTTTGCCTTCAGCCCCTTGAGCCACTCCGCCGCCGCGGCCTCGCCCTTGACGGCGAGCACGGCGCTGACGATGGCCTGGAAGTCCGCCCCGGCCGCGGCGACGCCGAACTTGTCCTTCCACTGCGGCTGGGCGAGATCCATGATCGACGCCGGCAGCTGCTCCTTGGTGAGCTTCTTGGAGTTGTACGCGAAAACAGTCGAGCGAGCGGCGAAGCCGGTCCAGTTGCCGGTGGACGGCACGTACCGCTTCGGGACCTGCGCCAGGGTCGCCTCGTCGAGCTTGACGAACCCGCCCTTGGTGTCCACGAGCGTCATCGCCGGGGAATTCTCGGTGACGAACACGTCGGCCGGGGACGCGGCGCCCTCTTGGACGATCTGGTTGGCCATCTCCGAGTCCTTGCCGGAGCGGATGTTGACCTGGATGCCGGTCTCCTTGGTGAAGCCGGCGACCAGCTCCTTCATCATGGCCTCGTGCTGTGCGTTGTACAGCGTGATGGTCTTGGCCTGTGCGGAGTCCGCCGACCCGGACCCGCTCGAACCACCGCACGCCGCCACGCCCATCGCCACGGCCAAGGCGGTCACCGAGACCAGTACATGCCGTCCAACTCTGCCGCCCATGCCGCTCCCTTAGGTAAGGCTTGCCTCTGTTAGGTGAGCCTAAGTTAACCATGAGGCATATGTGAAGGGGGCATCGGGTCGCTCACGTCGCCGCAATCCTTCACGGCAGTCGACGCGGCGGGCTCGTGGGCCGACCCGCCCTGTCTACGGCGCGGTGCGGACGCCTCCGTCGACATCAGTCGCCTGCGCCCGCTCAACCCTGCTCACATTGACCGTCAGTGTTGCTGCCCCACCACGCCACGGTGATCACGCGTGGGTTGGTGCGGCTATGCCAGGCGGCCGCTGCTGTGGACAGTTCGACGCAGCAGCGGCCGGGGTGCGGGGCGAGACGCGCCTGGACCCCTGTGGCGTGCAGGCCGTCGAGGAGTCCGGTCAGGAAGGCGTGGTTGAGTCCGCAGGCCAGCTGGTGTGGCGGGTGGCCAGGGCGTGGAACGGGCAGTTGTGCAGCAGCACGCGCCCGGTCGTGGCCTGTGGCTCGAAGCCGAGTCGGGTGAGCACGGCCATCAGGTCGGCGTCGTTCCCGGGCAGCAGCAGCCGCTCGGTGGACACCTGCTGCTCGACCATCAACTTCTTCGTCGATCCGGCCAGCGCGCGGGCGTGGACCCGCGCGCACGCGGGCCTGACCGCGACTGTCCTCGACCAAGACAGAGCCCTCAGGCTGGGCCGGGACATCTTCGGCCCGCTCCTGCACGACCCCACCCAGTTCGGGCGGCACCGGTGACCCGCACCATGCCGGCCGCGCGGCGGGTGCTGTCGACCACGCTGACCGCACTGGCCGGCACCGCGTGCGTGGCCTGTTGCACCGTCCCGCTGCTACTTGCCGCTGGTGTGCTCAGCGGCGCCGGATGGGCGGCCGCCGGACAGTGGATGCCGGGCATCGCCGTGTCGCTGGTCGCCTTGGCTGCGCTGGCTTGGTGGCGTACCACCCGCCTCCGTATCCACCGCATCGGCTGCGCCGGAAGCGCAAACTGCTCCTGCGCACCGCAATAGTCGCGGCGTCCAGCCCGTGCCAGTCCCCTTGTGACGTGGCCGAGAGCGAACACTGGCTGGGAAGCTCGAAGTGGCAACGTTCGCCTGAACCGAGGAGGAACCCGCGTGTCCACTCCTGACGACGAGGCCGCCGCGGTGGCGGCGGTGGTCGCGGCGATCCGCGGCGGTGACCTGGCCTCGCTGCGGCAGCTCATCCAGGATCACCCGTACCTACCGACCGCCCGGGTCAACGGCCGTACCGCGCTGCACGTCGTCACCGACTGGCCCGGCTACTACCCCAACGGCCCCGCCGTCGTGCGCATGCTCATCGCAGCCGGCGCCGACCCGAACGCCCGAACCGACGGCGACGCACCCGAGACACCGCTGCACTGGGCCGCCAGCAGCGACGACCTCGACGTCGCCGACGCGCTCATCGACGCCGGCGCCGATCTCGAAGTACCTGGCGGCTCGATCGGCACCCCGCTGGACAACGCCATCGGCTACGGCTGCTGGCACGTCGCGCGACGCCTGGTCGAACGCGGCGCCCAAGTGAACAAACTCTGGCACGCCGCCGCGCTCGGCCTCCTACCCCGCGTCGAGGAACTCCTCGCGGCAACCCCGACGCCCAGCCCCCAGGAGATCAGCACGGCGTTCTGGCAAGCCTGCCACGGCGGACAACGCCGCACCGCCGAATACCTCCTGCACCACGGCGCCGACATCAACGCCATCCCCGACTACACCAAGCAGACCGCCCTCGACGTCGCCGCTACCCCAGACACCCGCCGCGACCTTTTGACCACCTGGCTACGCGAAAAGGGCGCCCAATCCGGCACCGACACCGCATGACCGCGGCAATGACCAGGCGCACCAGGGGACGACGACGAGGCTGCACGGCGTGCGCCGGGACGATCCTGGTCTACCGCTGCTTCGGGTCAGAGTTCGCGATCGACGCCGTCGTCGGTTCCGGAGTCGGCGTTGGCGATTCCTGGAGCATAGACCGATCGGGCCGCCTCCACGGCCAGCTTCATCACGTACTCGACCGCTGGTGACAGCGTCCGGTGCGAGGGGCGATTGAGCGTGACGGGCGCTCCCTCAAGGTGGCCACCGCGATCGACGAGGGTGAGTTGGACGAAGTTGTCTTGGACGAGCCCGCGGCCTGAGACGAGAACTCCATCGAGGCCTTGGGCGATGTGGTAGGAGAGCCCGGTGTCGTCCACCTCGATCGTTGCCTGTAGATGACGGAGCGCTTCCGGTGGGACCATGCTCGGCAGCACCTCGTTCCACGCCGTGCCGCAGATCAACGGGTAGCGGCCGAGTTCCTCGATGGTGACCTCACGCTGTTGTGCCAGCGGGTGCGAGTGCCTGACGAAGAACTCCGGCGTTGCGTGCCCGATTATCGTCGTTGAGAGCTTCTCACTCCAGCTGCGGTTGGGTTCGCGCGAGATGACGAAGTCGAGTTCACCTGCCAGGAGCATGTCATACATTGTCGTGGCGGGTGCCAGCTCGATACGGATCGAGATGTCCAGGCCCGACTCGGCAACCTGCATGACTACGCCCGGCAGGATGGCGCCGCCGATGCTCGGGCCGACGCCCACCCGAACGTGACCGCGGATGCCTTGAGAACGTGCGGCGATGTCGGCTTCGATGCTTGCCGCATGGCGGAGCAGATCCTCAGCGTGTTGGAGGAGCTCTTCGCCGATTGCGGTCAGCGCGATTCCATTGCGGCCGCGGTCGAGCAGCCTCGCCCGCAGGGAGTGCTCGAGGCTCTGGATGTTGCGCGTGAGCGTCGGCTGCGAGACGTGGAGCGCGGCGGCGGCCGCAGTGTAACTGCCGCTGCGTGCGAGCACGGTGAACTGCACGAGCTTGGCGATGTCAAGCATGCCGCGCTTCAGTGTCGATCAGGATCGGGTCGAGCAGGTCACCTGGGTTGTATACGTCGCCGAGCAGGCGGGAGCCCTCAACCGTCAGCCGTGCGTTTGCGCGGAGCGCAGAACCCTGCGCCTCGATACCGATGAGGTGCGCGATGGTGGCGCGTGGGGCGTCCGGCCCGGTGGCGGTGGCGACGGTCAGCGTGGCCGGTTCGTTGTCGAGATCGACGATCGGGTCGCCGATCGTCACCGAGAGCATGCCGCCGTGGGCCTCGAAACGAGCGGATCCGCGGAACTCCCAGCGCGTCGGACCGCTCGACGTGCCTGGGAACACGAATGCATCGTCGCCTCTCGAGAGTTCCTCGGAGATCTCCGTCGTGCCACCCACTGTGTCGATGTAGCGGAGGAAGCTCTGCCGAATCGGCCAGGTCAGATTCACTTTCATTGGCATTCCATTCACAACTCGCATCAAATGGCCTTATTTTATTCTGTTCATGTATCTGAAACGAGCCTAGGGTACCGAACAAGCCCAGCACCCGGAAGCCCGTGTCGATGAGGACGCGACGGGTTGGGAGGACGGGAAGAGTCATGGCAGACCTCGACTTCACGGACGCTGGCGTCGTCATCACAGGTGCGGGAAGCGGCATCGGACGGTCGATGGCCTTGGAATTCGCGCGGCAGGGGGCACGAGTCCTAGTCGCCGACATCAATGGCGACGCGGCGCAGAAGGTCGTTGACGAGATCGAGGCTCAGGGGGGTACCGGCAGGTCGCGAGCCGTGGATGTGACTGACTCCGACAGCGTGTCCGCGCTCGCCGACGAGGCGTTCGAGTACCTCGGCCGCGTCGACGTGCTCTGCAACAACGCGGGCGTCACATGGCGTCCGTTCCGCGCCGTATGGAACGCGACGCTGGCCGACTTCCGCTGGATGACCGAGGTGAACTACTTCGGCGTCGTGCATGGCGTCTTGGCGTTCCTGCCCCGCATGCGGGCACAGGCGGGACACAAGCACATCGTCAACACGTCCTCGCTCGCGACGTTGTCCACCACTCCTGGCCACGCGCCCTACACCGCGTCGAAACATGCCGTCGACGGTCTGAGTGACGTACTGCGCGAGGAGCTCATCGACCACGGTGACGACTTCGGTGTCACCGTCCTCTACCCGGGCCTGATCACCACCAATATCGGGGAGACGAGCAAAGCGGTGCGCCGGCAGCAGACCGACACCGACCTCTCCGACGCGATCGCCTACGAGCAGATCCGCTCGTTCGATTACCCCCACAATCAGCCCAAGCCACCCGACAACGTCGGCAAGCAGGTCATCGAGGCCATTCGCCGCAACGACCCTTACTGCATCACGCACCCCGCTCCGGCCGACCAGCTCGAGGAGCGCAAGAACCTCTGGATTCGCGGGTACCGCGGCCACTGATCGAGACAAGGAGACAAGACAATGGCGCTGCCCGCCGATATCGACAAGAAGCTGGTGGATCCGGCGTTCTTCGCCGGAACCAGGTTCCACGAAGCCCTGAGGCAACTCCGGCACGAGGACCCCGTCCACTGGACCGATGCGCCGAGCTTCCAGCGCGGCTTCTGGACCGTCACCCGCTACGAGGACTGCCTGCGTCTGCTCCAAGAGCCGGACAACTTCAGCAATTCGGCGGGTACCCATCTGCCGCCGCTCGGCCGCGATCTCACCCCGGACGAGAGGTACAAGATGGGGTACGACGTCCAGCTCGTGGTCAAGGACCCGCCCGACCATGCCGTGCTCCGTCGCCCGTTCAACCCGCACTTCAGCGTTCCCGCAGTCGCAAAGCTGCACGAAGACTGCGAGTCCATCGTCGACGAGATCATCGACGAGATCGCCACGAGAGGCACCGCGGACGGTGTCCGGGACATCGCGGCGCTGCTGCCGGTCCGGCTCTTCCTCAACATGATGGCGATTCCGCGTGAGGACTGGGACAAGGTTCGCCAGATCACACTCACGATGCTGCACCCGGAGGACCCCCGGTTCGGTGTGCCGGACGCCAAGGACTTCAACGCCGTCATCGCCGAGGCGATGGGGCGGCTCTACGACTACGTGTCGAGCCACGTCCTCTCGCGTCGCGGCAACCCGTCGGACGACTTCGCGAGCCTCATCGCCAACAAGGACTACCGCGGGGAGTTGCTCAGCGAGCGCGAAGCCGGCTGGATGGGCTTCAGCGTCGTCGCCGGCGGCTTGGAGACCACACGCAACGCGGCCGCCATCGCGATCATGGAGCTCATCAGGCGGCCCGAGCAGGCTGCGCTCCTCGAGGACGACGCCACCGTGAAGACCGCCGTCGAGGAGGTCATCCGCTGGGTCACTCCGTCGAAGAACCGGCTCCGGGTGGCTACCAGGGACCTCGAGCTCGGCGGCAGGGAGATCAAGAAGGGCGACTGGGTGGTCGGCTGGATCGTCTCCGCCAACCGCGACGAGTCGGTGTTCGGGCCCACCGCGGATCAGTTCGACGTCACCCGCGATCCGAACCCGCATCTCGGCTTCGGGGACGGCGAGCACATCTGCCTTGGGCGGAATGTGGCCCGCCTCGAGCTGAGGATCCTGCTCCAGCGGCTGTTCGAACGCCTGCCCGACATGCGCCTGGCCGGCGAGGTCGAGTGGGTGCACTCGACGAACACCACCGGCCTCTCGTCGCTCCCGATCGCCTTCGAGCCCCGCTCGCTCGGGGCCTGATCCGGTCGGCTCTGCGGCACGGGAAAGGACACACGGAATGATGAAGATCACCTACATCACCCCTCGGGACGGGGCGGAGCACGAGGTCGAGTTCAAGGCCGGCGACAGCGTCATGGTCACCGCGGTGAACAACGACGTCCCCGGCATCGAGGGAGAGTGCGGCGGCGAAATGAACTGCGGCACCTGCCATGTCTACGTTGGCGAGTCCTGGCGCGACCGGTTCGCCGACGTCGACTGGGACGAGGGCGTGATGCTCGACATCGTCGACGACCGCCGCCCAGAAAGCCGGCTCGGCTGCCAACTCAAGCTGCGGGAGGATCTCGATGGCATCGTCGTGACCGTCGCGACCGGGGAAGCCTGACTCGGCCATGCGCGAGTACGACGTACTCATCGTCGGGGGCGGCCATGCGGGGGTCGCACTCGTAGGACAGCTCGCGAAGTCGGGCTTCGCCGGGAGCATCGCTGTCGTTGACGCGCAGGACGGGCTCCCGTACGAGCGGCCGCCCCTGTCCAAAGGCTTCGTGCTCGACGAGGCGGACGAGACGACGCTGCTGTTGCGCCACCCCGAGTACTGGACGAGCGGCGTAGCGGACCACCTTCCGAGAACGGCGATTACGAGGGTCGACCCGGATGCCCGGGTGGTCGAGGCCGACACCGGCGAACTTTTCCGGTACGGGTCGCTGGTCTGGGCCACCGGGGCTTCGGCGCGCCGTCTGGCCCTGCCGGGCGGGGATGCCGCCAACGTCCTGTCACTGCGTACGCTCGACGACGCGAGGCGACTCAAGAACCTCGCCGGGGAAGCCGCACGCATCGTCATCATCGGCGGCGGCTACATCGGGCTGGAGACGGCGGCGACGCTTGCCAAGCTCGGAAAGCAGGTGACGGTTGTCGAGATACAGGAGCGACTCCTTGCCCGAGTCGCGGGCGTGACCATCGCCGATCACCTCCTACGCGTCCATGCGGAGCACGGGGTCCGCGTGCTGCTCCGAACGGGTGTGGCCGGACTCGACCTCGTGGACGGCCACGTCAGGTCGGTGCTCCTCACGGACGGTGGGCTCCTCCCAGCCGATGTCCTGGTGGTCGGAATTGGGGTCGAGCCACGCATCGGTCCGGTCGCCGCAGCCGGCGCCGAAGTCGGCAACGGCGTCCTCGTCGATGAGTGGTGCCGGACCAGCCTGCAAGACGTGTACGCAATCGGCGACATCGCCGCACAGGAAAATGAGTTCGCCGGCGGCGCGGTGGTGCGGCTGGAATCGGTGCCAAACGTCACCGAGCAGGCAAAACTTGTCGCCGCCGCGCTGACCGGCACGGCACGCCCCATGAGGGGCGTGCCGTGGTTCTGGTCGAACCAGTACGACGTACGCCTTCAGATCGCCGGCCTCCTTGTGGGCTTCGACCAGGAGGTACGACGCGCCGCGGATGGCGCGTCGGGGTTCGTGGTGGGGTACTTCAAGGACGGCCGGCTGATCGCAGCCGATTGCGTCAACGCGCCGCGCGACTTCAACGCCGTCAAGACCCTGCTCGGCAAGCGGGTCGCAGTCCCGCCGGAGCGGTTCTCGGACTCCGCGATCCCGCTTCCCGAACTGGCGAAGCACGCGGCCGCGCCCGCCTGAGCGGCTGCGCCGACCGGGGCCGTAGCCGCTTCCTCGTTTGCTGCGGCTACCGGCCCCGTCCGCGTGGGATCAGTGCTCCCAGCACCGCCCCGATTGCCGTAGCGGCGATGCAGGCGAGTAGCGCCATGATGAACGCGCTCCGGGAAGGCTGACCGGCGATCGTCACGGTCGCGAGGATCGCACCGGTCACCGAGGCCGCCCCGGCCGTACCGAAGATTCGGATCTGGGCATTCAGGCCGTTGGCGGCGGCGACGTCTCCGGCCGGGACGGCGGACATGATGATCTGCGGGATCGCCGCGAAGGCGACCCCGAAAGCGACCCCGACGACGACGTTCACGGCGAGGAGTGCCCACGGGCTGCCCATGCCAAGGACGGCTGCGAGCACGCCGATGCCGACGAACGCCGACCCTCCCGTCACCATGAACTTGGGGTCGACCGCGCTGCTCAGCCGGGCAGCCAACGGCGTCGCGAGAGCCTGGGCCATCCCGTTCGCCATCATGATCATGCTTGCCAGGGTCGGTGCGAGCCCGAGCCCCGCCTCAGTGTCGACGGGCAGGGACAGGATCTGTGGGAACGCGACCATCGTCGACATCGTCGCGTAGTTCAGCAGGAGCGACAACGCGTTCGTCAGCAGCACGCGCGGTCGCATCGCCACGCGAACGTCGATGAGTGGCGAGCGGCTGCCCGCCATGACGATGTTGGCGGTCACGAGGATGGCCGTGCCGACACCGATCAGCGTGAGCGTGGTCGTTGACATCCAGCCGAGCGTCACCGCTTCCGCCAGGCCGACCAGCAGGGTGGTCGAGCCGACGACGTTGCCGCTGGCACCGACCCAGTCGAATCCGCCGGCTGCCCGATGCGCGGAGGCGGGCACCGCGGCCAGCAGCCACGGGACCGTGACGACCGCGAGGGCAAAGCTGACCCAGAACAGCGCGTGCCAGTCGAGCCATCGCGTGATCAGCGCGCCGAGTGGTATCCCGAGGGCTGCCCCGACACCCATTGTGCCTGCGGCGAGCGCGATGGCGCCGCCCAACTGCCGTGCGGGTACGACCTCCTTCATGATCGACATGCTGAGCGGGATGAGGCCGATGGCGAGGCCCTGCAGTGCTCGTCCAGCGATGAGCATCCCGGCATTCCCAGCGAGGCCGGCGAGCACCGATCCGAGCGCGAGCGCCAGCAGCAGGACGATCGCCATGCGACGGCGCCCCCAGAGGTCGCCGAGCCGGCCGGTGACCGGGGCGAAGGCACATGCCGAGGCGACCGTCGCGGTTACGACCCACGCCGTGATCTCGCGGGGCTCGCCGAGTATTCCCGGGAGCTCAGCCTGGATCGGGAAGACGATCGTCTGCACGAGGCTTGCGTTCAGGCACGCGAAGACAAGCGCGGCGACCGCATTGCGGTCACCGCGCCCGGACTGACGACTCGTCATCAATCGTGGATCGTGTTCACGTAGTCGCGCTGCTTCTCCGGCGGGTAGTACAGCTCCTCCCAGCGCCGCACGTCGTCATAGCCGGGCTTCACGAAGACGTCGCCGAAGCCGACGTAGTCGTCCTGGCCGAGAAGCTTGAAGGCCGCGCTGTTGTATTCGTCGATCGGGGTGAGCTCGCCGGCCTCCCGCAGCTTGAGCAGGAGGCGCCACACGTCGAGCACTCCCGGGAGGATGAACGGCGCGATCTGGATCGCCTGCCCCCACTCGCTCAGCTGGGCGATGGGGGGCGTTGGGCCGGCGTGGCGCGAGGCAATCGCGTACGCCGGCCCCGGGGTCTCCTTCAGGGCGATGCGCACTTCCTCCCAGGAGCGCAGGCCCTCGTAGAAGATGACGTCCACGCCGGTCTCCTGCTTGTACAGCACCCCGCGCCGGATCGCCTCGTCAAGGCTGCCGCCCTCGGCGCCATAGCCGTCGGTCCGCGCGACGATGACGAAGTCCTCGTCCAGTTCGTCGCGCGCATCGACGGCGGCTCTGAGCCGCCCGATGGCCTCTGCATCGGATACGAGCTTGATGCCCGCTTGACCGCCGGCCTTCTTCGGCTCCTCCTGATCCTCGATATGTATGCCGGCCACCCCGGCGCGGATGAACTCCAATACGGTGCGCCGGGTGTTGACCGCGCTGCCGTAACCGGTGTCCGCGTCGCAGAAGATCGGGATGTCGACCGATTCGGCGATCGTCTTGCAGTGCTGCACCACCTCCGTCATGGTCAGCCAGCCGACATCGGCGACGCCCCCCACCCACCAGGAACTCATCCCGCCCGATACCTCGAACGCGGGGAATCCCGCCCGCTCGGCCATCTGCGCGTGGATCGGCAGCGTCCCGAATGGCATGATCGTGGTTTCCGGGCTATCGAAGAGAGCGCGAAGCCTCGCGGTCTTCTTCTCGGACGTGGGCATAGCTGTCTCCGTTTCTTCTCGTGTCAGGGTGTCGGCACGGCGGCCGCGCCGGGCTCGCCGAACGGGACCTCGGCCTGCTGGGCCGCACGGGCGCGGCGGCCGAGCAGCCACACCGCCCCGACGCCGAGTGCGCCGGCCAGGTAGCAGGCGCTGCCGACGTAGATCGCGCCGGCGTACGACTTCGTCGTGTCGCGAACCACGCCGAACGTGTACGACACCGCCAGGGTCCCGATGCCGCTCATGGCGAAGCACAGCGCGTAGAGGGTCCCAAAGTGCTTGCGGCCATAGTCGCGGAGCATGAAGTAGGCGACGATGTCGCCCTCGGCGCCCTGGCTGAACGCGACGAACAGGGCCGCGACGCCGATGATCGCGATCGGGTAGGTGCCAATGTCGGTGAGGGTCAGGGCGCCGAGCGCGGAGAGCAGGAAGATCCCGATCGCGACCTTGTATCGCGACATCACGTCCAGCAGGGCGCCGGCGCCGAGACGGCCGGCGATCACGCCGGCGGTGAACAACGTGGTGATCGTGGTGGCGGTGGCGACGGCGAGGCCGCCGTCCAGCAGGATCGGCTGCATGTTGGCCAAGAACGCGTTCGCGCCGCCAGTCACCAGCAGCACCGACAGGGCCAGGAACCAGAAGCGCGGCGAGCGGAGGGCCGTGGACACCGTCTTGTCGGTCCCGCCGGCGACGCCGGCGTCCGGCGTCTCGACGACCTCCGCGTGTACCGGCGTGGCCGGCACCTTGATCCCGATCAGCGCCGCCGGCAGGGCGATGACAAGCGCGAAGCCGGCCAGGACCAGGTAGCCGGCCCGCCAGCCGACGTTGTAGATAACCAGCGACACGACCGGGATGGCGAGGAACGGCATGGCCGCCCCGCCTGCACCGACCAGCCCGAACGCCTTGCCGGCGCTCTTGTCGAACCAGGCCGCGACGGACCGGTTGTAGGGAATGGCGAACGCGTACGCGCCGAAGAAGCCGGTGAAGGCGGCGAGGCTGTAATACGTGGCCAGGTTGAGCGGTAGCGTCGCGAACAGGACCAGCAGCACGGCGTACGGGACCAGGCCGACGAGCACCGTGAGCTTGACGCCGCGCCGGTCTGCGAGCCGCCCGACCAGCGGCCCGAACAGCGCGAACAGCAGCGAGATCATCGGTGAGATGAGCACCTGCGTGGTGCTCCATCCGGTGGCCGCGATGGTGGGCTTGATAAAGAGGCTGGCGGTGGTGAGGAACAGTACGGGACCCGCACCGTATCCAACGGCGGCTGAGACGGCTGTTCGGCCGCCCCGGCGCCATTCAGTGCCCTCGGTGACCGGGGCGGGGGCTGCGGTCGCTATGGTGGGGGACATTCCATTCTCCTTACGCTGAGCCAGGTCAGGCGGGTGCCGGGACTCGGGGGGTGTGAATCGGACCGGGAGTCGTTTGAGGCTGGTCGGGTCGTCGGAGGCGACCCATTCGGCCTCGCATGCGGGCGACAGGTCGGGGAACGCTGTGAAGATCTCCTGCAGCAGTACCCGCAGCTTGAGCTGGGCGACGTTGCGGCCGAGGCGGATGTGCCCGCCGTCGCCGAAGCCGAGGTGCCACCCGCGGGGCACCGGTAGGTAGCCAGCGACCCAGGCGGCGGTGCGCCTGCGCAGGTTCTCGGCTGGTGCCGGATGGATCAGGCAGTGCGGCAGGTTGCGTTCGGCGGCGAGGGCGACCATCTCGGCGACGGCGTCCGGCTCGATGGCCCACATGTGGGCCTGGTCGGGTGCCGTGCATCCGGTAGCGCGTCCGGACGCAGGTGGCGGACCGGTCGGCCTCGGGGCGCAGCCGTTCGCTCGTCACGATCCGGGTCGTGGCCTGGCCCGGATACAGGACCTCGACAGCGCTATCGCACGGCCGATACCGCTGCCGCCGGTGATGACGGTGACCGCGTCGGCCCACTGGAATGCGCTCATGATCCCCCTTCCGGGGTGGGTGACGTTTCGGGTAAGCCGGGAACCGTCATCTTGCTGTGAACGAACGATGACGTACGCCAGATGAATAAGTCCAATGCAATGTTCAGCCGTTCAGCATGCATGACGCGTATAGATTGGCCCGCGAGGAGGGCAGGGAGCAGCGCCCGGGCCTGCGGCGCGGACAAGAACTGCTTCGCCCGGCTGCATGCCTTGCTGCTGACACGGGGCGGCAAACTGGCCCACCTCGCCCGGCAGGCCGATGCCGACGTGGTTAAGGGCTTTGTGTGGCGGTGACGCGATGTCACCGCGGAGCTGCTCGAGGCGTGCGGCAGTGTTTCGATCCAGCGAATTCCCCGGTCAGCCCTGTTGTCGACCACCTCGCCGATCTGGCCATGTGGGAAGCCGAGCTCGCCGTGGACCCCCTCGTCGCGGATGCGGTGGCTGCCGAGCCGTTGGGTACGTCTTCTACGCCAAGGGAAGTCGCTGGTACACCTCGCGATGTGAGCACGTCGGAACGCCGCTGGCCTATCAGGAGAGTCAGCCGGGCATCGACGACTTTGCACAGACCGACCGGTCCGCGATACTGGATCACCAGCCGAGCCAACCTTGGAGAGGGGCATGAGCGCGGCACGTCTCAGTACCTCGGACCTGCCAGTCGAGCACCGGTTCGAAGCCTGGTCCGAGATGGCGATCAAGGCCCACGTTCCCGTGGCCTTGGACACCAGCCAACGCGACGACTTCCTGGCCTCGATCGACGTCATCGACCTCGGGCCGATGACGCTGACCCGCACGTCCCACCCGCCGATCCAGGCCCGGCGCACGACGACCATGATCCGGAGCAACGATCCGGAGATAATGATGCTCACCTACGTTAACCGGGGTCTGATGACAGTCGACAGCAATGGCCGCGTGGCGGCGCTGGGGCCCGGTTTCCTCACCGTCGTCGATACCTCCCGACCGACCATGACGCTCAACAATGTCGACTCATCTGACATCACGCTCCAGTTCCCGAGGTCACTGCTCGGTCTGCGCAGATCACAGCTCGACGCTCTTCTCGCGGTGCCCGTCGCCGCCGCTGAAGGCATCGGTGGGCTGATCGCATACATCTTGCTGGATCTGTGTCGCAACGCGGGCAACTACGACGCGCCCCTTGTCGCGCGCCTGACCACGACGGTCACCGATCTGCTGGCGGGCCTTGTCCGCACGGCCAGCGGATCACGCAGGCCCGTACCACCCTCAGGACGGGACCGGATCCGGCACATGCGCATCTACGCCTACATCGAGCGGCACCTCACCGATCCGGCACTGACCCCGAACGCGATCGCCGAGGCCCACGGTCTGTCCGTGCGCCAACTCGACCGGATCTTCCAAGTCGACGGTGCGTCACCGTCCGGCTGGATCCGCCGCCAGCGCCTTGACCGGTGCCGCGCCGACCTGGTCGACCCGGCCCAGTCGTGGCAAGCAATCGCAGACGTCGGTGCCCGGTGGGGCTTTCCGGATCCGGCCGGCTTCAACCGCGCCTTCCGCCGCGAGTATGCGATGCCACCCGGCGAGTACCGCCGTCTCTTCACCGGCAGCGCCGCCGAGCGTGGGCATGACGTCGATCCATGACGCAAATCGGCAACACGACGGCGCGCGATGGCTACCCGGGTGAGCCGGACGCGGAATACCGTTCATGCAGGTAGACCACGCCGATCGTCTCAGACTATTCATAGGAGACAATCACGATAACAACTCGACGGCAGGAGAGTCTGTGCGCAAGACACTGAGCAGAGTCCGCAGTCTCGTTACCGCGTTCGTTACCACGGCAGCGATCGTGTTCGCTACCACGGCCGCGATCGTTTTCGGAGCCGCGGCTCCGGCGTAAGCCGGGGGAAATGTGGGGTCCGCACTCTACCGAGGCCAGGCGCTTTACTCCGGCGACTACATTCAGCGGATCGGTGCCGGCGGATGGTACTGCTGGCTCGTCATGCAGAGCGACGACAACCTCGTTCTGTACAAAGGCTACTCCAATCACGCCGTGTACAAGGCCTGCTGGGCCTCGAACACCGGAAACCGAGGGTGGAACAGCGCGTACGTGGTGTATCAGAACGATGGAAACTTCGTCATGTACGACTACCTCGGTTACGTGTATTGGGCCAGCAACTCGGTGGGCGATACCGGCACCACCGTCGACATCAACAACAAGGGCCAGTTGTACGTCGGCTACGAGGTGATGAACAGCGCTTGCTGATCGGGGGCGGCCGGCCACGATCCGTGGCCGGCCGTGGCATCGACGTTCCATGACGCGACGGGATAGCCGCGAACGAAGACCAGTCCCTGGCCGGCCAGACGCGCTGGTCACGGACTGTATCCCCAAGGTGTGGCGTGGTGGAGGTTCAATGCCGCGCAGCAACAACCCAATCACCTCGTGACCAGGGCCGAACAGGCAAGACGCGGCATAACCGCAGCCTCGTCATAGGGTGTCTTCTGCCGAGTTCGGCATTACCGGCCCTTCTTCAGGTCGCCGGTCTCGTCGGCCACCAGGACCGCGTTCGGGGCGGCGAACCGGTCCGCGATCACCTGCCGCAGGTCGTCGCGGACGGCGTCGGCGTCCCAGACCGCCCGCAGGTCTTGACCTCGATATCTGCCAGCAGCCCGGTCACGAACGCCGCCGCGGCGCGACGCGGCTCGACCCTGTGCCTGCCGGAAATGCCATCGGGGCAGCTCAGGCGGCATGCTTGTATTCGTGAAGCACTCCGCCGAGGCGGTCACGTCGGTGGATGTTCAGTTGGGCGAGCCGGTCCGAGTCGGTGATCGATTCGGGCAACGGTGCGAGTGGTCGGGCGTTGGCGATGCCCTGGTGCGGCCGGTGCTCGTTGTAGAAGATCTCGAACTCGCGCAGCACCTGCAGCAGGTGGCGTTGGTTCCAGATCAGCGTGCGGTCGAGCAGCTCCCGGCGACAGGTCCGCACCCAGCGTTCCACGACCGCGTTCATCCGGGGCATCCGGACGCCGCTGCGCACGACCGTGATTCCCGCGTCGGCGAGGATCTGGTCGAACAGCGCTGGGTACTTCCCGTCCCGGTCGCGGATGAGGTACCGAACGTTCGACGCGACGTCCTCCAGGTCCATGACGAGGTTCCGGGCGACCTGGGTCACCCACGCCGCGGTCGTGGCGCCGAGGATCCGGATGCGGCGGCTGGCGTGCTCGATCACCGCGAGGACGTACATCCTCGTGCCGGTGAGCGCGCAGGTGTCTGCCGATCCGTTCCCACAGGTGGTCGTAGCGGCGGTGGGTGATCGGCTGGCCGTCGCGGTACCGCAGCAGTTGCCCGCGCGGTGGTGCGTGGCGTTCGTCGGCGTGCTGGCGTAGGTGTCGCATCAGGGTCGGTGACACCGGCTGCCACCGCACCGTGTCGCCCTTCTCGCGCAGCATGATCAGGCACCGCTGTTCGTCGAGGTCGGCGGGCTGCAGCGCCAGTGCGCCGCCCCGGCGGCAGGCGGTCTCGGTGTGCAGTCGCAGGAGCAGGCTGTCCAGCACCGGGTCGTCGCCGGTGCTGGCCGCGATCCGGTTGCAGATCGTCACCCAGCCAGGCCAGGAACCGGCGCAGCACCGCGTCGGCGTCGGCCGCGCGGGGGTCGTAGTCGATGCCGCACTTCGCGCCGTCGACGTTGGTGCCGAGGACCCGCTGCTTGAGCGTCATCCGGGCGGCCAGCGCCACGAGGGTGTCGGCGGTGAGTCCGGGCTGCATCCGGCAACCGCCGGCGGCCAGCCGACAGTCGGAGCGGTCGTACACCAGGTAACCGTTGCAGCCGTTGCTCGGATCGGTGTACTGCAGAATGCGTGTCAAGGCGTCTCCCCGGATCGAAAACAGCGTCGGTTGCGCGCTGATCAAATGACCGGCGGCAGGAGGAAACCGCCTGCGGGCGCAGGACGGCCCACGGGGTTCGTCGGGAGTTTTGAACGGACCGGGATGCCGCTCACGCCGAACCATACGGAAGACCGGTTCGTTTGTCGTCGATGCTGCGGGGGCCTCTTGAGGCACCGGTGTTCAACCGGTGCGACCCCTCGGTTGAACACCCACACGGAGACCCGGCGCCGCGGGATGTTACGTTTCGATGAACGCGGGTATTTCCGGTTACTCCGGCGGGTCGTGGCCCCATTCTTGGGAGGAGTCCACGCGGCACAGTGTGGCCTTACGGTGGATGCCGGTGCATTGACGCCGGTAAAGTCAAGTGCTTCGGGCGCAGAATCGGGATCGGACAGGACAGCACGGAATTGGCCGAAAGTCCGTTATGGGAGATGCCGCCGGGCACCGCGGAGCCCCGCGGCCGTCGTGCGCTGGCCGCGGGGCTGGAATCGAGCCGGGACCCGGGTTGGGTTCGGGCGGGACTAGGCCGGCTGCAGCAGGCCGATGACGTTGCCGTCGGCGTCGGTCAGCGTGGCGATGAGCTTGCCGCCGCCGACGTCCTTGACATCGTCGGTCACGGTGGCCCCGGCCGCCGTGAGGGCGGCGACGCGGCCGCGAATGTCGGCCACGTGCCAGTAGCTCACCGGTCCGGTCATGCCCTTGGAGTGGCCGTTCGGGTCCAGGCCGAGGTCCTGGCCCTTGGCGTCGAACTGCACGTAGTAGGGCTGGTCCATGATCGGCTCGGATTCCAGTAGCGCGCTGAAGACCGCCTTGGCGCGCTCCAGGTCTCGAACTGGGTAGATCACGGTCTTGATGCCCTCGGACATGTAATCGCTCCTCCTGTAGGTGTCACATCTGTGGTGACAGTTCGGTCACCTGATACGACCGGTCTAGATGGGAGAATGTGACCGATGAGCCACGACGAATGGCTAGCTGAGCACTTCGAGCGGCATCGGCCCCAACTGCTGTCCGCCGCCCGCCGCATGCTCGGATCCAGCAGCGACGCGGACGATGCGATCCAGGACGCGTGGCTGCGCATCAGCCGCGCCGACACCAGCGGTGTGGAGAATCCGGCCGGTTGGATGACCACGGTCGTGGCCCGCGTCTGCTTCGACATGCTTCGGGCCCGCAAGGCCCGCCAGTTGGCCGGCGCGACCGACGCGGAGCCGGTGGCCGACCCGGCCGTGGCCGACCCGGAGGAACAGGCGGTCGAGGCCGACCTCGTCGGCGTAGCGCTGCTGGTGGTGCTGGAGACGCTGACCCCGCCGGAGCGGCTCGCGTTTGTCCTGCACGACGTCTTCGGGCTGCCGTTCAACGAGGTCGCGCCGATCCTCGGCCGGACACCGACCGCCACTCGGCAGCTGGCCAGCCGGGCCCGTCGCCGGGTCCGCGGCGCGGAGAACGAGGCGCCGCCGGACCCGACGCGCCGGGCCGCGGTCGTGCAGGCCTTCCTCGCCGCGTCGCGGGCCGGGGACTTCCAGGCGCTGCTGGACCTGCTGGACCCGCAGGCCGAGGCGCGCAGCGACGCCGCCGCGGTCAGCATGGGCTCGCAGGACCTGGTCCTCGGGGCCGACGCGGTCGCCGGCGTCTTCTCCGGCCGGGCCAAGGGCGCGAAGGCGGCCTTCATCGACGGCAACCCCGCCGCGGTGTGGTACGCCGGCGGCACGCTGCGGGTCGCGTTCCTGTTCACGGTCGTCGACGAGCAGATCGAGGCGATCGACATGGTCGCCGACCCCGACCGGCTCGCGGCCTTCGCCGTGGAGCTGATCGAAGCCTGATCCAACTGGCGCCGGCCGCGGTCTCCGCGGCCGGCGTTCGCCTGTCCGTACCCGGCCCGCGGGCCGCGGCGCACCGTCGGGACTTCGTCTCCGGGCGGCCCGCTGTGGCCCGCGGGCCGGGTACGTCACATTGTGCCCCGCTCTGCAGTCAATACAGACGAGAAGGCATTGCAGGCCGGCGTACGGGCTCGGGGTCCCCGGGCCGGCCGGTCCGACGGGCACGAAGGAGTACGGGCGATGAAGATGAGTAGCATCTCGGGCGTGGTCTGCTACGTCAAAGACCTCGACGAGACCGCCGCGTTCTACGAGAAGCTGGGATTCCGGCTCAAGCGCGAGGCGAAGCAGCTCACGGCCTACGTCAACTGGTTCTGGATCATCTTCCGGACCGAGGACGTGGAGGAGCGCGACGGCGCGACGGAAGAGTACCGCGCGAACCGCGGCTCCGGCACCTACCTCTACATCAAGGTGGAGGACATCCAGGAGTTCTACGAGGGCGTGCAGGCGCTCGGCCTGAAGCCCACGACCGAGCCGACGAAGAAGTCCGGCATGCTCGAGTTCGAGTTGCCCGACCCGGACGGCTACAACCTGGTCTTCTTCTGGAAGAAGTAGTAGCCGCGACACATCAACACACCGCCGGCGGGCGACGGCCGACCGGCGGTCCGGACGGGGCATCCGTCCGGACCGGACGTGTCGGCGGCGCCGCCGGCTCGGCAACGCACGATGCAATGCAAGACCTGGAGGCCCCGCTCATGTATCCGCGGATGGAGCACCCGGCGGTACTCGTGCCGGGTGCGCTCGATGCGCTCTACGCCCTCGGCGTGGCGACCCGCGACTGCGGCGTCTCACCCCGCACCATCGGACTGGTACAGCTGCGCGCGAGCCAGATCAACGACTGCGTGGTGACGATGGAGAGCCATCCGAAGTTCCTGCTGGCCGGCGGCGAGGCGCCGCAGCGGCTGGCCGAGCTGGCCGGTTGGCGCACGACGGACCTGTTCACCCCGGCCGAGCGCGCGGCGCTGGCCCTGACCGAGGCGGTCACCCGGATCGCCGACTCCCGCGACCCTGTGCCGGACGAGGTATGGGCCGACGCGGCCCGCCACTTCGCGCCGCCCGCCCTCGCCAGCCTGCTGCTCGCCATCGCCACCATCAACCTCTGGAACCGGCTCAATGTGGCGACCCGTCAGGTGGCCGGCGCCTGAACCTCTTCGACAGATCCGCTTCACCCACGCCGCGATGGCCCGGCCGGAGCCGGGGCATCGCGGCGTTCAGTCAGGTGCTTCAGATCCGGATGCGCCAGACCTGGCCGCTGCTGTCCACGTCCGGTAGGCCCAGGCCCGACTCCGGCGAGGTGGAGTAGGCCGAGACGTACAGCGAGTCGCCGGCGACGGCGAGGCCGCCCGGGAACGGCACGGGGATGTTGGTGCGGGTGCCGTCACGGTCGATGCGGGTCACCGTGTTGGCGAAGAGCTGGCTGGCATACACGCTGCCGTGCCGGTCGACGGCGATGCCGGCGACGCCGGTGAGGCCGTCCCAGGTCTGCAGGATCTGGCCGGTGCGGCCGTCGAGCTTGAAGACCCGGCCGCTGCTCGGGCTGAAGTTGCCCAGGCCGCTGACGTAGATCGAACCGTCGCGGTCGACGGCGAGGCCGGTCGGGACCGGGTCGCAGCCGACGGTGCCGTTGTCGTTGGGGAGCCCGGCGCAGTAGCCGCTGACGGTGTTCGGCAGCACGCTGAAGACGCTCAGCTGGCCGTTGCGCCACTGCAGGATGTCGTTGCCGGCCGCATCGGCGATGAGCATCCGGCCCGGCAGCGCCAGCAGCGAGTACGGGTTGGATTCGGCGAGCTGACCGTCGGGGTCGTGGGCGTACTCGAAGCCGGAGATGTCGGCGACGACCTTCGGCTTGCCGAGCCAGCGCGACTCCAGCAGCTTGCCGTACGTCGACTTGTCGATCGAGTCCGGCACCGCGACCCGCGGCACGTCGACGAGGGCGATGCGGATGTCCAGGACGCTGTGCCCGGACGGCCTGCGAGCCGGTCGCCGAGCCGCCCTTCGGATTGGCCCCGGACAGCAGGCCGGTGACGACCCGGATCGGCGTGGTGTTGTGCTGCAGCGCCGGCAGCGGCACCCAGCTGATCGAGCCGGTGTAGCCGATGCAGGTGATGTTGGAGGTCTCGCCGCCGGGGGCGGAGACGCACTGGTCGCCGCCGTGGCCGGCACTCGGCGACGAGCAGGCTGCCGGTGTCGGTGACGGCGATCTGCCGCGGGTTGTTCAGCCCGGTCACGACGACCGTTGGCGCGGCGGGCGCGTCGGCAGTGTTGTCGCTCGAGAGGTTGATCCGCCACGACACGCCGAAGCGGTCGTTGACCCAGGCGAAGCGGGCGCTAAAACCGTACGTGCCCGGCGCCATGAGCACCGTGCCACCGTCGGACAGCGCCCCGAAGAGCCGGTCGAACTCCTCGTCGGTGGCGCACTGCACGTACATCGCGGTGGCCGCGTTGAACCGCAGCTGCGTCCACTCGGCGTGGTTGTTGCCGCGGGCACCGGCGGGCGGCATGTTGATGCACATGACCTGCTGCCCGGCGAGCGTGAACAGCGCGTGCTGCAGGGTGCCCTCGACCCAGCCCGGCTCGTTGACCCGAGCCCGGATGACCTTGATGACGCGGGAGTCGTCGAAGAGGGACAAGTAGAGGTTCATCGCGTCCTCGGCGTCCTGCGGGAACGCGAGGAAGGTCGTGATCTTCTGCGGGGGTACGCTCTCCGTCTCCTCGACGGCGGCCGGCGCGGCGGCCACGACCCGGTGGGCGGCGGGCTCGCCGAACCAGCGCAGCAGCGCCGTCTCCAGCGAGCCGGTGCCGCCGGCGCTGCCGGTGCTCCACACGACGTGCCCGTCGGGGCGCAGCAGCACTGCGGCGGGGTGCTCGGCGGCGGCGTCGACCCAGCGGCCCGCCACGATGTCGATCCGGTCGTCCCAGGCGACTGCGGTCGCCGTCGGGCCGGCGTCGTCGCCGGTGGTGATGAGCACGCCGCGGCCGGCGCGCAGCAGCTCGAAGACGCGGGTCGCCCGCCCGCCCCGCAGGATCAGAGGGGTGTCGGCGAGGCGCAGCCCGGCGAGCGGGTCGGCGTCGTCGCCGACGTCGTAGCGGATGTCCAGGCCGCTGACCATCCCGGCGAGCAGCCGGGCCGGCTCCGGCAGGGAGACGATCTCGCCGAGGACCTGCCGCAGCGGGTCCATCTCCTCGGCGCTGAGGTACAGCAGGCCTTGCGCGCGGGTGTTGCGCAGCAGCCGCTCGCCGACCGGGTGTCGCTCGGCGTGGTAGGTGTCCAGCAGCCCCTCGGGCGCCCAGCCGGCGATCACGGCGGAGAGCTTCCAGCCGAGGTTGACGGCGTCCTGGACGCCGACGCTGAGGCCCTGAGCCCCGGCCGGCAGGTGGATGTGGGCGGCGTCGCCGGCGAGCAGGATCCGGCCCTTGCGATACTGCTCGGCCTGGCGGGCGGTGTCGGTAAACGAGCTGATCCAGCGGGCCCGTCCGCCGTGCAGCGACTCGCCGGTGAGCTTCAGCCAGGTATCGGCGAGATCCTCGAACGACGGGGTCGGCCCGTCCGGTGGCGGCGCGGTGTCCTCGTGGATGGTGATCCGGTCGACGCCGTCGTCAAGCCGGGCGGCCATGACCATGCCGTTGGCGACTCGCTCGCCGATGTAGCGGGGCCGCACGTCGCAGCCGACGACGTCGGCGAGGTACATGCCGCGGGTCGGCTCGGTGCCCGGGAAGCCGATGCCGGCGAGGCGGCGGATCAGGCTCCGGCCGCCGTCGCAGCCAGCGAGGTAGCCGGTGCGGTGCTCGAAGCGGCCGAGCGGCCCGTCGACGGTGATCGTGACGCCGGACTCGTCCTGGGCGACGTCCAGGACAGCGTAGCCGCGGTGGATGCGGGCGCCGAGCTCGGTCGCCCACGCCTCCGGGCCGTGCTCGACGCGGTACTGCGGCACCGCCCGCACGCCGAAGTGGTTGTCGGCGAGCCGGCCGAAGTCGATGGGCACCCCGCCGAAGTGTCCCTGCTCGCCCGGCTGGATGCGGCCGAAGCGGCACAGGACGCCGCGTTGGTCGAAGATCTCGGCGGCCCGGGCGGTGAACCCGATCCCGCGGGACTCATGCGCCGATGCGGCGCGCTGCTCGAAGACGACGACGTCGACGCCGTGCAGCCGCAGCTCGACGCGCACACCCCCTACGTCAACGTCGCCGCCGGCATGCTGCTGCTCGGCGCCGGCGTCGGCGCGCTGCTGCAGAACCTCGTCGTGCTCACCCAGAACGCGGTCGAGCCGATGAACATCGGCGCCGCGACCGCCTCCGTCACGTTCTTCCGCAGCCTCGGCGGCGCTGTCGGTATCGCCGCGCTCGGCGCGGTCATCCAGGCCAACGTCGCCGACCGCATCCGCCACAGTGCGGCCGCGCTGCCCTCGACGCAGCGCCTGGCGATCGACTCGCAGCTCGACCAGGGCGGCATCCTCGACCCCGGCGCCCTGCCGGACCGGCTGCGCAGCATCGCCACCGACGCCTACGGCATGGGCGTCGGCGCGCTGTTCCTGCTCATGCTCGCCGGCGCGTTCGCGGTCCTCGCCGCCGTCGTCGCGCTGCCGCCGGCCGTGCTCAGCCGCGCGACCGCGGTGCAGGGCCAGACCGCCGCGCCGGCCGGGATGCCGGTCGACCTGCCCGGCGCCGCCGGGTGGGAGGAGCCGTTCCTGTGGACCGGCGACACAATCCTGCTGCCCGTCTACACGCCGTCGCCCCGGGCCGTCACCCGGCCGCCCCGGTCGGCGCGTGGGGCCCGGACCGGCCCGGGCGGCATCGCCCCCGGCCACCCGGGCGCGTCGCGGCGCCAGGTCGCCCCGTCGTGGGCCGCCCAGACGGCCGAGTGGCCGCTCGTCACCGCAGCCGCCGGCGTCAATACGTCGACCGTCACCGCGGCGCGGCCCGCGATCCGCAACGGCCGGACCCATCCGACGGTCGCGATCCCGCGGACCTTCCAGGCGAGCGCCCGGGTCCAATAGGGTGTACTCACTCCAGGCGGCCACCTACCGTTGAGCCGGCGGGGCCGCACCACGACCAGGCCGAGTGGTGACGCGTTCTTGGAGTGGGTCGAGGACTTTTCGTAGGTCGGAGATGGTCCGGCGTGCTCGGCGAGCCACGCCTGTTCCGCGCCGACGGCGCCGTGGTCATCTCCGCACACCAGGCCAAGCTGTACGACAAGGACTGGCACCTGCTGCGCACCTACCCGCTCCCGGCCGCAGAGACCGGCGACACGTGGCTGTACTACTGGCCCTGACCCGGTCTGCCGACGACAGGATGGTCAACAAGGAATGATGAGCTTGCTGGCCGCGGCGACCTCGACGTGCTCCTCCGTGAGCCGGTCGAGGTCGATCTGTTCGCCAACGACGGGATTCCCGGGGCCACGTCGTTGCCAAATGGCCGGGAACGCCAGCCTGAGACTGCGGGCGACGGTCGCGCTGCTGCGGTCCCAGGTGGACACCCGCAACGCACCACCCGCCCCCGCCATGTCCTGGCTGGGGGAGACCATCGTCCACGGCGAGGACGTCTTCCGCGCCCTCGGGCCGTACCGCGACCACCCGGTCGAGCACGTGGTCGCGGTCGCCGACTTTTCTACGCCGGCAGCAACCTGCTCATCGGGGCGAAGAAGCGCATCACCGGAGTCACACTGCGCGCGACCGACGCCGAATGGAGCCACGGCACCGGACCGGAGGTCGCCGGACCGATGATCGCGCTGGTCATGGCCATGACCGGACGCGCGCAGGCCCTCGACGACCTCACCGGCGACGGCATCGCCGTCCTTCGCGACCGCACCTGACGCGGCCAGGCGATCCGACCGCCAGCGCCGACCCTCCGCCCGTCGCGCGACCGGCGCCGCCTCCCGATACGGAGGTTGTCTCCAGAGGCAACGTATGACGACTCGCGGCCCGCGCCCTCTCCAGGTGCGGGCCGCGATGTGGTGCGGTGCGTCAGGCGGGATCGGGCAAGACGATCTTTACCGTGACGGTGCGGTCGCTTCTCAGCTTGATGGTGTCCGCCGAGGCGTCGTCCGCGCCGCCGACCCAGCCTGCCCGCCAGGGCGAGTCCGGGACGTAGTGGATGTGCACGTTCTGCATGCCGACGCCATGGATGGTCCAGCCCTGATATGTGTCGGAGCTCCGGACGAAGTCGCCGGTGCGCGCGTTGTACACGTCCACCGAGAACCAGCCGGTGTACGCCTGCCCGTCCGCGCTCGTGACCTTCAGCGTGAAGGGCGCGTCCGCGTGGGTCAGCGTCGCGTCCAGAACTGTCGGCTGGTCCTTGCCCGCCTGGATCAGCGTCGCCGCCTTACGATCGGTCGCGTCGCCTGACCATTTGCCCACGTACGGGTTGCCGGCCCAGGTGTAGAAGTTGGAGAACAGCACCGGCCACTTGTAGGGGCCGAGGTTGGACAGCGTGTACGTCCCGTCGCCGGAGTACCCGCACGCCTTGCCGATCCCGTACGCCGTCTTGCTCGGCAGGACCTGGGCACAACCGTCGTTGATCGGCGCACCCGTGTCCGCGTCCCGGACCGTTCCTGTGATCGACGCCGCAGGGTCAAGACGCACCTGCGGCGCGACCGTCAGCGCTCCGGCGGTCGTGTGCAGGAGCTGCGCCTGGTACTGGCTGCCGGTGCCGCCCGTCGCGCCGACCCACTGGATCCCGTGCACGCCGTCTTCGGGCACGACCAGCAGCGTGTAGTCGGCGGCGGGCAGCTCGCCCAGGGTGACGCGACCGAGCTCGTCGGTGTAGTTCACGCCGTACTGGCACGTCTGGTCGTCGACGCCGCCGAAGGTGAGGGTCAGGGCCGCAACGCAAACGTACGGGACGGGATCGCCCGTTGCGCGGTCCACCACCGTCGTCGTGATCGCGACGGTCGGCTTCAGGGCGACATCCAGCCGCGTGACCTGGCCCAGCGTGATCGAGACGTTTCCGATTGCCTGCCTGGCGTGCAGCCCATCGGAGGACTTGATGTAGACCGTCCGCGGCCCGCCGTCAAAGTCGGTCAGGCGCATGACGCCCCCCGTCGCGCCGCACTGGTACGGGTCCTGGTACACACCGGCGCAGAACTTGTCGACGGGCCGGCCGGTCACGGCGTCCTTCGCGTGGATCTCGACGTAACCGGGCAGCAGCATGGTCTCGTCGACCACGACGTGGTCGCCCGCCGCGACGCTGACCACGGTTGCCGAGGAGAACCCCAGCTTCTGGTGCGCCCACTGGAATCGTCCGGCGAAGCCGAACTGCATCTTGTAGGTCCCGGGCGCCACGCCGGTGAAGGCGTAGTCACCGTCTGCTGTCGAGATCGCCTGCCCGGCCGCGATCCCGCCGGTGGTGAAGAGATTGACCGTCACCGCGCCGGTGGCTTCCTTGGTGACGTGGCCGGTGATCGTCGCCCCGGCTTCCTCGGCGTATGCGCTGGGGGCCATGGTCATCGAGACGGCCATGGCCGCGACGACCAAGGCTGCACCCCAGGTGCGCCCTTTATTGCTCATGTGTTCCCCGTTCAGTTGCGGAATGTCGATCCGGCATGGAGGCTACTCCACGCGCGCTTCCTTTGTGGTCCGCCAGGAATGCGGTCGGCGGCGGGTGCGAGAGATCGATACGATGCGGTCCAGGTCACCACCCGTTCCGGCAGAAGGGATACAACTTGATCACTGAGACCCGCGAGTTTCGGGGGCGCGGGCAGATCGCGGCGAAGGCCCTCGTCGTCACGGCGGTCGCTGCTGCGGCCATCCTGGCGGCGGCGCCGGCGAACGCAGCCGAGCCGCACTTCTCCTTCACCCCTTCCTTCCTCGCGTACACCGACTCGGCGACGCCCGGCACGACGAGCTTCTACCCCAGCGGCAACCTGCCGGTCGGGGCGAACGTCGTCGACGGGGTCACGCACAAGACCCGCGTCTACTTCGGCTTCGACATCGGGAACGTGCAGCGCGTACGCCTGACGACAGCAAAGCTCGTCGTCAGCGAACTCTCGGCCACCGACTGCACCAAGCCACGCGAGTTGAGCGCGAGGTCGGTCGCGGAGTTCACCGCTGCTAACACCTGGGCCAACCCACCCGCCACGAGCGGAAAAGCCGTGGCGGCGGTCGCTGACTCGGCGGACTGTGCTTCCCGCATCAGGTTCGATCTGACGGAGGCGCTCGACACCGCCCTGAAGGGCGGCAAGTCCCGGCTGTGGATCGAGCTGCGTGTGGCCGGCGGCGACGAGAACAAGCCGGCCTTCGGCCGCTACCTGTATCAGAACTCGTACAACTTCGAAGTGACGCTCACCAACACGCCGCCGAAGACACCGACGAGGCTGACCTACGGCGACGGGACGGCGTGCTCCGCCGGCACGTACTACACCGGCTACGACCTCTCCTTCAACGCCGACCAGACCGACGCCGACCGCAACCCCCCGGACGCCCTCAAGAGCGAGATCGAATATTGGCCGCTGAGCAATCCGGGTAACGTCACCTCGCTCCCCACGAGCCAGGGAAGCGGAGGCGACGGCGTCTTCGGCTCCGCCTACCTCCGGGTGAGCCAGGTCGCGGAGGGCGCGTACGCCTGGCACGCGCGCACATACGACCAGCGGGCATACTCCGACTGGAGTGCGTCGTGCCCCTTCACGGTGGACAAGACCAAGCCGAACGCGCCGACGGTCTCGTCGCCGGAATATCCGGAGAACCCTCCGGCACCCACGGGTGAGGCCGGCCACGAGGGAACGTTCCTGTTCACGGCGAACGGCTCGGACGACGTGATGGAATTCCTCTACGGCACGTCGCCCTACAGCCTTTACAACCGCGTGCCCGCCGACCAGCTCGGTGGGGCAGCCACCATCCAGTGGCGGCCGTGGGGCTCCGGTGAGCAGTCGCTGTACGTGGCGAGCCTCGACCGGGCCCACAACCTGTCGCCTGTGCGGGAGTACAAGTTCAACGTCCGCACCTACGGGGTGACGGTATGGCCGACCGGGCAGGCGCCCGATCCCGCCGGGTCCCGGGGCGTTGTGGTCACGTTGCACTTCACCACGCAGGTGGGCAACGGGCTCACGAAGATCGCGTATGCGATCGACGGGGGTGCCCAGCAGTTCGCTTCGGTGGGCGCCGACGGCGTCGTCGACGCCGTGACAACGCCCGTGGCCGCCGGCGAGCACACGCTGACGTACAGCGGGCTCGACGGTGCCGGTACATCGCACTTCGACTCCACCACCACCTTCTACGCGAGCGACGAGCCGGCGGTGACGTCGGACGGCGTCTACCCGATCGACGGCTCGGGCGGTGGCGTCGGGGTGGAGGGCGTCTTCACGGTCACGCCCTACCTTGGCGTGGACGTGCAGGACGTGCAGTACTTCACCACGGCGGACTCCACCAACGTGACGGTTCCGATCGACACCGACGGCAAGGCACGCATCCACTGGACGCCCACCCAGTCCGGCTGGACCTACTTCTGGGTGAAGGTTCGCTACACCGACGGCACCATCTCGTGGTACCACTCGTTCTCGGTGACCGTGAACGGCTGATCGCCATGAAACCATGGGCCCGGACGCAACAAGGTCCGGGCCCATACGTTTGACACCCGGTCCGGTCGGTCCTACGTCTGCCGCTGGACGAGTGCGGGCTCCTCCCCATCGGGGTGTGCCCGCGGCTGTGGGGATGCCTGGACATGGTCGGGAGGGCCTGACGCGGGGGGCTGCGCGGGGCGGGTCAGCAGCACAGCGCTGAACCGGCGGTCACCACCACGGTCGCCAGCAACCGCAACCGGTAGTCCACCACGGTGATCAACATCGCGCCGAGCGCGATGGAGACGTTCTGCGGGGTGAGGATCTGCAGGTTGCCGGCGGCGTTGACGCGGCCTTGCAGGCGAGGTGGGGTGTGGCGTTGCAGCGCCGTGCTGAAGCCGACGACGAACCAGGCCAGTGCGACGCCGTTGACAACGGCAGCGACCAACACGACGGGTGTGGACCGCGTGGTGAAGACGAGGCTGCTGGTCGCGAAGCCGGCCATGGCCAGGCCCACCAGCCGCGCCTCGCCGAGCGTGCGGCAGAGCCGGGCGACGGTCAGGCCGGCGGCGATCCCGCCGAGTCCCTGAACACTCGTCAGCACCCCGAAGAACGGTGGCCGGCCGAGGCCCTGGTCGATGATGGCGAACGCCACGGTCTCGTAGAGACCGAGTACGGCGAACGCGACCGCAGCTGCGGCAGTCACCTGCGCGAGGAGGTCGACCGCGCGGATGTGGCGGAACCCGGCTACGAACTCACGGCCGGAAGGCCCCCCGGGGCGGGCTGGCTCTTCTGGACTCGAATGCCGGCCAGGACGGTAACCGCGACGGCGAACGTTGCGGGTGCCGACAATGTCGTCCGCCCTGGTCACGGCTACTCTGACCACGAGGCCAGGATCTTGCGCAGGTCGACATCTGCGGATGCATCGGATCGCCGCCGATGACTGGGCGATGATGCCTGGCTGCGCTACTCCGACTGGCCTACCTCGGCGTGACCAACGCGCTCGCGCTGCTGCGGCTGCTACCCATGAGCGACAGCGCCAAGGATGCCGAGATCCTGGCCCTCCGCCACCAGATCACCGTGCTCGAACGGCACCTGCTGGTCCGCACGCCACGGACGTTGCCGCGCACCCTCGAACCGGGCCAGGTCGATGCGTTGCTGGCGGCGTTACGGACCTATCGGGACCGGGCGATGGCCGAGGCGATGGTGCTGGGCGGGCTACGCCGCTGCGAGGTGCTCAGGCTGCGGCTGACCGATGTGCAAGTGGCGGCGCGGCGGGTGTTCCTCGCCGAGGGCAAGGGCGGCCACCAGCGGCAGATTCCCGTGTCCGGCCGGTTCTTCGCCTCGGCGGCAGCCTATCTCGATCGGGAACGCCCTTCCGATGCTGTCAGCGACCGGGTGTTCGTGGTCCTCAAAGGGCCGCGGCGGGGCCGGCCGCTGCCCCCGGCAGGGTTGGACCAGGCTACGCCAAAATCGCCAACCGCACCGTCGCCGACGAATACTTCGCCGTCACAGAAAAAGTCGAAGCCCTCTACCAGCAAGGAAAACCACTGCCCGCGGACACGATCGGCCCGCGCATGGCACGCCTGCGCCGCGAACACCACCGGCTCCTCGGCAACGGCTACTGCACCCGCCCACCCGAACTCGACTGCGCCTTCGAAGCCATCTGCGAAACCTGCACCTTCTTCCAGACCAGCATCGAGTTCCGCCCCACCCTGATCCGCCAACGCGACCACGCCACCGAACACCACCAGACTCACCGCGCCGACCTGTTCGAACGGCTCCTCACCCACCTCGACGAACAGGCATCATGATCGACTTGACACGGATTACCTGCGTAATGCTGATGACCGGATGCCGAGGTGCATCGGCGAACCCATGATCGTCAGCAATGTTGCCGCCGCCAGCGGGCTGTCCGCCATCATGAGTGATTGGCCTTGCGCGCAGGGCCAGGGACGGTAGAGAATCTGAACGTGTTCAAAAGTTCGTCGACCAGCACGGCCGTGGGTGTCGCGATGGCGGGTCTCGTTGCTGCCTGCTGCGCGGTCCTGGCCTGCTGCGTCGGGGCGTGGGTCTTCCTTGGTCCGGTGAACTACTTTGGCTGCGGCGCCGAACGGCCCGACAACATTTCCGAGGCCGATCTCATCGGTACCTACGAGACCCGGGATGGTGCCCGTCTGGAACTCCAGACGGGCAACTTGCTCGTTGCGACCGCGCTCGCTACGGACTTCATGGACGGACCGCTGAATCTTTCTGGACCTGGGGAGTGGCACCTGCAATCGGCCAATGCATCCCAGGGCGACATCGACCTGAGCCTGACCGCGGAGGGAAGATCAGGCTCTTTTGGTACGTCCTTGTATATTTCCGGCACTCGGAAGCAGCCCTGGCTGTACTGGTTTGACGGCGACCCAGACGGATGCAACTTGTATCGCTTCGACAGGATTGCGTGACGTCGCATCGGAAGCGCCGACAACAGACGCGCTCCATCCTCATCTGCCGCGATGAGAGCGAGCGGTTCACTCCTCGTCGCTGTCGTAGATGTCCAGCATCAGCGGGGCGCCCACCTGCGTGAGGCGGGCCAGGAGCGGCGGTTCGATCCAGACCATGTTCCCCATGGGCTTGGCCGTTACCAGGCACGACCAGCGCACGGTGCCGCCAAGCGCTTCGAGCTGCCGGAGGGTATGAATCATCGGCTCGATGATGTCGAGCAGCGACTCCAGATGGGCGGCCAGCTGTTCGGTCTCGCCGATGTGACTCGTCAGCTCCCACGTCGCGTGTTCGCGCCGTTTGCCGTCAGGGAACCGTTGAGAGATCGGCTCTCCCCGCTCAACTACGTGTGTGGGCCGAATGCCAAGCCGCCGCGTAATTTCCTCGCCAGTAATGGCCTCACTGTGAACGACGAACGACGCACGGGCTCGGGACGGCACAGCGATATCCTGACAGACGTCACAGTTCCAAGCCGTCGCCGCCCTCGCCGACGTCCTCATCTTCCGCGATCAGCTCGCTGCGGAACGTCGCGGCAAGTTGGGTCGCCCGACTCCCTGTCGTGCCGATGACCGCGTGCCGGGTCGCGATGTGAGAAATTTCGTTGCAAGTCGGGTTTCTTCGGCGAACGATCGGGTGTCGTGTCGATCGTGGGTATGGACGCTGACATCCCGGCTGGTGGGGTGGTCGTGGTCATCGATGTCATTCGTGCCTTCACGACGGCCGCTATTGCCTTTGAGCGTGGCGTGACTCCCCGAGCCGCGCTTGCCGTCTTCGCGATCTGCGCCGTCGACGCCGCCACCCACACCACCGCTACCGACGTGATCGACCTGACCGTCAACGGGACCCGCCGCCTGATCAACATGCGTGTTCCGAGCGGTACCACGACGCGACCCGCCGGAATGTCAGCTCGCCCCGGGCCGCGGGGTCAGCCCAGCCAGCCGGTGTCGGCGCGCATGGTGGGGTCGACCGAGTCGGCGGCGCGCAGCAGTTGGTCCTCGGGCATCCGCACGCCGCCGGGGCCACCGGCGACGTAGTTGCACACGCTCAACCAGAGGCCGCCGGGCTGCTCGGCCGCCACGCACTGACGGGGAGCGGTCCCGTCCGCACCCTCCTCGACGACCAGCCGGCCCGGGCGCCCGCCGACCTGCACCGCCGTGCCACCCTCGGGCACGTCGGTGGTGCGCCCGAGCCTCACCCGCAGGGCGGCGGCCGGTTGGTCCGGATCGGACACCGTCAGATCGGCGTCCCAGTCCGCCGGGCCGGCGCCACCGTATTCATACATGGTGGAGCGCGGCTCGAACGGGGTCCAGCGGACCACCAGCGGCTGCGGCAACGGCGTCGGGTCCGGGCGGACGGAGGTGGCCACGTGCAGCAGGTCCGCCTGTGCGGTGACCGAGTTCGTCTCGATCTTGAGCTGGCCCCCCGTTCCGTCCGGCCAGGCCAGGCTCACCGCTGGGTTGTCGCCGAACGGGCCGCTGTACCAGCCCTGGACGCCGCCGACGTCGACCGGCGTGCCGCCGGTCACCTGCGGCGCCGGCATGCTGGTCACCCTGATGAACGGGACGCTGTCCAGGAGCTGGCCGCTGGGGCCGAGCGGCGCCTTGGCCCACGTCCGGAGCGTGAAGACGCCCGTACTGTTGCGTACGACCTGCCGGCGCCGCTCGTGGAAGCCGGCCGGCAGCCAGCCCGGCACGTGGGAGCGGGTGACGTCCGGCTGCGCCGACCGTACGGCCGCCGGGCTGGGGGAGGAACTGGGGGAGGAGGGCACGTCCGCCGGGAGCTTGCTGACCGCCCCGCCGCCGTGCGGCGCGAACACGAGCGCCGCCAGCACGGCCACCGCGGCGAGCACGGCGCCGCCGGCCATGCCGATGCGCCGCCGGCGGGCCTGCCGGACGAGCCGGGCCGGCAGCGCGCGCCGAACCCGGTCCGGGTCGGGCGCTTCCGCGGCGCGCCGTAGCTGCGCCTCGCGCAGCAACTGCTCGAGTCGGTCGCTCATGACGGCTCTCCCATCTGCGCGAGGGCGGCGGGCAGCGCCTCGCGCAGGGTGGTCATGGCCCGGTCCAGGTGCGTGCGGACGGTACTGACCCGGCAGCCCAGCTGGTCGGCGATCACCTCGACGGACAGATCCTCGTAGAACCGCAGCGCGATGACGACGCGCTGCCGGGGCGGCAGGGTGCTGACCACCCGGATGACGGCGTCGCGGTCGTCGTACTGGCCGGTCGGGTCCGGCAGCGGCGCGACGAGCCCGTCCAGCGCCTCGCTGTGGTGCAGCAGCCGCGCCCGCCGTCGCCGCCGCCAGGACAGGAACTCGTTGACCACCATCCGGTGCACGTACTGCTCCGGTGCCTCCAGCCGGTCGATGCGTGACCACCGCGGCTGGGCCCGGACCAGCACGTTCTGCACGACGTCCTCGGCCAGGTCGGGGTCCCAGGTGACGACGGTGGCATATCGGATCAGCGCACCCAGCCGCGCGGCCACGAACTCCTCGAACGTCACGGTCAAGAAACGCCGCGGCGGCGCCGGAACTGCTACCCGCGAGCCAAGATTTTTTTCCAGGACTGCACGAGCAGTCAGAACGCAACGCCGACGCCGGGCACGAGCAGGACGAGCCCGACCATCATTGCCCCGCCAACCTGGTCAAGACTCTTCTGACCGTATCCACCGGCGTCGCGCTGCCGGTGGATACGAGGGTGTCGGCTATGCAACGCGGCGAGGCGGCGAAGCCGGTTTCCCGGGTGCCCGTGCTCACGTGATGGCGTTGACTGCGTCGGGCCGCACCGCGTGTTGGTGCTGACCGGTGATCGACTGGCAGTCGTTGATCCCGAAACAGCCTTCTGGCTCGTAATGCAGGACGGTGCTGCCGTGCTGTGCACCGGGCGCGTAGCAACGATCCCGTCCTCAACCCCACAGCCGCAGCCGTCGCCCTGCTCGCACGCGAACTCACCGCGGCATTGAACGGGTAACTTGGCACCGACGCGCCCATCACGGATCGCGACCAGACAATCAATCGTCCCAGACGGGAGCGCATCGCTACAAGATCACGTGCACTGTCATGCCGCGATCCGGCGCACTGGGTCCAGGCGTCAGTGCGCCGTCAGCCCTGGTCCGTGAAGTCGACCGGGCTTGCGGACGTTCGCAGTGGCAACCAGGCTGGCCACCACGGAGGTCGACCGGCCGGACAGCGTGCGTGGATGTACTGGCCGTGCGGAGGGCTTACGTTCAGCACCAGGTCCGTGGTGAAGGCGCCGCCGAGCAGGAGTAGTCCGGCCAGGCATGCGGCGATGGCCCGGACGCGGCGGTGACGGGCTGCGAGGAACCGCCACGCCAGCCAGAAACCGGCCGGGAAGCAGCAGGGGTAGAGCACCAGGAACAGCAAGCCGCTGCCGACAAGGCTGAACCGAGGGGAGTCGGCGATGTCGTACGCTGGAGGCCAAGGCATGTTCATGCAGTACGTCCAGGCGTCTTGGATGATCCGGAAGGCCAAGATCTCAGCCGCGAATCCGAGCGGCACCCCGACGAGCCGGACTGCGCTACAGATCTGCTCGTCGCCAATGAGCGCAAGGACCGCGACCGCGTCGCCGCTGACAAACCGTCGCGATCTTGGTGTCCGCTCATACGGCTGTCCGCTCGCCCTCATGTGGTGTGAGGCGGCCAGGCTCACGGACATGCCGAGTAATAGTGCCCCTGATCTTGGCCAACGTTCGACGCACCCGACGTACGTCCAGCGAGGCGCTCAAAATCGCTGGTACGTCAGGTACCCGCCCAACAGCCCGACCGGGCTATACCGAAGCCGGTGTACGCCGCGATTGCACGCTCACGGGCAGGCGTGATTGCTGCTGGCGTGACGCGAGGCGGGCGGAGAGTGTGTGCGTGCTTTCATGTCCGGGTGGACGACGCGGAGCAGTGGTTTCGGCGGGGCGACGAGCTTGCCGATGAGGGTGGACCGGCCGAGGTCGAAGCGTTGGCGCTGCTGAGTGCGGCGGTGGCGGCAGGGCACGGGCCAGCCCGAGTGCGGCTGGCCGTGTTTCTGCTCCATCAGTATTCGGATGCCGATGCCGCGTCGCACACGGAGGCTTTGCGGCTGCTGGACGAGGCGGTGGCGGCCCATGTGCCGGGTGCCCGGAACATGCTCGGCGTCACGCTTTGGGACGACGGCGGGTTGGACGACGCCGAGGATTACCTGCGGGCCGCGGTCGCGGACGGGGATCCGGACGCGCCGATGAACTTGGCTGGGCTGTTACACCAGAAGGGTGACGACGCTGCGGCGTTTGCACTGCTGAGGCAGGCGGCTGAGCGTGGCGACGGGCCAGCCTACCGGATCGTGATGCGGTCGCCACTGTCCGAGCGCGCCGGTTGGACGGATCGCTGGCGGTCGGTGCGGCGTACAGGCCCCGGGCCGGCTGCTCCCGACGAGAGATGATCGGTGCATGGATCCGATCGTGCTTGACCGGCGATTCCGGGTGTGGCGCTACGGCGTAGGCCATTCACAATTGTTGCTGCACGCCCACGCCGGCGCCGCCGACGCCGAGCATCTCAATGTCCTGTTCGAGGACGTCCGCGCCGTCAAGCTGCGCTCGTCCTACCAGCCGCTGATCCTGCGGCCAGCCGACGGCCCGGCGCGCAACGACATCCTGGATTTCGCCGGTCTACCCGAGCGACATCAACACCGGTTCCTGAGTTTGACTCTGTCAACCCGGCCAGAGATCGGGTTCGTCCTGTGCGCGCGGGTAACTGTTCTGGCGGTAAGCAAGACCAACGGCCAAGCTCCGCTTCGTGCATGGCCGGACGAGGCGCGAGTCGTTCATACGCTCCACTACCGTGATCAGGTGTCCTGATCTGCCGCGGGTGGTGCGCGCGCTGGTCACGTCTTGAGATGTTCTGTAGGGCTGGCCGGCGAGGAGTTCAGAACCGGCGGCGTGGTCGTCAGCGGGGATGCCGGCTGGGACGTTCTGCGCCGCCGGTCAACGGTGGTCACCGTTGCACACGGGCCGACCGTGTTGGATCATGCAGCGGCGGTACGTCAGACGCCCGCCGAAAGGGGACGAGCCGTGGGACTTTGGGCGGCGTACGTGCTGGTACCCACCGCGGCCGCACCAGCTGACGCGGAGGATTGGGCGACCGGTGCCGGCACGGTCGAGGGCTGGTCGGTCTTCGTGCGCCGCCACGCTGATCCGACGGAACCGGCCGCTGCCTGGTCGGCGGTCCGGGGCCCGATGCTGACCGCCGTGGTCCAGGACAGCGATGTCGCGGCGCTGCTCGGCTGGTACGACGGTGAGGAATGGTTTGGGTGCCTGCTCAACGGCTCGGACGAGGAGGGGCCCGACGAGGCGGCCCGGGCTGAGCGGCGCCGGCCGAAGGTCGAGGCCATGCTCGCCTGGGCCGGGGCGGCCGGGCTCGCCGGCGCCGACGGCGGCCGGCTCGACGACATCCTCGCGCGGGGGTACGTCTTCGCGGAGCAGGGCCTCTTCGCCGCGCTGGCTGAGCTGGCGGTGATCGGGCCTGGGGCGGCGATCGAGCAGGTCAGCCCGCGGCCGCGTCGGACGAGGCCGCAACCGCCGGAGCCGGGCGGCGCCGAGGAACCGCCGCCGCGGTACCCGTTGACCATGGCCGACGGCGACGGGAGCGGCCTGCCGCAGCGGACGCAGACCGTCCACCTCGCGGCCGCGATCGACCACGCCGACCCCTCGTGGGACGCGTTCGTCGTCGCCAACGAGTTGGAGCGCTGGGGCCGGCCCGGCTGCGTGCTCGTGACGTCCCTGACGCCGATCGCGGCCGGCATGCTGGACAGCCGCGGGGGCTGGCAGACCGTGCTGGCCACCGAGCCCCCAGTCGACCTGTTCTGCACATACGGAGCAATCGGCACCGAGGACCGGCTGCCGGCGCTGGGCCCCTGGCACCTGGTACCGCCGGAGTGCACCGACGTGGCGACTGCGGTGCGGTGGGCACGGGCGAACGTCGCGGCCGACCTGGAGCCCCCGGCACCCGATCTCGAGGCCCTGCACACGCCCGAGGCGGCGGTATGGGTCGGGGAATCATTTCACGGCCCTGCGATGCCGCGGATCCGCCGATGCGAGTCGCGCCTTGGCTGCGTGCTGTACACGTACGCTGACCTCACGGAACGGCTCGCCGAGCTCGCCGGGTGGCTCGAGGCGGCGCATCGGGCGCTCATCGACCCGATGCCCTCCGGCGTTCGTCGCCGCATCACGACGCAGTCCGTGCTCGGGCGCTGGTCGAACCCCGCCGGCGACGCGGCACACTGGCAGCGAGCGCTCGAGCGGTTTCGCGCCGGGGAGCTGCTATATCTCGAAGCCGAGGCCGAGCAGCTCAGCGGGGCGGGCACGCCGTCGATGTACCGCCGCAGCAACCTCATCAAGGTGGAGCTCCGCCCAGCCCGCGCCGAGGTGGCCGGTCCACTGCCGGCTGACTGCCCGGCG
The DNA here is from genome assembly GCF_043197855.1 of Dactylosporangium sp. NPDC048998. Taxonomy (NCBI): domain Bacteria; kingdom Bacillati; phylum Actinomycetota; class Actinomycetes; order Micromonosporales; family Micromonosporaceae; genus Dactylosporangium; species Dactylosporangium sp. NPDC048998. The sequence continues at coordinate 82,612 of NZ_JBICTV010000021.1, forward strand.
AGCGTCGAGACCAGCGTCGCGCGGTCGCTGCTGGACCACGTCGATGGCGGGATCGACACCGTGCGGCGGCTGGCGAGCCTCGCCGCCCCCGCCGCCGAAGCGGTCACCGGCTACGCGCACGCCGGCGGCCAGTACTGGCAAGCCTCACCGTTCGAACAGCGCACCGGCGCCCGATGGCGCGGCGAGCGGCTGGACGCGATGAGCCGGGGCGTGCACTGGGGCAACCTGATCGGCCCCGGCCATCTGGCCGCGATCGGCGGGCTCCGCGTCCTGCAAGAGCTCCACGCGGAAGGCCGGATCACCCGACTTGAGCCATGGCCGGACGGCCTGTGGTGGTTCGAGGCCACCGACGACCCGTTCGAGCCCCGTATACATCACGTTGACGGCCTCGCCGGGTCGCTCGCGAGCATCATCGGCCAGGGGTTCACCCGTCCCTGACGCTGTCGGCGTCGTCTGTCGGCTGCCCCTGCCGACGGCGTGGCGGTGATGCCGTCCAGGGATGGCAGTGTCCGGGCCACGTGGCAGCCTTCCGGTTTAGTCCGTCCAGCCGTGTCAGCAGCGGGCATGCACGACGTTCCGGTCCGCTCTCGGAGGCCAAAAGTCCAGGCCACCACCGTCCTTTGAGCGCGGGGACCGGGAATCTCGGGTCGTTCCTGCCGGATGCCGGTGTTCAAGCCGGTGAGTTAGCGCTGGTGTGGTGGCTGTGGGCTGGTGCGAGGGGATGTGGTTGGCCGGTCAAGGCGACGAGGGCGGCGGCGACGCTTTGGAGGTCGGCGCGGATGTAGGTGGTGGTTGCTGGTCCGGTGGTGTCGCCGATCAAACTACGTGGGCGGCGCCGCGCCGACCTGAGAGTTTTGCCGGTACCTCGCGCCGCCCCGTACCCACGCGTGGCGGTCCGGGGCGGCGCGGATCGGCGGTCAGGAGGCCGCGACGTGGAAGGCCGGGTCCAGGGCGAGCGCGGCCAGCTGAGCGTCGTCGAACGGCAGCGCCGCCAGCTGCGGACCGCTGCTGGCGGGCGGGCCGAAGTAGCTCCGTTTGGACTCCGCGACGTAGACGACCGTGCCGTCCGGGTAGGCGTAGGCCGACCACTTGTCGATCCGCTGGCCGACCCGCTGGTCGGGCAGGTCGTTGACGCCGCCGCTGGCCACGGCGACGGCCTGGCCGCCGCTCGGCACCACGCCGCAGCCCGACGGCTTGGTCCAGAAGCCACTCGCGATGTCGCACGGGGTCGCGCCGGTGCGCAGGCCCGGCTCGTACACCTGCACGATCAGCCGCCCGGCGGCGCCGTCCTTGCGAATCTCGATCGAGGCCAGGTAGCTCCAAGCGTCCCGGTCGCCGACCTTGTTCTCGAACTGCGCCTGCTCGTCGCTTACCTTCGAGTCGGGCGAAATGGTGTACCCGGCCGGCACGAGCGTGGTCAGGTGTGCGCGCAGTGCCTTCGCGGCGTCGGCCTTCACCCCGGCCCGGGCCGTGTGGTCCTCCTGGGGCGAGCCGTTGGGGCCGGTGGGCGAGACGGGCTTGGTCTCGCTGCCGGCGGGCAGCGGGGAGGCGCTTGCATTGCCGGGCACCGGGGGGTTGATGGTGGGCGTGCCGCTGGCGCCGACCGGCTGCGGGGCGCCCGCGCCGGCCGAGGCGGCGGCGACGCCCACCGCGGTCAGCGCGGCCAGGCCGGCCGCGCCGACGGCGCCGCCCGCGAGCGTGCGGCGCCGGGCCGCCCGGCGGCCCGCGCGCAGGGCATCCGCCGGCGACATGCTGGGCGGGGCGGCGCTGTCGTCGAGGGCGTGCCGCAGCGACGCCCGGAACTGCTGATCGTCCATGATGTTTTTCGCGCTCTCTTCGTGGCTGCGGGTGTCAGTCGGTGGTGTACGTCGGGCTGAGGTGGGCGCGCAGGGTCTGCAGTCCCCGTGCGGCCTGGCTCTTCACCGTGCCCGCCGAGCAGCCCAGCAGCTCGGCGGTCTCCTCGACAGAGAGGTCCTCCCAGTACCGCAGGACGAGCACGGCGCGTTGCCGCGACGGCACGGACGCCAGCGCGGCGAGCACCGCGACCCGGTCCTCGGGCCCGGACTGCAGGGCGACCGGCTCCGGCGGCGACTCGCTCGTGCGCACGCGCCGCCACCACCCGAGCCGCCGCTCGTCGAGGAACGTCCGTACGAGCGTGCGCCGGACGTACCCGTCGAGCACCTCGTGCCGCGCGACCCGGTTCCAGGCGAGGTACAGCTTCGTGAACGCCGTCTGGGTGAGGTCCTCGGCCCGGTGCCAGTCTCCGCACAGCAGGAACGCCGTGCCGCGCATCGCGTCCGACCGCGCGGCGAAGTATTCGGCGAACGCCGTGTCCCGATCCGTCATGCGCTACTCACGGTCCCGGAGCCCCGCCCGGTTGCACCGCGCCCGCAAAATTTCAGGCGGGCGCGCGCAGCAGGTGCAGCAGGCCGGGGAAGCGGCGCTCCAGATCGTCGTGGCATAGCGTGACCAGCCGGCGGGTGCCGTGCACGCGGGTGTGGATCAGGCCGGCGTCGCGCAGGACCTTCACTTGATGCGACATGGTCGACTTATCGCGCGTAGCGGCCGGCCGCGGGGTCGTCCAGTTGTGGTTGAGCATGAGGTCGGTCAGCAGGTCCGGCGGACGATCGGATGCGGTCGTGCTGGTGGTTCGACCAGCCCGGACGCATCACCGGTGGACGGTGATGCCGCAAGGGGCTCAGGCTGTGGTCGGGCCGTAGGCGGCGAGGAAGACCTCAACGGCGGCGTGGGCAATCCGTTTCAGCTCGCGCGCCGATGGCAAGGACTCCGTGCCGGCGAACATCGCCTGGTTCATCGGCTGGTACATCACGAGGCCGGTGAACTGATACGCCGCTCTCCGCGGGTCGGTCAGCGGCCGCAATAACCCGCGGCCAGCCATCTCCTGCAGTGACTCACCGAGGATCACCACCGCCCGGTCGAACCCCCGCTCAAACCATGCTCCCCCAACCGCAGGGAACCGGTCCGCCTCTGCGATGACGAGACGCCGCAGGCGAAGCACGTCTGCCGAGAGAAGCCCACGCAGCCAGTCCTCAGCGACCGCGCGCAGGGCCACCTGGGCGTCAGTTGACCGTTCGAGCAGGGTCACGGTGGACGCGAGCCGCTCGACTGTGCCCAGCGTCATTTCCAGAATGACCTCGGCGAACAGCTTCTGCTTGTCGCCGTACATCTTGTAGACCGTCTGCTTGGACACAGCAGCAAGGGCGGCGATCTCGTCGGTGGTCGCCCCGACGTATCCATTGCGCGTAAAGACATCCGCAGCAGCCGCCATGATCGCCTGACGCTGCCGGGTGGCCCGGTCAGGCACTGCGCGTTGCTCGACGCCCACTTGGCCCCCAACGCTTCGGGTAGCGGGGTGGACAGGCCCACCCGGGTGTGCGTAGCGTACCATGCAGTACTCCTGGAACTGATCGGTACTACCGGTACCAGACGGTACTACTAGTATTGTGTTGGACCGAACAATGCTGTCCCTACTGGCATCAGGAGATCTGCATGGGTGAGATCAAGGCCGGACTGTTCGTGTCGCTCGACGGGGTCACTGAGGCTCCCGAGACGTGGCACTTCCCGTACTTCGACGACGAGATGGGGGCAGCCGTTGGTGCGTTGATGGCCACAGACGCCAACTTGTTCGGGCGGGTTACCTACGCCGAGATGGCGGCGCACTGGCCGAACGCCGACGCCGCTGACCCGATGACGGCGATGATGAACGGTGCTCGCAAGTACGTCGTCTCCAACACGCTCGCGTCGGCCGACTGGGAGAACACCACGCTGATTACCGGGGATGTCGCCGCTGAGGAACTCGCCAAGCTCAAGCAGGACAACCGCATCGGTGTCACCGGCAGCGGCACGCTGGTGCGCTGGCTGCTCGAGCAGCGGCTCCTCGATGAACTGCACTTGCTGGTGCACCCAATCGTGGTCGGCCACGGGAAGCGGCTCTTCCCGGACGGTGCCACGTTCCCTCTGAAGCTGGTCTCGTCCACCGCGTTCGCCAGCGGCGTGCTCCACCTGGTCTATGCCGCGGCCGACGAACCGGCCCAGGGCTGAGCACCCCGATGGCCTCTCCGAGCCCCATCGTGTCGCGGATCCATGATGAGGCGCCGATGCGCCAGGCCCGCAACTCCGCGGCATTCTGGGCCGCGACCGGAGAAGCTCGAGGACACGACGTCGTCAGCCGCCGTGCATTCCTCGCGGTGGTCGGCGACGAACGGTCAGGAACGCGGGTGCTGATCCAGGAGCCCGGTCTCGAGGCGGAAGAGGTTGCCGAGATCAACGACCTCGCCGTCCGCGCTGTAGGACCCGTTGACGTGGAGGATCCGTACTCCTCGACCGACCTGAGCCAGCTTGGGCTGCGTAGCTGGCAGATGCCCGTCATGGTGCGGCCGCCAGGGCCAGCCGCGCAACCCCCGACCGAAGTCCGCCGCGTGCGGAGTGAGGGGGACCTGTACGCCGCGGAGCAGATCGTGATCGGCAGCTTCGAGCTGACAACGTTCGAGCCTCATCGGCCCGCGGAGCTGTTCCCGGCAAGCCTCATCGATCATCCTGGCATCGACGTCTTCTTGGCCATCGCTGACGGTCGCGCCGCCGGAGCCTGTGTGGTCGTCGCGGCCGACGGGCTCGGCAGCCATTACTGGGTCGGCACGCCGGCAGTGTTCCGCTCCCGCGGGATCGGGCGAGCCGTCATGCTCGCGTCCATCAACTATCTCCATCACCTGCCCCTCACCCTCACCGCATCCAAACTCGGGCGTCCGCTCTACGAGTCGCTCGGGTACACCGTTGCCGGCACGTCGACCTGGTATTCATCGCGATGAAACGGGCAGTACCCCAGTGCTCCAGCCAGCCGAAGGTCCGCGCGGCGCGGCCGGGACGTACGGCAGTCGAGCACACCAGGGCCACGATGCCGGCTGCCATGAGCGCATGCATGAGCACAAAGAACACCTGTCCGAGCTGGAATGCATGCGTCGACAGCGGGTAGCTCACCCGGCGCCGAGGCGTTCGGCTGGCCGAACCGCGAGTTCGGGTGGAGCGACGTGCTGGCGCTGGCGTCCGATCCGCAGGGGTGGGGCCGGTACGGCCATCCCGAGTGGGGGCGCTTCTACTTCGGCAAGGACAACCCGCACCGGTCCACGTCCGGCCTGGCCGCGACGGTGGCCACGTACTACGCGGCGACCGGCCTGTCCCGCGAACTGACGGCGGCCGACCTCACCCAGCCCAATGTGATCAACTTCGTTCGCGGGGTCGAAGCCGGCGTCCTGCACTACACCGACGATGCGGTGAAGTTCCTCGCCAACTTGGCCGAAGCCGACGCCAAGGGCGCCGCGATGTCGTACGTGAGCGCCGTCGTGCATCAGGAGCAGCTCACCTTCCTCTACAACAAGGGCAACACCACCGGCGACCCGAAGGTGAAAGGCAAGGCGCCCACGGTGCCGCTCGTGCCGATGGTGCCGCGGGACGGCACGCTGATGCTCGACCACCCGTACGTGGTGCTGCCTTCGGCCAGTGACGCACAACGGGAAGCGGCCGCGGACTTCCTCGCGTTCCTGCAGCAACCAGCTCAGCAGGCCGTGTTCGCGGCGATGGGCTTCCGCGACCACCAGGGCAACGCCGGCCCCGAATTGGCGCAGACCCTGCAGATTCCGGCCGGGCAGAAGCTCAGCCTGATCCAGTCACCCGTCGGAGAGGTCCTGGACAAGATCCTCGCCGGCTGGGACGACCTGCGGAAGAAGGCGAGGGTGCTGCTCGTCCTCGACGTCTCGGGCTCGATGAAGGAGAAGGCGGCCGGTGACATCAGCAAGCTGGAAGCCGCGAAGAACGCGGCAATCGCGAGCCTCGACCTGCTGCATCCCGACGACGAGGTGGCACTGTGGACGTTCTCGGGGCAGCGACCAAACGGTGCGCAGCCCTACACCGAGCGGCTGCCGACGTCGCGCATCCGTGACGCGAAGGAGAAACTCACCGGCATCATCCGGGCGCTGAGCGCCGATGGCGGCACGGCCCTGTACCACACGACCCGGGCCGCCGATCTATACATGCGGGAACGGCTGGACGCCGACCGCATCAACGCGGTCGTGCTGCTCACCGATGGGCGCAACGAGTATCCGGCCGACAACGACCGGGCGAAGCTGCTCCGCGACCTGGACGGGTCACGCCTGGAGAACTCGGTTCGCATCTTCGGTATCGCCTTCGGTGGTGAGGCCGACCTGGACACGCTCGAACAGATCGCGAAAGTGTCGCGGGCAGCCGCCTACGACGCGAGCGACCCGGCCAGCGTCGACAAGATATTCAGCTCGGTGCTGAGCAATTTCTAGCGGGCAACGTCCGACAACCGCGTCTTCAGCGGTCGAACACGATACCGAGTGCCACCCGCACCGTATGCACGATCACGGTGACCACGGCTCCCGCAGTCAGCACGGCCGCCGCGCTCGCACCGGCGAGGCCGCCGACCATGCCGCTCAGGGCACCGAGCAGCACGGCCGCTACCACACTCCACGGATCGGTGAGGTGGCGGCGGATCGATCGTCCGCGCCCCGGTTCGACGGCCTCGTCGACGCGCGACGCGCGGCCTGCCGTCGTCGAGGCCGGCGATAGCTGCATGACCCGCTGCGGCGAGCCCTGCGGCACGGGTGACGGGCCGGCGGCCGTTCCATGCGCCTGCGCAACGTTCTCCTCCGACCCGGCACCGGCGGGTAGCATCATCGTGACGCCGGTCGGCGTGCGTTCCTCGCACGCGTCGAGCAGGATCAGTGAACCCTCCGCCACCACGAGCTCGGGCTGCTCCAGAACCGTCGGCGGCATCCCGAACGCGCGGTGCAGCAGCGTCGCAACGAGTGGGACGCGGCTCGACCCGCCGACGAGGAAGATGCCACCGACGTCTGACAGCCCTATGCCCGCGCTCCGCACCGCGGCGCGGGTGACCGCGACCGTCCGCGCGATGACCGGTTCGGCGAGCTGCTCGAACTCGTCCCGGCTCACCGGAACGGTGTCGTCCAGGACCGGCAGGTGCACCAGCGTCTGCGAACGCCGGCTCAACGACTCCTTGGCCAGCCGAACGTCCTCCCACAGCTGCCACCGGGCACGACGGTCGGCGGCGGTGGCCGGTCGTTGCAACCGGTCCCAAGCGTCCGGGGCCCGCTGCGCGATCAGCCGGCCCAGGTGCTCCACCAACGCGGCGTCCAGGTCCAGGCCGCCCACCTCGGGCAGTCCTTCACTGGCCAGTACCGTCAGCGCTCCTCCGGGGCCGCGCCGAACCACACCGGCGTCGAACGTGCCTGCCCCGAAGTCGTACACCACCGCGCACTGACCCGCGCCGACCCGGCCGACCTGGCCGAGGAAGTAGGCGGCGGCAGCGATCGGCTCCGACACGAGTATCGGGCCCGGCAGGCCGGCGCGGACGGCCGCAGCGGTCAACCGGCTCAACCGCGACGTGCCCCAGATCTCCGGATGCGTGACAACGACACGATCCGGGAGCTGGCCGACGACCTGCCGCGCCTCCGACGCCACACGTCCCAGCACGGCGGCGACCAGGTCGACCACGTCGGTCTCGTAGCCGCCGAGCAGGACGATCCCGTCTGCCATCCTTCGCTTCGGGTTGGGCTCGTATCGATCCGGATGCACCCGCGCCGACCGCACGGCTTCGGCACCGGACAACACGTCGCCGGGGCCTTCCAGGAGTACCGCCGACGGCAGTAACGGTGACCCATCGAAGAGCAGGGAACGTGCTTCACCGCCGCCGCGACGCACCATGGCCACGGTGTTGAAGGTGCCGAAGTCAATCCCGAGCAGCACGCCGTGAGACATCGTTGCAGCGTACGCGGCCGTCGCATTTCCGTCCCGCCTTGATCGGTGCGTCCTGATGGCTCGGGGCGCGTTCAGAAAAACGCGGGAGTACGCGACGGGCGCGTCTGACCCCACAATGGGCGTCGCGCGGACCGCATTGGCAGCAGCCGACTCACTCGCAGTCACTGACGACGAGGTCCGGATCGACCTGACCTGCGCACCGGGACGATGCCTACATCTCGGCCAGGATCTTCGCCTTCGCCTGTTCGTACTCGGCTGGCGACAGCGCACCGGAGTCCCGCAGAGACTGCAGCATGGTCAACCTGACGAGCGGGTCCATAGTCGGGGCGGGCTGCGCGGTGCCGGGCCCGGCCGTGAACAATTGCCCGTCGTTGATGGTGACCAGCGCGCCGAACGGCGGTGCCACCGGACCAGCGTTACCAACAGGGTGCGGGTGCGGCGGCGGGACAGGCGCCGGCTGCCGGAACCGTAGTCGGCCCAGGATGAAGCTGGCGAGGCTGCCGATGATGGCGAGGGGCAGGATGAACGCCCATTTGCCGGTCCCCGGCGGGCACTGCCGGGCAGAGACGTAGTTGCCCCCGGACGCGCAGGAGCCGCCCCGGACCAGCTGGAAGAGCGCGAAGAGCGCGACGCCCAGGCAGACGACGCCGAGCAGGAAGCCGATCGTGGAACGGACTCGATACATCACAGCGTGACCGTACAGATCAAGCGTTCCATCCGCGTCGTTGCGTACGGAATGCGACCCATCTTCACGACCACCCGCGTTGGAGTGTCGATGATGCTTGACGGCTTCGCCTCCGCAGAGGTCAGGCGTACGCGTCTTGGAACCTGATGTCGAGCGGTCCTGTCCACTGTGTACAGTGCCACAGCACATGCTCCAGGCTGTAGGGTTCTCACGACCACAGAGTCAGCCACGGTTGGGTGCACGAATCTTCCGCGATCAGGGTGGTCGGGAACGCCAGTGGTCACACGCCGGTGGGATACAGCTTGAGGTGCTCGGCCACCACGACAACGGCCGTTCCGGGTGGGACGTCGATGGAGCCGTCGTCAACCTGGACCTGCAGAAGTCCGTTGGCTATCCGGACCATCAGGAGCTCCTGCTCCTGCAGCTCGACGTTCCCTCGTAGCTGGGGCCCTCGCGCAGCGTCGCTTCAGCGCCGTCCATCGCGATCGAGCACGGCGTCGATGTTCAGCTCAACGTCGACGAGCTCGCCGGCGTTGGGCGGCAGGCCAACCCACTCGGCCTGCGTTCCTTCCGCTCCGCCGTGACGACGGCGAGACACTCGAAAGCTGATTCGGCAACGCATGACCAGCGCAAAACGCGAGGCGGGCGGCTCGGGCTGGCTACTGCCCGCACTGGGCGCGGCTACGCCGCCCGCCACCGCGGCTGCTTCTCCCCGGCCTTCAACGTGCACCGCATCTTCGTGCCGGCTGACGTGTACCCGATGCCACCTTCCGGCGAGCAGAACGCGCCCGGGTGCACGATCGGCCCCGGCGCTGGCGGCTGGGTGGTTTTCGGCGCCGGCGGTTTCGTCGTCTTCGTCGGCTCGGGCGTGGCCTTCTTGGTGGTCGCCCCAGGTGCCGGGACGCCGGGCGGGGCGACGGACGGCACGGTAGCCGTGTCGACGGGCGACGGCGATGGGCTCGGTGATGCGCTCTGGCTTGGGCTTTCGGACACCATGGGCCCGACCAGGTTGTTCTGCTCGGCCGGGGCGCGTCGGGGCCGCAGCCGGCGAGGGCGAGCACGGCGGCGAGGGCGATGAGACGGCGGATGGTCACCGCCGGATCGTCTACCCGGTGGGAGCCGGAATGTCATCGGCGAAGCGGCAGACGGTGGGTGCGGGTTTGGACTGCACGCGGCGGGTAGTAGGCGGAAGCCGGGGCGGGCCGAGCGGGATGTGAAGGGCCGCCCCGGCGGACGGGATAGTTGTAGGCAGTTCGGCGACAAGCGCCGGCGGGCAGAATCTGGGGGTTTCCCTGCCCGCCGGCGCCCACGAGTTCAAGGGGCGCCGCCCGGATGCGCACGGTGACTGAATGTGCACCGTACGGGAAAGATCGCCGTTCGCCACACCCGCGCCTTCAGCTTCGGGAAGATGTGGCCTGGGCCGGCGCGACGGCCAGGTGGCTCCATCGGAGTCGCCGCCTTCCGCAGCACGGCAGCCGTCGCGCCGGCCGTGAACGGCACGACGCCCCAGTCCGAAGGCCCGGGGCGAAGGCGGACGGCTCGGGGCGTCGCAACCGGACGGTGCCGGAAGGGCCCGACAGCAGGCCTGACGGGCTCTGTTGCATTGACCGTGGGCAAGATCGAGGCAGGCTTGAGCGATGAAGGTCGCTGCCCACCAACGCCCGATGATGCAGCCGAGGTCAGCGTTCGCCGGGTTCCGATTTCCGCCTGAGGTGATTGTGGTCGCGGTCCGCTGGTACCTGCGATTCGGCCTGTCCTACCGTGACGTTGAGGAGCTGCTGCTCGAGCGTGGTGTCGAGGTCGACCACGTGACGGTGTTCCGGTGGGTGCAGCGGTTCGTGCCGCTGCTGGCCGACGCGGCCAGGTTCTGCCGGCATTCGCCTGGTGACAGGTGGTCGTTGATGAAACATACGTGAAGGTCAGCGGGGTCTGGCGGTATGTCTACCGCGCCGTGGATCAGTACGGCCAAGTCATCGACGTGCTCGTCTCGGCCCGCCGCGACGCCGCTGCGGCACGCCGGTTCTTCCGACGTGCCCTGAAGATGCTCAACGTGAAGCCCAGCGAGGTCGTCTCTGATGCCGCGCCGGTCTACCCGGCGGTGCTCGATGAACTCGTCCCGTCGGCGTGGCACCACATCGAGCGCTACGCCAACAACCCGATCGAAGCCGACCACGGCCAGCTCAAGCACCGCCTGAGACCGATGCGCGGCCTACGCACCGACCGAACAGCCACTGTGATCATCGCCGGGCACGCCTTCCTGCAGACCGCGACACAGAAGCCGCCGATCGCCGCGCCGAAGTGGCCCTCCGCCAGGTAGTGCGCGGGCTCATCGGCGACGGCGCCGAACGCGACGACAAACGTCAGGTCGTAGAGAAGCTCTTGCGGGGTCGCGGTCCTGTGCGCCTCGTTCGGGTCGCGGCCCGACAGCGGCCAGCGTCGATGGTTCCTGCCGAGGCCCGTGTCAGCCATGCGGAATCCTCCCAGCCGCATCAGGAGCGTCGGCATGAGACGGTGAGCCTCGGGCGCAGAAACACTAGACGGTACGCCGCTGAACCGCAGTGTGTGGCCGCCGGCAGAAGTAGACGAATGCTGGTGGCAGGTTGCCCCACACTGTCCGGCCGGGCACGACCTCCTCGAATCCTGAGGCGAGGGATCGTCGGAATCGGCGGGCCGGCGGGGCCCACCGTGTGTGCGTGTACGCGAACGTGGTGAACACGCCGTCCGGGGCGAGGGTGTCGGTGACGGCGCTGAGCAGGTCGTCTTGTTGGGTCGGCGCGAACGCCGCCCACGGTAGCCCGCTCACGATCACGTCGGCGGAGCGGTGGCCGCGCTGCGCGAGCACCTCGCGCAGGCTCCGGGCGTCCGCGACGGCGACGTCCACCCGTGGATAGCGGGCGGCCAGCAGCCCGGCAAGCCGGCCGTTGATCTCGATGGCCAGGTGGTGGCCGCGGCCGGCGAGCCGTCGCTGGATGGCATTCGTGAACGCACCGGTGCCGGGGCCGAGTTCGACGACCACTGGGGTGCCGGTGCGTGGCACGGGAGCGGTGACCACGTCGGCCAGCGGCTCGCCGCTCGGCGTGACGGCGGCGACCGTGAACGGGTCACGGAGGAACTCCCGTACGAACACCACGCGGTCATCGGTACTCATGGGTCGGCTCCTCGGTTAGCTGGCGTTCGAGCGGGGGCCGGCGGACTGGGCGCAGTTGGCGGCGGCACCGGGATGGCGGGCTGGGGGAGACGGCCTGTCCTCGGTGTCGCCGATGGTCTGCTGCAGCTAGAGCGTCAACCGGGCTCCGGCGTAACCGCCGTGTCCGCTTGGTCCGGCAAACGCGAGGCGAGGTCGGTCACGGGCCGGCAGAGCCTGCGATTCGAGGGCCCGGCCTCGGTGGTCTTACGGGGTTGACGTGCGACTATCTGTCCAGTCGACGATGAGGTTGCGCTCGGCGAAGTACCAGGCGCCGTCGATCTTCACGAAGGTGTCCAGGTACCGTAGCGAGGCGATCATGATCTTCCGTTCGCCGTCGACCGTGAAGAGGTGGTGTGCGAGCGTGTAGCTTTCGCCGGTCGCCTTGTCGCCGTCGAGGGTGATCGTGCTCTGGCCGTTGAAGTGCGTTGTGGCCTCGTACTGACGCAGATCGGCGAACACCGGGGTCAGCGCTTCGCGACCGTCCAGGGCGTATGTCGGCTCTGAGCCTTCGCCGGCCATGTATACGACGAAACGGGTGTCCTCAGTGAACAGCGCCTTTTGGCCTTCGCTGTCGCGACGGTCCGCGCAGTGCGCGTAGGCATCGAACAGTTCGCGAATTGCGAGCCGGTCTGCCGCCTCGGCGGGGCTCAGTTCCGACGGTGTGGTCATAGGTGACGTGCCTTCCCAAATTTGCGTGACGGCACCAGGCGTCGCACATCGTCCAAGCTGATGTCCCAGATCTGATCCCGTTGCCGTTGGCGCCGGCCGCGCCGATGTCCAGCCTGCGGCAGTCAGCCGGCACAAGCCAGGTAGCAGCTATCCACGGATCAACGGCGACCCGTCAGCCAGCTCAGCGGGGATCTGGTTGGCGGTGGGACGCGACTGGGCTTCGACCATGGAGAGCAGTTGGAGGCGTTCGGCGCTATCGGTGCCGGGGGTCGCGGTGAGGACAATCAGGACCTGCGCCTGGCTTTCAGCGACGAGGGACTGGCACTCCAACTCCATCAGGCCGACTTCGGGGTGGACGATCCGCTTGTGGTCGCTGCGGCGGACCGCGACCTCGTGCTGGCGCCACAACCCGGCGAACTCCTCACTGTCGGCGATCAGCGCGCCGACCAGTGCCGTGACCTGCGCATCGTTGCCCCGCCGGGCCAGCACGGACCGCAGATGGGCGACCAACACCCGGCTCTCATGGTCGTGGTCGTCGCGCGGGTACCGCTGGCGGGCGGTGGCATCGGTGAACCACCGGTACAGCATGCTGCGGGCGGAACCGACGAACCCCCGCTGGTCGCCAAACAACGCCACCGCCAGCCGGTTCTGCACCAGCACCTCGCCGAGGTCGGTGGCGACCATCGACGGCGTGTCATCCAACCGGTCCAACACCCGCATCAGCCCGGGACTGACACGATCCGACGTTGCGTGCCGCCGCGGCACATCGTGCCCGGCCAGCCGGAAGAGATGGTCACGCTCCTCAAGGCTGAGCCGCAACGCCCGCGCGATCGACGCCACCATCTGCTCCGAGGGCTGCGAGGTCCGCTGCTGCTCCAACCGGGCGTAGTAGTCGACCGACATGTTCGCCAGCGCTGCCACCTCTTCCCGGCGCAACCCAGCCGTCCGCCGCCGAGCACCTAGCCGCAGCCCAACATCATCCGGGCGCAACGCCGCGCGGCGAACACGCAGAAACTCGGCCAACTGGGCCCTGTCCATCTCGTCCACCGCCCCAGCCTGACAGCACACCCAAACCCTATCCACGGAATGCTGTTCCCTGGATAAGACGTGTCCTATTTGCTCTGACGGTCTACGGTCAAACCGTCCATGAGGAGATTCGGCAATCGGTTCGCCTGGCCTCGCTGCTCGGTTCTGCCTGCGGCGAGCGCAATACCGGTGAGGCTTGCGAAGATGTCGGGGGCGGTTGATGTCGGCGCGAACCCCGACCCGCGCGATCAGCGCACGCGACATCGTCCGCGTGGCCACCATTGGCCCTGATGGCCCACGGGAACCTTCCAGGAAGACGACAGCGAGCTGGGTTGGCAACACCGATCATCCACATGGCTGGGCCAAACAGCTCCGACGCGTCCGCCCCGACGCCAAGACCATGGTCCTCAGCGCTTAGTTGTTGCCGGAGCCTGACCTCTACCGACCGCTCATCGGCACGACCGGACGCCAGCTCGCCTCGGTGCTCCTAACGCTGGGTAGCGCTCGGGCGGCGGCGCCGCACGTTCGTGCTCGGATGCTGAACACGCACATCGAGTTCACGTACGACGCCGGCAACCGGCCGATCCCGATCGACTGGGTGTCCCAGTGCCCTACATGATCCGAGCAGCGGCGTGGGGTCTCGACCTGCGAAGATCTCCGGGCAAGGCCGTAGCCCGCCAGCGGTGCTTGACGTCAACACGGCGACGAGTGGTACCCAGAACGTGTTCTGCACCCGCGCATGCCGCGCCTTCCCAGGAGGCAACTGCTTGAGATGCTCAAACTCACGACAGGTCATGAGCCGGAGCTCGTCCTGCGCCGCATCGCAGAGCTGTACGCAAGGAACCTCCCCGAATAGCGCGCCGACTTCCCACGCCCGCGCGGCCAGGTGGCCAACTGGTCGCCATCAACCCGCAACACCGCCTGAACAAACCGGCGCCACCAAGCCGCTCCCGGACTCCACGGTTCGTAGGCAAACCTCTCAGCCGACACGGGGCCGCAGTAATGCAGGGCCGGTTGACGGCGGCTGCCTCGACCGTCCGCTTCGCGCTGACCACGGCGACCGTCCACCTGCGCCGTCGATCGGCACCTTGAACGGCGCCCGCCCCTCACCTGGGCACCACCGGTCCGACGCGAGCGGTCCAGCACCCGCCGTCGCACCGATGCTCTGACAACCAGGCCCCGCGCCATCAACCCGTGGCGCTTCCGGCAACACCTCCGCAGCGCTTCCGCCAACGCCTGGACGCCACCCTCGGGTCGTCAGAACCCCACCCACCACCCCGGAAGCCATGGACGCCGTCCGCGTTCCCCGTCACGCCGCCCAGACAGGGGACCGGCCGGCTCTCGCCGAGCGCGATCAGAAGCACGCGATCACCCCTGGGCCAGCGAGACCTCCGGTGAAGTATCGACGCCAGCACCTCACACCTCGCCGGAAGTCTCCCTATTGATCAAGCCGACACGCCACCAACGACGCTCATGGGCACCATAGCTGGATCGAGTATCGCGCGAGTACCGCCCGTGCTGCCGCGCCGACGTCGCCCGGCAGGCAGGTTCCTGTCTCCGTCGCATACGTGGTGACGAGGGACGCGGGCACCGCGTCGAGTACGAACTGCACGGCGGTCCAGTTGCCGTCCAGTGCGATCTCGGCGGTCGGCCACGGATGCAACAGGCATGCGCTCAATGCGGCCTCGGTTACGGTGGCACGGTCGGCGTCGCACTTGAGGGTCTCGGCGGGGGCGATGACCGGCACCCCTGCCTCCCGGCAGAGCAGGCTCAGCATGCGGGTACCCACGGTGTTGGTCAGGGAACCGTCGGCGTAGAACGACTCCACCCCGGTGATGAAGCCGTCGACACTGTCGATGACCCTCGCGACCGACATGTCGGGAGCGTATGTGATCTTGTGGCCCCTCGCGGCGGCCTGTCGAGCCACGCGCGCCCCCTGGCCGAGGGGTTCGCCGGCCGTGACCACGATCCGGCGCGGGCGCTTGGTGGCGAGTCCGTCGAGAACACGCATCACCATGCTGCTGTAGTCGTGCACGAGCAGCGTATCCGCGTCCTCCAGGAGCGCCTCCGTGTGCGCGACAACGCTGGCCTGCGCCGCTCGTCTGTACTCGGAAAGTTCTCGCGCTGCTCTCTGCACCTCTCCGGCGCCGCCTCGGGCGGCCTCGCGCAAAGAGGCGGCGAGATTGCGGTACAACGCGGTGTCCGGCTTGAGCCCGCAGAAAAGCCGCCCCGCCCCGCCGACATCCCCGGCGACATCCCGCTGTCGTGACTGCGCCTCGACCGCGATGCTGACCAACGCCTCGGTGATGCGATCCGCGCAGGCGCTGGCACCGACCAGCCGGTACGCGACGAGGTCGTCGAAGCAGGCCACCGCGAGCGGCGGCCACCATTCCAGAGGGCCGGCGGTCATGGCTGCGTCGACCGATAGGTGCGCGTGGCGGGTGCCTCCGGGGCGGGGAAGGCGTAGAGCATCTCAACGGGCGCCTCGCCGGCCCGGATCGCATGCCAGCAACCCGCTTCGATCAGGATCGCGTCGCCCGGCGCGAACGGGTGCTCAGAGCTGTCTGTGACCATCCATCCCGAGCCGGCCAGGACATAGGCCACCTCCGCGGTGTCGTGCTGGATAAGCGGGCTGGTCTGGCCTGCTCGAACCTGTGTGACGCCCATCAGCAGCGGGCTTCCGTCGGACCGAGGTGCTCCGAGCAGGATCCGCTGCACGCCCACCTCGCCGAGTGGGACCGGTGCCGTGTCTGCCGCACGCACGGTACGAATGGTCGATCGGGCTGGATCAGCTGCCACCGGTGCCTCCATGGTCCGCCAGCCAGGCGTCGGCGATCTGGTCACGCGTCAGATAGGCCACGCCGTCGAAATCTTGGGTGTACGCGAGGAAGCGCTCCAGGCCGGCGATGCGGCCCGGTCGTCCGATCTGGCGGGGGTGCAGGCCGATGGACATCATCCGTGGGCGCCTGGCACCCTCGGCGTACAGGACGTCGAAGGAGTCCTTGAGGTACTCGAAGAACTGGGATGAGGTGGCGATCCCAGGGGACTGCCAGAAACGGAAGTCGTTGACGTCGGGGGTGTACGGCACCACGAGGTGGCGCTTACCCCGGACCTCGACGAAGTAGGGCAGGTCGTCGTTGTAGGCGTCGCAGTCGTAGTCGAAGCCTTCTTCGACGAGGAGCTCGCGGGTGTTGATGCTCGGCCCGTACCGGCAGTACCAGCCGCGTGGCTGGATGCCGAGTGTCCGCGTGAAGGACGCTGTGGCAAGGCGGATGTGTTCACGCTCCTGGTCGCGGCTGAGCCGGAAGGTCTCCTCCCACCGGTAGCCGTGGCTCACCACCGAGTGTCCGCCCTCGACGATCGCCCTGCCCACGTGCGGGTTCTGCTCGATGGCCACCGCGCAGGCGAAGAAGGTCGCCTTGACGCGGTACTTGTCGAGCACGTCCAAGATGCGCCAGATGCCGACCCGGGAGCCGTACTCGTACATCGTCTCCATCGCCAGGTTCCGGACTCCGGGCGGGAGCGCGTAGGAGTTCCATTCGGTCGAGGTTTCCTGGTCGGGATCGCCCATCGCGAACGACCGCTCGGAGCCCTCCTCGTAGTTGACCACCACCGAGATTGCGATGCGCGCGTCTCCCGGCCAGCCACCGGGTGGCAGGTCCCGCGCATAACCGACCAGGTCGCGCCGTGGTCCCGGCACATCCACCATGTGTTACTCCTCTTTTCCTATGTCCAGCAGCCGCCGCCAGCCGGCCTCACACCCCGGTGGGGTGCCAGACGGTCTTGGTTTCCAGCAGGGCGGTCATCCGCTTGATGCCCGGGTCGGCCGTCCAGCCCACGGGTGTTGACGGCGGGCGTAGCACCCGCTTCAGGTTGCTGACGGCGGCGCGCTCCAGATCAGCGGCGAGCGCCGGGTCGGCGACCCCGGTCAGGTCGATGGCGTTCACGTCCATGTGCGAGGCGAGCCACGGCGCGGTCTCGGCGACTCTGCCGGTGAGGAGGTTGACCACCCCGCCGGGCAGGTCGGAGGTGGCCAGCACCTCGGCCAGGGTGATCGCCGCCAGCGGGTGCTCCGGCGAGGCCAGCACGACGACCGTGTTGCCGGTGACGATCGCCGGCGCCACGACGCTGACCAGGCCCAGCAGGGCCGGCTCGCCGGGCGCGATGACGCCCACCACCCCGGTCGGTTCCGGCGCGGAGAGGTTGAAGTACGGCCCGGCCACCGGGTTCGCCCCGCCGTACACCTGGGTGATCTTGTCGGACCAACCGGCGTACCAGACCCAGCAGTCGATCGCCTCGTCCACCTCGGCGGCCGGCACGCCGAGCGCCACGAACTGCTCGCGGCGCCCCTCCAGCATCTCGGCCACCCGGTAGAGGATCTGGCCCCGGTTGTAGGCGGTCGCGCCCGTCCAGCCCTGCACCGCCGCGCGCGCGGCAACCACCGCGTCCCGGACGTCCTTTCGGGAGGCGAGTGCCACATTGGAGTCCTGCACCAGATACGACCGCCCCGACTCGCTGCGCGGGAACTTCCCGCCGACGAACAGCTTGTACGTCTTGCGCACCGCCACCCGCTGGGGTGGCGGTGCCGGCACAGCGCCCGACGCGGTCGGGCTCGTCGCCATTGGTGGGTCCGCGGGGGGCGTGGCCCCCTGTGTGCGTTCAGACATTGAGGTACGCCTCCAGCCCGTGCCGGCCGCCCTCGCGGCCGTAGCCCGATTCCTTGTAGCCGCCGAACGGCGAGGTCGGGTCGAACTTGTTGAACGTGTTGGCCCACACCACGCCGGCGCGCAGCCGGTCGGCCATCCACAGGATCCGCGAGCCTTTCTCGGTCCAGATCCCGGCCGACAGCCCGTACGGGGTGTTGTTGGCCTTCTCCAGCGCCTCGGCCGGGGTGCGGAAGGTCAGCACGGACAGCACCGGGCCGAAGATCTCCTCGCGGGCGATGCGGTGCGCCTGGGTGACCCCTGTGAAGATCGTCGGGGCGAACCAGAAGCCCCGCTCGGGCAGCTCGCACGGCGCCGACCAGCGCTGCGCCCCCTCCTGCGCGCCGATCTCGGACAGGGTCCGGATGCGGTCGAGCTGGGCGGCTGAGTTGATCGCACCGATGTCGGTGTTCTTGTCCAGCGGGTCACCGACGCGCAGCTGGGCCATCCGGCGCTTGAGCGAGTCCAGAACCTCGTTGTACACCGACTCCTGCACGAGCAGTCGCGAGCCGGCGCAGCAGACGTGACCCTGGTTGAAGAAGATGCCGTTGACGATGCCCTCGACCGCCTGGTCGATCGGTGCGTCGTCGAAGACGATGTTGGCGGCCTTGCCACCCAGTTCCAGGGTGAGTTTTTTGCGGGTGCCGGCCACGGCCTTGGCGATGGCCCGTCCCACCTTGGTCGAGCCGGTGAAGGCGATCTTGTCGACGCCGGGGTGCTCGACCACCGCCTGGCCGGTCTCCCCGGCCCCGGTGACGACGTTCACCACGCCTGGCGGCAGGTCGGCCTGCTGGCAGATCTCGGCGAAGAGCAGCGCCGACAGCGGCGTGGTCTCGGCCGGCTTGAGCACCACCGTGTTGCCGCAGGCCAGCGCCGGGGCGATCTTCCAGGCCAGCATCAGCAGCGGGAAGTTCCACGGGATGACCTGCCCGGCCACACCGAGCGGCCGCGGGTTCGGCCCGAACCCCGCGTACGGCAGCTTGTCGGCCCAGCCGGCGTAGTAGAAGAAGTGCGCCGCGACCAGCGGGATGTCCACGTCGCGCGACTCGCGGATCGGCTTGCCGTTGTCCAGCGACTCCAACACGGCCAGCTCACGCGAACGCTCCTGGATGATCCGGGCGATGCGGAACAGGTACTTGGCCCGGTCTCGGCCGCTCATCGGCCCCCAGACCTGCTCGTACGCGGCGCGGGCGGCCCGCACCGCCCGGTCGACGTCAGCCGCGCCGGCCTCGGCGACCTCGGCCAGCACCTCCTCCGAGGAGGGGCTGATCGACTTGAACGTCGAGCCGTCGATCGGGTCAACGAACTCGCCGTTGATGAACAGCCCGTACGACGGCTTCAGGTCGACGATCGCGCGGGACTCGGGGGCGGGGGCGTATGCAAAGAAGCCCATTGTCAGTCCAGGGGTCCAGTCAGTCGTCAGGTCAACTAGTCGAGGGTCGACTAGTCGAGGGTGAAGTAATCGGGGCCGGAGTAGACACCGGTGGCCAGCTTGGTGCGCTGCATCAGCAGGTCGTTGAGCAGCGTGGAGGCGCCGAACCGGAACCAGTCCGGGTGCAGCCAGTCCTCACCGGCGGTCTCGTTGACCATTACCAGGTAGCGGATCGCGTCCTTGCTGGCCCGGATGCCGCCGGCCGGCTTGACCCCGATCTGCCGTCCCGTGGCGGCGCGGAAGTCGCGCACCGCCTCCAGCATCACCAGGGTCACCGACAGGGTGGCCGCGGAGGCGACCTTGCCGGTGGAGGTCTTGATGAAGTCGGCGCCGGCCAGCATGGCCAGCCAGGAGGCGCGGCGCACGTTGTCGTACGTGGCCAGCTCGCCGGTCTCTAGGATCACCTTGAGGTGGGCTCGCCCTCGCCCCTGACGAGCGGCAGAGGCACGGTCGCAGGCCTCCTTGACGGCCACGATCTCGTCGTGGACCTCGCCGTAGCGGCCGGACAGGAAGGCACCCCGGTTGATCACCATGTCGATCTCGTCGGCACCGTCGGCCACCGCCGCCTCGGTGTCGGCCAGCTTCACCGCCAGCGGCGCCTGCCCGGACGGGAAGGCCGTCGCCACGCTGGCCAGATGCACACCGCTGCCGGCCAGCACCGCGGCGGCCTCGGCCACCATCGCCGGGTAGACACAGAGCGCGGCAACCGACGGGCAGGACGCATCGGCCGGATCGGGGCGCAGCGCCTTGGCGGCCAGTGCCCGTACCTTGCCCGGGGTGTCCGCCCCCTCCAGCGTGGTCAGGTCGACCATGCGGATCGCCAGGTCGATCGCCGTCGCTTTGGCGGTCGTCTTGATCGACCGGGTGGCGAGCATCGCGGCCCGCTGCTCCGCGCCGACCTGGTCGACGCCAGGCAGCCCGTGCAGGAACGTCCGCAGCGTCGCCTCGGCGCGCCCGACCTCGGACAGGTCGGTGTGGCCGCCGCTCGTCGCAGGCGCCGGCTTGCCAGCCCTGCCGAGAAGTTGGTTCGTCATGGCGTTTCCAACCGACGAAGGCTCTGTTCGTAGGCGTCGTACACCGACCGGTAGGCCTTCGTCTCGTTCTTCTCCGCCCGTACCGACTGCACGATCGGGTGTCCGGCCGCCACCAGGAGTTCGGCGGCGCGGGACACGGCGGCGAGTCCGGCGGCCATGGCCAGCACTGTCGTGGCCGCGCCGACTGGCTCCTCGAGTCCCTCGACGGGAACGAGAGCCTCTCCGCGCGGCGCGAAGGTGTCGATGGTGAGGTCGGCCAGGTCCGAGAGCTTGGCCCCAGAGCTGTGCCGGGCACTCGCCGCCGCGGCCTCCGACGAGGAGACTGCGATGACCGTCATCCCGCGGGCCTTGGCGTAGCGTGCCGCGTCGACCACCACGGCACTGGTGCCGCCGTGGGAGAAGACAACAAGGACGTCCCCGTCGTGCAGGTGCTGCCCGTCGAGCATCACCTCGGCGTAACCCTCGGTGTTCTGGAGGAACAACATCTCGGGGACGCCGAAGGAACCGAGCACGTTGAACCAGAACAGCCGCGGGTCGACGATCGGGTGCAGCCCGACGAAGCTGCCGTACCGGGGGAAGATCTCCAAGGCCGGCAGCATCGAATGCCCGCTGCCGAACAGGTGCACGATCCCTCCCCGGCCGATGCAGCCGGCCATCATCTGGGCGGCGGCTTCGATCTGTTCAGCCTGCTGGCGCTCGATCCGGTCGAGGAGCTGCCGCAGACCTTGAAGGTAGGCCGTCGATGCGGGTACCCGCGCTGCCTGATTCATCGTGATGCCTCCGCGGACGTAAGGGTGGGGTCAACGTGGTAGCGCTCCGGCCCCCACTGCGCCGAGTTGTCGATGAGGGGGCGATTGACCCACTTGTTCGCCACCAGATCGGGGTTCTCGCCCCGCTGCAGCGCCAGCCGCAATGCCAGCCACTGCAGCGGCAGGACCCCGACGAAGGGCAAGTCGTCCTCGTCGACGCCGTCAGGCAGACGCAGTGAGTAGGTCGCCGCGTCGGCGAGGCTGGGGGCGTTGGTGATGGCGATCGTGACCGCGCCGAGCTTGGCGAGCCCCTCCGCGAGCTCCACAGCGCGGGAGAGCGCACGACCAGCCGGGCAGATGATCACGACGTTCGTGCCGGGTCGGACCGTAAAGATCTCGCAGTGGATGAACTGTTCCAGCTCCACGCTGTGGGCCGGGAGCGTCGCCGCCTCGTACGCCTTCGCCATGCCGTACTCGGCGGCGGCGAGGCCGAGGCCGCTTCCAGTGAAGATCCACTGGTCCCCGGCCAGGTCGGCATCGCTGACCTGGCCGACCTGCTCCCGAGACTCCATGATGTACGGCACGATCAGCCCCGGGTCGAACGGGCGGACCGGACGGCCGGCGCGTGCGGCGAGAGCCTCGGCGAGCATCCGCATCAGCAGTGAGACGGCCTGGAAGCTGGCCGTGCGGCAGTTGGACCGCTCGTGCCGGACCGAGTTGTCGATCCACAGGTCGGCAGACGTGGCGAGTTCAGAGGCCGGATTCGCCGTGACTGCCACGACGAACGCGCCGCGTGCGCGTGCCGCACGAGCGGCTTCCAGGACCCGAGCGGTGGTCCCGGAGTGGGAGACCGCCAGGACAACGGATCGTGGGGTCAGTGCCTCGTACGTCTCCCGGGACAACTGCATGGCCTGTACCGCACGTAGCCGTCGGCCTGCGATCCGCGCGAACCAGACTTCGGCGCAGACTCCGGCGAAAAGGCTGTCCCCGCAGCCGGTCACCACCCAGTCGTCGACGTCTCGGCCGGCCAGTGCGTCCAGCAGATTGCTGATCGGGTCGGCGAAGGATGCCGCGGCCCGGCGAAGGACGTCGGGCTGGAGCGGGATCTCCTGCTCGAGCAGCGATGGCGCTGGTTCGACGACGGCCGTCTGGTCATCGGCTCCGGTGTTGGACAAGCTCTTCCCTTTCGGTGTTGATGGTGCTGGACGCCGAGCATTGGCGGTAGCGGGCGGCGCGTTCCGCGCCGGAGAAGATGTCAGGCACCTTCGCGCCGACCGCTTGGATGACGAACGAGGCGGATACGCAGCCGGCGACGGCCGCGGTGGCCGGTTGATCCCCGCGCGCGAGGCCCACCAGGAGCCCGCCGTTGAACCCGTCGCCGGCGCCGGTCGGGTCGACGACATCGAGATCGGGCACTGCCGGTACCACCAGTCCCTGCGGGGTGTCTGCGCCGAACACGACGACGCCCTCGCGCCCGCACTTGACGATGGTCAAGGCGCAGCCGAACGAGTCCACGAGAGGTTTCATGTCGGCGATGTCTGTGGAGTCCCGGTCGAACAGGTGCTGAATGTGTTCCCGGCTCGGCAGGAAACAATCAACGGCCCTGGTCAGCTCCCGCAGGCGCTCGAGCGCGTCGTCGTCGGTCAGGTAGTGCAGTTCCGTGTCGAGGGCCACGAGAGCGCCGGCTGCCTTGAGCGTGGTGATGAGATCACGTTGCTGCGGCAGGGTTGTGGGAGCCACGAGGACCCATCGCCCCTTGAGATCGAGGTCGGCGACGTCGGCGGGTTGCGGCGTCAGCTCGACAAGGGTGTCGAAGCTCTCGATGTCGAAGGCTCGCGCCCCGTCGGCCCGGTAACGGGCGATGTTATGGATGCTGCGTCCGGGCAGGACGGTGACCGCCTCGGTACGGACGCGTCCACCGTCCGTGTGGCTCAGCTGCAACTGCCCCATGGGGTAGTCCTGCCCGACCCGGGCAACGACGGCGATGTCCCCCTGCGCCAGAAAGGCGCCGAGCGCGGCGTAGGCCGCCGCCCCGCCGGTCGTGGCGGGAAGGAGATTGCCGTCGTCGAAACGGATCTCGTCGATCGTCAGGTGTCCGGCTACGACGATGCCGGCCGGTACCGCGTCCTGCGGCTCGCTGGGCGCGGCGTCAGGTTCGGGCCTGCGGATGCGCCGTCGACGCAGGGCGTCGCTGCTCGTGATCGCGATGATCGTCAGCACGTACGGGACCATCAGCATGAACTGCGATGGGAAGCTCGTGCGGATCTGCAACAGGCCGGCGAGGGC
Organism: Dactylosporangium sp. NPDC048998; assembly: GCF_043197855.1. Lineage (NCBI taxonomy): Bacteria > Bacillati > Actinomycetota > Actinomycetes > Micromonosporales > Micromonosporaceae > Dactylosporangium > Dactylosporangium sp. NPDC048998. Next base: position 106,195 of record NZ_JBICTV010000021.1, read on the forward strand.
CTGGGCGATCCCGAACAGCAGGCAGGCGGTAGCGGTTCGGCTGACGAACCCGGCCCCGAAGATGACGGCTGCGAACGCGATGATCCCCCGGCCGGAGGTCATGTTCTCGCTGAACAGATGGACGGAGCCGATCGCCAGCTGCGCTCCCGCGATGCCGCAGAAGGCACCGCTGATGACGATGCTGGCGAATCTCACGCCCGTAACTCGGACGCCTGCGGCACGGGCCGCGAGCGGCGCTTCCCCCGCGGCTTTGAGCTGCAGGCCGAACATGGTCCGGCGGAAGATGTACATGACCCCGGCCGCCGCTGGGATCAGCAGCCACACCAGCAGGTCACGCCTGTCGAATATCGGCCCGAGTACGGGAACGTCTGCCAGCAACGGGAGGTGCAGCTGGGGGTAGCCGGTCGCGAGTTCGAGCTCCCGCCCGGCGTCACGGGCGTCGGCGAGCAGGAAGGTAGTCAGCCCGAGCGCGAACACGTTGACCGCGATGCCGACGATCACCTCGTCGGCGCGGAACGCGACGACGATCACCGCCATCACCGTCGCCGCCAGTGCTGCCGCGGCGACCCCGGCGACGGTACCCCAGATCAGTGAGCCGGTGCGGACCGCGATGGCGATGGAGAAGTACGCGGCCAGCAACATGAAGCCTTCGAGGGCGATGTTGAAGATCCCCGCCCGCTGCGTGAACAGCCCGCCGAGTGCGGCGTACAGGATGGGAGCGGCCAGCAGGATCCCAGGGCCGAGAAGGTTGACGACGTCACTCATTACGGGCTCCCCGGCCAACAATGGCCTTCATGCGCAGCCTGACCTTCATCCACGACTCGGGCAGGGACCGAGGCGCGATGAACAGGATCACGGTCGCGGTGAGGACCATGGCGATGTATTGCGACACCCCGTTGAAGATCTGCAGGCCCAGTCCGCCCTGGGCCAACGCACCGAAGAACAGCGCGGCCAGCGGCGTGAGCAGCGGTGACGCTCCGACGAGCAGGGCCGCGAGGATGCCGTTGAAGCCGATGTCGGGCGGGAACGGGGTGATGCCGGCGTGGAACACCCCACCGACCACGGCGGCACCCGCCATTCCGGCCAGCGCGCCGCTGAACAGCATGCCGAGGATCATCACCCGGGTGGTGCCGATGCCTGCGGATCGCGCCGCCAGCGGGCTGCTGCCGTGCAGGCGCAGCTCGTATCCCAGCGTCGTACGCCGGAACGCCCACCAGACCAGGACGGCCAACGCGAGGCCGACCGGTAGCAGGAATGTGACCTGGGAGTCAGGCAGCACGAGCGGGAACCTCGCACCGTCACGTAGGCTCTCGGTCTGCGCGTTCGCGCCAGGTTGCACGGAGGTCGCACGGAACGGGCCCTGGACGAGGTAGTCGTTGAGCAGGATCGCCACGTAGGTGAGCATCAGCGAGGTGAGGATCTCGTTGGTGCGCCACCAGACCTTGAAGAGGACAGGCGGCAGGGACCAGAGCGCGCCGCCCGCGGCACCGGCGAGCACGACCAGCGCGACCGCGAACGGCCGGGGCAGTTCCCCAAGGCTGGACGAGCCGACGGCAGCTGCGGCGAACGCACCGATGACGACCTGGCCCTGCCCGCCGGCGTTGAAGATGCCCGACCGGAACGCCACGACGAAGGAGAGCGCCGCCAGGATGAGCGGGGTGGTCTGCGCGAGCGTCGCCTTCGTCTCGGCAGATGTGCCGAAGGCGCCGTCGTAGAGCCCCTGGTAGGCATCCAGCGGGTCCTTGCCGACCGCGATGAGCACGAGCGCACCGACCAGTGCCGCCAGCCCGACCGCGGTGAAGACCGCCAGGACCCGCAGCGCCAGTGGGCGTAGGTTCGGGCGACGGACGATCGATTCGATCAGGGTCGTCATGCCGGTAGGCCCATCGCGAGTGACCCCAGCGACTCCTCGCTGGCCTCGGCGCGGCTGCGTTCACCGGCCACGGTGCCGTTGTACAGCACGATCGCGCGGTCGCACAGGTCGCACGCCTCCCGCAGGTCCGACGTCACGAGCAAGATCGACATCCCTTCGTTACGGAGCCGACGCAGGGTCGCCCGGATAGCGAATGCGGCGGCGACATCGACTCCCTGTGTTGGTTGCACCGCCAGCAGGACCCGGGGTTGCTTGCTGACCTCGCGAGCGACCACGACCTTCTGTGCGTTGCCTCCGCTCAGGGTGCCCACGGCGACACCCGGACCGGTCGCGACGACGTCGAAATCCTTGATCTGGCGTACGGCGAACTCACGTGTCGCGCGAAGCCGCCGAATCCCACGCCGGGCGAACCGCGGCCATCGGTGCTGCCCGAGCACCAGGTTGTCCTGGATACTCAGCTCGTTCGCCAGCCCTTCTGTGGGGCGTGACTCGGGGATGTGGCCCAGGCCGAGAGCACGGCGCCGCGCGACGCTGGATCGTGTGACGTCGGTACCGTCGAGCCGGATCCTCCCCGAATGCGCCGACTCGAGCCCGACCAACGCCGCGACCAGCTCCCGCTGGCCGTTACCTTCCACGCCCGTGACGGCAACGATCTCACCCGGCCGCACCGTCAACGAGATGCCGTTGACCCTACGGACCCCCAAGCCGTCGACGACGACGAGGTCCTCGACATCGAGGCAGGGGGGCGCTTCGGACGTCACCCCCGGGTCCGCTGGTTGCGGCTTGCCCACGGAGAGCGCGACGTCGCGCCCGACCATCAACCGAACCAGTTTCTTTTCGTCGAGCGTGGCGGTCGGCGCTTCCGCGACCAGGCGGCCGCCGCGTAGCACGGAGACGTTCCGGGTCACCGCCAGCACCTCGCGCAGCTTGTGGGTGACCAGCACTACGGTGGTGCCGCGGCTGGTCAGATCCCCCAGCACGGCGAACAATCGGCCCGCCTCCTTCGGGGTCAGGACCGTTGTCGGCTCGTCAAGGATGAGCAGCTTCGCGTCGTGGTACAGCGCGCCGAGAATCTCCGCGCGCTGGCGCATGCCGACAGACAGCTTGTCAACGGTTGCCCGCGGATCGATACCCAGACCGTTCTCCGCGCTCAGTCGCGCGAGCCGCTCGGCAACGGCGCGCCGGGAGGCCCGGGCCCGCCCGGCGAGCGACAGCATGACGTTCTCCGCCACCGTGAGGGAACCGACCAGCAGCGACGTCTGGTGCACCATGGCGACACCGCGCGCGAGCGCGTCGCGTGGGCTGCCGAACGTCACCGGCTGGCCGTTGAGGTGGATCGATCCGGAGTCCGGAACGTAAAGGCCGTACACCATGCGCATCAGCGTGGTTTTCCCCGCGCCGTTCTCCCCGACGACGGCGTGGATCGTCTCCGCAGGCACGCGCAGGCTGACCGCGTCGTTGGCCACCAGAGAGCCGAACCTCTTGGTCAGCGCAACGGTTTCTAGAGCGGGTGGGCGGCCCAGGGGGCGCCGCTCAGCGGCGGCGCCCCCTGCCACGCGAGGATCTGCAGTCATCTCGAAGGCTCGCCTTAGCCGCAGTTCGTCAACGAACCGGCCGACTTGTCGTCGGGAACCGTGATGGACCCGTCGATGATGCCCTGCTTGGCCTTCTCGACATCGGCCTGGACATCCTTGGGGACGAGCTTCTCGTTGAACGGCAGGATCCGTACCGCGTTGTCGTTCAGGCCGTACACCTGCAGGCCGGTCTTGAACGAGTTGCCGGCGAACTGCTCAACGGCGACCTTGGCGGCACTGGCGAAGTCCGGTCCGGTCGCGGTCAGGCCGTAGTTCGGGGCCAGCGGGAGCACGTCAACGTCGGCGCTGACCAGGTACTTCTTCTGCTCCTCGGCGGCCTGGTAGATGCCGAGCTGGGTGCCCGCGGTCGCGGCGTGGATGATGTCGACGTCCTGCCCGTACATGGTGTTCGCGAACTGCTTACCCAGTGCGGGGTCGCTCAGCGAGCCCACGTAGGCGAAGCACACCTTGATGGTGGGATCCACCGACTTCACCCCGGCCTGGAAGCCGACCAGGTAGCGGTCGACGACGTCCTGCTTGATGGAGCCCAGGAAGCCCACCTTCTTGGTCTGGGTGAGCCTGCCGGCGACGATCCCGCCGAGGTAGGAGGACTCGTTCTCCCGGAAGAACAGCTCCTGAACGTTGTCCAGCGGCTTGCTCAGCCGCGCGTCGAGAAGCACGTACTTGACCTTCTCGTGCTTCGGGGCGACCTTCTCCACCGCCTGGATCATCGGCGGGAACGTGGTGAACACCAGGTCGCTGCGCCCGGAAACGCTCTCCAACGTCGACTCGTACGTCGACGGGTCGGTCAGAACGACGACGTTGGACTGCATCCCGGCCTTCTCGGTCGCGGCCTTAAATCCCCCGACGAAGTCCTGCATGACACCCTTGTCGTTGACAGACTGGATGCTGACCAGGGTGGCGGTCTTGCCCGAGGTCGACGAGCCGCCTTCCTCGCTGGATCCGCCGGATCCGCCTCCGCATGCCGACAGGGCGACAGCCGAGGCGCACGCCAAGGCGCTGATGAGCACACGCCGGCGCGTGCTGCGAGGTTGCTTGTGTAACACGATGCCTCCCGGCTATCCAGAGGGGTGTTGAACTGCGGCAGAAACTGCCGCGGTACTGCGGCTAGCTGACCGGAGTCCTGCGGACGTGCACGCCCATGTACTCGAGGTTGAAGTAGTTCTCGCTGTAGAGGAAAGGAACACCGTTACGGTCGTAATGGAGCTGCTTGAGCACCAGTAGCGGCTTGCGACGCGATACGGCCAAGAGGTCCGCCACCCGGGGGCTGGGCAACGTGGGAAGGATGTCGGCGCGCGCGGCATGCACCTCCAGGTGGCACTCCCGCTGCAGGAACAGGAACAGCGACTCGTCACCGCGGTACTGCGCCATCACTCTGTCGGGAACGCGGGCCACGCTGATGTGGTCGCGGCAAAAGATGACGGGCAGGTTGTCCGCCGTACGCACCCGCTCGATGCAATGCACCTTTTCCTCGCCCGTGAAGCCCAGCTCTTGACGGACGGTGTCGTTTCCCGGCCCGGTCACGAGCTGGTAGTCGCGGGCGCCGGCCTTGTACCCGGCCCGGGTGATCATGTCGGTCGTGCTGGTGAGGTGCTCGATGCCGACCTCGACGGGGAACTGCTTGTCTGTACTCGGATCCAGCGTGAACGTCCCAATACCCTGCTTGGTGCCCGCCAGCCCCTGCTCACGCAGCACGCTGATGGCTTCCCGGACGGTATTGCGACTGACGTTGAGCAACCGGGCGAACTCGGGCTCGCTGGGCAACCGCGTACCGGGCGCAAGCTCGCCCGACCGGATTTTGGCGGCGAGCGCCGCAGCAATCTCGGTCGGCAGCGACGCGCGTCGCCCGGGCAAGGACCCCAGATCCCAATCGTGTGCTTCCGTCACTGCGCGCCTCCCGCTAGCGTGGTTGTTGGACATCCAACACGCCCGACCACCTGCCGTCAACAGCGTCGTACGTTCAGCCGAGGGAGATCGTCTTCATGGCCTATTCGCAGCTCGCCATCGTGGGTGGCACCGTCGTCAACGACGACTGGAGCGGCCCTGCGTCCGTCTTCGTGCAGGGCCGGCGCATTGCACGGCTCGCCGCTGCGACCGACCCGGTACCTGAGGGAATTCCCGTCATCGACGCGTCCGGTCGACTCGTGCTGCCCGGCGGGGTGGACCCGCACACGCACATCCAGATGTCGCTGGGCGATTACACGACCCGCGACGGCTACCGTGAGGCGACCACGGCCGCGGTGTGGGGAGGCACCACGACAGTGGTGGACTTCGCGATCCCCCGCCCCGGAGAGCGGCCGCTGGACGCGGTGCGGCAGCGACAGGCCGCCGCAACGGAGGGCGTGTGCGACGCGGCGCTGCACGCGTGTGTAGTGGAATGGGATGACACCGTCCCGGAGCAGTTGCGGCAGATCGCCGCGCTAGGCATCCGGACTGTCAAGTTGTTCACTACCTATCGGGACGTCGTCATGGCCGACCCGGCGACCGTGGTCAACGTGATGCGTACCCTGCAGGAACTGGGCGGAATGGCGTATGTGCACGCCGAGTCGAACCACCTGATCGAACACGACCAGCAGAGAGCGGTGGAACGGGGCCAGATCGACGCCGCTGGGCACGCCTCCAGCCGATCCGAGCTGGCGGAGGTGACCGCCGTCCGCGAGGTGCTGTCGGCGGCACGGTCGCTCGGCGCGCCGGTGTATTTCGTGCATCAATCCACCCCGGCCGCCATCGACGAGGTCCGCAGGGCACGCTCCGAGGGAGTACGCGCGTACACCGAGACCTGCCCGCACTACCTGGCGTTGGACGATCAGCACTACGCGGGAGACTCTCCTGAGTTGTTCGTGTGCTGCCCCCCGCTGCGCTCGCCAGCGACCGTGTCGGACGTCGTTGCCCGAGCCCTGGCCGGTGACGTCGACACGATCGGCAGCGACCACTGCTGCTATGACCGCACGCAGAAGTGGACCGATCGGTCGGATGTTCGGGTGATGCCGAACGGCCTTCCCGGTGTGGAAACGCGGCTTCCGGTGATCTTCACTGAGCTGGTACAACGCCGAGGGATGCCGGTGGAGCGGTTCGTCGCCATCACGTCCGCCAACCCGGCCCGGCTCAACGGCATCTACCCGCAGAAGGGCGTTATCGCCCCCGGCTCGGACGCGGACCTGATACTCATCGACCCGACCGAGCGACGCACGGTGTCCGCCACCGACCTGCACATGGCCACCGACTACAGCCCGTATGAGGGACGCGAGCTTGCCGGGTGGGCCAGCACTGTCATCGTGGGCGGGACGGTGGTACTCGACGACGGGGTATTTGCCGATAACCCCTTGCCCGGCCGGGCCCTCGTGTCGCAACCACTGCCGTAGCAGCAGCTAACCCGGGTGTTTCGTGCGCTAAGCAGGCGCGGAGGTGAACTCGTGTAGTGGACCTTGAGTCGTAAGCTCGTCGTCGCCTGCCGGTGTGAGTCCGGTCCGGGTAGCTGCCAGGAGGCCCGGTAGCAGGCTGGCGGCTCGGTCTGGAAACGGGTCGGGTCGAAGCCCAGCCTCAAAGCCCTTCAGGGGAGCGACTGAGCGTGTACCGTTCGGAACCTCGGTTTGGCTACGCTGCCTGGGAATGTGCTCGTTGATGGGTCCATTGAGGACTTTGCGGCGGCGGACCAGGGCCTTGGCGAGATCGGTGACGGCACTGTTGCATTGAGTCATCGTCAAGATCCGCTGCCGCAATGACTTCGGCAAGGGGTCACGCTCGTGTTGGTGAGGCTGGCCAAAACGGCGTATAACAGCCAGCGGTAGGGGGTGCTACTCGGCGGCCGCCGACCGCGCGGCGAAGAATTTCCGGTGCTCGATCAACACGATCGCTCAATGCAACAGCGCCTTTTGAGGGCTTGCCCGAGCCGGGTGCGGGGAAAGCCCGCCCGGTTCCGAGGGGGCGGCGGCGCAGCAATGCGCCGCCGCTACCCGAGTGGAAGCCGGTGTTCTACCTGCTCGAAGCGGCCGGGTTCGATCCGCGGCTGGTCAACGCCCCGGGACGTGAAGCACCTGCCCGGCCGGCCGAAGACCGACCGGCTGGACGCGGTGTGGCTGTGCAAGGTCGCCGAACGGCAGATGCTGCGGCCGAGTTTCGTACCCCCGCCGCAGATCCGGGTGCTGCGGGATCTGACCCGCTACCGGGTCGATCTCGTCGTCGCGCAGGGGGCGGAGAAGAACCGGGTCGAGAACCTGCTGGAAGACGCGCAGATCAAGCTGTCCGTCGTCGCGTCGGACATCTTCGGCGCCTCCGGCCGTGCCATGATGGCCGCACTGCTCGCAGGGGAACGCGACCCTGGACGGCTGGCACGCGGCCGGCTTGCACACTGGACTTTTCCGTTCCGTTCCGGCCCGAGCTCGAGCACCTGATGCTGCCAGGCCGGACGCTGGACAAGCCGCAGTTGCACCGGATCGAAGGTCATCGAACGACGCGGGGGACTGCGTCGACCGGAAACTGGAGCTGTGGCCGGCCGGGCTGCGGGAGCACCTCGCCCGGCGCCGCTGAACCGATCGGTTGCACATCCTGACGCGCCGATGGGAGCGCGATCCCAGCAAGCAGTGGTGAACCAGAACATTCGGACCTCATAAGCGCTCCGCGTTCTACGCTGCGTGATGGACCCGCAGCTGTTCGGCGTGCGGATCTGCCGGGAACAGTGCGTCAACGTCGTGATAACCCGAAGATCGATAGAGTGCGGCAAGGTCGTTTGAGCCGGGACGTGGGCTGGATGAGAGGGCGAGTGGATGACCACTGCCGCGGTCGACACCGTCAGGTTGTCGATGTTGTGGGATGAGCGGTGGCCCGGCTGCTCGAAGCTGCCCTACGAGCTTCGGGGTGTCCGCGACCGGTGGGTGCGGTTTCATGCTGCAGGTCGGCGAGGGTGACGCCGAGTTCGGCCAGGTAGGCCCAGGCGGCTGCGAGTTTCGCCGGGTCAGCGGCCATGGTCGCCTGCGATCAGCCGGACGTGCAGGTCCGCGAGGAGCCGCGCCACGGTGTCCGCGGGATGGGCGACGAGCAGACCGCGATCGAGGTCCGCAGCGAGGACGACGAGGTCGCCGGTCTCGATGGCGCACATCTGCCGGACCGCGGCCGGCAGGGTCAGGTCGCTGCGGGCGCCGACCAGCGGCGCACCTGCGTCATCGGGCCAGACCAGGATCGCGCGATCGGCGACGTCGGTGCGCAGCCGCTGGCCGGGTCGCCAGCCGAGCTGCTCGAGGAGCAGCCGGGCCGATATCCGACCGGACCGGTCCAGCTGGGCGATGTCGAGTGCCGGGAGAGCCTGCGCGGGCGAGGTGCGTTGGGGCGCCAGGCGCGGCAGCGGCGGGGGTTGCGGCCTGCGGCGGGGGAGTGGTGCGGGTATCAGCGCCGCGATCATCTGCTCGGCGGCGGCCGGGCTGCTGCGCCGCGCGCCGGTCATCGCCGTCGCCCGAAAGTGGCGCTGACATGCAGATACCCGACCGGGTCGTTACCCGCTCGGGTCGGCCGGCGTGCCCGCCGGTGATGCTGCAGGGATGCTATGTTGGTGAGTTTCCACCAAGATCGGTGTCGAAGGGGGGATGTGAACCCCCATTTGTGGTACACGCGCGCAAAACGCGTGTCCATGCGCGAATCGTACCCATGCCTGCGGGGGCGATTCAACTGCCTTCATGAGCGAGCGCCTCTACCCGAGCTGGCACCGTATCTGCCGAGCCGCGGCGCCGATCGTCCAGACGGATGCAGCTGCAGCGCCACCGCATCCGCCTTGAACTGTGGTGGATAGCGCTTCATCACCAAGGTGTTCCTCCAGACCCTCAACCCACCCGGACCATCTCAGTCTCGAGCGTCAAGATCAGGGGAAAAGTCCCGTCAGTCTCGGTTGCGGTGTCACTCTCCGTAGATGTCAACGGGGGTCGGTGAGTTCGGCCGGTGAGCACAAGTAGCCGATGAGCGCTCACGTGATCTTGGTCGGGTCGGCCAGGTCCGCGAGCGCACTTCCGGGCGCCCACCGCCGTCAGAGGGTCAGCCTGAACTGCGTGGGGCCGCCACCGGATGGATCGATGGTCAAGTCCACGTCCTGCCAGGCGGGGAGGGTCTTCATGTAGGCCAGGGCCGTCTCGCACAAGTCCGCGGCCTCGTGATGGCCGCCGCGGTCCGCGCTGGTCATGGCGATGAGCACACCGAACGCCACGGCGTCGGCGTCCACGTTCTCGCCTGGAACCGGTTCGGGGCGGCCGTGCAGCAGCGACCAAAAACAGTGCTGCATGTTGTCGGCGTACCACAGCTCCGGTGGTGTGTGCGGCCAGTCGGCGGCCGCTGCGGCGAGGTCGTGCAGGAACTCGCGCACGCTGATCTGCCGGCCGTCGCCGATGTCGCAGATGGTGTCGGGCACCTGATCCAGTGCGTGCTCGGCCGCCTGCATGAATTCCTGCGGAGAGTCCAGCATGGCGCTCAGTGTGACAGCGCGGTGCACAACCGACCGCTTGACCGTGGGGTCGCGGATCCTCAACATCCGCTCCTGCCGCGTTGCACGATCGAAGTCCGACTCCATGAGGTCCTCGACGAGGTTGCCGAAAAGGTCGATCGCGTTCGAGGCATGCCCTGCCGATACAGTGGGGCCGCGTGGCCTCCCCTGGACCGGTCGCTGTCGATGATGAGGGCGTGGTGTGGATGGCTCGGGACCCCGACATACTCGTTCGGGCTGACGCGAACCTCTGGCGCGGCCGGGAGGCGGTCGGCGGCTGGCTCACGTTGACCCGCGAGCGCCTCGCGTTTGGGGCTCATGGGCTCAACGTCCAGACCGCGCCGCTGGACATAGCCGTTCAGGACATCGTCGACGTCCGCAAGCACCGGACCTACGGCTTCATCCCCAATGGCCTGACGGTAACCCTGGCGTCGGGCATCGAGTACCGGTTCGTCGTCGGCAAACGCGACCGCTTCATCACCACGGTGCAGGACCTGACCGCTTGATCGGTGCCGCGGCTCCGATCACGTCAGGGACGACACGCAATCGCGCACTGCAATGCCGCAGATCAAGCGTTACGGCCGTTCAGAGCGGCTTGATCAGGTGCACGCACATGCCGCAGCTCTCGCACGGTGGCCGGCCCGAAGATCGTCACGCTCCGAGGCGACGGCTCGGCGCTGCCGGTACACACTCGTGCCCATGTGCGCGCACGAGACGATGGCGGTGTGGACGCTGGCTGCTGCTCCGTGGTGAGTGCGTGGACACCGGCCTGGCCAAGTCGTTCGCCGGGAAAGCTGATGTGCGCGATGATCCCGAGGTGGACGGGTCGGAGATCCAGACAGCATTCGACGACGTATTCGATCAGGCCGTCGTCTTCCACGGCTTCGCTGACTACGCGCGCGACTACGACGTCTTCGTCTATGTCACTGCCGATCCTCGCCTTGGCATCGCCCCACTGCACGTCCGCTACCGGTTCAAGAACTGCGTTCGTGTCTTGGCTTTGTCCGCCCTGTCGCCGCAGATCTGGAAGCAGTCGCTGGACGAGCGGCTCGTGGACTATGAGCGGGGCCGTGACCTCGACGGTTACATATGGGGCGTCAAGTGGCAGGGGCTATGCCCGGGCATGCGGCTCGTGGAGGATTCGGCCGATGCCCGGCATTGGTCGCGCGACGTCGGCCTGCTCTTCTACGAAGCCACCATCGAGATGGACGGGCACAACATCTCGCTGATCTTTTCGGATCTGGTCGTTGACATCGTAGGCGCTGGATACGCACCGTTCGTCGTGCCCGACGGTGGACCAGACTTCAAGATCCCAATCCTGTAGTAGCTTCTCCAGCATCCTTCGGGATGACCGCACCTCATAGGTCCCAGCGTGCGTGTAGTGCACCGGTGCCATTGCCCGGGACTGCGTGTTCATGTGCGACCCGAACGCTTCGGCGAGCTGTACCAGCCGACCGCGTACGGGTGTTTCAGCTGCCCGACGCCGTCGACGCGTCGGTGAACATCGTGGGTGAGCGTCGATACACCTCGAGCGGTTGTGGCGGTGCCCCGGCATCAGGTCCGAAACGGCGTCTGAGGTGGCGTCGATTTGCCGCGACGGTCGGCGTTGTCGGGGTCGAGGGCGGCGACCGGGTGAGAGAACACTGCCGGCGCCGGCCGCGGCGTCGACACGGCCGGCGAGGGCGTGGACGGCCCAGCCGTCGGCTCGGGCGGTCCTGCGGCCTGAAGTTGGTTGACGGCTTCGCCTGCCGACAGCGCACCGGAGGTGACGGCTTGCCACAGGCTGGTGCTGCCCGTCGGTGTGACGACGGTGTGCTGCTGCAAAGCGGCCGGGCTGACGCCGTGGGCGTGCAGCTGCGCGGCCGCTGCCGGGTCCAGATCCTTCCAGGCGCGCACCGTCTCGGCGGTGAACCCGTGCGCAGCCCATTGCTCGGCCAGTGCGGTGATCCGGTCGCGGACATGCTCCGGAATCACATCTCGATCACCGAGCCGGTCACCCAGCAGCGCGCGGGCAAGCTCGGTGAGCCCGGCAATCGGCACCCAGACGACCGGCGAGTGAATCCCTCGCCCACGAGCGTTCATCGTCGCTGCCCGGCATACGAACGGACAATCAGGCTGAATTCCATGCAATCATGATCCCTCATCGCGCCGCCCGACAGGCGCGCGCCCCCACCAGCACGCCGATCACGCACACAACCAGACCGCGACTTCGGCGGTCCGCACATGCCTTCCGGCTCAGGCGAGCGGGGGCTCGTCCGCTCGCTCGGCATTGACGGGCTGCCTTGATCAGGTGCTCGCACATGGCCGATGAGCGCGCACTCGATCTTGGTGGCGGCCACGCGTTCTGCTGGCTGTCTGTCCGCTGCGCCGCCGAGTGCCTGGGCCGTCGTCGGCCAAGACCGGGCTCACCGGTCCGGCCGGCTGCTTGAGTCGGTCACGCTGACCGGGACGGGCACCTCCGGGCACGCCGACGTCCGCCTCGACGGCGTTGCCGCGCTGGTGGAGGCCCAGCTGGGCCCCGGCCGGCGGCGACCTGCTGCAGTTCGCGCACTGCCAGATCCGGCCGACGGCGACGCCGCCCTCGGCAGGTCGGCCCTGGACTTCCTGCGCGCCTGCGACCCGCCGCCGTACCCGGCGATCGTTTCGCCGACGTCTCCACCTTGTGGTTCACCGGCCACCTGCACCCCGCAGGCGTTCGTCGCTGATCTCGCGCCAGAAGGCGACGCAGCCGGCGTCGGCATGGGCGAAGCGGAGGCCGCCGCCGCGCAGGGCCGGGTGCTTGCGGCGCAGGGAGAGCAGGCGCGGGTACCACGGGAGGATGGCCTGGGTGGTGTGCCACGGCATCGGGGTGCGGGAGGTCTCGCCGTTGGAGCCGGTGAGGCCGAACTCGTCGCCGGCGAACACCATCGGGACGCCTGGCAGGGTCGCCAGCAGACCGACCGCGACCTCCACCCGTTCAGGCGAGCCGACGACGGTGCGGATGCGGGGGGTGTCGTGGGAGCCTAGTGCCGCGGAGCACCCAGCCGGTTGTGCGCGAACGACGAAGGCTCCAACCTGGCGAGTTTTTGCAGGTCAGAGCCGTGAGGATTCACACGTTCTGCAGGTCGGCGGCGACGGCGCCGGTGATGTTGGGGTCGAGCACGACACTCGACCCGGTGACGAGGTCGATCCTGGTCAGGCCGCCGTAGGCCTGGTTGACGGTGTACAGGTACTGCCCGGCGATCGCCACCGACGCGTAGTTGCCGGTCGTGGTGAGCGAGGTGACCGCGCCGGTGCCCGGGTCGACGCGGCGGATGCCGCAGTCGTCGGTCGCGTAGACATAGCGTCCGTCGGTACCGACGACCCGTAGGCGGAACGAGGACGTCACGAACTTCGCCTCGCCGCCGGAGGCCGCGCTGATGCACGAGCTCGCGGACCCGGTGTTGGTCGTCACCGGGGTCACAGCGCCGCTACCGACAACCACGCTTGGCGCTGTCCGGCTGGCAGAACGACGGCGCGACGCTCGTGATGCCACCGGGCCGGATCACCGCGACCCTCACCGGCGGCGAGGGCACCGCCTGCTTCGCCGCGGAGTGGTACCTGGCGGTGTTCGCGGTGCCGGCCCGCCTGGTCCCGCCGGGCAGCCGCGTCGGCTGACCGCGGCGCCGGGTGCCATAGAGTGGGGTCTATGCCGCCGACCGGGCCGTCGGCGATGATCACACTGGCCGCCGGCCTGCTGATCGCGGCCCCGCCGGCCGCCGCCACCTACACGCCGCCCTGGCCGAACCCTGCTGGGCGCCGGTACCGCGCTCGGCCTCGCGACCATCCCGGCCGCCGGCGCCGCTCTTGCCGCGCCGTCGGCCCAGCGGCCGACCCGCGCGCAGGTGCTCGCCGTCATGCGGCGGCACCGCGTTCTTCGCGTTCGGCATCGCCTACGGTATCGGCGCGGGCCTGCTGGTCGGCCGACCTACCTGCCGGCGCCGGCCCGGGCCTGGAACGGCATGGTCGGGGCGGGGGGGGGGGGGGGGGGGGGGCGCCGGCGGGGGGGGGGGGGCGGGGCGGGGGGCCGGGGGGGGGGGCCGCGGGGGGGGGGGGGGCCCCGCGCGCCCCCCCCCCCCCCCCCCCCCCCCCCCGAACCGCACCGCCGACGACGGTGTCGATGCCTTCCTGCTGGCCGGCGCGGAGCTCGCCGCCCTGACCACGTGACGCCTACTTGCCGGTGGCGAGGATCGCTATCGCCTCTTCGAGGTTCATGTAGCGCAGACGGGCCTCGGACATCTCGTCGGTCCAGTGTTCCGCGATGTCGTAGCGTTCCATCGGGGAGGTGTCCAGCAGCTTGCGGCCCGGGAACACCTCGTAGCCGTCCAGCAGGTCGAGGTGTTCCTGCATGCCCTCCTGGAAGAGGTTCTCCCGGCGCAGCACGTACTTGAGGACCGGGACCTCGTCCCAGAGCTTGCGGCCGGCCGTCACGATCTCCAGGACCCGGGAGCGGTACTCCGGATGCTTGATGAGGTGCTCGCGGACGATCGAGCTGCCGACCGTCAGGTGCCGGATCTCGTCGATCCCGGCGCCGCGGGCGATCTCGCCGGCCGCCGGGTCGAGCCGGTCCCACTTGCGCTCGCTGAGCTCGGCGGCGGGGGCGAGCACGCCCTCGACCACGATGGTGAAGGCCGCCACGGCGCCGACGAAGTCGCCCTCGTCGCGGACGGTGCGCACGACGAACTCCTCGATGGGGGTGAGGACGTCGGCGACGTACTCGGCGGACAGCTCGGCGATGGTGGCGTGCAGCTCGTCCGCGGGCACGCCGAGCTCGACGAGGTGGTTGCGGAAGACCATCGCGTGGCGGGCCTCGTCGAGCACCTGCGTGGCGAAGAACTCCATCTCCGGGACCCCGGGCGCGTCGGCCACGAAGTACGACAGGCTCCGGGCCGCCCGCTCCTCGGCGATGGAGCGCCAGCCCAGCTCGAGGATCAGCGCCTCGCGCAGCGGGCCGGGCTTGCGCATGAACTCGGGGGTGGGCGCCGTCTCGGCGTGGCCGGTGGCGGCCCGTCCGGCGAGCGTGCCCTGGGCGACGGCAGTCAGCCAGTACCCGAGATCGCAGTCGCGCGTGGTCAGGTTCAGTTCCTTCGCGCCGTCGAGGAGGTTGGGGGCCAGGTCGAAGTCGGCTTCCCGGGGAATTGCATCCGTCATGGCGAAACCTTTCATCCCGTTGTCTTGTGGATCGGCCAGAGCGTGCCGTCGTGCAGCCGGCCGGCGAAGTGCAGCAGCGGGCCGCCGTCGGCCAGGTTGCCGTCGCGGGCGGTGACGACCTCGCCGAGCAGCAGGACATGGTCGCCGGCGGGGACGGTCGCGGTGAGGTGGCAGCCGAGCGACGCCAGCGAGCCGCTGATCCACGGCGCGCCGCTGAACGCGTCGGGCTCCCAGTCGAGATGGTCGAACTGGGCCAGGCCGGGTGGCCGGCCGGGGTCCGCGAACCGGGCGGCGAGCGGCGCCTGCCGGGTGCTGAGCACGTTGACCGCGAAGCGCCCCGCCGCGGCGACGGCCTGGGTCAGGCCCGACCCCTCGCGCAGGCCCACGCCGATCAGCAGCGGCTCCCGCGACACCGCGGCGACCGACGAGACGGTGGTGCCCCGCACGACGTCGCCGTGCCAGACGGTCACCACCGCGACCCCTGTCGCGAGCTTGCGCACAGCCTGGCGCAGCTTCACATCGAGTGCGGTCGCGGTCATTGGCCGGGGACCGCGGCGGCTTCCGGGGTCCGGTCGCCGGTTTTCACGGGGGTACCGCCGAAGAGCTCGTCGCTGAGGCGCTGGAAGGCGGGCGTCGGATGCGGCTCGAACGGCAGGTTGAACGGCTTCAGGAAGTTGCCGTACACGCCGCGGTCGGCCCACAGGTGCCAGGGGATCGCGATGAGCGCCCACTCCCAGCCGATCGTGAAGCCCCACAGCGCGATCACCGCGGCCTGCGTGATCTGGCTGTGCAGGATGTTGTAGGCGATGTAGTAGTTCTTCGAGATCTTCCCGGTCTTGCTGCGCCGGAACGCGATCGCGCCGGGGATGTAGCCGATGATGTCGATGTAGGCGAACAGGATGAGCGCCGGGATCAGGCGGATGTCGCTCCAGTGCACGACGATGAGCACGGTGCAGACGACCCAGCCGACCAGGTACTCGGCCCGGTGCAGCTTGACGGTGGTCGGGCTCTCGAACGCGTTCTTCATGTCCATGACGGGTCCTCTTCGCCGATGGGGGTCGGTCAGGTCAGCCGCAGCGGACGGCCGGTGAGGTAGTCGACGAGCGCCTCCGCCATGGCGGTCCGCGACGGCGGGTGGTAGGCCAGCGCGCGGACGGCGGCGATGAGGTAGGCGATGTCGGGCGACCGGATGAACGCGATGCCGCCGAGCACCTCGGCCGCCAGGTCCGCGGCCTCCCGCAGCGCCTGCTGGACCGCGTACCGGGCCACCAGCACGGCCGAGACGGCGGCGTCGCCGCTCAGCCCGTCGCCGAGCGCCTGGGCGGCGTGCTCGACCAGGGCGACCGCGGACTCGAGCTGGATCGCGGCCTGGGCCCGGTCGGTGACGCTGCCGCGCCCCCGGTCCAGTGCCTGCTCGACCAGGGCGCTGGTGGCGCCGACGTACACCGACGTGGCCAGCATCTCGAACCAGGCGAAGCCGATCGTCTGCAGGTCGTCGAGCCGGTCGGGGGCGTCGGGCGTGGTCCGGATGAGCAGGTCGGCCGGGACGAACACGTCGGTGAGCCGGACCTCGTCGCTCTCCGCCCCGGCCAGCACGTTGCTCAGCCAGAACGGCTCCACGCTGATCCCCGGCGACGCGGCCGGAATGAGCAGCAGCGCGAGCGTGGGGGTGCCGTCCACCGGGACCGCGGCGCTGGCCGTGAGCACGTCCATCGACCGGGCCAGGCTGCACGGCTTCTTCCCGCCGTTGACCAGGTAGCCGCCGTCCACCGGGCGGGCGGTCGCGGCCGGGATGACGATGTTGGCCCCGGGGTTGCCCTCGGCCCATCCGGAGGCCAGAAGGAGGTTGTCCGGGGCGATGCGGGCCAGCAGCTCCAGCTGGGCGTCGGTGAGCCGGCCGGCCCGCCGGGCGAGCGCGAACAGCGTCGCCGTCGTGTAGTGGTGCATGGTGGTCGCGGCGCCCAGCGACGGCGAATACGACGCCATCGCCCGCACGATGCGTGACGCGTCGAGCGCACCCACGCCCGAGCCGCCGTATTCGGAAGGGACCATCAACCCGGCTCCGCCGAATTTGCGGAAGATGTCGAGCACTGGCCCGCCCGGCGCCTCACGCTCGGACAATGGGATGTCGGCGAGCGCGGCGCACATGCCCGGGTGATAGCGCTCGCATACATTCCGGGCCTCGTCAAGGGAGCGCATACATAGCTTCCCGTCTATGCAGGAGAATAGTACCGTGCTCCCACATAATTGCAGTCGGCGCTGACGCCGAACTGACGGCAACGGCTACAGATCGCCCGCAGCGCGGGGCCTGATGAACGCGCGCCGCTGGTCGTCGCGGACCACCCGGAAGCGGCAGCCGGCGAGGTGGTCGTTGACGACGCCGAGCGCCTGCATCACGGCGTAGACGGTGGTCGGCCCCACGAGACAGAAGCCGCGCCGGTGCAGCAGGCGGGAGAAGGCCGCCGACTCGGGCGTCCAGGCCGGCAGCGCGGCCACGGTCGGAGGCGGGTCGCCGGCTGGCGCCTCGAAGCTCCACAGCAGCCCGGCCAGGGACATGCCGTCGTCCCACAGGCGCTCGACGGCCCGGGCGTTGCCGATGGTGCCCAGGATCGTGCCCCGGTGCCGCACGATCTCGGAGTCGCCGAGCAGCCGCGCGACGTCGGTGTCGGTGAACCGCGCCACCACCGAGGGGTCGAAGTCGGCGAAGGCACGGCGGAACCCGTCGCGCATGCGGAGGATCGTCAGCCAGGACAGGCCGCTCAGGAACGCCTTCAGGCACAGCTTCTCGAAGACCCGCCGCTCGCTGCCGACCGGCCGTCCCCACTCCCGGTCATGGTATTCTTGATATTCGGGCGCCAGGTGCGCCCAGGGGCATCGGCGCATGCCGTCCGCGCCAATGAGGACCTCGTCGTCCATCAATGCGACACCGACCCGGTGCCGACCATTCGTACACCGCCGATGGCGCTCGACATTGACACCCTTTCGTCGGTCGCGTTTGGTACATGCTGCCAGGCAACCCGGCCTCAAGGCAATTCGCAATGCATGGACACCATTGGCGGCGGTCAGTGTAATATCAGCTCGCAGTCGAGCCTGCCTGACAAGATGAAGCCCTATTACCGCGTCAAGGCAAGATGTGAGGAACGCCTATGACCACCCAGGACAGGCTGCCACTGCGTCAGATCGAGACCGAAATCGAGGAGGCACTGCGCTGTTACCCCGGCGTCGCGCGCGCCCGCGTGCGGCGCGAGGCCGACGGCCGGCTGGTGGCGCGGGTGCTGCCGTGGGACACGCATTCCGTGACCGCCGACACCGGCGTGCTCGCCGAGCTCGCCGTCATGAACCTGGCCGAGACGCGGTTCCTGCACGACGAGATCTTCGTGAACGAGGTCTACCTGCGCGGCGGGATCGTGCTGCGGGAAGACGCCGTCGTGTTCGACGTCGGCGCGAACATCGGGATGTTCAGCCTCTTCGTCGGGGCGCGCTGCCCCTCGGCCCGGGTCTACGCGTTCGAACCGGTGCCCGAGGTGTTCGCCAAGCTCGTGCGCAACGTCGACGAGCGCGGGCTCGACGTGCGGCCGTTCGACTACGGGCTGTCCGACCGCGAGCAGGACGTCACGTTCTACTACTACCCGAGCATCTCGATCATGTCGTGCCGGCACGACTACATCAACTGGGAGAACGAGGTCGACCTGATCAAGCTGTACGTCGAGAACGCCCGCCGCAACGGACCGCCCGGCCGCGAGGAGCACTTGGCCACGGTCGAGGCGCTGGCCCACAAGGACTTCGAGTACGTCGAGTGCCGGTGCCGGCTGCGCCGGATCTCGGACGTGATCGACGAGGTCGGCGCCGGCGTCATCGACCTGCTCAAGATCGATGTCCAGCGGGCCGAGTACGACGTGCTCAAAGGGATCGACGAGCGGCACTGGCCGCTGATCCAGCAGATCAGCATGGAGGTCCACGACGAGGCCGGCTCACCGACCGAGGGACGGGTCGAGCAGGTCGCCAAGCGGCTGGCCGACAAGGGCTTCGCCGTCAAGGTGGAGATCGAGGAGGTGCTGCGCGACACCGGCCGCTACGCCGTCTACGCCGTCCGGCCGGGCTACGAGCACGATCCGCGCAAGGTGGTCGCGGCGGCCGGGAACGGGCGGCCGGTCGAGGCCGGGCGCGTGGCGGAATGGCTCGCCACCCGCCTGCCGGCCGAGCGCCTGCCGGACGAGGTGGTCCTCGTCGAAGCCCTGTGAGAGCACAAAAAAGTGCACCCGATCCCTCGGATCGGGTGCACTTTCTTTTTACAGCGCCGGGTCGATCGTCGCGATGACCTCGTCGATGAGCTGCTTGCTCGTCTCCGGGTGCACGAAGCACAGCCGCGCCACCGGTTCGCCCTGCCAGGAGGTCGGCAGCACGAACGCGATCTGCTCCTCCAGCAGCCGGGCCGACCAGCGCTCGTAGTCGTCCCAGTCCCACCCGTCGCGGCGGAACAGCACCACCGAGAGCTCCGGCTGGCAGACCAGCGTCAGGCCCTCGGTCGCTGCGATGCGGTCGGCCGCGTACCGGGCCATGCTGAGCGTATTCTCGATGCCGTCGCGGTACCCGTCGGTGCCGTGGATCGCCAGCCCGAACCACAGCGGCAGGCCGCGCGACCGGCGGGTCAGGTGGTAGGCGTAGTCGCTGGGGTTCCACACGTCGCCCCCGCCGTCGTGGATGGCATCCAGATAGGACGCCCGCTGCGCGTGCACCCGCTGCGCGGTCCGCGGCTCGCGGTACAGCAGCGCCGCGCAGTCGAACGGCGAGAACAGCCACTTGTGCGGGTCGATGACCAGCGAGTCGGCCCGCTCGATGCCGGTGAACAGCTCCCGCACCGACGGGGCGAAGATGCCGGCGCCGCCGTAGGCCGCGTCGACGTGCATCCACAGGCCCGCCTCCTGCGCGACGTCGGCGATCCCGGCCAGGTCGTCGAGCAGCCCGGCGTTCGTGGTGCCGGCGGTGGCGACCACGGCCACGACGTCGTCGCGGTGCGGGTCGCGGGCCAGGGCGTCGCGCAGCCCCGCGCCCATCATCCGGTGCTCGGGCGTGGGCACCAGCAGCGGCTGCATGCCCAGCAGGTGCAGCGCCTTGCCGACCGAGGCGTGCGCGTCCGCGGTGACCGCCACCCTGGGTCGTGCGCATTGCCCGCCGCGCCGGCTCAGGCCGGCGTCGCGGGCGACCAGCAGCGCCGAGAGGTTGCCGCTGGTGCCGCCGGAGACGAAGCAGCCGCCGGCGCTCGCGGGCAGCCCGGCGGCGTCGGCGAGGGCCCGCAGCGCCTGGTTCTCGGCGGCGACCGGCCCCGCGGCCTCCAGCCACGAGATGCCGTGCAGCGCGAAGCAGGAGATGAGGACGTCGATGAGGATCGAGGTCTTGGACGGCACGCACGACACGAAGGCCATGAACCGTGGCGTGTCGCACGCGATGATGGCCGGCGCGATGTCCCGCAGGAACACCGACAGCACGGCCTGCGGATCGTTGCCGGCCGGGGTGATCAGCCCGGCCAGCTTCTCCGCGAGCCGTTCCCGGTCGCCGCCGGTTTTCAGCGGTACCTCGTCCAGGCTCAGCTGCCGCAGACACTCGTCGAAGACGAGCCGGGCGAGCTTGTGGTCAAGCGTGTGCATGGAGGTCCCGTTCACGTGCCGTCTCCGCCTTTCGCCGCGGCCATGATGCCCTTGAGCCATTCGGCGAACGCCGAGGTTCCCTCTTCCAGCCGGGCCACGGCGGCGGTGCCGATGATGACCCCGTCGCAGCCGCCGCTGCCGCGCAGCTCCTCGACGTCGGCCGCCTCGTTGATGCCGAAGGCCGCGCAGACCGGCAGGTCCGGCCGGATCGCCCGGATCTGCGCCCGGGTCCGCCGCAGATCGGTGAGGGAGGCCGCCCGGGCCCCGGTGCTCGGTCCGAGGGAGGTGTACACGAAGCCACCGCCCCGGGCGATGACGCGCCGGTCGGCCTCGGCCAGGCCGGCGGCGGTCGCGCCCACCGCGGGGATGACGACCGCGCTGTCCTCGGCGGCGGCATGCGCGTAGTCCGTGATGTCCGGCGGGTCGGTCTCGAACAGGTAGCCGGACACGCCGGCCCGCAGCGAGGGCGCCGCGGTCCAGGTGGTGGGCGCGGGCCACGCGGAGGGGTAGACGATGGCCACCCGCACGGGGGCGCGCAGCAGCCAGCCGATCCGCTGGGCGTCGGTGCCGGGCTCGGCGTCGCGCAGGGCCCGGGCGATCAGCGGCCCGGTCCGGTGCGACCACTGCGGCTCGGCGATCGCCGGGAACTCGATGAAGTCCACGTCGTGGCGGATGCACAGCTCGAGCGCTTCCAGGCTCGCGGCCCAGGACGGGAAGCCGGGGATGAGATAGATCCCGACCGCGAGCGTCCCCCGGCTCGTGTTGCCGCCGATGACGTCCGACAGCCGCGACCGCGTCATCGTTCGCCCCGCCGCAGCGTGAGCAGCGTGGAGACGAGGCGCAGCGCGCAGTACGACTCCCACAGGCTGGCGTAGGGCCGCGCCCCGTAGCCGCCGTCCGGCTTGGCGAGCGCGTCCACCGCCGGCCCGAGCCGGTCCGTCCAGACCGTCGCGCCGAGCACCTCGCCGGCCCGGAAGCCCCAGTAGGAGGCGGCGAGCGACCCGGTGCCGTCGTTCACGTACAGGGTCGCGAGCCCGGACGGGGTGGCGAACCGCGCCCGCAGCCATTCGGCGGTGTCACGGCTCTCGGCGGGATCCAGGGGGTGCCCCAGCAGGGCCAGGCTGCAGACGGCACAGTACGTGTGCTCGGTGTCCGACGGCCGCCCCGGCGCGCCCGAGTAGCCCCCGTCGTCGTTGCGGCAGGCCCGGATGAACCCGACGAGCTGGGCCGACACCGCGGGCGGGATCAGGCCGAGCGCGCCCAGCTGCTCGAGGGCGCGCAGGACGTAGAACATCTCGTCGATGTCGGAGGCGGCCGGCAGGTCCGGCGCGGCCAACTCGGCGACGAACCAGGCGGCGAGCTCGCCGGGGATGTCGTGCCGCCGGCTGGAGAGCGTCAGCGCGCGCACCGCGTAGTAGCCCGCGTTGCGGGACGGCTCCGGTTCGGCCGCCGTCATGGCGAACGTGCCGCCCGGCCGGCGGCACTCGTCGACGAACGGGGACGGCGTGACCGGCTCGCCGGACAGGATCGCCGTGATTTCGGCCGCCCACCGCAGTGCCTCCATGGTCGGCTCGTCCTCGTTGGCTTCCAGATAGCTGCCCGGCCCCTGCTGGCGGGACTTCAGGTAGCGCAGGGTCGCGCTGGCCGGAAGCAGCGTCGGGGTACTGACCGGAAACTGCATCGTGCGAACAGCTCCTCTCGTGGTCGCGGTGGCATGGGAATCAGCCGCTGACCGTGCCGAAAATGTGGCTCTGCGGCGAGATCTCAAGGAAGTCGAGGCCGGCCAGCGCGCCGGGGGACGGAAGGCTCTTGGGCGCCGGGCCGTCGAAGAGGAGACCGTTGTGCAGTTCGTCGCGGTACGCGGCGAGCTGATACGTGCGGTACAGCGGGCGGATCTGGCTGGGTGCGTCGTTCATCCGCTCCGGGCCGAGGAAGGTGCTCGCCGTGGCGATGCTGCTCATCTCGCCCAGCGCGGCGATGGAGACGGTGAAGCTCACGAGGTCGCTCGGCATCACCATCGACGGGTCGTCCGCGGTGTACTCGTACGGCTTGGGCACCGCCTCGAGCAGATCGCCGCCGTGGATGACGAACTCCCCGGCTCCGTCCATCGTCTCCGGGCTGATGAGCATGTCCTGGCCCATGAGGTAGTTCAGGTAGCCGAACAGCTGGGGGTTGCGGCTGTAGTAGAGCAGCGTGGCCAGGCCGTCGGGGTGGTGCTGATGGTCGGCACCGTCGTTCAGACGGCGCTGCCGCAGGTCGTTGATGCAGGTGCCGTAGCAGCCGGAGTCGATCAGCGCGATGGACGGGCGCCGCAGGATCGAGCTCAACGTCGGCGAGGCGGCCTGGATGGCCCGCGACACGTGGGCCAGGTGCAGGTCGCGGCCCTGGTCCAGGGCGGTCGCGGCGACGAAGAACGGCAGCGCGTCGCGGGCCAGGAAGACCAGCGTCTCGATCGAGTGCTGCCGGCACCAGCGCAGCGCCCAGTTCGTGAAGCCGTACCAGACGGGGGTCCACGGCCGGATGAGGTTGAGGAACCGCTCGGTGGTCGCGCCGAGCCACTCCGTCAGGTCGCCGGGCGCGGCGAACGTGCGGTCGCACACCTGGTCCACCTGGCGCTGGGACAGGTCGTCGGCGGCGAGCATCGCGCTGCGGAACTGCGCGCCGGCCTCCTCGGCGGACGGCGCCGCGGCCGAGCTCGCGACCTGCCACCGCTCCAGGCAGAAGTCGACGACCGCCCGGTTGTAGTCCGCGGCCAGTCGATATTCGCTCGCCTTTGGCAGATCCAGCAATAGCGCGGTCAACCATTCCGGGACTGCGGAAACCGGTATCGGATAACGGACTTTCCGGCCGGCCGAAATGCGGGGGACCTGGCCGGGAGATCGCAATGTCGTCGACAAGTTCGTGGTCATGAGATTGGATTCGACTCACCTTGCGGGGCTAGCTCCGCCCACGCCGGTCGGCTTTGGCGCAGGCGTGCGCCGTCCCCCGCGGTTGTGTCTCCCACGAATTCTCCTAGCACGCAACGGTGCGAGGGCAGCCGGCACGGCGGCTGGCGTCGCAACTTTGTCGGTTGTAGAGCTCACCGGCGCCGTCGAAAGGGCGCAGAGCACAAAAAACGGCAAGCCCAAGGAGCACCGGAGTGCTCCTTGTCGCTTGTCGTCGCGGAGAGGGCAGGATTCGAACCTGCGTAGGCACCCAGTGCCTGCCCGGCTGACGCCGGGCCCCATTAGGCCGCTTTGGGAACCTCTCCTTCGGCGTTACGTTGTGTTGCTCTTCGTGGTGCTGAAGCCAAGTTAGCGGATGACGCTGATCTATGGCTGACTCGTTGCTGACCGTGCTGGGCCTTGATATCCGAGCGCTCGCATGCAATAAACAGATACAGACCTTGAACCGCTTGTTGACTTGCGAAATGAACGCACCCGCCAGTGCTTGAAGCGACCACGGCGTCGAATAGCTATGTCAGGAATGAGGCATTCATGACGATCGAATCACTTACGGCCTCGGACATCGCCCTGGACGCCATCCAGCGGTACCCGGACGCGGACAATCCCAGCTCGTTCCTCGCGGTCAACGAGGGCAACAGCTACCTGCACCTGCCCGACACGCCGGGCGTGATCGTGTACCGGCCGACCGGGCGGTACCTGGTGCAGTTCGGCGGCCCGTTCGCGCCCAAGAAGGCCCGCCCGCGCCTGCTGCGGGCCTTCGTCGACCTGGCCGCCGCCCAGGACCGGGAGATCGTGACCATCCAGCTGCAGGGCGCCGACGCGCCCGAGTACCTGGACGCGGGCTTCACCGTCAACCAGATCGGCGGCTCCTATGCGCTGCGGCTGGACACGTTCAGCCTGCGCGGCACGGCTTTCATGCAGCTGCGGAACAAGATCGCGCGAGCGGTGCGCAGCGGGATGACGATCAGCGAGGCGCCGTTCGACGCCTGGCAGGACGCGATCAAGGAGCTGGACGCTGGCTGGCTGGGCGGCAAGGGCGGTGCCCGGCCGCTGGAGTTCCTGGTCGGCCAGATGGGCGGGCGGTACCAGCACCTGCGCCGGCTCTTCGTCGGGGTGCACGGCGAACGGCTGACGGGCTACATCTCGTACTCGCCGGTCTACGGCTCCCGGCCGGGGTGGATGCACGACCTCAGCCGCCGTCAGCCGGACTCCCCGCCGGGCGTCATGGAGGCGATCAACAAGGCGGCCATCGAGACGTTCCAGGCCGAGGGGGTGCCGTGGCTGCACTTCGGCTACACGCCCTTCTCGGGCCTGTCGGCCGAGCGCGAGCTGCCCGGGCGCAGCCGCGCCTTCGGCTGGTTCATGGACGAGCTGTGGACCAACGGCGGGCACATCTACCCGGCCCAGACCCAGTTCGCCTACAAGGAGAAATGGAAGCAGGACATCGTTCTGCCCGAATACATCGCATTCCAGCACGGCGCCAGCATCCCGGCCCTCGTGCACGTGTTCCGGTCCTGCAACGCCGTCTAGCCGTCCAGTCGTGGAGGAGAGCAAATGCCGGACGAGATCGCCGCGGCCGGGCAACAGGTCGTCGACATGCTCGGCGCGTGCGCGGCGGCCCCCGACGACCTCGAGACCGCCCGGGCCGCCGACGAGGCGCTGCTGAGGCTCGAACACGTCCTGGCCGCCGACTCGCCACTGTCGCGGAAGGGACCCAGCTCGTGACCACTCGCGTACCCGTTCCCGCCACCCAGGAACTGATCGAGGAACTGCGCCGGATCTGCGCGGAGACCGTTGAGATCCCGATCGGCAAGATCACCGCCGACGCCGACCTCGCGGCCGACCTCGGCGTCGACTCGCTGTCGCACGACGAGTTCGTCGTGACGGCACTCGAGCGATACGGCCTAGCCGAGCTGATCAGCACCGTGCAACCCACGAGCTATCCGACGCTGCGCGCCCTGGCCGACCTGATCCAGCAGCTGGCCAGATGACGGAGATCGCCATCGTGGGCATGGGCATCGCGGTGCCCGGAGCCGGCCACCCCAGCGAGTTCTGGCAGCTGCTGCACGCCGGCCAGCCTCAGGTGTCCGACCCGGACGCGGACTACCGGATCGACTCGTTCTGGTCGGCCGACCCGGACGCCGAGGACCGTTCCTACGCCCGAGCGTCCGGGTTCCTGACCGGGCTGGCGCCGCATCCGCGGCTGGCCGCGGAGCTCGCGGCCGGCCGGTTCGACGGCACCGCCCGTGAGGCGATCTTCCTGCGCCACTGCCTGCTGCACGCCGTCGACGGCGTGACGATCCGTGACGGCGACCGGGGCCACTGCGTGATCGGCGGCACCGACGTCACGTCCCGGCCGCTGGACGAGGCCGTCGTCATCGAGTCCGCCGCCCACCAGCTGTCCGTTCGCCTGCAGAGCGACCCGGCCGCCGCCGCCACGCAGCGGCGGCGGCTGCGCGCGCTGCTGCAGGAGCACTTCGGCCACTCGGCGCCGCCGTCCGCGCGGCTGCGGCCCGACCAAGTGGTGCGCTCCGCCGTCGACGGGCTGGTGCCCGGCGGCGCCGCGGTCACCGTGGTCGACGCCGCGTGCGCCTCGTCGCTGTACGCGATCGGGCTCGGCGCCGCGCACCTGCTCGCCGGCGACTGCGAGGTCGCCTACTGCGGCGGGATGTCGGGCGTCGCGCCGCGCTACAACGTGGGCTTCGCGAAGCTCGGCGGGCTGTCCCGCAGCGGCCGGCTGCGCGTCTTCGACGAGCGGGCCGACGGTACCCTGTTCTCCGAGGGCGCCGCGGTCGTCGTGCTCAAGACGCTGGATCGGGCGCGCGCCGACGGCGACCCGGTGCTCGGCGTGCTGGCCGGCTTCGGCGCGTCCTCCGACGGGCGGGGCAAGGCGATCTACGCGCCCAACCCGCTCGGGCAGTCGCTGTGCATCGAGCGCGCCCAGCGCGCCGCGGGCATCGACGCGAGCCGGGTGGACTGGGTGGTCGCCCACGCCACCGGGACCGTGGCCGGCGACGCCGCCGAACTGACGTCCCTGGCCGCGACGGCACCGCCCGGAGGCCGACTCACCGTGTCGAACAAGCCGGTCATCGGCCACACCGGCTGGACCTCCGGCGCGGTGTCGGTGATCCACGCGTTGCTCGCCCTGCACCACGGCGAGATCCCGGCCCAGCACGGGTACACCACTGCGCCGCCCGGCTCACTGATCGGCACACGCGTCGAGGTGCCGGTCCTCACCACCCCCTGGGACCGCCACGACGACCGCCCGCGCGCGGTGGGGGTGTCGTCCTTCGGCTTCGGCGGCGCCAACGCCCACGTGGTGATCACCGAGGCCGGCGCGCGACGGGCGGCGCCTTCCGCGCTGCCGCTGCAGCCCGACCCGGTCGTGCTGGTGGCCTGGGCCGCTCACCTGCCGGGCGAGCCGAGCCGCGCGGAGGTCGAGCGCATGCTCGCCACGGGCGGGTGGACGTGCCCGCGCGACTTCGGCCGCTACGAGCCGCCGCCGTTCGACGAGGTGCGGCTGCCCGCCGGCACGGTCCGCTCGACCGACCGCGGCCAGCTCATGGCGCTGCACCTCGCGGCGATGCTGATCGACGAGTACGGGGAGCTGTGGGCCCCGGTGCGCGACACCACCGGCGTCATCGCCGCCCGCAGCGGCCCGCAGCCCCTCGCCGTGGGCAACCTGCTGCGCTGCTACGCCGCCGACCTCGAGGGCCTGTTCGCCGACGACGACGCCAAGACCTGGGCCGCCGTGCTGGACGACGTCCGCGCGGAGACGCCACCCACCCGCAAGGACACCCTGCCGGGGATCTTCCCGAACATCCTGGCCGCGCGGCTGGCCAACCGGCACGACCTGCACGGCCCGGCGATGCTCGTGGACTCCGGCCCCACCTCGGGAGCGACCGCCCTCAACACCGCGGCGCTGCACCTGGCCACCGGCGAGCTGGATCTCGCGCTGGTGCTGGCGGTCAACGCGGCGGTACCCGCCGGGCTGGAGCACGTGACCGGAGCGGCTCCTGACGGCAACGCCGAAGGCGCCTTCCTGGTCGCGCTGGCCAGATCGTCGACCGCCCGCCGCCAGGGCTGGCGGGCGCTCGCCGAGGTTCCCCGCGGTGCGGGCGGACCGACCGGCCGGGACACCGGTGGAACCACCTTCCTGGCCGCGGACCCGATCGTCTCGCTCCTGGCGACGATGGCGCAGAGCTCGTCATGACCGATCTCGCGCAGTCGGCCGCCGCCGACGATCCGGCGGCGCTGGCCAAGTGCCGGATCCCGGACCGCCATCGCGCGGCCGTCGTGTTCGAGGCCGATCAGGGGGTGTTCGCGGGCGTCCCGTCCGCCGAGCGTGATCTTCGCCGGTCGCTGCACGTGACCGAGGTCCCGACGCCCGAGCCGGCGCCCGGCGAGGTCCTGATCGCGGTGATGGCCAGCTCGATCAACTACAACACGGTGTGGACCGCCATGTTCGAGCCGGTGTCCACGTTCCGCTTCCTGAAGCCTTACGGCCGGGAGTCGGAGTTCGCGGCCCGCCACGACCAGCCGTACCACGTGGTCGGCTCCGATGCCGCCGGCGTCGTGCTGCGCGTCGGGTCCGGGGTGACCCGCTGGCAGCCCGGGGACGAGATCGTGACGCACTGCCTGCACGCGAGCCTCGCCGCTCCCGCCGGGCACGACGACGCGCTGCGTGACCCGGATCAGCGCATCTGGGGGTACGAGACCAACTTCGGCGGGCTCGCCGACCTGGCGCTCGTGCAGGCCACCCAGCTCATGCCGAAGCCCGCCCACCTCACCTGGGAGGAGGCGGCCTGCCTGAACCTCACCCTGTCCACCGCCTACCGGCAGCTCGTCTCCGGGCACGGCGCGGCGATGCGGCAGGGTGACCGCGTGCTCATCTGGGGCGCCTGCGGCGGTCTGGGCGGGTACGCCACGCAGCTGGTGCTCAACGGCGGCGGGATACCCATCTGCGTGGTCTCGTCGCAGCAGAAGGCTGACCTGTGCCGCCGGCGCGGCGCGGAGCTCGTCATCGACCGCGGCGCCTTCACGTTCTGGGACCCGGACCGGCAGCCGCGCCGGCGGGACTGGAGCCGCTTCCGCGACGCCGTGCGGGCGCTCGGTGGCGGCGATCCGGAGATCGTCTTCGAGCATCCGGGGCGGGAGACGTTCGGCGTCAGCGTGCTCACCGCGGCCCGCGGCGGCACCGTCGTGACCTGCGCCTCGACCAGCGGCTACGAGCACCTGTACGACAACCGGCACCTGTGGATGCACGTGAAGCGGATCATCGGCTCGCACGCGGCGAACTACGAGGAGGCCTGGCGGGCAAACGACCTCGTCGTCCGCGGCCGGATCCACCCCGTCATGTCGCGTGTCTATGCGCTGGACCGCATCGCCGACGCCGCCCGCGCCGTGCGCGCCAACGAGCACATCGGCAAGGTCGGGGTGCTGTGCCTGGCCCCGCGGGAAGGCCTCGGCATTCGTGACGAGCGCACCCGGGCCCGGCATCTGGACCAGATCACGCTGTTTCAGCAGGCGTCCGCCGAATCGGATGGAACGGAACGGAACGCCTCCGTAGGCAAGGAGAAATTCGGAACATGATGGCGATCGAGCGGCTGTGCGAGCTCCCGCCGGCTGAACGGCGGGCGGGACTCGAGGACCTTGTTGTCGCGGAATTCAAATCGACGTTGATGATGGATGAAGACGAGGATCTCCCCTTTGACGCGAGTTACTTCGAGCTCGGTTTCACCTCGCTGGGAATCACCGAGATCAAGGAACGGCTCGAGACTCAGTTCGGTCGCAGCGTGAGCACCAACGTGTTGTTCAACAGCCCGACCATGGAACGGCTTATCGCCTATCTGGCCGACGAGGTCCTGACCGACGTCTTCGCCCCCGTGCCGCAAACGGCCGGGCCGTCCTGATCCGTGCCGCCCGCCGGGCCGGGGAACGCAGAGCTATATCCCCGTACTGCGATATGAAAGGGAGGTGAGGCCGTGAGCGACCCGAATGCGCAGACACTGACCGCCCGGTGCGCCGAGCATGCTCGGCGGCGCCCCGACCAGCCGGCCGTCATCTGCGAGGACCGCGAGGTGACCTACGCGGAGTTCCACCGCCGCAGCAACCAGACCGCGCACGCACTGCTCGCCGCGGGGCTGCGCCGCGGTGCGCGGGTCGCCTATCTCGGCCGCGAGTCCGAGTACTACTTCGAGATCGCGCTCGGCTGTGCCAAGAGCGGGACCGTGCTCGTGCCGATCAACTGGCGGCTGACCTCCCGCGAGGTCGACCACGTCCTGCGGGACTCCACGGCCGAGTTGTTGTTCGTGGAGCGCGACTTCCGGCCGGTGGTGGACCGGCTGCGCACGTCGCTGCCCGCGCTGACCACCGTGATCGAGATGGACACGCCCGGCTCGCTGGCCGACGGTTTCCTGTGCTGGCGGGACGGGCACCCCGACACGGACCTCGATCCCGGCACCGGGCGCGACGACGCGTTCGTGCAGATGTACACCAGCGGGACGACCGGCCTGCCCAAGGGCGTCGTCCTCGCCCACCGGGCGT
Organism: Dactylosporangium sp. NPDC048998; assembly: GCF_043197855.1. Taxonomy (NCBI): domain Bacteria; kingdom Bacillati; phylum Actinomycetota; class Actinomycetes; order Micromonosporales; family Micromonosporaceae; genus Dactylosporangium; species Dactylosporangium sp. NPDC048998. The sequence continues at coordinate 136,428 of NZ_JBICTV010000021.1, forward strand.
ACTTCACCTTCATCGAGCACATGGAGCGGGCCGGTCTCGACTGGATCGACTGGATCCCCGGGGACCGGTCCATGAGTTGCTTCTCCGGCCTGCACTCGGCCGGCATGGGCTGGTTCATGTACGGCTTCGGGGCCGGCTGCACACACGTGGTCATGCGGATGTTCGTCGCCGAGGAGGCGGTGCGGTGCGTCCGCGACCACGGGGTCACGATCATGTTCGCGGCGCCGGCGATGCTGCGGATGCTGCTGTCCGAGCGGACCGCCACCCGCGCCGCGTTCACGTCGCTACGCAAGGTGACCTACGGTGGCTCGGTGATCGCGCCGTCGTTGCTGCGCCAGTGTATGGAGAGCCTGGACTGCGAGCTCGCCCAGATGTACGCGGCGGCGGAGTCGGGCGCCGGGGTGACCTGCCTCGCGCCCGCGGAGCACCGGCCGGGCAACCCGCGGCTGAGCTCGGTCGGGCGGCCGTGTCCGGGCAACGAGGTGAAGATCGTGGGCCGCGACGGGGAGATCCTCCCGGCCGGCCAGGTCGGCCAGATCTGGGCCAGGAACCCCGCCAACTTCATCGAGTACTGGCAGCAGCCGGAGGCGACCGCGAAGGCGCTCGTCGACGGCTGGCTGATCATGCCCGACGCGGGCTACCTGGACGAGGACGGCTACGTGTACGTGCTGGACCGGCTCGACGACGCCATCATCGTCGCCGGTCAGAACATCTATCCGGCGGAGGTCGAGAAGGCGCTGTCCGAGCATCCGGCGATCGCCGACGCCGCGGTGGTCGGCGTGCCCGACCAGCGTTGGGGCCAGGCGGTCAAAGCAGTGGTGGTGTTCCACGGCGATCAGCAGGCGACCACGCGGGACCTCATGCTGTTCCTGCGCGGCCGCATCGCCGACTTCAAGATCCCGACCCAGTTCGAGTTCGTGGACGCGTTGCCGCGCAACCCGACCGGCAAGGTCCTGCGCCGGTTGCTGCGGGCGGAATCGCGCTGAGCGGGTGGCGTTGCGCCAACCACAGCACACAAGGGTCTTCGTACACAGGGTGACGCAGAGCATCGGCAATGGGGACGGGAGATCGCATGATGATCAGATTCTTCGTGCTCGGGCCATTCGAATGCCAATCGGCCAACCGGCCGCTGAAGATCTCCGGAACACTGCAACGGGCGCTCCTCGCGACCCTGCTCGCCGCCGAAGGCCAGCCGGTCGCGGTGGACTCGCTCGTCTCGGAGCTCTGGGGCGACGAGCCGCCGCCGCGCTGGGAGAACGCCTTACAGGCGCACATCAGCCGGCTGCGCCGGCGGATCGACTCGGCCGACGACCGGTCCACCCGGCTCATCGTCGAGCACTCCGGCTACCGCCTGCAGACGGCCGAGGACGCCGTCGACGCGAAGGTGTTCATGCGTGAGTTCGACTACGCCCGGTTCCTCGGCGCCTCCGACCCCGCGACGGCGGCCGACGCGCTGCGCAATGCGCTGTCCCTGTGGCGGGGCAAGGCCTTCGGTCTGGTGATCCAGGGATCGCTGTGCCGCATCGTCGCCCAGCGCTACGAGACCGCCCGCGTCGTGGCCCTGGAGACGCTGTTCGACCTGGAACTGCGCAGCGGACGGCACATGGACATCATCCCGATGCTGTCGGAGCTGGTCGAGCAGCTGTCCCTGAACGAGCGCTTCTGCGAGCAGCTGATGATCGCGCTGTACCGGTCCGGGCAGCAGGCGCGAGCCCTGAGCACGTACACCCAGATGCGCGACCGGCTCCACGAGGAGCTCGGCGTCGAGCCGACCGTGACCCTGCGGAACCTGTTCAACGCGATCCTCAACCACCACGAGGCGCTGCGCCTCGGGGCCGATCACGCCGTGCTGCGCACGTGACCTGCCCCGGCGACGCCGACGAAGCCTAGGCGGCGTCGCCGGCGATGCGGGTCAGGCGTCGGCTGAAGTCCGACATGACCGCCGCGGCGTGGTCGCTGACATAGAAATGGCCGCCCGGGTACACCTGGTGGCCGAGATACCGCCGGCTGCGCCCGGCCCAGACCTTCATCGCGTCCGGGTCGGTCAGCAGCGGGTCCGACCCGCCGGCGTAGCTCACCAGCGGGCACTCCACGATGGCCTCGTCGTCCTCGAACTGCACGGCGATGCGGAAGTCCGCGACGACCGGCGGCAGCACCAGATCCAGCATGTCCGGATCGGTCCAGAGCTCCTCGGGAAAGGCCCCGAGATCCTTGAACATGTCGCCGAACTCGTCCATCGACAGCTTCTCGTGGCCCGGCGGCGGGGCGAAGAAACCCCGCGGCGCCCAGCCGGACATGCCGAGCAGCAACGGGGCCGGGTCGCCGGCCGCCTCGAGCCGCACGGCCAGCCGGTAGGCCAGCATCGCGCCGATGCAGTGCCCGAACATGGCGTACGGGCGCTCGTCGTCGACCGTGGCCAGCACCGCACCGTGCAGGTCGTCGAGGAGGGCGTCCCAGTCGACGGGGAGCGGCTCGTCCCGTCGGCTCTGCCGCCCGGGCAGGGTGAGCGCCTGCGCGGCGACCTCCGCCGGGAGCAGCCGGCCCCAGCCGCGGTAGGCGGCCGCGCCACTCCCGGCGTGCGGCATCAGCAGCAGGCGGATCTGGGCCTCCGGGGGCGGCTGCGCGGGGGTGAACCAGTGGCTCATCGCTCATCCACCTTTACGAGGTCGGCATCGGTGCACCCGTCCAGGCGCCCGTCGAGGAACTCGGCCAGAGCGAGCGGCGTCGGGTGGTTGAAGACCTCCGGGGTGGCGAAGGTGATCCCCAGTGCCGCGCCGAGCTCCTTGCGGAGCTTGACCGCGAGCAGCGAGTCCATCCCCAGTTCGGTGAAGTCGATGTCGGCCTCGATGCCGGCGAGCGTGCTGAACTCCAGCACCGCGGCGACCTTCTCCCGGATCAGCGTGGTGATCGCCGCCCGGCGCTCGCCGCCCTCCGCCAGCACCGCGGTCTCGACCACAGCCGAGTCCTCGGCCGGCCGGGCCGGCACCGTAGCCGCTGTCGCGGCGGTGGGCGGCCGGTACGACTCGCGGTCGAAATGCAGTGCTGTGCCGGCTGCCGGCCGGGTTGGCGCCGTCGCGGCGGTGGGCAGGCAGTACGACTCGCGGTCGAACGCGTACGCCGGCAGCTCGACCCGCCGCCGGTGCGCCCCGCGGTGGAAGGCCGGCCATGCGATCGGCTGCCCGGCCGCGTAGGCCCGGGCGAGGGCGTCGAGCACGGCCTCGCCGTCCTGCTCGGTCGGCCGGACGCTGGTGAGCCAGAGGTGCCGGCCGGGCGGGACGCACCGCTTGCCCAGCGGGGTCAGCGTCGACGCCGGGCCGAGCTCGACGAAGAGGTGCTTGCCCCGCTGGTCCAGCGCGCGCATCGCGCCGACGAAGTTCACCGGTTCGGCGATGTGGCGCACCCAGTAGTCGACGGAGAAGTCGCCTCGCCTGGCGACCTGGCCGGTCAGCGTCGAGACCATCGTGATCGCGGGCTCGGCGAAGGCGATGCCGTCGATGGCCGCGTGCAGTTCGTCCGCCACCTCGGTCATCAGCGGGGAGTGCGAGGCCTGCGACACCGGCAGGAGCGCGAAGTCCAGGTCCCGCGCGGTCAGCTCGGCCATGACCGCCGTCATCGAGTCCCGGCCGCCGGAGATGGTGCACTGCTGCGGCGCGTTGACGGCGGCGACGGAGACGTCCGCGTAGCCGGCCAGCAGCGGCGCGACGGTGTCGGCCCCGGCCCCGACCGACACCATGCAGCCGGGGGTGCGCACCGAGTCCATCAGCCGGGCCCGGGCCGCGATCAGCCGGGCGGCGTCGGCGAGGCTGAACAGCCCGGCCACGGCGCCGGCGGCGACCTCGCCCATGCTGTGCCCCGCGACCGCGGTCGGCCGCACCCCCCACGACATCCACAGGCGGGCCAGCGCGTACTGGAACGCGAACTGCACGGGCTGGCCGTACCGGGCCTGGTCGAGCGCCGCAGCGTCGTCCGGCCCGCAGGTCCCCAGCACCATGGCCTTGACCGGCCGGCCCACCAGCGGGGTCAGCAGCTCGTCGCAGGCGTCGAGCTCCTCGGCGAACGCGGGGTGCCGCCGGTACAGCCCGGAGCCCAGGCCGGGGCGCAGCTGGCCCAGGCCGGAGAACAGGAACCCGACCTTGCGGGAGACGTGCTTGGGCATGCCGCTCTCGACGGTGGCCAGCATCTCCGCGAGCCGGTCGGGGAGGTCCCCGGGGCCGGTCACCCCGGCGGCCACCCGGTGCCGGAAGTGGGCCCGGCCGACGTTGGTGGTGTAGCACAGGTCGGCGACGTCGAGGTCCGGCCGGTCGGCCACGATCTTCTGGTACCGCCGCAGCTGCGCGGCGAGCGCCGGGACCGACTTGGCCGACAGCGTCAGCACGTGCCCGCCGGGCGCCGGCGGCCCTGAGGGCTCCGAGGGATCCGGCGGCGCCGCCGGGGGCGCCTCCTCCAGCACGGCGGCGGCGATCGTGCCGGTGAAGCCGAACGAGTTCACCAGCCCCCGGCGGACGTCGGCCGGCCACGGCTCCGAGCTGATGGGCACCCGGACCGGCCAGGTGTCCCAGGCGATCCGAGTCGACGGCTTGTGGAGGTTCAGGTGCGGGAACACGGTGCCGGAGCGCAGCTGCAGCACCGTCTTGACCACGCCGCCGATGCCGGCCGCGGCCTCCATGTGCCCGATGTTGGTCTTGAGCGAGGCGACCAGAAGCGGGTTCTGGCGGCTGTGCGACGGCCCGAACACCTCGGCGATCGACGCCATCTCGATCGGGTCGCCGAGCGGCGTCCCGGTGCCGTGCGCCTCCACGAACTGCACGTCGCCCGGTTCCAGCCGCGCGTTGGCCAGCGCGGCGCGCATGAGCGCCTCCTGGGCGAGACCGTTGGGGGCGGTGAACCCGGCGCTCTCGCCGTCCTGCCGGACCGCGGTCCCACGGATCAGCGCGAGCACGGTGTCGCCGTCGCGCTCGGCGTCGCTGAGCCGCTTGAGCACGACCACGGCGCAGCCCTCGGCCCGGCCGTAGCCGTCGGCGGACTCGTCGAAGGTCTTGCAGCGCCCGTCCGGGGCCAGCGCCTGCATGTCCGTGAGCAGCATGCTGCTGTACGGATGGTGGATGACGCTGACCCCGCCGCACAGCGCGAGCTCGCACTCCCGGCCGCGCAGGGCGGTGACCGCCAGGTGCAGCGCGACGAGCGACGAGGAGCAGGCGGTGTCGATCGACATGCACGGGCCGCGCGTGCCCAGGAAGTACGAGACCCGGCCGGACACCGCCGCGTGCAGCAGCCCTCCGGCGAGGTAGCCGTCCATGTCCGCGGCGTCGAGCCCGCCGATCTCCCACGCGTAGTCCATGCCGCTGGCGCCGAAGTAGACCCCGACGTTGCCCCGCCGCAGCCCGGCCGGGTCGATGTTCGCGTGCTCCAGGGCCTCCCACGACGTCTCCAGGGCCAGCCGCTGCTGCGGGTCGATGCAGCGCGCCTCCTTGGGGGAGATGTTGAAGAACGCCGGGTCGAACTCGTCGACACCGGTCAGGAAACCGCCGCCGGCGGCGGCCGGCTCACCGCCGTTGCACCGGTCCGGGAAGGGACCGATCGCGGACCGGCCGGCGGCGAGGTACTCGGCGAAGGCGTCCATGGTCGCGCTGCCGCCGGGCATGCGCAGGCCGACGCCCACGATCGCGATGGGCTCGTGCCGTTCGGCCGTCAGCTGCTCGATCCGCGACGAGTACTCGCGGATGACCGCGCGGGCCGCGTCGAGCTCGGCTTCGATGGTCATGCGACCGGCTCAGAGGGCGGTGCGGGCGGCGCCGCCGCGCAGCACGTGGTTGCCGTCGCAGAACGGTTTGAGGGCGGACAGGCCGCACCGGCACAGCGCGATGGTCTTCCGTCCGGGGTCGATCTCCTTGCGGTCGCGGTCCTGGAGCTTGTAGGCGCCCCGCACGATGACCGGTCCGTTCTCGTAGAGGGTGATCTCGACCGGTGGCTGGTCGTCCAGCATGAAACGGGCTCCTGTTCTCTCAGACGGTGGTGAGCTCGCGCAGGGAGGTGCCGCCGGCCGCCCACGGATCGACGACCGAGCCGGCGAACAGGCCGCGGACGTTGAGGGTGGCCAGCGCGCCGAGGACGACGCGGTCCCACTCGTCCGGGTAGTCGGCGACGAACCCGCCGCACATGTCGTGGGCGGCCAGCTGCTCGTGCACGGCGTCGGCGAGGATGTGCTCGTCGTAGAACAGCCGCGCCCGCTTCGACCCGCCGAGGCGGTCCAGGCCCTCGCTGAAATGCCGGTTGATGATCGACGAGCCGATCTCGGTCGCCGCGAGGTTGCCCAGCAGCCCGCCGCGCCAGCGCTGCTGCAGGCCGAACATCGACCTGATGTTGTGCAGGGCGAGCGCGACGGCCGGGATCTGCTCGATGTACGCCCCGTACTCCGGGTCGAGCCCCAGTTCGGACATCAGCATCACGTACAGCTCGGCGTGGCTGCGGCCGGGCATGCCGCCGCCATACTCGTCGGCCTGGATCTCGATCAGCGCGCTCTTGGCGCGGCCGGACACCCGCGGGATGGCCCACGTGTGGGCGTCGCCCTCGTGCAGGGCGTCGATCGACCGGGTGATAACCAGTTCCTTGAACTGCTCGAGCGTCGCGGTCCGGTGCATGAACTTCAGGAACTCCATCGGGACGCGGCCGCAGACCTCCATCAGCCACATCGGCACCTGGGCCGGGGTCAGGCCGGCCGGCATCTCGACGTCGGCGAGGATATCGCGCTCGAACACGGCCTCGAGGGCGCCGCGCACCGCCAGGAGCGACGGCTGCCACTCCCACCGCTCGTCGACGCCTTCGAAGCCGGCGTAGGTGAGCCCGTAGCAGACCCACAGGCTGATCTGCACGTCCTCGTCGGACCGTGCGTCGGTGGTGGTCTCCGGCAAGGCGTCGGCCAGCTCGGTGAGCTGGGCCGGCACCGGCCCGGGTGCGCCAGCCAGGCAGGCGAACAGCGCGGTGCTGATGGGTCCTCGGGGCGCGGGGAGCCGCATGGCGTTCTCCGATCGGATGGGTCGGCGCGACGGCGCGGACCGGTATTCGCGCCACGACCTCGCGTGCCGCGGCCCCCAGTGTGCCGACCGAGCTTGACACGCGGCTGGCCGAACGCTGACGCCCAGCGCCGGTCAGGGTGGTCAGCGAATTGTCAGCGGTCGATCAGTGGGCTCTGCGAGTCTTCCGGAACGACGGAGCCAACCATTGGAGTCTTGCTGTGGTCGATCCCTTTGAGGTTGCGGACGCGAGCTATCTGGTCCTGGTCAACCGCCTTGGTCAGCATTCGCTGTGGCCGGAGGTCATCGACGTGCCCGCCGGCTGGCGGGTGGTGTTCGGCGGCGGCGAGCGGCAGGCGTGCCTGGACTACGTCGAGGCCAACTGGGCCGACATCACGCCGACCGCGTCATGACCGGCACCACAACCGGCACTGAGAGCGGCACTGAGGCGACGCTGTGCCGGATCCTCGCCGAGGTGCTGCAGGTGGACGTCGTCCGGCCCGAGGACGGCTTCTTCGAGGTGGGCGGCGACAGCGTGCTCGCGGTCGCCGTCGTGGCCCGCGCGCGCGAGGCCGGCCTCGTCCTGGGCGTGCGGGACCTGTTCGACCACCAGACCGCGCGGACGTTGGCCGCGGCGATCGGTGACCGGTCCGGCCCCGCCGGCGGTACCGCCACAACCGCAGCGGCCTCGGAAGCGCCGCTGGTGACGTTCGCGGACGACGAGTTCGGCGATTTCGAGCAAGCCGGCGCCACCGAGGCCGAATGGGAGACCATCACGTGAGCCGAGCCAGCACCGAGACCAGCACCCGGACCAGCATCGAGTGCGTTCTGCCGCTGACCCCGTTGCAGGAAGGGCAGCTGTTCCACGCCGACTTCGCCGAGTCCGGCCCGAGCCTGTTCAACATGCACCTGTCGGCGCTGCTGACCGGGCCGCTGAACGTGGCGGCGCTGCGGGCCGCCTGCGCGACGATGCTGGCCCGGCACCAGTGCATGCGGGCCTGCTTCCGGCCGGATCGCACCGGCCGGACGGTGCAGGTGGTGGTGCGTGACGTACCGCTGCTGTGGCGGCAGGTCGATCTCTCGGCCGTCGCCGAGCCCGAGCAGTCGGTGCGCCTGCGGCAGCTGGTCGAGGAGACCGTGGCGGCCCGCTTCGACCTCACGAAGCCGCCGCTGACCCGGTTCCTGCTGGTGCGCCTCGCGCCGGACCGGCACCGATTCGTGCTGTGCACGTACCACGCCGTGCTGGACGGGTGGTCCTCGTGGCTGCTGCTCGGCGAGCTGGCCCAGCTCTACGACAACCACGGCGACGACACGGGCCTGCCGGCGCCGCCGCCGCTTTCGGACTACTACCGCTGGCTGGCCCGGCAGGACCGCAACGCGGCCGTCGAGGCGTGGCGGGCCGCGCTCGCCGGCCTGCCGGGCCCGACGCTGCTGGCGCCGTCCGATCCCGAGCGGTGGCTGGCGCCCAGCGAGACGCTTGACGTCGAGGTGCCCGCCGCGTTGGTCGCCAAGGTCCGCGACTTCGCCCGCGGCCACCGCCTCACGATGAACAGCGTCTTCCAGACGGCGATGGGGCTGGCCCTCGGCACGGCCACCGGCCGCAGCGACGTGGTGTTCGGCGGCACGGTCACCGGCCGCTCCCCGGAGGTGCCGGGCATCGAGAACATGGCGGGGATGTTCCTCAACACGCTGCCGGTCCGGGTCCGCCAGGACCTGTCGCGGCCCGAGACCCTCGCCGCCATGATGGCGCGGGTGCAGGCCGAGCAGTCGCGGCTGATCCCGCACCACCATCTGGGTCTGGTCGACGTCCGGCTCGCCGCGGGCCAGCAGGAGCTGTTCGACGCGCACATGTCGTACCAGAACTTCCCCGGGGCCGGCACGACCGGCGGCTTCCCGATGTCCGACGTGCAGACCGACGTCAAGACCAACTACACGCTGAGCATCGCCGTGCAGTCGGCGGGCGACGCGATCGAGATGGACATCGAGTACCGGCCCGGGCTGTTCGACCGCGACCGCGCGGCGTCGCTGGCGCAGGGCATCGTGGCCGTGCTCGAAGCGGTGGTGGCGGACCCGGACGTCCTGGTGAGCCGGGTCCAGGTGCTGGCTCCGGCGCAGCGCGGCGCGCTGCTGGAGCTCGGCCGGGGCGAACCGGTGACCGGCGAGCCGCCGCCGCTGCTGCCGGAGCTGTTCGCGGCGCGGGCGGCGGCGGACCCGGCCGTGCCGGCGCTGGTGTTCGGCGACTCGACCCTGTCGTTCGGGGACCTGGCCGCGCGGGTCAACCGGCTGGCCCGGTGGCTGATCGACGCCGGCGTCGAGCCGGGCGACCCGGTGGCGGTGTTCCTGCCGCGCTCGGCCGACGCGGTGGTGGCGCTGCTGGGTGTGGTGGCCGCCGGGGCGATGTACGTGCCGGTCGACGTGTCGTACCCGGAGGAGCGGGTGCGGTACATGCTGGCCGACTCGGCACCGCACGTGGTGATCACGACGGCCAAGCTGGCCGACGCGGCGGCCGGGCCGCGGCGGCTGGTGCTGGACTCCGTCGAGGCGGAGACCGAGCTGGCGGTCCTGTCCGGCGCCCCGGTCGAGCCGGCGGAGCGCGGCGTGCCGGCCCCGCACGACGCGGCCTACATGATCTACACTTCGGGGTCGACGGGCCGGCCGAAGGGCGTGGTGCTCACCCACCGGGGCTTGGCCAACCTGGCCGCCTTCGAGCACCGCGAGAAGCTCGAGCCGGCGGCCCGGCAGGCCGGCCGGCAGCTGCGGGTGATCCTGGCCGCGGCGCTGTCGTTCGACGCCGTGTGGAACCCGGTGCTGTGGCTGCTCGCCGGCCACGAGCTGCACATGCTTGACGACGACATCCGCCGCGACGCGCACGCCCTGGTCGGCTACGTCCGCGAGCACGGCATCGACGTCCTGGAGATCACCCCCTCCTACGCCGAGCAGCTGCTCGAGGAGGGGCTGCTGGACGGGCCGGTCCGGCCGTCGATGCTGCAGGTCGGCGGCGAGGCGGTGCGGCCCGGGCTGTGGCGGCGCATCGCCGGGGCCGACGGGGTCACCGGCTACAACGTCTACGGCCCGACCGAGTGCACGGTGTTCACGACGATCGCCCGGGTGGTCGGCGAGCAGCCGGTGATCGGCCGCCCGCTGCCCGGCACCCGGGCGTACGTGCTGGACGAGTGGCTGCGTCCGGTGCCGGTAGGGGTCACGGGCGCGCTGTACGTGGCCGGGCGGCAGGTCGGGCGGGGGTACTGGAAGCGGCCGGGGCTGACGGCACAGCGGTTCGTCGCCGACCCGTTCGGGACCGAGGGCGAGCGGATGTACCGCACCGGCGACGTGGCCCGGTGGACCGGTGACGGCCGGCTGGAGTTCCTGGGCCGGGCCGATGACCAGGTGAAGATCCGCGGGTTCCGGATCGAGCCGGCCGAGGTGACCGCCGTGCTGGCCGAGAGCCCGGCGGTCGGTCAGGCCGAGGTGATCGCCCGCGACGGTGCCCTGGTGGCCTACCTCGTGCCGGCCGGCGATGACCTCGACATCGGCGAGCTGCGCCGGGAGGCGATGCGCAGGCTGCCCGACTTCATGATCCCGTCGGCGTTCGTGGTGCTGGACGCGCTGCCGCTGAGCCCCAACGGCAAACTGGACCGCGGCGCCCTGCCCGACCCGTCCGCGTCGCACGCCCCGGCCGGCCGGGGCCCGCGCGACGACCGCGAGGTGGTGCTGTGCCGGCTGTACGAGGAACTGCTCGGCCGCGCCCCGATCGGGATCGACGACAACTTCTTCGCCCTCGGCGGGCACTCCCTGCTGGCCACCCGGCTGACCAGCCGGATCCGGACCGAGCTCGGCGCCGAGGTGTCCGTCCGGGCGGTGTTCCAGGCGCCGACCATTGCCGAGCTCGGCGGCCGGCTCGCCGACGCCGCGCCCGCCCGTCCCGCCCTGCGGCGGATGAGCCGTCCGGCGGCGGGGGAGAGCCGATGATCCCGCTGTCATTCGCGCAGCGCCGGTTGTGGTTCCTGGACAAGCTAGAAGGGCCCAGCGCGACGTACAACATGGCGGGGGCGCTGCGGCTGCGCGGGACGCTGGACCGCGCGGCGATGGCCGCCGCCGTCGCCGACGTCGTCGAGCGGCACGAGCCGCTGCGGACGGTGTTCCCCGAGACCGGGGGCGAGCCGTACCAGCTGATCCTGGACGTGGCGCAGGCCGGCCCGCCGCTGGAGGTCGTCCGGCCCGACGACCTGCCGGCGGCGATGCGCCGCGCCGCGAGCCACGTGTTCGACCTGAGCGACCGGCCGCCGTTCCGGGCGACGCTGTTCGTCGCCGGCGAGGACGAGCACGTGCTGATGATCGTGGGCCATCACATCGCCGGGGACGGCTGGTCGACGGGCCGGCTGCTGCGCGACGTGGGGCGCGCCTACCACGCGCGGTCGCGCGGCCGGGCGCCGGACTGGGAACCGTTGCCGGTCCAGTACGTGGACTACACGCGGTGGCAGGCCGAGCTGCTCGGCCGGGCCGGCGACCCCGGCAGCGTGCTGGCGCGGCAGCTGGCGTTCTGGGCCGAGGAACTGGCCGGGGTGCCCGAATGCCTGCCGCTGGTCACCGACCGGCCCCGGCCCCCGGCCGCCTCCCACCGCGGCGACGTCATCCCGCTGGCCGTCGACGCCGGGCTGCACGCGGGCCTCGCCGACCTGGCCGCCCGGCGCGGGGCGACGCTGTTCATGGTGCTGCACGCCGGCCTCGCGGTACTGCTGAGCCGGTGGGGCGCGGGCCTGGACATCCCGGTCGGGTCACCCCTCGCGGGCCGCACGGACGAGGCCCTGGACGACCTCGTCGGGTTCTT